>NZ_JBEBKB010000034.1:0-28955 GCF_040079535.1 Novosphingobium sp. | reverse complement strand
CGCCCGGCGCAAGGCCAAGGCCAATGTTGTGGGAATCTGCGGGCTGGTGGAAAACATGCCCGATGGCAATGCCCAGCGCCCGGGCGATGTGGTCACCTCGATGTCCGGGCAGACCGTGGAAGTTATCAATACCGATGCCGAAGGGCGGTTGGTGCTGTGTGATTGCGTTACCTGGGTGCAAAAGGAATATGCCCCGCGCGCGATTATCGATCTGGCCACGCTGACCGGGGCGATGGTGATTTCGCTAGGCCATGAACAGGCCGGCATCTTCTCAAATGACGATGGCCTGGCGAGCAAACTGATTGCGGCTGGCGATGCCAGTGGCGACAAGCTGTGGCGGATGCCGCTGGGGGCTGCTTATGACAAGCTGATCGACAGCCCGATTGCCGATATGAAAAACGTTGGCCCCCGCGAAGGCGGATCGATCACTGCGGCGCAGTTCATCCTGCGCTATGTCGATAAGGGCATCCCCTGGGCGCACCTCGATATCGCCGGGATGGCCTGGGCCGGCAAACCCGGCGCAACCTGGGACAAGGGCGCAACCGGTTACGGTGTGCGCGTTCTGGACCGTTATGTCAGGGACCACCTTGAAGGATAGTCGGGCTTGAGGGTTGATTTCTACCAGTTAAGCCAGACCCCGGTCGAAGGCGCCTTGCCGCAGCTTGCGGCCAAGATGCTGGATGCCGGGGCGCGGGTGCTGGTGGTCTCTGCCGATGCGGATCAACGCGGGCGGATCAGTGCCGCACTGTGGGGTGTGAAGGAGCTGTTTCTGGCCCACGCTGCGGCAGGCGGCCCGCACGATGCCCGCCAGCCGATCCTGCTGGCCGAAAGCCTTGAGCCGCACAACGGTGCGACGTATCTGGCGCTGGCAGATGGGCAATGGCGCGAAGGAGCAGAAGCGTTTGAGCGGGTGTTTCTGCTGTTTGATGGCTCGATGATCGACGATGCCCGTGCAACCTGGCGCAAGCTGGGAGAGAGCGAAGGGGCCGAACGCAATTACTGGCGGCAGGAGCAAGGCCGCTGGACCAAGGCTGGCTGACGCCAAAACCTTGCGGCGCTGCATTTTCCCCGCTAGGGGCGCGCGCACCCTCCCAATACAAACCACCTTTGCAAGGAAATTGACATGGCGGTTACCCGCACCTTCTCGATCATCAAGCCCGATGCCACCCGCCGCAATCTGACCGGCGCGGTTACCAAGATGCTGGAAGAAGCCGGTTTGCGCGTTGTCGCTTCAAAGCGCATCCACATGACCCGCGCCCAGGCCGAAGGCTTTTACGCAGTTCACGCTGAGCGCCCGTTCTTTGGTGAACTGGTTGAATTCATGATCAGCGGCCCGGTTGTGGTTCAGGTGCTCGAAGGCGAAGATGCCATGCAGCGCAACCGCGACGTGATGGGCGCAACCAACCCTGCCAATGCCGAACCGGGCACGATCCGCAAGGAACTGGCCGAATCGATTGAGGCCAATTCGGTCCACGGTTCGGATTCGGATGAAAATGCGGCGATCGAAATCGCCTATTTCTTCAAGCCTGAAGAACTGGTCGGCTAAGCGGCGCTGCGCTAAAATCAAAGAGGCTGCCGGAGTGATCCGGCGGCCTTTTTTGTGCTTTGTGCTGCCCTTTTTTCGGGTTGCGGTGGCGATTTGATGCAAGACAAGGCGCCGCTACAAAGGCTTGCCGATACTGCTTTGCATCAACACCAAGCAAGGGAGAAGGCATGTCACACACCCCCCACGAACTCGCCGATGAGTTTCCCGGCGATCATGCGCTGCTGCACGAATTGAAGCTGCACAACGCGCATTTTGGCACACTTTCTGAGCGATACCACGCGCTGAACGGCGAAATACACCGGATCGAAGCCGGGATCGAAACCCCGTCCGACGAATATTGCGAAACGCTCAAGAAGAAGCGGCTGGCCTTGCTTGATGAAATTTCCGGGATCGTTTCGCAGGCCAAAGTGGCCTGAGCCAAACCGGCGGGCGGGCGGAAATCTCCGCTGGCCCGTTGCGTTTGCCGGGGCTGCGCCTATCTTCCTGGCAAAGGAGATTGCGCATGAAGGGCATGGGCGGTGAGGGCGAGGATTGCCCGTTCGAATTCAATTTCGATCCGGCGACATTCAAAGTCGGCGATACGGTGAGCTACAAGGTCAGCACGATGGAAGGCTGGCCGTTTGTTGGCACCTTGATCGAAGTGCATGACGATTATGTGGTGATCTCGCCCGGCCCAACCGAGCCTGATGCACGCTATCGCGCCTCGCGCCAGGATCGCCCGATGGTGGACGGTGCTGAGATCTGACCCAGGTCAGGGCTGCGTTGCGTCAGGGCTGCGTTGCGGTCTGAATTTTTGACTTGGTGTTATCGAAGCTGCTGCCAACCGTAGCACCAAGACCCTGCACGCCGACGACGAGCCCGACGACCATCAAGCTGCAGATCAGGCCGTATTCAACCGCGGATGTCCCGGCCTGGTCGTCCCAAAGTTTGCGCATGAATGCCATTTCCGGTCTCCTCAGTCTTTGTATCGATAATTTGGGATAGACGGGGATGCCTACTTTGGAATTTCCGAAATTGGTTAATGATTTGAACCGTCAAAATTGATCTGCGGCGCTGAACAGGCCGGTCAGCTTTTTGGGGGCAATGCTGTGCCAGCTGCGATTGAGGCTGGTGGCTACCGCGTCCCAGTCGGTATCGCCAAGATCAAGGCGGATGCCGATCCAGCCGTCACCAAAATAGGGCGGGCGGTAATAGCGGGCCTCGTCCAACTCGATAAGCTGGGCCTGCTCGTCTGCACCGCTGATCTTGACCAGCAGCGCAACCTTGCCGTCACCGTGGTGATCGTTCGAAACATAGGCAAATTTCTTGCCCTTCACGATCCCGAAGCAAGGCATTGCGTGGCTTAGCACTTCGTCGGTTTCGGGCAGGGCCAATGCCAGCTCACGAACTTGCTGGATCAGGAAATCGGGCGATGAACCCTGCGCCACCAGATCGGACAGGCAACGCGCATAAAGCTGATGTTCTGCGATCAGCACCCGTGCGGCCAGGCTATCGGCGGTGTCGCCCGGCAGGATCACTACCGGGGTCTGGCCCAGCACTGGCCCGTCGTCCAGCGCGGCAGTTACCAGATGGACGGTGCAGCCCCCACAGCTATCACCGGCGGCAAGCGCGCGTTCATGGGTGTGAAGCCCGGTATACTTGGGCAAAAGCGAGGGATGGATATTGAGCATCCGGCCATCCCATCCCGTCACGAATTCAGCCGTCAGAATGCGCATATAACCCGCCAGCGCGACATACTGTGCCCCGCTGGCCCGGATGGCAGCATCCATCGCCATATCGTGATCGATCCGCGCCATGCCCTGGTGCGGCAGGGCAAAAGTGCCGATCCCTTCGGCCGCCGCAAGTGTCAGCCCAGCAGCGCCGGGATTGTTCGATCCCACCAGCACAATCTCATATGGGCAATCAGCTGCGCGGGAGGCATAGAGCAGCGCGGCCATATTGGTGCCGCTGCCCGAAATGAGCACGGCGACCTTGGCGCGTTCAGGCAAGATGCGCGGCTTCCCAGGCATCGCGGGCACTCCACACTTCGGCATCGCCAAAAACGGTGCAGCCGCGCAGACCCGCTTCAACCGCGCCGATCACGTGGATCGTTTCACCGGCGGCTTCCAGTCCGGTTATCAGGCCAGGCGCTTCATCCGCCGCCACCGCCAGCACCATCCCGATTCCACAGTTGAAGGTCCGGGCCATTTCGGCTGGCTCGATATTGCCTTGCGCCTGCAGGAACGCCATCAGCCGGGTTTGCTCCCACGCGCCGGCATCAATCCGGGCATGAAGGCCTTCGGGCAGGACCCGGGGGACGTTTTCCAGCAGGCCGCCGCCGGTGATGTGGGCCAAAGCATGGATATTGCCGCCGCGGATCACCGGCAGCAGGCTTTTCACATAGATCCGGGTCGGCTCAATCAAATGGTCGATCAGCAGGCGTTCCGGATCGAACAGGGCCGGGCGATCCATCCGCCAGCCAAGATCCGCAGCCAGCCGGCGGACCAGCGAATAGCCGTTTGAATGGACCCCGCTGCTGGCAAGGCCCAGAAGCAGATCACCTTCAGCAACCTTGCTGCCGGTCAACTGTTCACCGCGTTCCACCGCGCCCACGCAGAACCCGGCCAGATCATAGTCCCCCGCAGCGTACATCCCGGGCATTTCGGCGGTTTCGCCGCCGATCAGCGCACACCCGGCCAGCTTGCAGCCATCAGCAATCCCCGCCACCACGCGGGTTGCGATGCCGTTTTCCAGCTTGCCGGTGGCGAAATAATCAAGGAACAGCAGTGGCTCTGCACCCTGGACGATCAGATCGTTGACGCACATCGCAACCAGATCCTGTCCGATTGTATCGTGCCGATCGAAATCGATCGCCAGCTTAACCTTGGTGCCCACCCCATCGTTGGCGGCCACCAGCAAGGGATCGGTATAGCCCGCCGCCTTCAGATCAAAGAAGCCGCCAAAGCCGCCCAATTCGGCGTCTGCGCCCGGTCTGGCGGTGGCTTTTGCCAGCGGACCGATCGCCTTTACCAGCGCGTTGCCGGCGGCGATTGAGACGCCAGCCTGTTCATAGGAATAGCTCTTTGGGGGCGGATTGTTAGACATTGCGCGCGGCCTAGCCTTTTCCTGCTTGGATTTCCACGGATGATTGGGCAAAAGGCACCCGGTTTTCCCCGATGACACCTATTTCACCTTCCATCCTTTCCGCCCGGAGGCGCACCCGACCTGCTGCATTGGCCTTGGCGGCTGCGCTGTTGGCCGCGCTGCTGGCTGCAATCCTGCTGGGGCCGGGCCAACTTTGGGCCCAGGTCGAAGGTGATCGCGGGATCGTGCCGGTGGCCAGCACTTCGGACATCCAGATCAACGATATTGAAGTGAACACAACCGGATCAAGCGCTGAGGAAGCGCGATCGAAGGGCTGGGAAGAGGCTGCGCGGCTGGCCTGGAAAAAGGCTGGCGGCCCGGCAATGGCCGATGGTTCGATCCAGTCGATGGTCTCTGCAATCGTGATCCAGCGCGAACAGATCGGTCCGCGCCGTTATATTGCCACGCTTGGCGTGGTTTTCGATCGGGCACGGGCCGGGCAATTTGTTGGCGGGGCCAACGGCGGACGCAAGCATTCTGCGCCCCTGCTGGTGGTTCCGGTGCTCTATTCGGGCGGTGTTGCGCAGGTCTATGAAGTGAAAAGCCCTTGGCAAAAAGCCTGGGCGGAATTTCGCGCTGGCAACAGTCCGATCGATTATGTGCGTCCGGTCGGTGCCGGGGGCGATTCGCTGATTCTAACCGCCGGGCAGCCAGGTCGGCGCAGCCGGGCGTGGTGGCGCAATGTGCTGGATCAGTTTGGCGCGGCCGATGCCGTGTTCCCCGAAGCGCGGCTGGAACGGCAATGGCCGGGCGGCCCGGTGCGCGGTACCTTCACTGCGCGGTACGGCCCAGACAACGTCTATCTTGGCAGCTTTACCCTGACCGCCAAGGATGAGGCCGCCTTGCCAAAGATGCTGGCCGATGCGGTTGTCCAGCTTGATCAGATCTATGGCGCGGCGCTGGCTGATGGCCGGCTTAAGGTCGATACCTCGCTTAACGTGACCGGCCAGATTGATCCCGGTATCGCTGCGCTGATTGCCGCCGGGCAAAACCCGCAAGTTGCCGCGCCAACGGACAAGCCCAGCGCCAAGCCCAGCGATGGCGCCAGCCCCGCTGCAACACCAACTGCCACGTCCGCGCCGGTTGAAACCCGCACCTTTACTGTCCAGTTTGCATCGCCCGATGCTGCGGCGGTTGATTCCGCACTTGGCGCCGTGCGCAGTGCGCCCGGCGTAAAGGGCGCATCCACCACCAGTCTGGCGATGGGCGGCACTTCGGTGATGCGGGTCACCTACGAAGGTGATCTCGATACCCTGGCGGCCTCGCTCAGGGGGCGCGGTTGGAAGGTTTCGGTTGGCGCCAACGCGCTTTCAATCAAACGCTGATATGAGCCAGATTGCGCTTCCCCTTGAAACGGGGGCTAACGGCCCATCGCGGATTGTCATTGGCAATGCCAATCAGGCTGCACTGGAAGCGATCAGCGCAGCATCAAGCTGGCCATTCCGCACTGCTATTCTGGCCGGGCCGCCGCGATCGGGAAAATCTCTGATTGCCAAATGGTTTCAGGCCGCAAGCGATGGCGAAGCAATCGATGATGCCGATCAGTTGGACGAGACTGAACTGTTTCACCGCTGGAACCGTGCGCAGGAAGATGCCGCCCCGTTGCTGCTGATAACAACCTTGCGTGAAGCAGGTTGGCAGATCACGCTGCCCGATCTGGCATCACGGCTTAGCGCGGCGTTGCACCTGGAAATAGGGGTGCCGGACGATACCATGATGGCCGAATTGATTTTGCTCTACGCTGAGATGCGCCGGCTACCGCTGGGCCTGGATGCAGCGGCCTATCTTGCGGCCCGGGGCGAGCGTTCCCATGTTATGGCCGAACGGTTGGTTGAAACAATCGACCGGCTGGGCATGGAACGCAAAGCCCCGCCGGGGATGGCGATCTGCCGCGAGGCTTTGGAACTGCTGATGGGGCCGGAAGAACCGCGCTTGATTTGAACGGCCCTGCATGGGACAAAGAGGCTACGATGCTGGAACAACTGACCCGCTATTTGGATTCGATCGTGGCCCGCGATCCAAGCCCGCGCTCGCGCTGGGAAGTGCTGCTTTATCCCGGCGTTTGGGCATTGGGGCTGCACCGGTTGGCGCATTGGCTGTTTGAGGCTGATCTGTTCTGGCTAGCCCGGGCGATCAACCATACCAGCCGTTTCCTGACGGCGATCGATATCCATCCCGGTGCGCGGATCGGGCGCAATTTCTTTATCGATCATGGTTTTGTGGTGATCGGTGAAACCGCGATCATTGGTGATAACGTCACCATGTATCAAGGCAGCACGCTGGGCGGAACCAATCCCACCAATGGCGTTGGCGGCAAGCGCCACCCAACAATTGGCGATGATGTGATTGTCAGCCTGGGGGCTGCGATCCTGGGGCCACTAATGATCGGAAAAGGGGCTCGGATCGGCGCGAATGCGGTAGTGACCAAGGATGTGCCTGAAGGGGCAACGATGGTCGGCATCCCGGCCAAGCCCACGCTGGTCGAAGTAAAGCCTGAAACCCAGAATTTCGTTCCCTATGGCACCCCGTGCAGCGAACGGTTTGATCCGGCCACCCAAAAGCTGGAATTGCTGCAATGCGAAATGCTGGCGATGCAGCTCAGGCTAAACAGCCTACTGGATGAACGCGATGCCCAGACGGTCAAGCAAAATTCGGCGCGCAAGCGTTCGGGAACCAAGCGCGCTTGAACGCTACCGTCACGCCCTTTCCCACGCCCGCGCAGCGCGCGGTGCAGGTGGGATTGGAACGGCAAGAATTGCTGCGGATCCTTGATCTTTACGGGCGGATGGTGGCGGCCGGCCAATGGCGCGATTACGCGATGGACTTCACCAGCGATGCCGCCGTCTTTTCAGCCTTTCGCCGCGCTGCAGAACGCCCGGCAGTGCGGATTGAAAAACGCCCTGCGCTGCACACCAAGCAAGGCATGTGGGCGCTTTACGGAGAGGCCGGGCAAATCCTGAAGCGCGGCCATGAACTGCCCGGGGTACTGTTCCCGCTGGAGCGCAAACTGATGAAAGTGGTGGCCGGTTAGGCCGCGACAGTAGCCACAACCCCTTTCGGCAGCCGGGATTGAATGGATCGCGGCAAACGCAGCACCAATGCGCTGCGGATCGGGGTCCAGAAGGCTGAAAGCGCCAGCAAGGCCGATCCGATCACCAATGCAGTAAGCGCTACATTCAGTTCAACCGCGCCATAGGACCGGAACAATTGCCCCAGCGCCACCAAGACATAGGCCAGCGCTGAAACCAGCAGCGCCCGGCGATCCACTGCCAGCGCGACCAGCCCGAACAGCAGATAGATTGCCAATACGCCAAAGGCCTGCGCCGTGCCGATCTCCTCTCCGCCAGTAACCCCCATCCAGTAGAACAGCGGATGCGCGATCAGCGGCGCGGCCAGCAGGTGTAGCCAAAAAGCGATATCGGCGTTCTGGGTCTTGCGCGCCAGATCGGTCAGATCCCATTTCATCGCATAGACAAACACCGCCAGGCCGCAAACTAGCGCCGCCGGTGCGATCACGGCGTTGCTGTTCAAATCTTGCCCGGTGGCAGCTGCCAAAGTGGCTAGCAGCACCAGCACCACCCCAGCCAAAACGGCCGCAATGGTTATGGAAACCCGAAACCGCAGCCAATGCGCGCCGGCACCCAGCGCGGCAAACAGGCCCCCGGCTGCCGCAATCAGCGATTCCTGCCAGGGATAGCGGACCATATCGGGGTAGGTTTCGGTCTTACCGCCGAAATTGTAGCTCTTGATGACGGAATGTTCTGGAAAGAATTCAGCCAATGTAGCCCCGGCGCAAAGCCCCAGGCCAATAGCGAATGACAGCAGCAGAACGATCGAAGGCAAAGCCATCCGCCGCTTGCGGGTAAAAGCTTCGGCCATCAGCCACGATGCCCCCGCAACCAGCAGCGCGCCAAAGGCAAAACTGAATTGCCCGCCCAGCGCGGCTGAAGCAAAGATCACCAGAGCACAGGCAATCGTCACGAAGATATCGTTGAAGCCGGTGATCAGCCGCAGCTGCTCTTCATCGGCCATCGGGGCAGAACGCAGGCCCGCCACATGCCCGCGCAAGCTATCGGCTGCTTCGGCGCTGATCGCCCCGGCGCTGACCGCGCTTTGCAGTTCGCTTTCGGAATACATCGGGCATTCTCCCCATAGAATGGCGCAGAGAATGCCCGATGTGTATTATTACGTCAATACACTGTGGCGCTTACGCGCCAAGCCCGCCAATTTTGGCCAGCGCAGCCATCACCACCTGGCTCTGCTCTCCGCCTGATTGGGGGACGATCTCGCCTGTACGGTCGATGATCTGATCCCAAACGGCAGCGATCCCTTCGGGGGTGCGTTCGTCAGCGGGCAGGGCCACACCCGGCGTCAGCGTGATATAGGCCGCGTGGTAAGCCCCCGCGCCAGCGCCGCAGATCATGTTGGTCGGCGCATCTTCGCTGACCAGATAGAGCGCCATCGGGGCAACGTTTTCAGGGCTGAGCGCGTTGAACAGCATTTCGGGCATCCCGAGATCTTCAGTCATCCGGGTGCCGGCCACCGGAGCCAGCGTGTTGACCCGCACGTTGTACTTCGCGCCTTCCAGCGCCAGCGTCTTGGTTAGCCCGGCAAGGCCCAACTTGGCCGCGCCATAGTTGGCCTGGCCAAAGTTGCCGAACAGGCCGGTGCTGCTGGCGGTGTTGAGGATCCGGCCATAGGTTTGCTCGCGCATCATATCCCAGACCGCCTTGGTGCAATTGGCGCTGCCGTTCAGGTGGACATCGACAACCAGCTTCCAATCGGCCATTTCCATCTTGGCAAAGCTTTTGTCGCGCAGGATACCGGCATTGTTGATCAGGATATGCACGCCGCCCCAGGCTTCCTTGGTCTTGGCAACCATTTCGACCATCTGTTCGTATTCGGTAACCGAGCCGCCGTTCGACATGGCTTCGCCGCCTGCTGCCTTGATTTCCTCAACCACTTTCAAGGCTGCATCGCTATGGCCGGTGCCATCGCGGCTGCCGCCCAGATCGTTGACGACAACCTTGGCACCGCGCGCCGCAAGCTCTAGCGCATAGGCACGGCCAAGCCCGCCGCCGGCACCGGTGACAATTGCGACGCGATCTTTGAACGAAATGGTCATGAGCGTTTTCTCCGCTGAAAATGGTTGATCCCACTGGGGAAGCGGGCGCGGCATGGCATGGGCGCGCTGGGCTGGCAATATGCCGCAGTGCAGCACCCGTGTTCCCTAGCGTCAATCGGGAGTATTACGCAGGCAGGGCCAGACCTAAGGCCGCGAATCGGGATTTCAAAGCCTGCGCAAAGCTGGCACCAGTTCATCGAAATGGCCGATCACGGCATCTGCGCCCAATTGATCCAGCGGGGCATCAACAAAGCCAAAGCTAACCGCCACGCACGGCAGCCCCGCCGCTTTGGCCGCGCCGGTATCGAAAGTGGTATCGCCGACATAGGCCGCCCGCCCGCCGCCGCATTGCGCTACCATGGCGTGCAGCGCTTGTGGATCGGGCTTTAACGGCCAGGTTCCGCCACCGATGATCGTGGCAAAGCGGGATGACAGGCCCAATGCGTCAAACAGCTTCACCGCCAGATGATGCGGCTTGTTGGTTACGACCGCCAGTTTGATTCCCATTGCGGCAAGCGCGTCCAGCATCGCCTCACCGCCCGGAAACAACGCGGTGTAGTGGGCGATATTTTCGCCATAGTGGCCGACCAGCACCTGGCGGAGTGCTTCAAATTCGATTCCCTGATCGCCGCCGGTAAGTGCCAGCGCGCGGCGCAGCATCAGGCCAGATCCGCCGCCGATCAGATTGCGGACATCTTCATATGGCACCGCAGGCCGGCCAATCGTGCCCAGCGCATGGTTGAGCGCAGCACCCAGATCGCGCGAAGTATCAAGCAAGGTGCCATCAAGATCAAAGCCGACGATATCGAAGGGAATTGTCATACTGTGGCCCATCGCACGCACGTTGTGGAATCGGCAAGCATTTGGTGGCATGGACATTAACCATGAGCGCCAATACTCCTCTCGCAATCGTCACCCTTGCCGCTGGCAAGGGCACACGGATGAAAAGCAGCTTGCACAAGGTGCTGCACCCGATCGCGGGCAGGCCGATGATCGATCATTTGCTGGCCAGCGCGGCCCAGCTTGCGCCGACCCGATCGGTGGTGGTCGCCGGACACGGGCGTGAGCAGCTTGAGGCGCATCTGAGCAATCGTGCAGTGATCGCGGTGCAGGATCCGCAGCACGGCACCGGCCATGCTGTCCAGCAAGCAGAAACGGCGCTGGCGGGTTTCGCTGGCGATGTGCTTATCCTTTATGGCGATGTGCCATTCGTTTGCACTGCAACAATGCGTTCGATGATCGAAAGGCTGCACGGGGCGGATAAGCCCGCGGTGGTGGTGCTGGGCTTCGAACCCGCCGATACGCTGGCCTATGGCCGTGTCATTACCGAAGATGACCGGATCACCAAGATGGTGGAACACAAGGATGCCAGCGAGGCCGAGCGCGCCTGCCGGCTGTGCAATTCCGGGCTGATGGCCGTGCGTAGTACCGATCTGTTCGGCCTTCTCGCCCGCGTTACCAACCATAATTCGCAGCGCGAATATTACCTGGTCGATGTGGTCAACGTGGCCAATGCCGATGGCCGGACCTGCGCGGTGGTGGTCACATCCGATCCGCACGAGGTGGAAGGGATCAACAGCCGCGCCGAACTCGCGCTGGCCGAACACCGCTGGCAAAACTGCCGCCGCAAACAGGCTATGGATGAAGGCGCCAGCCTGATCGCGCCCGAAACGGTATGGTTCGCCTGGGATACCGTGCTGGGGCAGGACGTGTTGATTGAACCCAATGTATTCTTTGGTTCCGGCGTGACGGTGGCTGACGGGGTGAAGATCCGGGCCAACTGCCATATCGAAGGCGCACGGATTGCAAGCGGCTGCGAGGTTGGCCCCTTCGCCCGGCTGCGCCCCGGCACCGTGCTGGGCAAGAAAGCCAAGATCGGCAACTTCGTCGAAGTCAAAAAGAGCGTGCTGGGCGATGGGGCCAAGGCCAACCACCTGTCCTACATCGGCGATGCCGAAGTGGGCGCCGGGGCCAACATCGGCGCAGGCACGATCACCTGCAACTACGATGGCTATTTCAAATACAAGACCGTGATCGGCGAACGGGCCTTCATCGGCTCGAACTCGTCACTGGTTGCTCCGGTGAAGATCGGGCCAGATGCGATTGTCGCAGCAGGCAGCGCGGTAACGCGGGATGTGGCAGCGGGCGAGTTGCGGATTGTGCGGGCAGAACAGCTGGTCAAGCCGGGCTGGGCTGACCGCTTCCACGATGCGATGAAGAAGAAGAAGGCGGAGAAGCGCAACTAGCGCGCTTGCCCAGTTACGCGCTCCTCAGAATGAAATAGGACTAGCCCAGCAATTGCTATTGCTCAATTGCTTAAGGCAGACTTGGTAGGTCCCCGAAGGCAATGCCGTGCCGGTTACCAGGTCGATGAAGGGAGGCTTGACCTTGGTTGAGCCATTTCCAGATGCCGGGCAGCGGATTTTCTTTACCGCGTGGGAAGCGCCTGATGCATCAACAAAGTGGATTTTGACCTGCGCTGTACCAGACACATTGGGAGTGCACGTGCCTGTTACGATCACATTCCCGGTCACGCTATCGACCGACACTGCGGTAACAGTCGGAGGGGCAGCGTTGATCGCCTGAGCGCTAAAAAGCGCTGAAACTGCAATCGCAACGGTCAATTTGTGGGCGGTGCGCATTTTTGGCAAGTCCTTCTGATGATATCCAACGCTTAAGCCCATGTAACCAAGACACAAGCTGAACATGCGCTCTTGACATGATATCATGATATGATATCAGTATATCAATGGCTCGTATTCTGACCGACATTCCCGATGAAGACATCGAAAAACTTGATGCGCTTGCCAAACGCCAGGGCAAATCGCGCGCTGCCGAAATCCGTGAGGCGGTCAAATTGCATTTGATCCACAACGCCGAAAACAACGATTGGATCGAGCGTTGGGCCGGTTTGTGGGCTGATCGCGATGACATCCCTGACGGCGTCGAATATCAGCAGGCGATGCGCGAAGACCGCCGTCCTTATGAAGATATCTAGCCGGTGAGCGATCCTTTCTTTGACACAAACATTGTAGTCGACTGGTTCAAGCGCAAACCGCAAGGGACCGCTGAACTTGCGCGATACAAGAACCACCGCATCAGCCGGATTGTGTGGACCGAAATTCTGGCCGGTGAGGCGCTCGACGCGCGTGATTCAGTGCGGCAGGCCCTCGCTAATTTTGAAGTCGTTGAGCTTGATGCCCGGATCGCCGCAGCGGCTGCGGACATTCGGCATCGTTCAAAGATGAAACTGATGGATGCCTTCATCCTCGCCACTGCGCAAGTGAACGGGGCGATCCTTATTACACGAAATACAAAGGATTTTCCGGCAGAGATGCCGGGCATCCGGGTTCCCTATACCCTCTAGAGAAAGCAGAATCGCATGTGCGGCATTATTGGCATCGTCGGCAAGGAAGCCGTGGCAGACCGTTTGGTCGATGGCCTGCGCCGGATGGAATATCGCGGCTATGACAGCTCGGGCGTCTGCACGGTCCATGATGGCCAGTTGATCCGCCGTCGCGCGCCCGGCAAATTGCAGGGCCTGGTGCGCGAGCTGGCGCGCGATCCGGCCCCCGGCACCACCGGGATCGCCCACACCCGCTGGGCCACCCACGGCGCGCCGACTGCGGCCAATGCCCATCCGCATGCCACCGCTGTGCTGGCGCTGGTTCACAACGGGATCATCGAGAATTTTCGCCAGTTGAAAGATGCGCTGACGGCGCGCGGACGCATTTTTGAAAGCGATACCGATACCGAAGTGGTCGCCCACTTGCTGTCCGAACAGGTCGAAGCTGGCAAAAGCCCCGAAGAGGCGGTCAAGGCCACCTTGCCGCAGCTGCGCGGTGCCTTTGCGCTGGCAATCGCGTTCAAGGACTATCCCGATATGCTGATCGGCGCGCGGCTGGGATCGCCGTTGGTGCTAGGCTTCGGAGAAGGGGAGACTTACCTGGGATCTGATGCGCTGGCGCTCGCCCCGCTCACGCAAAAGATCGCCTATCTGGATGAGGGCGATTGGGTGGTGATCACCCGCGATGCGGCGCGGATCTATGACAAGGACAACCAGCCCGCCACCCGCGAGGTGACAACCTCTGGCGCTTCGGCAGCAGAGATCGAGAAGGGCAATTACCGCCACTTCATGCAGAAGGAGATTTTCGAGCAGCCGACCGTGGTGGCACAGACGCTGCGCTCTTATATCCGCCAGGTCGATCAATCGATCGCGCTGCCGCAATTTGATTTTGATCTGTCCAGTATCAACCGTGTCACCATTGTCGCCTGCGGGACCAGCTATTATGCCGGGATGGTCGCCAAGTATTGGTTCGAACAGTTCGCGCGGCTGCCGGCCGACATCGATTTCGCATCCGAGTTCCGTTATCGCGAGCCGGTGATGGAAAAGGGCGGACTTTCGCTGTTCATCTCGCAAAGCGGCGAGACGGCGGACACCTTGGCGGCGCTGCGGCACTGCAAGGCGCAAGGCCAATCCATCGCGGTGGTGGTCAACGTACCGACCAGTTCGATGGCGCGCGAGGCCGATCTTCTGCTGCCCACCCATGCCGGGCCGGAAATCGGGGTTGCCTCAACCAAGGCCTTCACCTGTCAGCTTGCTGTGCTGGCCGCGCTGGCTGCGCATATGGCGGTGAAGCGCGGGCTGATGGACCGGGCTGAGGAGGCCGAGGTGGTCAAGCATCTGCTCGAAGCGCCCTCTAGCCTAAACGCCGCGCTGGCCCATGATGACGAGATCGCGGCCATGGCTCACCTTATCGCGCCGGCCCGCGATGTACTTTATCTGGGGCGCGGGCAGGACTATCCGCTGGCTTTGGAAGGTGCATTAAAGCTCAAGGAAATCAGCTACATTCATGCCGAAGGTTATGCATCAGGTGAAATGAAGCACGGCCCGATAGCGCTGATTGACGAAGCTGTGCCGGTGATCGTGCTCGCGCCCAGTGGGCCGCTGTTCGAAAAGACCGTTTCGAACATGCAAGAGGTCCGCGCACGCGGCGGCAAGGTGGTGCTGATCAGCGACAAGGCCGGGCTTGATGAAGCGGGTGAGGGCTGCCTCGCCACAATCGAAATGCCCAAGGTCCATGCCTTGATCGCCCCGTTGGTCTATGCCGTTCCAGTCCAGCTCTTGGCCTATCACGTGGCTTGCGTGAAGGGCACCGATGTTGATCAGCCCCGCAATCTGGCCAAATCGGTGACGGTGGAGTAGGCCAGCTTTCCTTAGGGAGGCGCACCGATGTCTGAACTGATTTTTCTGGTCGCTTTTTTCGGTGCACCGCTGCTGATATTGTGGCTGTTTTTTGCCCGGCTGCGGATGATCCGGAACCATCGCTGGCACGATCTGGGGCGCGATGAAGAAACGATGCCGGATGTTCATCCCTATGAAGAAGCCGAACGGACCGAGGATGGCCTGACTTTTGGCAGGGCAATGAATTTCGATCCAACCCTTTCCGCTGTTTCCAAACGTGCCGAGGCAATGCCTGACATCGACAAGACACTGCTAGGCCGACGCTAGCAGTCCATTGCCCCCCTGACAGGGCCGATTTCGATAGCTTTGCAGGCGGAATGGCAAGACGATCAAGTCTGCGCTGAACGACGGATTCCGCCGTGAAAACTGGTAAATTCGTGGCCCAACTTTACGCAGTGCTAACGATTGGTCGTTATCTCGTGAGGCGTGACTGAAGCAACGCCGCAATCCACCGCTCTCCCCAAAGCCCTGCCAGTGATGGCGGTACTTGGCCTGTCCGACCCCGCGGCAAGCGGGGAATGGGAGCGCTTGCGCGGCCTTCAGTACTCCAGCCTTGCCCGGGTCACCGTAGCGCGGATTGTCGCGCATGTAGTGGCCGCGCTGGCAACAATCGGAATTTACTACGGCGCAATTCACGTTGCGGCACTGGCCGGATGGTTTGTGGTCTTGTGCGCCAGCCTCTATTACGGCGCGACGATCGACAAGGCGTTGATCGACGTCGATCGGCGCCGGATTTCGCGCGATGAGGTAAACCGGCAAACGATTAGCGCGGTGCTGAATGCTTTGGTCTGGGTTGTCCCGCTGGCCGGTTTCGCGCCGTTTGGGAATTCTACCCAAAGTCTTGAACTATGGGCGGTTATCGGCGTGCTGATGGCTGCTGCGGCGGTGATGCTGCCGGCAGTGCCGCTTGCCAATCTGGTCTTTGCCGGAATCGTCGGCGCTGGCTCGCTCGCCAGTTTTGCCTTTTCAGGCAATTACGTCATGTCACTGCTCGCCGCGTTGTTCGGCGGGGTGGTGGTGATGGGGGCAATCGGCAATGCCCGATCGTTCCTGATTGCCCGGATTGCCGAAAGCGCGATGGCGGAAAAGAGCGAAGTCGTCTCGATGCTGCTGCGCGAATTTGAAGAGAACGAGGCCGATTGGCTGTGGCAGATCGATACTGCACGGCGGGTCCGCGCGGTCAGCCCGCGGTTTGCCTTTGCGCTGGGGGTTGCGCCTGAGGATATCGAAGGCAAGCCGTTTATCCAGCTGATCGCAGGACCCGCCTGGGATACCGGACAGTTCCCTTCGAGCCTCCACGATCTGGCCGAACGGCTGAAGCGGCGCGAGAGTTTTTCCAACCTTCTGGTGCGCGTGACAATCAACGGTCAGCAGCGCTGGTGGGAAATTTCGGGTACCCCCAAGCTAACCGATAGTGGCGCTTTTGATGGCTTCCGCGGGGTCGGTTCAGACGTTACCGAACAGCGCGAATCAAGCGAGAAGATTGCCCATATGGCGCGCTTCGATACGCTTACCGGCCTGCCCAACCGCATGATGGCAACCGAAGCGCTGGGCGAGGCCATGCGCTATGCCGATCAATGGCGCACACGCTGCGCATTTCTGATGATTGACCTCGATCGGTTCAAGGCGGTCAACGATACATTGGGCCACCTGGTTGGCGATCAGCTGCTTGCCCGCGTTTCGGAACGGCTTAAAAGCTTGGTGACCGACAACGAACTGTGCGGCCGGCTTGGCGGCGATGAATTTGCAGTTGTGATCCGCGATGCCTCTGATCACAACCGGGTCACCCGGGTTGCCAATGCTGTGATCGAATTGCTTTCACGGCCATACGAAGTTGATCACCATACGCTCTACATCGGTGCCTCGGTCGGATCGGCAATCGGCCCGCGCGATGGCTCAACTGTTGAAACGTTGATGCGCAACGCTGATCTTGCGCTCTATCGTTCCAAGGAAGAGGGCGGCGGACAGCATTCTGGTTACGAGCCGGCGCTGCATGCCCTTGCCGAAGAGCGCCGCAAGCTTGAATTTTCGCTGCGCCAGGCGCTTGAACGCAATGAATTCATTCTCAATTATCAGCCGGTGGTGGATGCCAAGGACGAAACCATCGTCAGTTTTGAAGCGCTGATCCGCTGGAACAGCGAAGAACACGGCCTGGTCAGCCCGGCCAAGTTCATTCCGCTGGCCGAAGATACCCGGCTGATCGTGCCGATCGGTCGCTGGGTCTTGCGCGAGGCTTGCCGCGAAGCCGTGCGCTGGCCCAGCAATATCAAGGTTGCGGTTAATGCATCGGGTGAACAGCTGCTCGATCCAGGGTTCGTTGGCACCGTGGTTGAAGCTCTCAGCGAGAGCGGATTGCCGGCGCAGCGGCTGGAAATTGAAGTTACCGAATCGATTTTTGTCCGTGATGCCACCACGGCCCGCAATGCGCTTGAACAGATTATGTCGCTGGGCTGCGGGATCGCGCTGGATGATTTCGGAACCGGCTACTCATCGCTGGCCTATATTCGCAACTTGCGCTTTTCGACGATCAAGGTTGATCGCAGCTTCGTTCAGGGCGCGGCGACTGGCAGCCCTGAAAGCCTGGCAATCATCCGCGCCGTGGTGGCGATGGCGGAAAGCCTTGAGATGTCGACCACGGCCGAAGGCGTGGAAACCGAACACGAACTTGAAGTGATTCGCCAGCTGGGATGCCGCAAGATCCAGGGCTATTACTTTGGTCGGCCGATGCCAGCAGTCGAAGCGCGCGCTCTGTTCCAGCAGGCCAACCTGCACCGCGTAAACGAATAGATCAGGCGCCAACCAAGCCTTTGACCACGCTTGCGAACAAGGTGCGGCCATCGCTGCCGCCTTGCGCGGTTTCGATCATCCGTTCGGGGTGCGGCATCATGCCCAGCACATTGCCGGCCGCATTAAGCACGCCTGCGATCCGCCGGGCAGATCCGTTGACCTCCTCGGCATAGCGAAACGCCACCCGGCCTTCGCGGTCCAACCGGTCCAGCGTGGCATCATCGGCAAAATAGTTGCCATCATGGTGGGCTACAGGGATCACGATATCCTGGCCCTGGCTATAGCCGGCGGTGAACAGGCTCTGGCTGGTTTCAACCGTCAGCCTCACTTCGCGGCAGACAAAGTTCATTCCGGCATTGCGCAGCAGCGCGCCAGGCAACAATCCCGCTTCGGTCAAAACCTGAAAGCCGTTGCATACGCCCAGCACCGGGACCCCGCGGCCTGCCGCTGCCACCACCGCCTGCATCACCGGGCTGCGCGCCGCCATTGCGCCCGAGCGCAAGTAATCGCCATAGGAAAAGCCGCCGGGCAGGGCGATGAAATCCAACCGATCGGGCAAGGCGGCATCTCCGTGCCAGACCCGGTGCACTTCGCCGCCGCAGATTTGTTCAACCGCCACGGCCATGTCGCGGTCGCAGTTTGAACCGGGAAAGGTGATGACGGCCGAACGGAAGGTCATGCTTCAGTTCTTTCGAACCGGTAGTTTTCGATCACCATGTTGGCCAGCAACTGCTTGCACATGGTATCAAGGTCGGCATCGCTGACGCTATCATCGACTTCAAGTTCCAGCATCTTGCCAGCGCGAACATCCTTCACGCCATGAATGCCCAGGCCTTCGATCGCATGGTGGATCGCCCGTCCCTGCGGGTCGAGCACCCCGTTTTTGAGCGAGACGAATACGCGGACCTTCATGGCTGGGCCTTTCGCTGAAGCTGGGTAATGCGCGGGCCTATGCCCTCAGCTTTGCGTTGGGGCAAGGGCAGCCTTCAACTCTCCACCGAATCCATCACATAGCCCAGCGATCGCACGGTGCGCAGCGGATCGGGTGCCCCGGCGGCAATCAGCGCCCGGCGCAAGCGGCCAACCCAGACATCTACGGTGCGTTCGTCAATCTCGCCGTCCTGTTTGCCCAACTGTGCGATCAGGGCCGTGCGGCTGAATACCTGGTCGCGGTTTTGCATGAAATGCGCCAACAGCCGAAACTCGTTCGGGCGCAAGGCAATCGGGGCTCCGCGCCAGCGTAATTGGTGGGCAGCCAGATCAACTGCCACTTCGCCATTGCTAAGCCTGGGGCGCGGGGCCGGCTGCTGGGGGGCTGATGCCTCATAGTGAGCGATCCGGTCGATCAGGTTTTGGGGACTGAGCGGACCGTTCATGTAATCATCCGCGCCAGCTTTCAACGCGCGGCGCCGTTCCTCGCTGTCACCGGCATCAAGCACCATGGTGATATGGGCAGCGCGGGTCGGCTCAGCTTCGCGCAGGCGGCGGACGACTTCCAGGCCGGATGTTTCGGCCGCAAGCCATTCAACAAAACACCACAGCCTTCCAGCCGGTTCGGGGCTGCTATCGGCCTGGCGATCAATTGGCAGCAACTGAAGATCGGGGCGCAGACGATTGACGCCCCTGACAAACGCAGGGTCGCATGAAGTTACAAGCAATGTCTTGGCCAAGTTCTGTGCAAGCATAGGCTGATCCATCCGGGCACCCACCCTGCCTGCGGGACATGACCGTTTTATGACTCTTGTAGGTCAATTTCGCGGTGTCCGATGGGTGTCGCAAACTGGTCGCACTGCTGTCCGCAAAGAGTCGCTGGGCTGAAATGGACAAGGCCTAGCAGGCCACTCGGCAGCGGGGGTGCCGGTTCGTGTGAACCGAGTCGCAAGTCTCCGGCTGTCCAGACAACAACCCAATGAGGGACCAAACCATGACCCGCCTTGCCAACAGGCTTTCCGTTTCCGCCGCTGCGCTTGCCGCAGTGCTCGCCGCTTCGCCCGCATATGCAACCACCGATGAAGCCGCTGCCGCAGCCGCTGATGCCGCTGCTGAAGCGCCCCAGGCCGATGATCCAGGTCTGGTTGATATCGTTGTTACCGCAACCAAGCGCGAAACCAATCTTCAGGACACGCCGATCGCAATTTCGGTTCTGGGCGGGGAAGACATCAAGCAACGCCACGTGCAGAGCCTGCTGGATCTGGGCGATGGCTCGATCCCGTCGCTGCGGGTTGCCACTTACGAATCGCGTCAGACAGCGCTGACCGTGGGGATCCGCGGGATTGTTCCGGGCGATGCCAACCAGCCGGCACGTGAGCCGGGCGTGGGCGTATATATCGATGGTATCTATCTTGCGCGTCAGCACGGCCTTAACGCCTCGCTGTTCGAAGTAGAGCGGATCGAAGTGCTGAAGGGCCCGCAGGGCACGCTGTTTGGCCGCAACACCGAAGGCGGTGCGGTCAACCTGGTAAGCAAAGCGCCGACCGGCGATTTTGGCGGGCGGGTGATTACTGGTTTTGGCAACTACGGCAGCTACAACGCCGGCATGCACCTTAACCTGCCCGAAGTAGCAGGCGTTTCGTTCAAGTTGGACGGGGTGATCAGCCATCAGGATCCGACCGTTCGCAACCCGCAAGAGGGCCAGACCGGGTGGAACCAGTATCACCGTTATGGCGGCCGCATTGCTGCGCGCTGGAAGCCAGTCAGCAACTTCACTGCCGACTTCGCCTTTGACACCAGCCGCGATGAGAACACGCCGTTCTACAGCCAGCTGATCAATTTTAATCCGAATGGCTATCCGGTGGCAACGCTGGCCCAGATCCAGGCCAATGCCAATACTTTGCCGGCTGGAATGATTGCGCCGCTGCCTTCGATGGTGGTGGTCAGCCCGAACCGAATGGATGTGGCCGATATCGGCGTGCCGCAGCAGATCAGCACGGGCGAAACCCAGGGCTTTTCCAGCAACCTGCGCTGGAAAGTTGGCGATGGGATCGAACTGCGTTCAGTCACCGCCTGGCGCACCGTTGATTCAGAACAGTGGGACAATTCGGGCGGCGCGCACCGCAGCCCCTCGTTCTTGCCCAATGGGTCGTTCAGCCGCTATTCGCTCTCGTTCCTCAATGCGCGTCAGTTCAGCCAGGAACTGCAGGCCGTGGGCAGCGTGGGCAGCGTCGATTACGTCGTTGGCCTCTACTATTTCAACGAACGCGCTGAAGAAGTGGCGGCGACGCCCAACACCAATCAGTGGAACGCCACCGGGACCGGTTATATCATCCGTGATGCCCAGACCTGGCAGCGTTCGGCACTGTCGATCAGCCGGGCCAGCTATGCCAATTCGAAGAGCTATGCTGCCTATGGCCAGATGACCTGGACCCCGGGTGGAATGGAAAGCCTGCACGTCACACTGGGCGGGCGCTATACCAACGACAAGAAGAGCGGCGATCTCTACAAGCTCAACAACGTTGCCTCGGCATTCCCGTTTGCCTTCTCGTACAACCGGTTTGATCCTTTGGTCATCCTGGCCTGGGATGCCAGCGAAAGGATCAACCTCTACGCGAAATATTCAACCGGATACCGCGCTGGCGGGGCAAGTTCGCGCTCGATCAGCTTTGCCACCTTCGGTCCGGAAAGCGTGACTGCCTATGAAGTGGGCTTCAAGACCGAGTTCTTCGATCGCAAGGTTCGCCTCAACGTTGCGGGCTATCTGATGGACCGCAAGAACAGCCAGTTCGATTTCGACTTCTATCTGGTTCAGACGAACGGCACGATCCGTCACACGCTGGAAACGGTCAACGCGCCCAGCGCAACCAAGATCCGCGGGATCGAAGCTGATCTGACCGTGCGTCCGACGGACAACCTCTCGTTCGGGGTTTCCTATGCCTATACCCATTGGACGGTTCCGCCCACGCCGAACCCGCTGGTGGTTGGCAATCCGCTGCAACCGCTGTTCCTGGTCTACACCCCGCCGCATGCGTTCTCGGGCAATCTGGATTATGCCCTGCCGCTTAGCGGAACCAGCAAGATGGCGTTCAAGCTGCACATGGATGCAAACTATTCGGATCCGCACTACAGCTTCGATAACGAGCCGGTGCTGGTTGACAGCAGCTTCCTGGTCAATGCGCGGGTTTCGATTGCCGATATCCCGATGGCTGATGGCGGACAGACCCTGACTGTGGCGCTGTGGTCACGCAACCTGTTCAACGAAGAGCACATCTATCGTCGTTCGAATGCCAACCGCGTTCCGATCGATGGCAATTACCGCACGGTTGTGGGCGATTACGCCAACTTCAACACCCCGCGCACATTCGGGGTTGAAGCTACCCTCAGCTTCTAGTTCCCAAATCCATCCACCCTTGAAGGGCGGGGCGTGCTGCGCTCCGCCCTTCTTTTTGCGCTTGATTTATAACTGACTGGTCAGTTATAAATTGAAAATGGCTCGCCCTTCTGTTCCCACGCGCCGCGCGGATATCCTTTTGGCGGCTCGCGACGTGTTCAACGCGCGCGGGTTTGCCGGCACCCGGATGGACGATATTGCCAGGTCCGCCGGTCTTTCGAAAGCTGCGCTCTATTTGCAGTTCGCTTCGAAACAGGCCTTGTTCGAAGCCATGGTTGAGGAACTTATCGAAGCCATGCTGCCGCGTGCGGTTCCGGCCGATTTTGGCGATTTGCCGGCCGGGCAGATCCTGCGCAATTTCATTCAATTCATGAGCGCGCGGGTGATGGCCAGCGATCTGGCTTTCCTGCCCAGGGTGATCATCGGGGAAGGGGCCAACTTCCCGGAACTGGCCAAATTCTATCACAGCCACGTGATTAGCCGCGGTATGACGATCCTTGAGCGGATTGTGCGCCACGGGATTGAGCGGGGGGAGTTTGCCTGCGCCGATATTGGCCAGGCCTGCCGCACGATCATCGGCGGGGTGCTGATCGGAGCGATCTGGAAGACCACGTTTGAGCCTGTTGGCGCTGAAGCGCTTGCCCCCGAAGCGGTGGCTGCGGCCCATGCCGACACCGTCCTGCATGGTCTTTTGATAAGGAGCACACCATGAGCGGATTGCCCAAGCCGGCGATCGGGTTGATCGTTCTGGCGCTGATCGGCGGAGCAGGATGGTATGCCACGCGGCCGGCTGAACCGGCGGGCTGGCTGGGATATGTTGAGGCCGAAACCGAATATGTTGCGGCGCCGATATCAGGCCGACTGGCGCAGCGAATGGTTGATCGCGGCAAGACGGTGGAGGCGGGCGCGGTGCTGTTCACGCTCGATCCGGAAAGTACCGATGCCGATACAGCCCGGCTTGAAGCGCAAGTGGCGGGTGCCCAGGCTCAGCAGACCGATTTGGCCCAGGCCCGCCAGCGCGCTCCGGAACTGGCGGTTTCCAGGGCTGCCGAAGCCGCTGCCCAGGCCCAGTTGACCAAGGCGCAGGCCGATTTCAGCCGGGTTGATGCGCTGGCCCGGCGCGGCTTTGCCAGCCGGGCGCAGCTTGATGCGGCGCGGGCTGCGCGCGATGGGGCAGCGGCGCAACTGGCCCAGACCCGCGCGCAGATTGCTTCGGGCGAACTTTCAGCTGGGCGCCAGGGCCAGATTGCAGCCGCCGGTGCCGATGTGGCGGGTGCCCAGGCTGCATTGCGCGCGCAGCGCCAGCGCCGCCGCGATATCGCTCCGCAGGCGCCAGAGCGCGGCGTGATTGAACAGACTTTCTTCAATCCCGGCGAATGGGTTCCAGCGGGCAGCCCGGTGGTTTCGATCCTGCCTGATGGCCGCCGCAAGCTGCGCTTCTATGTTCCGCAAGACCGGATCGCCGGGCTGGTCATCGGGGCCAAAGTGACTTTCACCTGCGATGGCTGCGGCGCTCCGCGCCAGGCCGCCATCAGTTTCATCTCACCGCGCGCCGAATATACCCCGCCGGTGGTCTATTCAGAGCGCGCCCGGGCCAAGTTGGTCTTCCTGGTAGAGGCGGTGCTCCCCCCTGCCGGCCAACCATTGCCGCCCGGCCTGCCGGTTGAGGTTGTTCCGCAATGAATGCGATCCCCGCCATCGCGGTGCGCGGCCTGACCAAACGGTTTGCGGGCCGTACGGTGGTGGATTCGGTTGATCTGACGGTCCAGCCAGGGCGGATCTGCGGATTTCTGGGCCCCAACGGTTCGGGCAAGACCACAACCTTGCGGATGATCTGCGGGCTGCTGATCCCCGATGCTGGCGGCGGTGAGGTATTGGGGCTGGATCTGGCTACGAAGCGCCGCGCAATCAAGCATCAGATTGGTTACATGACACAAAAATTCGGGCTGTTTTCCGATCTCTCGATTGCCGAAAATCTGGAATTCGTCGCCCGGGTCTATCGCCTTGATAACCGCAAGGCACGGGTTGATGCCGCGCTGGAGCGATTGGGATTGGCGAGCCGCGCCGATCAGCTTGCGGGTAAGCTTTCGGGCGGATGGAAGCAGCGTCTGGCGCTTGCCGCAGCGGTTCTGCACGAGCCCAGGATACTGCTGCTGGATGAACCCACCGCCGGGGTTGATCCGCAAGCCCGGCGCGAGTTCTGGGACCAGATCCATGGCCTGGCCCGCGATGGCATGACCGTGCTGGTTTCAACCCATTATATGGATGAAGCCGAGCGCTGCCACGAGATCGCCTATATCGCCTATGGCGTGATGCTGGCGCGTGGCACGATTAGTCAAGTTATTGCCGCGTCCGGGCTTAAGGCACTGTTGGGCGAGGGGCCAGGCGCGGATCGGTTCTCAACCGAGATCGAGGCCCGCGAAGGGGTTGAGATGGCCGCACCATTTGGCACCACGCTGCATGTTTGCGGTCCTGATCTGGCGGCGCTGAAGCGCGCGGTTGAACCGTGGGCTGGCCGGGTAAGTTTCCGCGAATCGCAGCCAACGCTTGAAGATGTGTTCATCCATCTGATGAAGAGCGCTCCTGATAATTCCGTGCTGGAAACCGCCTGATGTGGGAACGGATCGGAGCGATGGTTTATAAGGAAGTGCGGCAAATGCTGCGCGATCCGGGCACGATCGCGATGATGTTCATGTTTCCGATCATCCAGCTGCTGATCTTTGGGGTGGCGATCAACAACGATCCCCGGCACTTGCCGATGGCGGTTGAGGTCAACGACAATTCGCCGGTCAGCCGTGCAATCGTCGCTGCTTTGGGCACGACCAGCTATTTCGATGTTACCGAAGTGGCTGGCATTTATGGCGCGGGTGAACGGCTGCTGGCCGAAGGCAAAGTCCAGTTCGTATTGACGATACCGGCCGATTTCAGCCGCGCACTTGTCCGCGGGCAGCGGCCGCAACTGCTGTTGAGCGCCGATGCAACTGATCCGGCCAGCACCGGCCCGGCAGTCGCCGCGGTTAATCAGGCGGTGAACAGTGCCCTGGCGCAGCAACTGGTTGGTCCGCTGGCCCAGCGTCAAACCGGCGCGGCACCAGTCGATCTGGTGCTGCACCGCGCCTACAATCCCGAAGGCATCACCAGCCACAACACTGTGCCGGGGCTGCTGGCGATCATCCTGTCGATGACCATGGTAGCGCTGACCGCACAATCGGTGACCCGTGAACACGAGCTGGGAACGATGGAAAATCTGCTGGCCACCCCGCTGCGCCCGATCGAGGTTATGGTTGGCAAGATCGTGCCCTATTTCGGAATTGGCGTGGTGCAGGTGCTGGTGATCCTTGCTGCCGCCGCGTTCATATTTCGCGTTCCGTTTGAGGGATCTTTGGCACTGCTGCTGGGGGTTACCCTGCTGTTCACGCTGGTCTGCCTGGCGTTGGGGTTCACCATGTCCACGCTGGTCAGCAGCCAGGTTCAGGCGATGCAGGCCAGCATGTTTTACCTGATGCCATCGATCCTGCTTTCGGGCTTTGCCTTTCCGTTTCGCGGCATGCCTGTGCCGATCCAATGGCTGGCCGAAACGCTGCCACCCACGCACTACATTCGGCTGGTACGCGGGATCATGCTCAAGGGCTGGGACTGGCGATTGGCCTTGCCCGAAAGCTTCGTTCTGCTGGCCATGCTGCTGCTGTTCACGGCAATCGCGATCCGGCGATACCGCGATACCGTGGCCTAAGCCCGCTTACAACAGTGGCGGATCGATTCCTTCGGGCAGGACCAGCACTTCCAGACCTGCAAACGGGATCAGATAGAGCCGGGCCAGCGCTTGCAGCTGGGCGCCTGTAATCGCCGCAATCCGATTGCGGCCGCGCAGATATCGCTCGATCCGGTCAGGCCGGCTTTGGGCGCTGCTGACCAGACCCAGCCAGCCGCCGTTCGACTTTAGCAGATTGTCATAGGCTTCAAGAACCGGCGCTTTCGCGCGTTGGACGATGTCGGCGCTTAAAGGTGTATCGCGCAGGCCTGCGATGGTTTCCAGCATTGCTGCGCGGGTCGGCCCAACTTCCTTCACATCGACCGATGCGGTGATCAGGAATGTGCCATAACCCTTCCAGACCCGCGATGTGCTGCTTGATGCACCGGGTGAATAGGCTTTGCCCAGCTTTTCGCGCAGGGTATCGGTCAGCGCCAGCTGCGCCACCCTTCCCAGCAGCATCAGCTCTGCTTCGGCCGCGGGATCCTCGCCGTCGCGGGTTGGCCAGATCAGGGTCAGCAGCGCCTGATCCTTGGCCCCGGTGTGGCGCAGTACGCGCGGCTTTCGGTTGGCGGTAAAGGCCCGGTCGCGGTTTTCATCATAAGACCGGAATTCGCTTTCGCGCACAGGCAGCGCGCCAAATGTTTTGCCGACCAGCGCGATCACCTGGGCTTCGTCAACATCGCCGACCACCCCGATCTCGATCGCGCCCTTGCTCAATCGATCACCGATATCGCTCTTCAATTTGGGGAAAGTCAGCTTGCGCCAATCATCAACCGCGCCCAGCGAATAACGCGGATCGTCATTCGAAACGATCCCGCCCAGATCTGCGCCCAGCGCCCCGCCCGGCGTGGCCCTTAGCGAAGCAAAATAATTATTGATCGATTGCTGGAAAAGCACCTCACCCTCGCTGCGCCAGCCCGGATCAACGATCTGTGCGGCCAGATACTGGAACTCCAGCTCCAGATCACGCGGGGTGGTTCCCGCAGTTGCCACAAAAGCTTCGTCAGATGGCTGGTAACCGGCTGAAACGTTGCGCCCGGCAAGTATCGTATCAAGTTCGTCCTTGCTGTGCTTGCCCAGGCCGCCAAGGCTGAGCACACCGGCCATCCGGGTCGCGAGCGGGTTGCTGCGGGTATTCAGCATGTTTCCGCCATCGACCGAGGCGCGCACCAGCACCCGGTCCTTTTCCAGATCGGTGCGCTTGATATTAAGCCGCACCCCATTGCCAAAGCGGACCTGGCGGATCCCCAGCGCGGCATCGCGGGTGTCGCTGACAATGGCGGTGGCCAGGCCAAAATCGGTATAGCCGAACACCGCAACGCCCTTGCTTTGCGGCGGACTGATCGGGGCCTGCATGGCCTGCGACCAGGCTGCAATCAGGCCCGCTTCATCACCGGCTGGCGCTGTCCGGCCCTGAAAGCGGATCAGAGGCCGATCAAGCGGCAGCGCCTCGCGTTGCATTGCGGTCAATACCGCGGCGGGCGTGATTTGCGGCACCAACTGTTCAAACCACTGGGCCGCCGCGATTGGCGATGCCGGCACGATTTCATCATCGATCAGCGCTATTGCCGTGCCCACCAATGCAGCATTGCTGCGGGTGGCCTCGCTTTTGGCAGCGTTATCAAAAGCGGTGCGAAAGTTGGCCACTTGCTCGGCCACTTCCTCAGCCGTAAAACCATAAACGATTGCGCGGTGGTATTCGGCGCCGGCCGCCAGCAATCCGCCGCGCCACTGGCCATCGACGGTATCGACCACCAGTTCGGTTTCACGCGCTTCGCGGAACAGCCCAGAGCTGCCAAACCCAGCCGCGCGGAATGGCGGGTTGGCCTGGACCGTCAAGCGCTGAAGCCGCCGGTTGATGATTCCATAGGCGATCTGCCGCAACAAATCCTCGTTGCGCTGGGCAATGCTGTCTGGCTCATCCAGCCACGTGCCCTTGCGGGCCACCACCACCCGTTCTGACAAAGCAGGATCGATAAACAGATCGGCTTTGCCCTGATCATCAGGGCTCATCGGGCCAAATTTGGGCTGGGGATCAGTTTTGGCTGTGGGCCAATCTCCGAACCGGGCCTTGATCTGGGCTTCGATTGCAACCGGATCCAGATCGCCGATTACCACCAGTGTGGTGTGACCCGGCACATATTCGCGCGCCCAAAAGGCTTTGATCCCAGCCGCATTGGCACCTTCCAGCGCTTCCTTGGTCCCAATCGGCAAGCGCTTGGATACCAGCGCGCCGGGCAACAGGAATTCAAGCTGATCGACAAAATTGCGCAGCGCATAGGTATTGCGATCGCGCATTTCAGAAAGCACAACGCCGCGCTCGCGGCCAACGGCGGCTTCTGAAATTGTCAGTTCGCTGGCTGTTTCGCGCATCAGCATCAGCGCCGTATCGATCAGTTTGGGATCGTTTCGCGGCAGGTCCAGCTTGTAAGTGGTCGCCTCGAAACCAGTCGAGGCATTGGTATCGGCCCCGAACGCCAGTCCCTCGCGCTCCAGCAATTTGACCATTTCGCCTTCGGGCACATTGGTCGATCCGTTGAAGGCCATATGTTCAACAAAGTGAGCATAGCCGCGCTCGGTTTCCGCCTCGTCAATCGAGCCAGCCGCGATCTGCATCCGGACCAATGCGGTGCCTTTGGGTGTGGCGTTGGCCCTGATTACATAACGCATACCGTTTGGCAGTTGGCCAAACTTCCAACCGGCTTCCACCGGCACATCGCTGGCTTCGAAGGCCCAGGTGGGGGCGGGTTTTGGTGTGCTGGCCACCCGGGCTTGCGGCGGGGCACACGAACCCAGCAGTGCGGCGCAAATCGGCAGGGCGAACAGTAGTTTGGATAGGTTCATGGCGCAGAAGTGCCGGATTAGAAGGCCTTAGGCAAGCGACCTAGCCTGCAAACCCCCCGCTATCGAGGAAGGCCTGCTCTGCCGCAGTGCTGGTCCGCCCCAGCGCGGCATTGCGGTGCGGAAAACGGCCAAACCTGGCGATGATATCGCGGTGCAGTTCGGCAAAGCGGGCATAGCTGCTGCCGCCCCGCGCATCGAGCGCGCGGC
>NZ_JBEBKB010000033.1:0-29908 GCF_040079535.1 Novosphingobium sp. | reverse complement strand
GTCTGCCATGCCCCGGCGCTAAGCGATTGGCGCGCGGGGGGCAAGCGCGGCTTGCCAGCGCGGCAGATGGTCTTAGGCTGAGCAACCACAGGAGATTCGGACAATGCCCATTTTCTATGATTTCAATCGCGCCCCCAGCCCACGCCGGGCACGGATTGTTCTGGCCGAAAAAGGGATTGCCCACGAAGCCCGTGAGATTGATCTGGCCACCGGTGAACAGCGCGGTGAAGCCTTTGCCCGGATCAACCCGGGATTGACCGTGCCTGCGCTGGTGCTGGATGATGGTGCGGTGCTGGGTGATAATGCCGCGATCGCTGCCTGGGCCGAAGCTTTCCAGCCCGATCCGCCCCTGCTTGGCACCACGCCGCTGGAAAAGGCAAAGGTTGCCAGCTGGAACAGCAAGATCGAGGGCGAATGCTTCATGGCCATCGCCGAAGTGCTGCGCAATACATCCAAGGGCATGATTGGCCGGGCCCTGCCTGGGCCGAATGACTACGCCCAGATCCCTGAACTGGCTGAGCGCGGACGGGCGCGGCTGGGGCATTTCCTCGATCGGTTCGAGGCGCACATGCAAGGCCGTGAATGGGTCGCGCTGGATTGTTTCAGCCTGCCCGATATCAGCGCCGGGGTTGCGCTCGATTTTGCCGGCTGGGTTAAGGTTGATGCCAATGAAGGCCGCCCGGCAATCGCGGATTGGCGGGCCAGGCTGGCACAGCGGCCTGCGTTCAAACTATAGGATTGGCAGGCGCAGCGGTGCGCGGCTTGTGGTATGGCTGCGGATGTACCCGCCGCGAGGCGGGCTTGGAGAGAGTGCGAGTGGGCCGCGAATGATCGAAGATCGTGCTGAACCGGGTTTTGGGCCCGAAGCATCGGAACGGGCATTGCTGGCCGATGATTTCGAGCAACTGGCCCGCGCGCTGGCTGAATTGATCGAGGCTGACCGCGATCTGGCTGGCGAGCCGACTGCCGTGCCCACGCGCCCGGCCGCGATTTTTGCCGAAGCCTGGCTGGTCTGCGGGCTTGATGCAGCCAGCGGAGAGCTGGACAATGGCTGGGAGCAGGCGTTTAGCGCCGCTGAACGCGAGGAGCTGGAGTGGGAGCTTCCCGCCGCCAGTTCCAGCCCGCTGATCCGTTTCCTCCATCCGGCCAACGCCAGCCCGGTGCTGGTGCTGATCCTGCCGCTGGCCCCCTATGCCCACTGGCCGATGATCAAGGCCTGGGCCGCGCCGGGCGGACGGCTGCCATCGCACGTCACGATGCGGCTGGCGGCGATGGATGCAAGGCAGGATCGCTTTAACCGCGCGCGTTCGATGTTCCGCCTGACCCAGGGCGAGGAACGGCTGCTGTGCCGGCTGGCCCAGGCCGGAAACCTGCGCGATGCCGCGCTGCGCGATGGGGTCAAATATGAAACAGCCCGGACCACGCTGAAAGACGTTTTGGCCAAAAGCGGACACCCGCGTCAGCCCGCGCTGGTTGGCGCCGCAATCAAGCTGGGCACGCTTGATGAGCCACTCGACCTTGATAGCGACGGTGCGATGCGCGAAGCCTTTGGGCTAAGCGCCCGGCAAAGCGCGATCGCCAGGCTGTTTGCGTTGGGCCAGACCCGTGATGAAGTGGCGGCGCAGCTGGGCCTCTCGCTTGAAACGATCAAGGCCGAGCTCAAGGTGGTCTATACTGCGCTGGGGGTGGGCAACGCCACCGCGCTGGCGGCGGTCGCCGCGCAGATCGGGCTGGCCGCACGGATGCTGGCCGCGCAGGATGTGGGCGGGGTTGATCTGGCCGCCAGCAGCGAGCCGGTGCGGCTTTTGATGCGCAAGCGCCAGGGCGGGCGGATCGCCTTTGCCGATTATGGCCCGGCAGACCGCATCCCGACATTCCATTTCCACACCGCCACCACCAGCCGATATCTGCCGCGCAGCTATATCGCCGCATTGCAAGCCGGCGGGCTTCGTCCGGTGACGATCGACAGCCCCGGTTTTGGCCTGACTGAAATGACCCAGGGCAACTATTTTGATGAGAGCGCCCACGATGTGATCGCGGTGGCCGATGCGCTGGGGGCAGAACGTTTCAACGTGATTTCACGCGGGGCGCGGCAGGTTTCGTTCCTGCTGCGGCACTATCCCGAACGGCTGGGCCGGGTGGTGGTGGTCAATCCTGAAAGCGAGCCCAAGGCGGACAAGACGCTGGGCGGGATCCAGGGCGCATATAAACGCGTGTTCTATTCACTCCCGGCGATGATCGCGCCGCTGGCCAACCAGCTGGCCAATCGGGTTAGCGATCGGACCATGGAGCGGATGATCGACAAATTCATGGGCGATAGCGCGGGTGATCGGATGGTTCTGGCCGATCCCGAAACGCGCCGCGCCCACATCCATTCCAACCGCCTGGCTGCGCTGCAGGGCGGCAAGGGGCTGGCCGCTGTGGGCCTGGCCGGGGACCAGGATGTGCTTCACTCAATTGCCGATGGCAGCTTTATCACGGTGATGTGCGGGCTTCAGGATGCAATGTACCGCGCCGAAGATACCGTGCCGCGCTTGCAGGCGGCCTGGCCGGGGATGAAAGTGCGGTTGCTGGAAGATGCCGGGCGGCTGCTCCACTTGCAGCACCCAAAATTGATTGCCGCCGAGCTGACCGACGGGTCGCGCATGTCGGCAGCCCGACGGCAATCAAAGCGCTAGGCAGTGGTGCGAGCAAGCTGCACTGGCGCCCTTGTCCGGATTGAAGGTTGCCCCCGTCTTCCAGTACCTGTCCTGTCTAAGGCCAACCGGCGAAAGGAAAATCCCCGTTTGGGGGGAGGCTTTCGGGAATTTGCGGGGCGCGGTCTGAAGAAATGATCTTCAAGCCCTACCAGGATCAAGCCGATAGCCCACTGCGGGTTCATTCACGATCAGTACTGGCGCCTCGGGATGCTGCTCAAGCTTCTGGCGCAAGGATCTGATGGCCACACGCAGGTAATCAATCTGATCACTGTGCGCCGGCCCCCAGACCGCCATCAGCAATTGGCGGTGCGGCAGCACACGGCCCTGATGCTTGGCCAGTTCGGAAAGGACACCGTATTCCTTGGGTGTGAGGTGAACTTCGACGCCGGCCTTGCGAACAATCCGAAGATGCAGATCGATCGTCAAATTCCGGATCGAAATTGGCAGTCGTTCTTCAACCGGGCCGATATTCAGCAGGTTGTCGATATAGCGATCCAGTTTGATGACCTCGGTGGCGATGCCTGTGATAACCGATTTGCTGCCCTGGCCAGAGCGTTTCAGCTCGCGGGCCGCCGCGCCGATTGCGGTCAGACGCGGTTTGACGTCCTCGCCAATCGAGGCAAGCAGCCCTGATCGGATCGCGTCACGCTCGCGAAGCAATACCACATCACGAACATCGCTTTCCAGCCTTGCGCGCTCGATAGCCAAGGCGGTCTGATCCAGCAGGTTTTCCAGCAGCAAAGTTTGAGATTCGGTGATCGGGACGCTGCCATCATCGCGGGCCAGACCAACCGCTGCCAGGACAGCGCGGTTCGAAGCAACCGGGCGGAAATGCCAGTCCACTAGGTTCACCCCCTGAATTCCGCGGCCTGCCGGTTGTCCAGTAGCGAGTGTCAAGGCGGCAGCAGCCAGATCGCTGGGGGCAAGCGCGGCCTGGGAAGGGGCGCTTGCAGCCATGTGCGGACCATTTGTTTCCGCAACAAGAACGGCATTGCAGCCAAACAGGTCCGCCAATTCATCCACGGCAGTTTGTGAAATATCCTGTTCGCTGGCGCAGGAAAGAAGCTTGCGGGCAAATCCTGCGATCGTGCCATTGCGCGCGGCATGGGCAGCCGCGAGGCGGGCCTGATCACGAAGCTGACTGGCGAGCTGACTGGTCACCAAGGCAACCAGAAACAAGACTACAACGGTTGTGACATCGGCCGGACTGTGGATCAGGAAGGTGCGATATGGCGCTGTGAAAAAGAAGTTGTAGGCCAGGGTTGATGTGACAGCCGTGAACATTGCCGGCCACAGCCCGCCATAAATCGCCGCACCAAGGACCGGCAGAATATAAAGCAGAACAACCGGATCGTCGCCCCAGCGCTGCGCGATCAGCAATCCGGCCAGGGTCGCGGCAGACACTGCCAGAAAGGAGCCGGCATACTCTTTGGTTGATCTGGCAAGATCGGGTGACTGTTTGTCCAACAGGAATGGGTTCATTTTCATGCGCTGAATCTGCTCCCGGACAACACGCTCGTCGAGAAAATTCGGCGTGAGGATGCCAAACTTAATGCACATTCACATGGAATCTTTATGCCAGAAATGCCCATGCCCCGGCGATGGACAAAACAACATTGACCCCGACAGAGCCCTCGGTCGATCTGGCCGCAGCAGCACCCACCCGCAAGGATAGCTTGCCGATCCTGATGATGGGAGCGATCGGGGTGGTATATGGCGATATCGGCACCTCGCCGCTCTACGCCCTGAAAGAGAGCTTTGTCGGGCCGCACCCGCTCCAAGTTGATCATCTGCATGTGTTCGGCGTGCTGAGCCTGATCTTCTGGTCATTGATGCTGATTGTCACGGCCAAATACGTGTTCGTGGCGATGCGGGCAGACAACCGCGGCGAGGGTGGCTCGTTTGCGCTGCTGGCGTTGATGTCGCGAAACCTTGAAGGGCGGCAATCGACTGCCTGGCTGGTGATGCTGGGCGTCCTTGCCGCGTCGCTGTTCTATGGCGATGCAATGCTGACTCCGGCGATATCAGTGCTTTCAGCGGTTGAGGGCCTGACGGTGGCAGAGGCCAGCCTGGCGCCGCTTGTTCTGCCGATTGCGCTGGTGATCCTGATCGGTCTTTTCCTGATACAATCGCATGGCACGGCCCGGGTGGGCGCGCTGTTTGGTCCGGTTGTGCTGGTCTATTTCGCGGTCCTAGCGGCACTGGGTATCTACAACATTGCCGATCGACCCGAGATCATCGGCATCCTCAATCCTTGGTGGGCAGTGAAGTTTTTCCTCTATGACTACCGCACCGCGTTTCTGGCGATGGGTTCGGTATTCCTGGCGGTTACCGGGGCAGAAACACTTTATGCCGACATGGGGCATTTTGGCCGCAAGGCAATCGGGTTTAGCTGGCTTGGGCTGGTCTACCCCTGCCTGGTAATCAACTACATGGGGCAGGGTGCGCTACTGCTTGGATCGCCAGAGGCAGCCGTCAATCCATTTTACCTGATGGCGCCGGAATGGGCCCGGTTGCCGCTGGTGGCAATTGCAACGGCGGCGACCATAATCGCCAGTCAGGCGGTTATTTCAGGCGCGTTTTCGGTAACTCACCAGGCAATCCAGCTTGGCTTCCTGCCGCGCCTCAAGACCTTTCACACCAGCGAACGGGCGGCTGGACAAATCTATATACCGGCGATCAACTGGGGGCTTCTGGTCATGGTCCTTGTGCTGGTTCTGGGCTTCAGGGAATCAACCCGGCTGGCCTCTGCATATGGGATTTCGGTTGTTGGAACGATGCTGATCACCACGATTATGCTGGCTGTGCTGGTTATCAAGGTGTGGAACTGGAACCGTTGGCTCGCCGGGCTGATGATCAGTATTTTCCTGCTGGTTGACGGGGTCTATTTCGCATCAAATGTGACCAAGATTCCGGACGGCGGCTGGTTCCCGCTGGTCGTTGCGGCGATGCTGTTCACGGTGCTGACCACCTGGGCGACCGGCCGCAGGCTGATGCGTGAGCGAATGGATGAGACTGCGATGCCGTTGGATGTCTTCGTCAAATCTGCGGCATCGGTCCACCGGGTCAGGGGCACGGCGGTGTTCCTTTCTGCCGCACCCGATGCGATCCCTTCTGCGCTGTTGCACAACCTCAAACACAATCAGGTAATGCACAAACGGGTGCTGATCCTGACGGTTCAGGTAGCCGAAGTGCCCTATGTCGATCAATCAAGCCGGGTGGAAACAAAGCACCTGGGCGAAGGCTTCCATCGCCTGATGATCAATTATGGCTTCATGGAAGAAATCGATATCCCGCGCGATCTGGCAGAATCAGTGAGCGAATTTGACATGATGACCACCAGCTTCTTCCTGGGCCGGCAAAAATTGATCCCATCGCGTAGCCGTCCGGGTATGGCGATCTGGCGCGAACGGCTGTTTGCCTGGCTATCCAAAAGTTCCGAAAGTGCGATGGAGTTTTTCAAGCTGCCGACCAATCGCGTGGTCGAATTGGGCAGCCAGCTGGAAATCTAGCGCCCGAACTGCAATCTATTCAAACGCCCGAATGTATTGGCAATAGCCGCAAGACTATGCGAACTTACAGATCAAGCGGGTCGCCCTATTCCGGATCGGAAGGGGGAGAGGTGTGTCGGATTTCCGATACAAGGCGTTTGTAAGCTATAGCTGGGCCGATGCGGCCTGGGGTAAATGGCTGCACCGCGCGATTGAGACCTTTCGAACCCCCAAGGTTCTAGTCGATAGCGAAGGCCGAAATGGGCCAGTTCCGGCGCGGCTGTTCCCGCTGTTCAAGGATCGCGAGGAAGAAGCTGCCGGATCGAGCATCGGTGCCGCGGTTGAAAGCGCGCTGGCCAGTTCTGAATTCCTGATCGTTGTCTGTTCTCCGCGATCGGCCCAATCGAAATGGGTTGATCGTGAGATCGCCTGGTTCAAGACCCACCGCAACCCGGCCAATATCCTTGCGTTGATTGTTGATGGCTCGCCAGGGGCAGCGAACATTCCGGGCAGCGAGGACGAAGAGTGTTTCCCCCGCGCGTTGACCCATGCGGTAGGCGCCGCGATGGAGATCACTGACCGGCCGGTTGATGCCCCGCTTGCCGCCGATGCGCGCGATAGCGGTGATGGCAAGCGCGGCGCGCGGCTTAAGCTGGCGGCCGCGCTGCTGGGGGTTGGGCTTGACGATCTGGTCCGCCGCGATGATCGCCGCCGGGCACGGGTTCGCACAGCTGCAACGGCGGGGTCATTGGCGGTTGCCACCACGATGAGCGCGCTTGCCTGGAGCGCCACGGTGGCCCGCGACGAGGCCGTGTTCCAGCGCAATGAATCGCAAGATCTCACCGAATTCATGCTGACCGACCTGCGCGGCAAGCTGGATGAGGTTGGGCGGCTCGATATTCTTGAAAGCGTCGGAACGCGGCTGATGATCAGCTATGGCAGGCAGGATCTGCGCAAACTGGATGCTGACGCACTGGGGCGGCGCGCGCGGGTGCAGCTGTTGCTGGGCGAGATTGAGAATAGTCGCGGGAATCTGACCGGCGCGCTTAAATCTTACCAAGCCGCATCCGCAACCACCGCAGAGTTGTTGGCGCGCGATCCGGATGAGCCGCAGCGGATGTTTGATCATGCCCAGTCGCTTTATTGGGTAGGCTATATCGCCTGGCAGCGCGGCGATCTTAATGCGGCCAAGCGCCAGTTTGAAGGCTACGCTGAACTGGCAGACCGGCTGGTCGCAGCAGACCCTGACAAATTCGAATGGCAGTTGGAGCAAAGCTATGCCCAATCAAATCTAGGGACTGTTGCGGCCGATCGCGGCGATCTGGATGCGGCCAGCAAACATTTTTCGGCGGCGCTGGTGATCGACAAGCGGTTTTACGAAAGCAAGCCCGGCGATGCCGACGCTGTGATTCAATATGGCAGTACGCTGTCTTGGTCTGCAAAAGTTGCCGGACAGCGGTTCGATTTTCGTCAGTCAGAAGCATTGTACGGGGTAGGGGCCGGGATATTTGCCAAGGCTTTCGAAGCCGAACCTGAAAACTACGCGCTGCTGTCTGAATTTGTTCCGATTAGCTTGAACCACACCTTTTCACTGGTCGATCTTGGACAGGCGGAGCAAGCCGCTGAGCAAGGCCAGAAAGCGGTGGCACTGGCAGCGAAACTGGCCGATCACGACGCCGCGAATACTGATTACCTCAATCACCTGACCTGGACCCATCTTGCCTATGCCGAGGCCCTGCTGGGCCGCGGGGACCTGGCCGGTGCACAGCAGCAGGTGGGCAATGCCGCCAAGGCCATCGTCTCGATCAAGGCATCGGATATTGCAAAAGTTCGGTGGCGAGTTGGGGCCAGCCACCGCGTCCAGTTGCTCTCGGCGGATATTGCCCGCGCGCGCGGTGTAAATGGGTCTGCGGAGAAGCAGTATGCTGCGCTGCTCCAGTCGCTTGCCGCGCTCGAAATGCGCAGCGCTGATGCCGGATCGGTATCAATCTTCGTTTCGGCTCACGTAGCGCTCGGTGAATTGACCCGTGACCCGGTACACTGGCGTGCGATTAATGGTCTGCTGGACGCTGCACCGCAGACCATGAACGCACGGGCCTCAGTAGGCCTGGCCCGGGCACTGTTTGCCAGTGGACGTCGAACGGAAGGTATCGCGATTGTAAAGCGGTTGCAGGCTGGCGGCTATGCTGCGTCCCGTTTTCTGACCTTGGTGCGCGGCCAAGGTTTGGCGTCTGGAATGGTCCACCCGTCGCACCCCGCCGACCGACTAGGGTTTGGCGGCAGGTTTCAGCGAGATTGGCGGATATGACACCGGCGGTATCAGCTCAACCCAGTGCGAGTGCCCCCCGGAAGCGGCCACCGTGACCAAGCGCTTTTGGGGAGATTGGCTCGAAATCGGAAAACCAGAAAAGGAATATGGACATGCCTCAAGAACCCGGCAGCTACGCGCTGATCTCGGTCATTGTTGTACCCGTTAACGGCACGAATGAGCTGCAAGTGGATTTTACTGCGTTGGCGTTCATGAAGGATGACACCACGCCGGTCGTCTCGGTCTATCCAGCCTCTGCCTATCCCGCCGCCGCCGACATCGTTCTGCCCACAAATTCGAACCGCCCGTTCGCTTTTGTCGTCCGTTTTGAATCCAGCGGCCTTGGCGGCGGCTACAATTGGCATTCCAATCCCTTGATGTGTGTCGCAATCGGACCGATTGGCACCGAACCTGGTTTTGGCAATCCGTTGCCAAACGGCTTTTCCGGACCAATCAACAATGGCGGCGGGGAAATCTGCTTTATCAATGCCAACAACACCAAGGACAAAAAGCAGTACGAATACCGGATTGCGCTATACCCCCTGGCCGGGGGCAATCCGCTGATCCTCGATCCGAAGATCACCAATGGCGGAAGCAACTAGCCGTTTGGCGCTGGTGGGCCGGGGCAGGCCAATGGCGCCCCGGCCTGCGCAGCGGCTTGACCCGCGAACCGATCCCCCCTAATGGCCGCCACTTCCAGGGCCAAGGCTACCGAAGCCCCGGTTGAGCTGAACGTTGCCGGTGCGTCCTTCTCGCAAGGGTAATCCGTCAAAGTAACCCGGTCTTTTCAGTCGGGTGGAGTGTTTCAAGCTCGTCAGAGCGTGGTCCTCGCACAGGCAGGGATCGCTGGCCGCACGGCGATTCGCTGGCGGTGTGTCTGACGGTCTTTTCTCTTCATCCTTGCTGGCACGGCCACGAACCAAGGTGAAGAGTACTTCATGCCTACGATCAACCAGCTGGTCCGCAAGGGCCGCGTTCCGCAGAAGGCCAAGTCAAAGGTCCCTGCGATGGAGCAGAACCCGCAAAAGCGCGGCGTTTGCACCCGCGTTTACACGACCACCCCGAAGAAGCCGAACTCGGCACTGCGCAAGGTCGCCAAGATCCGCCTGACCAATCAGCGCGAAGTGATCTCGTACATTCCGGGCGAAGGCCACAACCTGCAGGAACACAGCGTTGTGCTGATCCGCGGCGGGCGTGTGCGCGATCTTCCCGGTGTGCGTTACCACGTGCTGCGCGGCGTTCTGGATACGCAGGGGGTCAAGGACCGCAAGCGCAGCCGTTCGAAGTATGGCGCCAAGCGTCCGAAGTAAGCCCACGGGCTGGTTTGATGTGGCTGCAGCGCGACTGATCGGGCAGCCCACAGAATAAGGAATTCATACGATGTCACGTCGTCGTCGTCCCGAGAAGCGGGAAATCCTGCCTGATCCCAAGTTCAAGGATCAGATCCTGTCCAAGTTCATGAACAACCTCATGATGGACGGAAAAAAGTCGATTGCTGAAAGCATCGTTTACGGTGCGATGGAAACCATGGAAACGCGCGCCAAAAGCGATCCGATCCAGTTGTTCCATGATGCGCTGAACAATGTGAAGCCGCAGATCGAAGTGCGTTCGCGCCGTGTTGGCGGTGCAACGTATCAGGTTCCGGTTGAAGTGCGGCCCGAACGTGCCCAGGCGCTGGCGATCCGCTGGTTGATCACGGCTGCGCGCAACCGCAGCGAAACCACGATGAGCGCGCGCCTTTCGGCCGAGCTGCTCGACGCTGCCAACAACCGCGGCAACGCAGTCAAGAAGCGTGAAGACACCCACCGTATGGCCGACGCCAACCGCGCGTTCTCGCACTATCGCTGGTAGCAGCGAAAATCGACTGACTCCGCTGGTAAGCCGTCACGGCGCTGTCACAGAACTGAACCATGGGGCAGGGCAATCCGGCCCACCCCAAGCGACTTAAGGAAATTCCCATGGCCCGCAGCCATCCCCTTTCGATGTATCGCAACATCGGCATTATGGCGCACATCGACGCTGGCAAGACCACGACGACCGAGCGCATCCTTTACTACACCGGCAAGTCCTACAAGATCGGCGAAGTCCATGACGGCGCTGCAACCATGGACTGGATGGAACAGGAACAGGAACGCGGCATCACGATTACGTCGGCTGCCACCACTTGCTTCTGGAACGATCACCGGATCAACATCATCGATACCCCGGGCCACGTTGATTTCACCATCGAAGTTGAACGTTCGCTGCGCGTATTGGATGGTGCTGTGGCCTGCTTTGATGGCGTGGCCGGGGTTGAGCCCCAGTCCGAAACCGTCTGGCGCCAGGCCGACAAGTATGGCGTTCCGCGGATGTGCTTTATCAACAAGCTTGATCGCACTGGCGCCAACTTCAAATACTGCGTCCAGTCGATCATCGATCGGCTTGGTGCCAAGCCGGCCGTGCTGTATATTCCGATCGGCCTGGAAGCTGATCTGAAGGGTCTGGTCGATCTGGTTGAAAACCGCGCTATCATCTGGAAGGACGAAGCGCTGGGCGCTGAATTCTTCTATGAAGAGATCCCGGCTGATCTGGCTGACGAAGCAGCGATCTATCGCAGCGAACTGATCGAACTGGTGATTGACCAGGACGACGATGCGATGGAAGCCTATCTCGACGGTAATGAACCGAGCGTGGAAGTGCTGAAGGCCTGCATCCGCAAGGGTACGCTCAACCAGTCGTTCGTGCCGGTCTGCTGCGGCAGCGCGTTCAAGAACAAGGGCGTTCAACCGCTGCTTGATGCCGTGGTTGATTACCTGCCTTCGCCGCTCGATATTCCTGACGTCCAGGGCGTCAAGATGGACAGCGACGAAAAGGACAGCCGTCCGCCAACCGACGAAGCGCCGTTCAGCGCGCTGGCGTTCAAGGTGATGAACGATCCGTTCGTCGGCAGCTTGACCTTCATCCGCATCTATTCAGGCACGCTCGTCAAGGGCACTTACCTGAACTCGGTGAAGGACAAGAAGGAAAAGGTTGGACGCATGCTCGAAATGCACGCCAACGATCGCAAGGACGTTGACGAAGCATTCGCGGGCGACATCATCGCGCTGGCCGGGATGAAGGAAACCACCACCGGCGATACGCTGTGCGCCGAACGTCAGCCGATTGTGCTGGAGCGGATGGAATTCCCCGAGCCGGTTATCGAACTGTCGGTTGAACCCAAGACCAAGGCTGACCAGGAAAAGATGGGCGTTGCGCTCAATCGCCTCTCTGCCGAGGATCCTTCGTTCCGCGTTTCAACCGATCATGAATCGGGTCAGACCATCATCAAGGGGATGGGCGAGCTTCACCTCGACATCATCGTTGACCGGATGCGCCGCGAGTTCAAGGTTGAAGCCAATGTCGGTGCGCCGCAGGTGGCTTACCGCGAATACCTCGCTAAACCTGTGGACATTGATTATACCCACAAGAAGCAATCGGGTGGTACCGGTCAATTCGGCCGCGTGAAGATCAAGGTCAATCCGGGCGAACGCGGCAGCGGCTTTGTCTTCAAGGACGAAATCAAGGGCGGTAACATTCCGAAGGAATATATCCCTGCGATTGAAAAGGGCATCCGCGAAACCGCCGAAAGCGGCTCGCTGATTGGCTTCCCGATCATCGATTTTGAAGTGCTGCTTTATGACGGCGCCTACCACGACGTCGATTCGTCCGCCCTGGCGTTCGAAATCGCCGGCCGCGGGGCAATGCGTGAAGTGGCGCAAAAGGCCGGGATCAAGCTGCTTGAGCCGATCATGAAGGTCGAAGTCGTTACGCCAGAGGATTATCTCGGTGACGTCATCGGCGACATGAACAGCCGCCGTGGCCAGATTCAGGGCACGGATACCCGCGGTAATGCTCAGGCTGTCGAAGCCATGGTGCCGCTGGCAAACATGTTCGGTTACGTGAACCAGCTGCGCTCGTTCACGCAGGGCCGGGCCAACTATTCGATGTTTTTCTCTCATTATGACGAGGTCCCGGCAAATGTCGCGACCGAGATCAAGGAGAAGCTTGCCTAATCGGCGAGATGATACTAGGGGCGGCGCCTGATTCAAGCGGGTGCCGCCCGCCCCGGATTTACAATTCAAGCGAAGAAGAAGGTTTGAACAATGGCTAAGGCAAAATTCGAGCGGACCAAGCCGCACTGCAACATCGGCACCATCGGTCACGTTGACCATGGCAAGACCACGCTGACCGCTGCGATCACCAAGGTGCTCGCTGAAACTGGCGGCGCTACCTTCACCGACTATGCCAACATCGACAAGGCACCTGAAGAGCGCGAACGCGGCATCACCATTTCGACCGCACACGTCGAATACGAAACCGCAAACCGCCACTATGCCCACGTCGATTGCCCGGGCCACGCTGACTATGTGAAGAACATGATCACCGGTGCCGCGCAGATGGACGGTGCGATCCTGGTTGTGAACGCTGCTGACGGCCCGATGCCGCAGACCCGCGAGCACATCCTGCTTGCGCGTCAGGTCGGCGTGCCGTCGCTGGTCGTTTACATGAACAAGGTTGATCAGGTCGACGACGCTGAAATTCTTGAGCTGGTCGAAATGGAAATTCGCGAACTTTTGAGCTTCTATGGCTTCGATGGCGACGCGATCCCCGTGATCCCGGGTTCGGCTCTGGCCGCACTCGAAGGCCGCGACGACAACATCGGCAAGGAATCGATCTATGCCCTGATGAAGGCCGTGGACGAATTCATCCCGCAGCCGCCGCGCCCGACTGACAAGCCGTTCCTGATGCCGGTGGAAGACGTGTTCTCGATCTCGGGCCGTGGTACGGTTGTAACCGGCCGCGTTGAAACCGGGATCATCAAGGTTGGCGAGGAAGTCGAAGTTATCGGCCTCAAGGACACCCAGAAGACGGTTGTTACTGGCGTTGAAATGTTCCGCAAGCTGCTCGATCAGGGTGAAGCTGGCGACAACATCGGCGCCTTGGTTCGCGGCCTGAAGCGTGAAGACGTTGAGCGCGGCCAGGTGCTGTGCAAGCCCGGTTCGGTCACTCCTCACACCGAGTTCAACGCTGAAGTTTATGTGCTTTCGAAGGACGAAGGTGGCCGTCACACGCCGTTCTTCGCCAACTATCGCCCGCAGTTCTACTTCCGCACCACCGACGTGACCGGCGAAGTGATTTTGCCTGAAGGCACCGAAATGGTGATGCCGGGCGACAACGTTTCGATCGCGATCAAGCTGATCGCACCGATCGCGATGGATGTGGGCCTGCGCTTCGCAATTCGCGAAGGCGGCCGCACCGTCGGTTCGGGCGTGGTGAGCAAGATCACCAAGTAAGCTTCGGCTAACCTGCCAAATGAATTGGCCCGGTCTCCCATAGGGGAGGCCGGGCTTTTTCGTTGCGAGCGCGGGATCGGCAGTGCAGGGCAGCGCGATGGCACGCAAATATTCAAAGCACGGCCCGCGTGAGAGCCTTTACGATGATAGCGCAGACGAAGCGGCAGAGGCCTCGCCGCCGGCTCTCTGCTGGCTGTGCGGACGGCCCTGCGGCGAAGCGGTGATCTGGCACCATCCAGTCCCCAAAAGCCGCGGCGGGCGCGATACGGTACCGATGCATCCGATCTGCCAGAATATGCTGATCACCACTTTCACCAATTCCGAATTGCAGCGCTATGGTCTTGATGCCGGGCTGCTGCGGATCGATCCTCGGGTGGAGAGGTTCGTCGCCTGGGTAGCGACCAAGGAGCCGGACTTTTACGCCGCACTGGGGAAGAAGAAGCAAAGGTGAGGGGAGAGGGGTGAATTTGGGGGTTATCGCACCTGTCACCGCAATTCTCGGTAATTCCAGCGCTGCGCAAGGCAGAAAGCGTAGGCCGGCCGATCGGTTCGAAGGAGTGGCTCGCGGATATGGAGGAACGCATGGGGCTGAAGCTGGTTCCGGGAAATCGGGGCCAAAGGCGAGGGCCAAAGGTGAGGGCCGGCGATACCCAATCAACGGCACCTGACGCTCCTCTGCAAAATTCCCGCAATTCACCTCTTGCGCGAATCCATCTCCCTGTGTAGGGGCGCGGCTCGAATTTGGTGGGGGTGCAAGCCCCGTGGCTCTTTCTCATCGGTAGCAGGACACAATGGAAGCTCAAAATATCCGTATTCGCCTGAAGGCATTCGATCACCGCGTGCTTGATCAGGCGACTGGCGAAATCGCGGAAACCGCGCGCCGTACCGGCGCACTGATCCGGGGCCCCATTCCTCTGCCGACGAGAATTGAAAAATTCACCGTGAACCGCGGACCGCACATCGACAAAAAGTCGCGCGAGCAGTTTGAGGTGCGCACATACAAGCGGCTGCTCGATATTGTGCAGTCCACGCCGACCACGATCGAAGCGCTTTCGAAGCTTGATCTGGCTGCTGGCGTAGAAGTTGAGATTAAGCTGGCTTAATTGTCAGCGCGGGTCTACGGGCCCACTTCCTTTCGGGTTTCGGCCCGACTCCTAGCAGGTCTTTCCTGCGACGAGACAGAGCCCCGGCAATTGCCGGGGACATAAGGGATACCTCCGGTGCTTGTCCTTAGGGGCAAACCACCGGGCATGCGTCCCCCGTCTCGCCTCTTCTTCGGAAGGGGCACCCAGCCCGGACGGGGCTCGTATCACACACACGGGTTGGACATGCCCCTGGGGATGGTCTCCTTGGGCCTCTGTTGATGGAGTACAGGATCATGCGCACTGGCGTGATCGCCAAAAAGGTGGGGATGACCCGCCTTTTCCAGGAAGACGGTCGGCACGTGCCGGTTACCGTCTTGGCGCTGGAAGATTGCCAGGTTGTTTCGGTTCGTACCGCTGAACGTGACGGTTACGTTGCAGTCCAGCTGGGCGCCGGATCGGCCAAGCAGAAGAACGTTGCCAAGCCGCAGCGTGAACATTTCGCCAAGGCCCAGGTGTCCTTGAAGGCACAGGTTGTCGAATTCCGCGTGGCAGATGATGCTGTGCTGGAAGTCGGCTCGACCATTGCTGCCTCGCACTTTGTGCCCGGTCAGATGGTAGATGTCGCCGGGCACACCCAGGGCAAGGGCTTTGCCGGGGGCATGAAGCGCTGGGGCTTCGGCGGTATGCGCGCCACCCACGGCGTTTCGATCAGCCATCGTGCACTGGGTTCAACTGGTCAACGCCAGGATCCGGGCAAGGTCTTCAAGAACAAGAAGATGGCCGGCCACATGGGTGACAAGCAGCGCACCCAGCAGAACCTCGAAGTTGTGCGCGTCGATGACGAGCGCGGCCTGATCTTCGTCAAGGGTTCGGTCCCGGGTGCGAAGAACAGCTGGCTGCAGGTTGTCGACAGCGTCAAGGTCGCCCGTCATGCAGAAGCGCCGTATCCGGCCGGCATCAAGAGCGGCGACGCTCCGGTTGCCGCCGAAGAGCCCAAGCTGGCCGATCAGGTCGAAGAAACAGTGGTAGAACAGGCCGCGCCGGAAGCAGAAGCTCCCGCCGCAGACGTTCCTGCCACCGACGGCCAGGAGGGCTGAGCCGTGAAAGTCAAACTGCACAATATCGATGGCAGCGCCGGCAAGGGCGACATCGAACTTAACGATGCGGTGTTCGGCCTTGAGCCGCGCGCTGACATCCTTCACCGCGTTGTCACCTGGCAGCTCGAAAATCGTCGCGGCACGGCTCGGCCAACGCGTGAGCGTTCGGAAGTTGCCCGCACCGGCAAGAAGTTCGGCCGGCAAAAGGGTGGTGGTACTGCCCGTCACGGTGATCGCCGTGCTCCGGTGTTCATCGGCGGCGGTAAGGCCCATGGTGCCCGTCTGCGCGATTTCGACGTCTCGCTGAACAAGAAGGTCCGGGCACTCGGTCTGAAGATGGCGCTGTCAAGCAAAGCCAAGGCCGGGCTCGTGATTGTCGACACGCTCGACATCAAGGACGCCAAGACCAAGGCCATTGCGCAGCAGCTGGCCAAGGCCAACTGGGGCAAGAAGGTTTTGGTGATTGATGGTGAAGCAGTGAACGAGGGCTTTGCCCGCGCCACCCGCAACCTCATCGGTGTCAATGTCCTCCCCGCCGTCGGTGCCAATGTGTACGACATCCTGAAGCACGACACGCTGGTGCTGACCCGCGCCGCTGTCGAAAAGCTGGAGGCCCGTTTCAATGGCTAAGGCAGCAATCGATACGCGTCACTATGATGTGATCGTGGCCCCCCACATCACTGAAAAGGCGACGCTGGCCAGTGAGCACAACGCTGTTGTGTTCAAGGTTTCCGAAAGCGCTACCAAGCCGCAGATCAAAGCTGCGGTTGAGGCGCTGTTCGATGTCAAGGTGGTAAGCGTCAACACGCTGACCCAAAAGGGCAAGACCAAGCGCTGGAAGGGCAAGCCCTACAAGCGCTCGGACGTAAAGAAGGCGGTTGTTCGTCTGGCTGAAGGCCAGTCGATCGACGTCACCAGCGGAATCTGAGGCGGAACATGGCACTTAAGAGCTATAACCCGACCAGCCCGGCGCGCCGCGCCCTGATCCTGGTTGATAAATCGTCCCTGTGGAAGGGCAAGCCAGTCAAGGCGCTTACTGAAGGCAAGCACAAGACCGGCGGGCGCAACAACAAGGGCCACGTAACCTCACGCGGGATCGCCGGGGGCCACAAGCAAAAGTACCGCTTTATCGACTTCAAGCGTCGTAAGTGGGACATGCCGGCCACCGTCGAGCGGATGGAATACGATCCCAATCGCACCGCCTTCATCGCGCTGCTCAAGTACGCAGATGGCGAACTGGCCTATATCATTGCTCCGCAGCGTCTGGCTGTTGGTGATAGTGTGATTGCCGGCGAAAAGACTGACGTGAAGCCGGGCAACGCAATGCTGCTCAGCACCATGCCGGTCGGTACGATCTGCCACAACGTGGAAATGAAGCCGGAAAAGGGCGGGCAGATCGCCCGTTCAGCCGGAACCTATGTTCAGGTTGTTGGCCGTGACCGCGGGATGGTGATTGTTCGCCTTAATTCTGGCGAACAGCGCTACTTGCGCGGCGATTGCATGGGTACGGTTGGCGCGGTTTCAAACCCTGACAACCAGAACCAGAACTTCGGCAAGGCTGGGCGTACTCGCTGGCAGGGGCGTCGCCCGCTGACCCGCGGTGTCGCCAAGAACCCGGTCGATCACCCGCACGGCGGCGGCGAAGGCCGCACTTCGGGCGGCCGCCATCCGGTTACCCCGTGGGGCAAGCCGACCAAGGGTGCCCGCACTCGCAACAACAAGCAGACGGACAAGCTGATTATCCGTTCGCGTCACGCCAAGAAGAAGAGGTAAGGCCCCATGGCACGTTCCGTCTGGAAAGGCCCCTTCGTCGACCTGCATCTGCTGAAAAAGGCGGAAGCCATGCAGGATCAGGGCACCACCCGCGCCGCTCCGATCAAGACCTGGTCGCGTCGCTCGACGATTTTGCCGCAGTTCGTTGGTTTGACGTTCAACGTCTACAACGGTCACAAGTTCATCCCCGTCTCGGTTAACGAAGACATGGTCGGCCACAAGCTTGGTGAATTTGCGCCCACGCGCACCTTCCCGGGCCACGCTGCCGACAAGAAGGGTAAGCGCTGATGAGCAAGCCCAAAGCTCCGCGCCGTGTTGGCGAAAATGAAGCCCTGTCGGTTGGCACCACGATCCGTGGTTCGGCCCAGAAGCTCAACCTGGTTGCTGCGCTGATCCGCGGCCGCAAGGTGGAAGATGCCATGAACATCCTCAGCTTCTCGAAGCGGGCGATGGCGGTTGATGCCCGCAAGGTGCTCGCATCCGCGATCGCCAATGCGGAAAACAACCACAACCTTGATGTCGATGCCCTGGTCGTTGCTGAGGCTTCGGTTGGCAAGGCAATCACCATGAAGCGGTTCCACACCCGTGGCCGCGGCAAATCGACCCGGATCCTCAAGCCGTTCAGCCGGCTGCGGATCGTGGTTCGTGAAGTTGCCGAACAAGCAGGGGAGGCCTGAACCATGGGTCATAAATCAAACCCCATTGGCCTGCGTCTGCAGATCAACCGCACCTGGGACAGCCGCTGGTACGCCGAAGGCAAGAACTACGCGAAGATGCTTGAGGAAGATCTCAAGATCCGCAAGTTCGTGCAGGATACCGTTCCGCAAGCAGCGATTTCGAAGGTTGTGATTGAACGTCCGGCAAAGCTGTGCCGCGTTTCGATCTATGCCGCTCGTCCTGGCGTAATCATCGGCAAGAAGGGCGCAGACATTGAAAAGCTGCGCTCGCAACTGGCCAAGATGACCAACAGCGAAGTGAAGCTGAACATCGTTGAAATTCGCAAGCCTGAAGTTGACGCCAAGCTCGTCGCGCAGGGTATTGCAGACCAGCTGATCCGCCGTGTGGCGTTTCGCCGGGCGATGAAGCGCGCGATGCAATCGGCAATGCGCCTGGGTGCCGAAGGCATCAAGGTGGTTTGCGGTGGCCGTCTTGGCGGGGCAGAAATTGCCCGCGTTGAACAGTACCGCGAAGGCCGGGTGCCGCTGCACACGCTGCGCGCCAACATCGATTACGCCGAAGCTGAAGCGCTGACGACCTACGGGATCATCGGCATCAAGGTTTGGGTCTTCAAGGGTGAAATCCTTGGTCATGATCCGATGGCGCAAGACCGTCTGATGATGGAAGCCCAGACCACGGGCGTCCGTCCGGCGCGTGAAGACCGCAGGAACTAAGTCATGCTGCAACCTAAAAAGCATAAATTCCGCAAGCAGTTCAAGGGCCGCATCCATGGCAATGCCAAGGGTGGGTCTGATCTGAACTTTGGCTCGTATGGGCTTAAGTGCCTTGAGCCTGAGCGGATTACCGCCCGCCAGATCGAAGCGGCTCGCCGTGCGATCACGCGTCACATCAAGCGCCAGGGTCGGCTCTGGATCCGCATCTTTCCGGATGTGCCGGTTTCGAAGAAGCCTGCTGAAGTCCGTCAGGGTAAGGGCAAGGGTTCGATTGAATATTGGGCCGCCCGCGTCAAGCCGGGTCGGATCCTGTTTGAACTGGATGGCGTTGCAGGGCCTTTGGCCGCTGAAGCTTTCAGCCGCGCTGCGATGAAGCTGCCGGTTAAGGTCAAGGTTGTTGCACGCCTTGGCGACACCAGCCACCTGGGAGGCGAATGATGGCCAACGCTACTGATATGCGCGCCAAGAGCGACGACCAGCTTTCGTCCGATCTTGCCGAGCTGAAGCGCGAGGCGTTCAACCTGCGTTTTCAGGCTGCCACCAACCAGCTCGAGCGTCCCGCCCGCATCAAAGAAGTGCGCCGCGATATCGCCCGGATCAAAACGTTGCAGGGCGAACGCGCCCTCGCAGCGAAGTAAGGAGCCCACGATGCCCAAGCGTATCCTGATCGGGACCGTGGTTTCCGACAAGACCGACAAGACCGTGGTCGTGAAAGTCGAACGCAAGGTGAAGCACCCGCTTTACGGGAAGATCATCCGCCGTTCGAAGAAGTATCACGCCCATGACGAAGACAATGCCTTCAAGACCGGCGAAACGGTTCGCATCGAGGAGACCCGCCCGATGTCGAAGCTCAAGACCTGGAAGGTGATCGAACGCGTCACCGCCGGGAAGACCGCCGCTGTTGAAGCCGACGTTTAAGGGCGTTTCGCAGGAAAAGTGAAACCCACTTTTCCGGATTGCGATACGACCAGACAAGTACGTTTTTTGGAACTGCCGGACTGGTTTCGGCAAGCCACTAGGAAGGAACCGGATCTATGATCCAGATGCAATCCCAGCTAGACGTCGCTGACAACAGCGGTGCCAAGCGCGTCCAGTGCATCAAGGTGCTGGGCGGATCGAAGCGCCGGGTGGCCGGCGTGGGCGATGTGATCGTCGTATCGGTCAAGGAAGCCCAGCCGCGCACCAAGGTCAAGAAGGGCGACGTCCACCGTGCCGTCATCGTTCGCACCCGCAAGGAAGTGCGCCGCGCTGATGGCAGCGTGATCCGTTTCGACAGCAACGCTGCCGTTCTGATCAACAAGAACGCGGAGCCGATCGGCACCCGTATCTTCGGGCCGGTTGTGCGCGAACTGCGCAGCAAGGGCTACATGAAGATCATCTCACTCGCCCCGGAGGTGTTGTAATGGCCGCCGCGAAGATCAAGAAGGGCGATTCCGTTATCGTCCGTTCGGGTAAGGACAAGGGCCGTAGTGGCACCGTTCTGGCCGTCATGCCGAAGGATGGAAAAGTCCTTGTTTCGGGTGTGAACGTTGCAGCCCGTCACCGCAAACCCAGCCAGGCGAACCCCCAGGGCGGTATTGACCGCCGTGAGGCTCCGATGGCGATTAGCAAGGTGGGTCTTGCAGACCCCAAGACCGGCAAGGCTACCCGCGTCCGCTTCGAAACGTCGAAAGACGGCAAGAAGGTTCGCGTGGCCGTAAAGTCCGGGGAGAAGATCGATGGCTGATACGTACACACCCCGCATGAAGTCCAAATACGATGCGGAAATCGCCAAGGCGATGACCGAGAAGTTTGGCTACAAGAATGTGATGGAAGTGCCCAAGATCGAAAAGATCACGCTCAACATGGGTGTGGGCGAAGGCAGCCAGGACAAGAAGAAGGTCACGACTGCGGCTGAGGAAATGGCGCTGATCTCTGGTCAGAAGCCGGTTATCACCAAGGCCAAGAAGTCGATCGCTCAGTTCAAGCTGCGCGAAGGCATGCCGATCGGTTGCAAGGTTACCCTGCGCCGCGAACGCATGTATGAATTCCTCGATCGCCTGGTCACTGTTGCCATGCCCCGTATTCGCGATTTTCGGGGGCTTAACCCCAAATCGTTCGACGGTCGTGGTAACTATGCGATGGGTCTTAAAGAGCAGATCATCTTCCCTGAGATCAGCTATGACCAGATCGAGAAGGTGCGCGGCATGGATATTATTGTCACCACCTCCGCCAAGACCGACGATGAAGCGCGCGAGCTGCTGCGCCTGTTCGGTTTCCCGTTCCCGGCTGAAGCCGAAGAGGCCCAGGCGGCCTAAGATAGAGAGAGCTTAAGTCCATGGCGAAACTGAGTTCCGTGAACAAAAACGAGCGTCGCAAGAAGCTCGTCAAGAAGTACGCAGGAAAGTACGCAAAGTTGAAGGCTACTGCCGACGACAAGTCGCTCGATGAGACCGAGCGCCTGATCGCCCGGCTCAAGCTGGCTGAAATTCCCCGCAACGGGAATCCCACACGCGTACGCAACCGCTGCGTCACCACCGGCCGCCCCCGCGGCTACTATCGCAAGTTTGGCCTTTGTCGGATCGAGCTGCGGGATAAAGGCAACAAGGGCCTTATCCCCGGCCTGACGAAGTCGAGCTGGTAAGGATACCGCAATGGCGATGACCGATCCCCTGGGTGATATGCTCACCCGCATCCGTAACGGCCAGCGTGCGAAGAAGGACTCTGTCCTTTCGCCGGCTTCGAAGCTGCGCGCTCGCGTGCTCGAAGTTCTGCAGCGCGAGGGCTATATCCGTGGCTATTCTGAGGACGCCACTGGCGCCCACCCGCAGCTGCGGATTGAACTGAAGTATTTCGAGGGTGAACCTGCGATCAAGCATGTTGCCCGCGTCTCCAAGCCTGGGCGCCGCGTCTATTCGGGTTCCAAGGAACTTCCGGTTATCCGCAATGGCCTTGGCATCACCATCGTCTCGACGCCTCGGGGCGTGCTCTCGGATGCCGAAGCACGCGTTCAAAACGTCGGTGGCGAAGTGCTGGCGGAGGTATTCTGATGAGCCGCATCGGTAAACGTCCGGTGTCGATCCCGAGCGGCGTCAGCGCCGAAATCGCGGATCGCACCCTTCTCGTGAAGGGTCCCAAGGGAACCCTTTCGCTGAGCCTGCGTGATGAAATCAGCTATACCATTGATGGTGATGCCATCCTGGTGAAGCCGGCCAACGATACTAAGTCGGCCCGCGCGTTCTGGGGTATGCAGCGTACGCTGGTTGATAACCTGGTGACCGGTGTCACCGAAGGTTACACCAAGGTGCTGGAAATCACCGGCGTGGGTTACCGTGCCAACGCTCAGGGCAAGAACCTGAAGCTGCAGCTTGGTTACAGCCATGATGTTGATTTCTCGATTCCAGATGGCATCGAAGTCAAGACCCCGGATAACACCACGATCGAGATTTCGGGCATCGACAAGCAGAAGGTAGGCCAGGTTGCGGCCGAAATTCGCCGCTGGCGCAAGCCCGAACCCTATAAGGGCAAGGGTATCAAGTACCGCGGTGAGTACATCTTCCGTAAGGAAGGGAAGAAGAAGTAATGGCCAAGCTCAACCTATTCGAGCGCCGTCGTCGGCGCGTTCGCACCGCGCTCAAGGCGCGCTCCGGTGGCCGTGCGCGGCTTTCGGTGCACCGTTCAGGTCGCCACATCTACGCCCAGATCATCGACGATGCTGCGGGCCGTACCGTGGCTGCAGCCAATTCGCTGGGCAGCAAGGCCGGCGCCAATATGACGGCTGCTGCCGAAGTTGGCTCCAAACTGGCCGAAGCCGCCAAGAAGGCTGGCGTGACCACCGTCGTGTTCGATCGCGGCGGGTTCCTGTTCCATGGCCGCGTCAAGGCGCTGGCCGATGCCGCACGTGAAGGCGGGTTGGAGTTCTGATGATGCCAGATTCGACAAACACCGAAACCAACAACGAAGCCGAAGTCACCGCAATCGCGGCCGATGCACCGGCAGCTGCCCCTTCGGGCGGCGAACAGCGTGACGGACGCGGCAATCGCGGCGGTAGCGGCGGTGGGCGCGGGCGCGGCGGTGACAATCGCGGCGGCGGCGGTGATCGCGGTCGCGGCGGGCGCGGCGGCAACGATCGTGGCCGCGGCCGTGACGATGACGGCGGCGAAGAGCTGATTGAAAAGCTGGTTCACATCAACCGCGTTTCCAAGACCGTGAAGGGCGGCAAGCGCTTTGGCTTTGCGGCTCTGGTCGTGGTTGGCGATGGTAAGGGCCGGGTTGGGTTTGGTCACGGCAAGGCGCGCGAAGTGCCTGAAGCCATCACCAAGGCAACCGCTGCAGCCAAGAAGAAGATGGTCCGCGTTCCGCTTAAGGAAGGCCGCACCCTGCATCATGATTGCAAGGGCCGGTTTGGTGCTGGCAAGGTGAACCTGCGTTCGGCTCCGGCCGGGACCGGGATCATCGCGGGCGGTCCGATGCGTGCTGTCTTTGAAAGCTTGGGCGTGGCTGATGTGGTGACTAAGTCGGTCGGCACCAGCAACCCCTACAACATGATCCGCGCCACTTTCGATGGCTTGGTTAACCAGACTTCGCCGAAGTCTGTTGCCCAGCGTCGCGGCAAGAAGGTTGCAGACCTGCTGGGTCGCGGCGGCGCTAGCGCGGCGGAGGCTGAAGCGGCCGCCGACGCCATCACGGAGTAAGAGACGATGGCGAAAATCAAAATCAAGCAGATCGGCTCGCCGATCCGTCGCCCGGAAGATCAGCGGAAGATCCTGATCGGACTGGGTCTGGGCATGGGCAAGATGAACCGCGTGGTAGAGCTGGAAGATACAGCCGAAGTCCGCGGTGCAATCGCCAAGCTTCCGCACATGGTGGTCGTGGTCGATTGACCCGGAGCTGAGTGCTGAATAAACAACAAAGCCCCGGTCTTAGCCGGGGCTTTTTTGTTGGAGCGGATGGGGGCAGGGACTGTGCTGAAGAATGTCCAGGCTCTGCGGGCGATTGCTGCATTGGCTGTCGCTTTGTCGCACCTGGTTTCATACAGCCCGGCCATTGCGGTTCTGGGTTTCGGGACGATCGGGGTTGAGCTGTTCTTCGTGATCAGCGGCTTCATCATGGTCTATATCACAAACGATGCTGCGCCGCGCCCGTTGGCCTTCTTCAGGCACCGGGTGGTGCGGGTGGTGCCGCTCTATTGGCTGCTGACTTTGGCAGTGTTTGCGCTCGCCGCGATCGCCCCGCAGCTGCCTAAATCCAGCCATGCCGAGCCACTGGATCTGGTGCGATCGCTGTTGTTCATCCCCTATGTAAAACACGGCTCCACGCTCCAGCCGCTGCTGTTTCAAGGCTGGACGCTCAATTTTGAGATGGTGTTCTACCTCCTGTTTGCAGGATCGCTGGTGCTGCGCCGGCAGGTCCATCGGGTCTTGATGGTAAGCGTGATTATCGCACTGGCCGCGCTGGCCGGGCAGATTGCCGGGCCGTTGCCGCCCGTGGTTGGCTTTTATACCTCCCCGTTGATCTTGTGCTTTGCGCTTGGAATGGGGCTTGGCCTGGCATACCCGCGGATCGGTTCCGGCTTGCCGGTGATTTCCCTGCTTTCGTTTGGCGTGCTGCAATGCGCTGCAATGGCCGGCTTGCTTGGCCCTGAAGCGGCCAGTTTCGTGCGGATTTCTTTCGCCTTTGCCGTTGTGGCCGTGGCCCTGGCGCTGGAACAACGGGGCAAGGTTTGGGATTGGCCGCCAATCCAGTTGCTGGGTGCGGCGTCTTATTCGCTTTATCTGGCCCACCCGTTCGCGGCGATTGGAATCGAAAAATTGGCCCGCACGTTTGGATTGCTTGATGGGCCGTTGGTGCTGGCGGCATTGGCCGCAGCTATCGCGGCGATGATCGCGGCGGGCCTTGCGCTCTATCGCCTGGTGGAGCTGCCGCTGCAACGGGCAGGGCGGCGGCTGCTGGGCTAGAACCCGGGCGCGGCGGGTTTTGCTGCGGCCGCGAAAAAAGGGTGACACGCAGAACGCTTTGGCCTAAGCGCGCGCCTTCCTATCAGCGCGACCAAAAGCGAAAGCGAGTGCAAACCATGAAATTGAATGAAATCCGCGACAACGACGGTGCCCGTAAATCCCGCATGCGTGTGGGCCGCGGGATCGGTTCGGGCAAGGGCAAGACCGCCGGGCGCGGCCAAAAGGGTGCAAAGGCGCGTTCGGGCGTCAGCATCAACGGCTTCGAAGGCGGCCAGATGCCGCTGCACATGCGGATCCCGAAGCGCGGCTTCAACAACATCTTCGCCAAGGACTTCGCTGAAGTTAATCTGGGCATGGTGCAAAAGGCAATCGACGCCGGCAAGCTTGATGCCAAGGCGACAATCGATCACGCGGCGCTGAAGGCTGCTGGCCTGGCGCGCGGCGGCAAGGATGGCGTTCGGCTGCTTGGCAAGGGCGAATTGACCGCAAAGGTCGCGTTCCTGGTCGATGGCGTTTCGGCCGGTGCCAAGGCTGCGGTTGAAAAGGCTGGCGGTTCGGTTGAATTGCCCGCGCAGCAGCCCAGCGAGCACGAAAAGAAGACGGCTCGCCGCGAAGTCAACAAGGCGGCCAAGGCCGCCAAGTAACGCTTTTGCGCAGATACCCCCCTGGCCTTGATGGCTGGGGCGGGGATTCTGCGATCTGGGGGGTTCGACTTCGCCGCTTAGTCCCTATATGGGGCTGACGAGCGGTCCGGTGCGGATCGATAGCAAGACAGGCCCTAATTCCGATGGCATCACGCGCGGACAATATCGCGAGCACTCTTAGCCTCGCCAATTTTTCCAAGGCAACCGAGCTTAAGAAGCGGATCTGGTTCACGGTCGGTGCGCTGATCGTCTTCCGGTTCCTGACTTTTGTTCCGCTGCCGGGCATTGATCCGCTCAAGCTGAAGCAGTTTCTGGATCGCAGTGCCGGCGGGATCCTTGATTTCTTCAACATGTTTTCGGGCGGCGCGCTGTCTAATTACAGCCTGATCAGCCTTGGCGTGATGCCCTACATCACCTCGTCGATCGTGGTGCAACTGGCGGCATCGCTGCATCCTTCATTGGCAAACCTGAAAAAGGAAGGCGAAAGCGGGCGGCGCAAGCTGAACCAGTATTCGCGATATGGCGCAGTGTTCCTCACCTTGCTGCAGGGCTATGCCGTTCTGCGCAATGCCGAGGTTCAGGGTTTCGCAGTTGATCCGGGCACGCTGTTCTACGTTGCCGGGCTGATATCGCTGGTCGGCGGGACGATGTTCCTGCTGTGGCTGGGTGAACAGATCACCAGCCGCGGGATCGGCAATGGCACATCATTGATCATCATGGCCGGTATCGTGGCGCAGATGCCAACTTTCATCACCAACATGTTCAGCCAATACAGCACCGGCGCGATCAGCGGCTTTGTTGTGGCGTTGATGATCGGGATGATCGTGGCGATGGTCCTGTTCATCTGCTTCATGGAGCGCGCCACGCGGCGGCTTCTGATTCAGTATCCCAAGCGCGCTTCGCAAAATGGCATGATGCAGGCCGATCGCAGCCACTTGCCGCTGAAGATCAACACCGCCGGCGTTATCCCGCCGATCTTCGCCAGTTCGTTGCTGTTGCTGCCGCTTACCATCAGCCAGTTCGCCAACAATTCGTTCGCGCCTGACAGCAATGTTGGCGCCGCGATCATCGCAATGAACCAGTACCTGGGCCACGGTAAGCCGGTGTACATGCTGCTTTATGCGGCGCTGATCATCTTCTTTGCGTTTTTCTACACCGCGGTGGTCTTTAATCCTGAGGAAACCGCAGACAACCTCAAGCGTAATGGCGGCTTCATTCCGGGCATCCGTCCCGGCAAAAGCACCGCGACCTATCTTGATTACGTGTTGACCCGGATTACGGTGATCGGCGCGCTCTATATCACGATCGTCTGCGTGGTGCCGGAACTGGTGATGGTGCAAACTGGCCTGCTGTTCTTCTTTGCGGGCGGCACCAGCTGGCTGATCGTGGTCAACGTTACGGTTGATACGATCACGCAGATCCAGTCGCACCTTCTGGCCCACCAGTATGGCGATCTGATCAAGAAGGCCAAGCTGAAGGGCCGCATGCGCTAAACGGCAATCGGGGGATTTGGCGATGGACATTATCCTGTTGGGCCCGCCGGGAGCGGGCAAGGGCACGCAGGCCCAGCGATTGGTTGAACGCAAGGGTATGCGCCAACTTTCAACCGGCGATATGCTGCGTGCAGCGGTAAAAGCTGGGACACCGGTCGGGCTTAAGGCCAAGGCTGTGATGGACCGGGGCGAGCTGGTTTCGGATGAAATTGTCTCTGCCTTGATCGGCGAAGAGCTTGATGCGATGGCCGCGGGGCAGGGCGCAATCTTCGATGGCTATCCGCGCACCGCAAATCAGGCCGCTTCGCTTGATGCGATCCTTGAAAAGCGCGGCCGCGTGCTGGCCCATGTGATCGAGCTTGAGGTCAACGAGGATGCGTTGGTTGCACGGATTTGCGGCCGGTATACCTGCGCCAATTGCGGCAAGGGCTACCACGATACGTTTGAGCAGCCGGCCGTGGCCGGGAAGTGCGACAAGTGCGGCGCGCATGAGTTCAAGCGCCGGCCAGACGATAATGAGGAAACCGTGCGGACCCGCATGGCCGAATATCGCGCCAAGACTGCTCCGATCCTGCCGATCTATGAAGCGCGCGGGATTGTTTCCCGCGTCGATGGGATGGCGGATATTGACGATGTGACAGCATCGATCGAAGCGACTATCAACGGTTGAAACCGCGCCTCGCCGCGCGGATCGCGCAAGGGGAGGGTGGTACATGCGTAAATCCGGGATGCTGATTGCGGCGCTTGGCCTGTGCCTTGCTGCGCCCATGCAATCGGCCAGCGCCGAAGTGACCACGCAGAGCGATAGCGGCTTTGCAATCAAACTTTCGGCTGAAGTTCCGGCCGCGAAAGCCGATGTCTGGAAGGCGCTGGTTGCCCCGGCCAGGTGGTGGTCGGGCGCGCACACCTATTCGGGCGATGCCGCCAATCTCTACATCGATAGCCAGGCGACCGGCTGCTTTTGCGAAAAGCTGCCCAAGCCCGCCGGCGCTCCGGCTGATCAGCGGATGGGCAGTGTTGAGCACATGCACATCGTCTATGCCGATCCAGAACGCGGCATGCTCCGTCTGAAAGGCGGGCTGGGGCCGCTGCAGGGCGAACCGGTCGATGGGGTGTGGACCATTACGCTTGAACCTGCCGAGGGTGGGGGCACCCGGATCGTGTGGAATTATGCGGTGAATGGCCTAATGCAGATAAAGGGCGGAGACATCGGCCCCATGGTCGATACCGTGATGGGTCAGCAGCTCGCCCGGCTAGTCGCGCTCTTTCAACCCGCGGTCCAACCAGAAGATGTGAGCCCTGAATTGATTACAAATTGACCGTTTTGGTGTTGACGCGCGCAATCTTTACGGGGCGTTGACACTTGCGGCGAATCCCCCTAAGCGCGCCCCTCAACCAAAAAACGGGTTCGTCCGGAAGGCGCTATGCCATAGTGCGCGCCAGCCGGGCTTTTTGCCGTTTTTGGGATTGAAGCGTTGAGATGGGCTGTGGCGGAAATCCGCTGCAATCTGTGGAGCATGGAGAATTAAGTGGCTCGTATTGCCGGGGTAAATATCCCCACCAACAAGCGCGTAATCATTGCGCTCACCTACATTCACGGCATCGGCTCGTTCAAGGCCCGCCAGATCGTTGACAAGCTGGGTATCGATCACGCGCGCCGCGTGTCGGATCTGTCTGACCAGGAAGTGCTGCACATCCGTGAATCGATCGATGCCGATCACACGGTTGAGGGCGATCTGCGCCGGACGACCGCGATGAACATCAAGCGCCTGATGGATCTGGCCTGCTATCGCGGCCTGCGTCATCGCAAGGGGCTGCCGGTTCGCGGACAGCGCACTCACACCAACGCGCGTACCCGCAAGGGTAAGGCTAAGCCGATTGCGGGCAAGAAGAAGTAAGCCGGACTGGCCCCAGGCCAAGACAGCTTTCCCTTCCAGATATTCGAGTAGGACAGAAAAATGGCACGCGAACCCCAGCGCATCAAGCGCCGCGAGCGTAAGAACATCTCAAGCGGCATCGCGCATGTGAACGCCAGCTTCAATAACACCATGATCACGATCACGGATGCGCAGGGCAATGCGATTTCGTGGTCCTCGGCCGGGGCAATGGGCTTTAAGGGCAGCCGTAAATCGACGCCTTATGCCGCGCAGGTTGCTGCCGATGATGCCGGCAAGAAGGCTGCCGAACACGGCGTCCGCACGCTGGAAGTTGAAGTGAAGGGTCCAGGTTCGGGCCGCGAAAGCGCGCTTCGTGCGCTGCAAGCGGTTGGCTTTACCATCACCTCGATCCGCGATGTGACCCCGATCCCGCACAACGGGGTTCGGCCTTCAAAGCGCCGCCGCGTCTGATTTACCGTTCGCGGGAGGAGGGCCCTCCACCCGCGCTTTCGGATCGGTCGCAGCGCCTTCGGGCAAAGCGGCCGTTCCCGCCAGAACAAACCCCAAGGGGAACCCTATGACCGTCAATATCAAAAACTGGCAGGAACTGAAGAAGCCGGGCAACCTCGAAGTGAAGTCGGGCAACGATGCAGCGCGCCGTGCTACCTTCGTGGCCGAGCCGCTTGAGCGCGGTTTTGGTCTGACGCTGGGCAACGCGCTGCGCCGGGTGCTGCTTTCCAGCCTGCAGGGCGCCGCGATCACCTCGATCAAGATTGAGAACGTGCTGCACGAATTCTCGTCG
>NZ_JBEBKB010000032.1:0-29989 GCF_040079535.1 Novosphingobium sp. | reverse complement strand
GCTGGTGTTCTTCACGCTGATGGCGCTGGTTCTGGGGCTCACCCTGGCCTTGTCTGCCAGCATTGGACCGTGGCTGGCCACGGCGGTGATGGTGCTGGGACTTTCACTGGCAACCGGACTTTCGGCGATGGCCGCCGCGCGCCGGTGGAAACGGATGGCCAGCCAATTGGCCAAGCAGGATCCCGCGCCGTGAACGAAGCCGAACGCCGCCTGGGCGAAGACCGCGCCGTGCGCCGTTCAGCGCGCGGGCTGTTTGATCGGCGGCTGGCACAAGTAAAGGCGGACTATCAAGCCCGCGGAGTGCCGGATCGGATCAAGGCCAAAGCCGCAGCTGAAAGCCGAAAGGCGCTGGATACCGCGCTTGACGTTGCGGGCGAAAGCAAAGGGATCATCGCCGGAACGGTGGCGGTCTTGCTGCTGTGGTTCTTGCGCAACCCACTGTTTGATCTGGCCCGCCGGATTCTGGGCTCTGGGCCAGATGAGGTTCAGGATCGCCCGGCTAGCGCCGAGCCTGAGGATCAGGAGTAACCCAAGTGAGTGAAGCCGAAGACCGCCGCAGCCGCATCAAGCAAAGCATTGCCGCATCGCAGGATCGGCTAAACCGTGAAAGCGGCAGCCTGCCTGCCCTGCCCAGGCGCGAGCCTTTGCCCGATCGTTACCCGCCAGAAGACTATCGCAGCCTGGCCGCAGAATATCCGATGCTGACCGTGGCCGCCGGGATTGGCCTTGGCCTGCTGGCCGGTGCAATATTGCCCAAGGGTGCGGGCGGCAAGGCTGGCCGGCGCGCCATGGGCCTGGCTGCTGCAGCCGCCGAACTTGGCCTGGTGCTGAGCAAGCAAGCGCGTGATCGTGCCGCCGATGCCGGCCGCGATGGCCTGTCTGAACTGGGCGAACGCACCACCCCGCTGCGGCAACGCGCCGTCCGCGCTGGTGGCTCTGCCCGCAGCAAGGGCGTGCGTCTGGCTGGTGAAGCAATCAGGCTGGCCGCAAAGCTGCGCAAATAGGGCGCTGCCCTTGCGCGAAGCCGCGCCCGGCACTATGGGCGCGCCTTCCTCTTTCCCCAAGGCTACGCGTATGAGCAGTCAGAAACTGCACCTTGTCATTGGTGGCCGGGTCAAAAACCCGCAAGGCCTTGAATTCGTCGATCTTGATCAGATGGATTATGTCGGCGTCTTTGACAATTATTCCGAAGCGGAAGACGCTTGGCGCAGCAGCGCGCAGCGCACGGTTGATAATGCCGAAATGAAATATGTTGTGGTCCATCTGCATCGCTTGCTCCAGCCAGAGCTTCCTTGACCCCTGACGTTCACATCATCGGCGGCGGCCTGGCTGGCACCGAGGCGGCCTGGCAACTGGCCAAGCGCGGTGTGCGTGTGCGCCTTTCGGAAATGCGCGGCGGCGGCGATAGCACCCCGGCGCATCAGGGTGCGGGCCTGGCCGAACTGGTCTGTTCCAACAGCTTTCGATCCGACGATCATGAGAACAATGCAGTAGGCCTGCTCCACCACGAAATGCGGCAGCTGGATTCACTGGTGATGCGCGCTGCCGTGGTGGCACAGGTTCCGGCCGGATCGGCGCTGGCGGTTGATCGCGATGTCTTTTCGGCCGAAGTGGAACAAGCCCTTGCTGCGCAGCCCACGCTGGAAGTGGTGCGTGAAAGGATCGATGTTCTACCCGCAGCTGGTCTTACAATCGTCGCTACCGGCCCGCTCACTGCGGCTGCCCTCGCCCAAAGCATCGGCTCTGCCACAGGGGCAGATAGCCTGGCCTTTTTTGACGCGATCGCACCGATCATCCATCGCGATTCGATCAACATGGACGTGGCCTGGATGGCCGCCCGCTGGGATAAGGGCGGCAAGGATTACATCAACTGCCCGATGACCCGCGAGCAGTACTATGCCTTTCACCAAGGTCTGATGGACGGTGAGAAAACCGAATTTCGCGAATGGGAAGCCAATACCCCCTACTTCGAAGGCTGCATGCCCATCGAGGTAATGGCATCGCGCGGCGTGGAAACCTTGCGGTTTGGCCCGATGAAGCCGGTTGGGCTGGATAACCCGCATTGGGCCACGCCAGAGCATCCCAGCGGGCGCTGGCCCTATGCCGTGGTGCAGCTGCGCCAGGACAACAAGCTGGGAACGCTGTGGAACATGGTGGGCTTTCAAACCAAGCTCAAGCATGCCGAGCAGGTCCGCCTGCTGCGCACCATTCCGGGCCTGGAAAATGCAGAGTTCGCGCGGCTGGGCGGATTGCACCGCAATACTTTCCTCAATTCGCCAGAACTGCTTGATCGCCAGCTGCGCCTGAAAAGCGCACCGCATGTGCGCTTTGCCGGGCAGATCACCGGGTGCGAAGGTTATGTTGAAAGCGCTTCGGTGGGTTTGCTGGCCGGGCTGATGACCGCGGCAGAGCTGACCGGTGACGAATGGCTTGGCCCACCCCAAACAACCGCCCTGGGGGCCTTGCTCAGCCACATTACAGGGGATGCCGAAGCCGAAACATATCAGCCGATGAATATCAATTTCGGCCTGTTTCCAACCCTTGGCGATATCCGGAAAAAGCAGCGCAAGGCCGCCTATACCGATCGTGCAAAAGCTGATCTGGCGCTGTGGCGCAGTACCAGCCCGGTTTTGGCTAGCGCCTAATCAGCAGCGGCAGGCCGGCTTTTTCGATGGCTTGGGCCGGGTTGCGGCAAATTCTCCACGGGTCAGCGCGCCATCCCCATTGCCGTCCGCCCCTTTGAAACGATTGTTGGTTGCCACCGACCATTCTTCAAAACTGAGCAGATTGTTGTGATCGGTATCGAGTTTGCGAAACGCGGCAACGCGCGGCTGCAGCATTTCGGTGCGGCTGACCATATTATCGCGGTTCCGGTCAACCCGGTTAAACCGTTTTGCCTCTTTGGATGGATCCGCTGCATCGGGCGGCGCCGCACCGCGAATTCCCGCGCCGTCCTCATCCGGCAGTTCTTCCAGCGGCAAGCCAGTGGGCTCATCATCCTCGAACCCGGTCGCAACCGGCGGCGGCGGCGCATTGGCATCGATTGAGGCCTGCCCCTGCCACCAGAACAATCCAGCCCCGGCAAGCAGCAAAGCCGAAACCGCACCCAGAATTGTCCTGTTCATGCCCAACACTCCGCAAGTGTGCTTGGTATATGCTAAATACCCAGCATGCCAAGCCGCATTGCAAGCAGTAATCCCCCAGTTCCCTGCGCCGCACCTGCACGATTGAGGCTGCGCCGCGAAAGTCCCCAAAGCACCAGTAATGGCCGCATACTAGGGCCCAATGCCGGCCGTTTGGCCGGCGCGCCTGTTTCAGACTGATTGACCAGCGATTGCCCCCCCTGGCTTGCAGCATGTTCCATCAGATCGGCCAGCGCCCAGCATTCAGCGGCGCGGCGGGCTTCATCTGGATTGCCGCCAACCAGACTGGCCATACTGGCCAAAGCCTGCCCCCGTGCCTGGGCGAAGGCCAGGTGACGCGCGGCATCGTTCTGCTCATCTCCCAGCAGGCTCTCCCAGCCATCAGCCAATACCGCCAGTTCGGACCCGGCCGCATCCCAAGGCGCCAATGCCGCCAACAGCGGTTCACCCGTTGCCCGCTGCTCCAATGGCTTGCCCAATTGCTCACGCCACCACGCAAGTTTCATCTGGGCCAGCAGCGGTTCGCGCGCGGACCCAACGATCGCGGCCAGCCGCGCATCAAGCGCAAACAGCCCCAGAAACAGAGCTTTTGTGGCGCGCGGCGCATAGGCCAGAGCAAGACGGCGGTCCGGGGGCAGCAAGGCCAGCAGGTGGGGATCGGGCATGGCTGCGCAGTCTATCCGACCTTACTTTCAAGGCAACCACGCGGCGAATTAATCAATCGCCACTAAACAGCTGTTAACCCAGAGCCTTCAGAGAGAAGATACTGCGACATCTCCATCTACCTTTTGCGCTCACCCAGACTTTTCGGCTTGCCTGATTTCAATCGGGAAACCGGCATCAATTTAGCATTGACGGCAGTGCGAGCATTCTGGCGCACTGCGGACTACCGACGAGGATATCATGATCAAGCCCAAAGCCGGAGCTTCGAATTCGAACTATTTGCTGGAAAATGACAGCCTGACAGCACTTGCCACCTGGCCCAACACTGTCGGCACATTGGCAATCAAGCTGGAAATCCAGGGCAGCCCTGTATCTTGCGGCTAATTGAGCATCATCGCCATTTCTTGGCTGCCAATCGCCGCGATCCGTCCGGTCTGGGTCAGTAATTCGGCCGCGCCAACACAGCTGCCCGTCAAACTGGCTGGCGATGAAGCAACAACACCTTCCTCGAACGGTAAATTTGTTAACCATCGTTGTTCAACAATGACTTACGTCTGGTCGTTATGGCTGAAAACGTAGAAATCCGTATTGTCTGGGCCAACCGATGTCTGAACCAAGCCGCAAAGCAAGACCAACCAACGCGACGAGCCTGCTGGGCAAGCTTGCCCGCGATAATGCGGGCAACACGCTGGCGATGATCGCCGCCGCGATCATTCCGCTGATGGCGCTGGTTGGCGGCGGGGTGGACATGGGGCGGAGCTATCTGGCTCAATCGCGATTGCAGCAGGCTTGCGATTCCGGGGTGCTGGCCGCCCGCAAAAAGTTGGGAACCACGATCGCGCTAACCGGCACGCCCCCGGCGAACGTCAAGACCGTGGGTGATGCGTTTTTCAACCAGAACTTCCGGACCGGCGCCTATGCCACCAAAAACCGCAGCTTCACGATGACGCTAGAGGCTGACTACGCCATAACCGGGGTGGCGCATGTCGATGTGCCGACGACCATCATGGGCATGTTTGGCTACAAGAACGTCTCGGTTGACGCAAGCTGCCAGGCCAAGCTCAATTTTTCAAACACCGATGTGATGTTCGTGCTCGATACCACGGGTTCGATGCGCAGCAAAAATGATGGCGACACAGTAAGCAAGCTTGACGGATTGAAGCAGGTGGTGCGCAATTTCCACACCCAGATGGAAGGCAGCAAAAGCCCGGGAACCCGGCTGCGCTATGGTTTTGTGCCCTATTCCAACAATGTCAATGTTGGGTTCTCGCTCAAATCCGACTGGCTGGTTGATGATTGGAACTATAATGGTCGCATCCCGCGCGATACCGGCAAGGATATCAGCTACAATTACAACGACATTGTCTGGACCTATGTAAGCGGGACCAGCACCTGGATCGCTCCGTACGATGCCGAATCCTGTCCCGATGATGATTTTCTGGCAACTTATACCAACGTTGTAGACAATCCGGATGGCAGCGGCACAGGAACTGTTACCTACACGGGATCATACTATTATTGCGATATTGGCGCAGACGGATCGACTTTCACCATCTCGGGAACCACATACGATTCATACACCAGCAACTATGTGCGCAGCCCAACGATGGTTGGGACGCGCCGGGACTATGAATGGACCTATAAGCCGGTTTCCCAGAACCTTGCGTTCCTGAAGGGCCCCACCGGTAACGATCCGCCGGTCTCGGCAATGGTCAAGGTCAAGATGTATGGTTCACCCAGCCCCAATCCGGGCGATATCGATGCCTGGTTCAGAGGCTGCGTGGAAGAGCGCGATACCTATGAAATCGACAATTACAGCAGTGTCGATCTAAGCAAGGCGCTCGATCTCGATATCGATCTGGTTCCGACCAAGGGAAATGCGAAAACCCAGTGGCGCCCGATGCTGAACGAGATTTCGTTTGAGCCTGAAATCTGGTGGGATGGCAGCGGTACGTTCAAGTCTCCGGCAAATTCACCCAACGATTACCTGATGGCCGGATGGGCCGGGCTTTCCGGCTGCCCTGCGCCGGCGCGCAAGCTGGCAGAGATGACCAGCGGCGATGTCAATTCGTACCTCGATACATTGGTGGCCGAAGGCTCTACGTATCACGATATCGGGATGATCTGGGGTGGCCGCCTGCTCTCTCCCACCGGCCTGTTCGCCAGTGACAATGTTGATGTTGGCGGCAAGACAACCAGCCGCCACATGATCTTCCTGACCGACGGGCTTACCATGCCGATGGACATTGCCTATGGCACCTATGGCATTGAACCGCTGGATGGCCGGCGCTGGAACCCCAAATCACCCAAGCTGGGATTGACGCTTACTCAAGTGGTTGAAAAGCGTTTTGGGGTGGCCTGTGAGGAAGTGAAAAAGCGCAACATCACAGTCTGGGTGATCGGCTTTGGCATGTCGCTCAATCCGATCATGACTGATTGCGCGGGCGCAGGACACTTCTTCGAAGCCAAGAATTCAGCTGAACTCAATGACATTTTCAGCAAGATTGCTGCGCAGATGGGCGATTTGAGGATCAGCAAGTGATTGCGCGAAGCCCTGCCCGGCTGCTGGCCGACACATCCGGCGCAACGATTGTCGAATTTGCGATGGTCGCGCCGGTGCTGTTGATGACCATGATGGGTCTGTTTGACCTTGGCCACAATATGTACACGTCGCAAATGCTGCACGGTGCAATCCAGAAGGCCGCGCGCGATTCCACGATCGAAGGGGCGGCTTCCAGCACGGCCCATCTCGATGGCATAGTAACCAATGCCGTGAAAGTAATCGCGCCCGGATCAACATTGACCTTCAGCCGCAAAGCCTATTCCAATTTCACCTCGGTTTCCCGGCCGGAAAACTATGACGATGTGAACGCAAACAACACCTGCGATGCAGGCGAGGCGTTTGAAGATGCCAACAAGAACGGCACCTGGGATTCTGACACCGGCAGCGCCGGGTTCGGATCGGCCCGCGATGCTGTGCTCTATACGGTGACGGTAACCTATCCCCGGACCTTCCCGCTCGCCGCGTTTATTCCTGGCCAATCAAAAACCATGACGATGACCGCCATCAATGTGCTGCGCAATCAGCCCTACGGCATGTCCAAGGGCGGCGGTGCTGCGGGGGCCGGGAATTGCACATGAGCATGGTTCAGCACCTGAAACGCCTTTCCCGCAGCACATCTGGCGTAGCGATGACCGAGTTTGCGCTGGGTCTGCCGCTTTTGCTAACCGCCGGGCTGTGGGGGGCAGAGATGGCCAACTATGCGCTGGTCAATATGAAGGTCAGCCAACTGGCCCTGCAACTGGCCGACAACGGATCACGGATTGGTGACACGTCCTCGCTCCAGAACCGCAAGATCTATGAAAGCGACATCAACGACGTTTTCTATGGCGCGCAGCTTCAAAGCGGCAAATCGATAAGCCTCTATGATAATGCACGGGTGTTCATTTCCAGCGTTGAAGTGAAGGTTGCAACCGCTGGTGGCAGCGAGAGCCAGTACATTCACTGGCAGCGTTGTCGCGGCGCCAAGAACGTCGCTTCAAGCTATGGCACCGAAGGCACCGATCTTGGCACCACCGGGATCGGCCCATCGACTGAAAAAGTGGTCGCGCAAGCGGGTGACGCGGTGATCTATGTCCAGGTAAATTACACCTATCAGCCGCTGATTTCATCCAAGATCATTACCAACCGCGATATCCATGCCATCGCCTCATTCACCGTGCGCGACAACCGTGATCTGACCCAGATCTATCAGCGCGATGCGGGTAAGCCCGATCCCGTGCAAAAGTGCGACACGCTGAAAGGCAACATGGTGGTCAGCGCCAAGGGGCTGGTAAGCTAGGGTCAGCGATAGCAAACCCGCTTGACCGCTGCCACAATCCGCGGTGCATCAATGATCGCGGCCTTTTCAAGGTTGGCAGCATAGGGCAACGGAACGTCCTCATCGCAAACCCGCAAGACTGGCGCGTCGAGATGGTCGAAACCCTCTTCCATGCAGATCGCGATAATCTCGCTGGCGATGCCGCATTGCGGCCAGCCTTCCTCTGCCACAACCATCCGGTTGGTCTTGGCAAGCGAGGCCAGGACCGTTTCCTTGTCAAGCGGACGCAGCGTGCGCAGATCGATCACTTCGGCCTCGATGCCTTCTGCCGCCAATGCCTCAGCCGCTTCGAGCGACAAGCCAACCCCGATTGAATAGCTGACAATCGTCACGTCGCGCCCTTCGCGCATGATCCGGGCCTTGCCGATTGGCAGCACATGATCGTCCAGTTCGGGCAGTTCAAAGCTGCGGCCATAAAGCAGCTCGTTTTCCAGAAAGACGACCGGATCGTCGCTGCGGATTGCGGCCTTGAGCAGCCCTTTGGCGTCGGCGGCATCGTATGGCGCAATCACGATCAAGCCTGGTACGGCGGAATACCACGGAGCATAGTTCTGGCTGTGCTGCGCCCCCACCCGGCTGGCGGCACCATTGGGGCCGCGAAACACGATCGGGCAGCGCATCTGCCCGCCCGACATGTAATTGGTCTTCGCGGCGGAATTGATCACATGATCGATTGCCTGCATCGCAAAGTTGAAGGTCATGAATTCAACGATCGGCCGAAGCCCACCCATCGCTGCGCCGGTTCCGATCCCGGCAAAGCCATATTCGGTGATCGGGGTATCAATCACCCGTTTCGCACCAAATTCATCGAGCAGCCCTTGGGTCACCTTGTAGGCGCCCTGATACTGCGCCACTTCCTCGCCCATCACAAACACGCGGTCGTCGCGGCGCATTTCTTCAGCCATGGCATCGCGCAAGGCTTCGCGCAGGGTGATCTGCCGCATGTTTGTGCCGGCGGGGATAGCGGGATCGGCCGGGCGCTGGGTAACGTCAGGCCTAACCGCCTCCGCAATGGGATCGGCAAGTGCTGGCGCCTGAAGCGGCGCTGGCGCTTGGCTGGCTGCGGCCCCGGTATTGGCCGGGGCGGCTTGCGATCCGCCCTCGCCGATCACCGCGATAACGGTGCCGACTTTCACGCCTTCGGTGCCTTCTGCCACCAGAATCTTGCCGATCACGCCTTCATCGATCGATTCGAATTCCATCGTGGCCTTGTCGGTTTCGATCTCTGCCAGGATATCGCCCGATTTGACCGTATCGCCTTCCTTGACCAGCCATTTGGCCAGGGTGCCTTCTTCCATCGTCGGCGAAAGCGCCGGCATCTTCAGCTCGATCCCCATCAGTAGCGCTCCACCAGAATGTCGGTGTAAAGTTCGCTCATCTCTGGCTCCGGTGAATTTTCTGCAAAATCGGCGCTTTCATTAACAGCGGCGCGGATTGCCTTTTCAATTTCCTTCAAGCGATCCTCGCTTATCCCGCGTGACAAAAGCTGTGTCTTGGCGGCGTCAATCGGATCATGCTTTTCACGCATTTCCTGGACCTCTTCGCGGCTGCGGTATTTGGCCGGATCCGACATCGAGTGGCCGCGATACCGGTAGGTTACCAATTCCATCAAGACCGGCCCTTTGCCCGAACGGACATGGCTGGCGGCGATCTCTGCCGCTGCGCGAACCTCAAGCACGTCCATCCCGTTAACGCTCATCCCCGGAATGCGGAATGCGGTGCCGCGGCGGTGGAAATGGGTTTCGGCCGATCCGCGCGTTACGGCGGTGCCCATCGCATATCCGTTGTTTTCAACCACGAACACGATTGGCAAATCCCACAGCGCCGCCATGTTGAAAGCTTCGTAAACCTGTCCCTGGTTGGCTGCTCCATCACCGAAATAAGCCATGCAGATCCCGCCATCCTCGCGGTACTTATGGGCAAAGGCCAACCCTGCCCCCAGCGGCACCTGCGCACCAACAATGCCATGCCCGCCGTAGAATTTGTGGGTGGTCGAAAACATGTGCATCGAGCCGCCCTTGCCCTTGGAAATCCCGGCAGCGCGCCCGGTCAATTCCGCCATGATAACTTTGGGATCGATCCCATAGGCCAGCATATGGCCGTGATCACGGTAGCCGGTGATTACGCTGTCCTTGCCTGCTTCCAGAGCCGATTGCAGGCCAACCGCCACAGCTTCTTGCCCGATGTAGAGATGGCAGAACCCGCCAATCAGCCCCAAACCATACAGCTGGCCGGCCTTTTCCTCAAACCGGCGGATCAGCAACATCTGCTCATAAAACCGCAGCAATTCGTCATCGCTCGCCGCATAGCGCGGGCTGGCTTCAAGCGCTTCTTGAAGGCTGCGCAGTGCAAACGGTTCATCGGCGGCTGCGGATGTGCTTTTCAGACTGGTCTTGGCCAATTTAGGCTCCCCTGGGGATTGGGATGTTATCCAGGGGTTATAGGGCCGTGGCGCCGTAAGGGAAATGGCCGCATACGAATTTGTTGAGTCTAGCCCAAATATCGCGCCCTGAAATCACGCGCAAAGCTGGCAAAGCGCTGTTCGGCGATCGCTTTGCGCATCCCGGCCATCAATCCCTGATAGAATGTCAGATTGTGTTCGGTCAGCAGCATGGCGCCCAAAATTTCACCCGCTTTGATCAGGTGGTGCAAGTAGGCCCGGCTGTAATTGCGGCAGGCATCGCACGGGCAGCTTTCATCAAGCGGGACCGGATCTTCGGCGTGGCGGGCGTTGCGGATGTTGACTGCGCCGTCCCAGGTGAAAGCCTGTCCGTTGCGGCCGGAACGGGTTGGCAGCACGCAATCGAACATATCGATCCCGCGCTCCACCGCGCCAACCAGATCGTCTGGTTTGCCCACCCCCATCAGATAACGCGGGCGATCAGCGGGGAGCATATCCGGCGCAAAATCAAGCACGCCGAACATCGCCTCTTGCCCCTCACCCACAGCCAATCCGCCGATTGCATAGCCATCAAAGCCGACATTTTGCAACGCATCGGCGCTTTCCCGGCGCAGCGCTTCAACCAGCGCGCCCTGCTGGATCCCGAACAGGGCTGAACGTTCGGCATGTTCTTCGCCAGCATCGAACCCGGCCCGGCTCCGCTGCGCCCAGCGCATGCTCATCTGCATCGATTTCTCGATCACATCGCGCGGGGCATCGGCGCGCGGGCATTCGTCGAATGCCATCACAATATCGCTGCCGAGCAGCCGCTGAATTTCCATCGATCGTTCCGGGGTCAGCAAATGGCGCGAACCATCAATGTGGCTGGCGAATGTAACGCCTTCCTCGGTGATCTTGCGCAGTTCAGACAGGCTCATCACCTGATAGCCGCCACTATCGGTCAGGATCGGACGATCCCAGTTCATGAATTTGTGCAGTCCGCCCAGCCGCGCCACCCGTTCTGCCCCGGGGCGCAGCATCAGGTGATAGGTGTTTCCAAGGATAATGTCAGCGCCGCTTGCCCGGACCCCTTCGGGCTTCATCGCCTTAACCGTCGCAGCCGTGCCCACCGGCATGAAGGCCGGTGTGCGAATTTCGCCCCGGCGCATGGCGATTGTGCCAGTGCGGGCCTTGCCATCGGTGGCATGGATGGAAAATTGGAAACGCGGCGTCATTCCGCGCGCGCTAAAGGAAACGGTTGCGTTCTACCAGCCCCACCAAACCTTCACGCAGATCGGCCCAGGCCGCCGCCTCATCCGGTCCCTCTGCTGCGGCGGCAGGTTCCACAACATCCAGAAACGCATCGATAAACCCGCGATACCAATCCGGCGGCACATTCAGCGCAACTTTGTGGTGGGGCACCGAACTATCAAAGGCGATCCGGGCCTCGATCGGATTTTCAAACCAGCCCATCACATAATACAGCGTATTGCCGACCATTTCGGCTTCAAGGCTGCCCGGATTGCGCGGCGAATGATGCGCAAAACTGGCGCGGGCATCAGGGAAACGGGCATAGAAGGCATCCATCACCGGCTGGGTAATGTCTCCCAGTGCCTCAGCCGCGCGCATCAGCCCGGCTTCGATCATTGGCTGTCTTGAATGGATCATGCTTCCCCCCGCACCTTGCTAGGGCAGCGGGAAGGTGCATGTCATGACCTATATCAAAGGTCTGCCAGCCAATTGCCATGGAAGCCCGGCGGGATCCGGTGCGGAATATGCACCACGGCAACCGGCGGCTGGCTGAAATCGCTGGCATCGAGGATCACCAGATCGGTCGTTTCGGCCACTGCATCGATGACATATCCCATCAACCACCCATCGCCTTCAGGCGCATCGGCGCTTCGCGGCACGAACACGAATTCTCCGGGAACCTTGCCGGGCCCGAAATCGTGGACCTGCCGCTCGCCAGTTTGCAAATCGTGGCGATAGAGCGGGGCCTCGCCCAGAAACGCGTCCTCGCCTGGCAATCCTAGCGACCAGACATAGCGATAGTTTTGGCCAAAGAAGCGTTCGTCCGGGCGGGGGAATTCCTGCGGGGCAGGATCGATGGGTGTGCGCGCAACCTTGCGGGTGGCAGGATCACAGGTCCACCGTTCAAGCCCCAGCGGCTTGCCATTGGGGCCATCATAGCCCTGCTCAAACATCGTGGCATAGACTGCACTGTCGATCACCACCCGGCCGCTCTCATCCTCAAACGAATTGGCGACGTGGAAAACATAGCAAGGATCAACATCGCACCAGACAATCTGTTCCGCACTGCCCTGGCGCGGGAGCAATCCCACCCGGGCCTTGTGTTCAGGATTCCAGTGATAGGGGAACTTCTCACCCCCGATCAGCGCCTTCATCGAAAAGGTCACCGGCAGATCGAGGATCACCACATAATTCTTGGTGATCGTGCATTCGTGGATCGAAGGGCCATGCTCAACCGGGATCGGCTGTTGCCGGATCACCGTGCCGCTTTTGTCTAGCACAACGTGCCAAACTGTATTTGGATCGGTGCCTTGATAGGTGATGGCGTGAAATTCGCCGGTCAGCGGATCTTCGTGCGGATGCGCACTGAACGGGCTTTGCAAGGTGCCGCCGAAATCGGAATAGGCAACCGTTTCCAGATTTTCATCGAGCTGCGCAGGATTTGATCCGGCCTCAACTATTCCATAAATTTTGTCGGCAATCTGCACCACATTGGTGTTGACCAGATCGCGATCTGACAACCGCGGCCCCGGCGCAGCGGCAGGTCCACCCTGCTGCGCCAGTTGTTGAGAGCGGATATAGCGATTGCGATACCATTCGGCCTTGCCGCCGCTCAGCCGCACCCCGTGGACCATGCCATCGCCCACGAACCAATGATGCCCGCGCGGGTCTGGTTTGAACGGGTTTGGACCGATCCGGACATAGCGCCCGGCAAGTTGGGCCGGGATAGCGCCAGTAACCGTCAGATCGGTGATCGTCCGTTCTTCACGCATGGGAGTGTGGATTCCGGTCAGAAAGGTATGCTCGGCTGCGCCATCCATCCGGTTGCGATTGAATCCGGCCAATGTCGTCAGACCCTTGGTGACCACACCGCGGATCGCGGTTTCAACTGCACTTGCCATGTTGCGAGTCTCTCTTTAATGTTTCTGATGTAAACATATAGGTTATGATAACAGTGTCAACATCGAAATCGTATCACCATGGCGATCTGCGCGCGGCATTGGTAGAGGCTGGCCTCAAGGCCTTGGAAGCACAGGATATCAGCGAAATTGCGCTGCGCCAATTGGCTCGCGAGGTGGGCGTTTCACCCACTGCGGTCTATCGCCACTTTCCAGACAAGAATGCGTTGATGGCAGCCCTGGCCCAGGCGGGAATTGAACAGATGGCGGCCTGGCAGGCCAAAGCCGCCGCCGCCACTGGTCCCGAACATGCCTTTGCCGCAACAGGCCGCGCCTATGTCCGCTGGGCACTGGCGCATCCCGCCTTGTTCAAACTGGTTTTCAGCCAATGCCGCGAAGTTGGCCAGACGGTGTTCGGGAACAACGGATCAGCGCGAATGCTGCGCCAATTCGCTACCGAGCTAACCGGCGATGAAGCTGGCGCGCAGCGGCTGATGCTTCAGGCCTGGGCCTTGGTCCACGGTCTTGCGATGCTGATGCTCGACGGACAATTGCCCCACGATGAAGCGCTGATTGATCAGGTGATTGACGCGAAAACGCTGTTCAGACCCTAAGGCAACAGCAGCGATGCATCCCCATAACTGTAGAACCGATAACCCTGTCCAACCGCATGGGCATAGGCGGCCTGCATCCGTTCCCGCCCCATCAGCGAGGCTACCAGCATGAACAGCGTGCTTTTGGGTAAATGGAAATTGGTCATCAGCCCGTCCACCCCTTTGAAGCGGTAGCCAGGGGTGATGAAGATCGCGGTATCGCCCGTGAAAGCCTGGATTGTTCCGGCATCATCGGCCGCGCTTTCCAGCAGGCGCAGGCTGGTGGTGCCAACCGCGATCACCCTGCCCCCGGCCTGGCGCGCGGCATTCAAACGGGCCGCAACCCCGGCTGAAACCGTGCCCCATTCGGCATGCATCTTGTGATCGGCAGTGTCTTCAACCTTGACCGGCAGAAAAGTGCCCGCGCCGACGTGAAGCGTCACCGTTTCGCTCTTCACCCCGGCTTGCGCCAGCGCCGCCATCAGTTCTGGCGTGAAATGCAGCGCTGCGGTGGGCGCGGCAACCGCCCCATCCTGCGCGGCGAACATCGTTTGATAATCGGACTTGTCGGCCGCATCGGTGGGGCGCTTGCTGGCGATATAGGGCGGCAGCGGCATCTGTCCGGCCCGGTCCAGCAGCACCTCAACCGGCTCACCACCCAGAAAAGCCAGAATCCAGCTGCCATCTTCCAACTGCGCTTCAGCCGTTGCCTGAACGTCATTGGCAAAATCGATCGTATCGCCTGTCCGCAGGCGTTTGGCATTGCGCACGAATGCCTGCCACCGGCGCAGATCAATCCGCTTGTGCAGCGTTGCGCCGATTTTCGCATCACCGCGCCGCCCTTCAAGCTGGGCCGGGATCACGCGGGTATCATTGAATACCAGCACATCACCGGCCCGCAGCTGGCCCGGCAAATCGCAAACGATCAGATCGGCGAACGCGGCATCACCCGCAACCACCAGCATCCGCGCCGCATCGCGCGGGCGCGCAGGGCGCAGCGCAATACTTTCCGCCGGAAGCTCAAAATCGAACAGATCAACGCGCATGCAAACCAATCACGCGCACGCTGGCGATCAATTAGAGGTTGAATTGTTCAGCTGATCTGCCGAAACGGCCGGCGCAATGGGCGCTGCAACCGGACGCGGCGGGGCGGCTTTGCCATCAGCCAGGATCGAAGCCTGGACAATCTTGGTCGGGTTCGTCGGCGGTTCGCCCAGCTGGATCGTATCAACCACATCCATCCCGGCGATCACCCGGCCAAAATTGGTATAGCGATGATCGAGCGCGAAACGCGGATAGAATACCACGAAAAACTGGCTGTTGGCGGTATCGGGCTGATCGGTCCGCGCCATCGATACAGTACCGCGAACGTGCGGCATGAAATTGAATTCCGCCTTGAGATCGGGCATCTGTGAACCGCCAGTGCCGGTTCCGGTGGGATCACCGGTCTGCGCCATGAAGCCTTCGATCACGCGGTGAAACACAACCCCGTTGTAAAAGCCCTGCCGGGTCAGCGTTTTGATCCGGTCAACATGGCCCGGAGCCCAGCTGGGCATCAGTCTGATCATCACGCGCCCGCCATTTGACAGATCAAGCACCAGGATATTTTCAGGATCCTTGGCCGGATCCGGATCGACAAATGCGCTCATCTGTACTGGTGCCGGGACAGGTGCGGGCTGCGCGGCAAGCGGGCTTGCGGCCAGCGTAAGGCCGATCAGGGTTGCAGCGATAAGGCGGATTTTCATATGTTGATCAAACTCGCAATTGGCAATTCGGGCGCCGGAATAGCTGTGCCTGCCTGACATAGCAATGAACGGACCAGCAATATTCGTTGTTCAGCGTTGTTCGGCAATGCGCGCCACTACATCATCGCGCACCGCAGAGCTGACGAATTTGGAAATTTCGCCGCCATAAAGCGCGATCTCCTTGACCAGCCGCGATGCGATTGGCTGCAGCGACACATCAGCCATCAGGAACACCGTTTCAACATCGTGGTTGAGTTGGCGGTTCATGCCGGTCAGCTGATATTCGTATTCAAAATCGGTCACGCCGCGGATCCCGCGGATCACCACCTGGGCATTCTGCGCATCGGCAAAATCCATCAGCAGCGAATTGAACCCGACAACACGAATTTTTGCATTGCCGACGGCCGCCACCTCGCGCTTGACCATCGCGATCCGTTCATCATCACCAAACATCGGGCTTTTGGCGATATTGGTGGTTACGCCAATAATCAGCTCGTCCACCAGCTTTGCCCCGCGCTCAATAATGTCCATGTGGCCAAGCGTGATCGGATCGAAGGTTCCGGGATAGACGCCGATACGTTTCATCAATGATCCCTCTCAACAATATAGCGCGCCAGTTCGCGCAGCACATCGGCTTCCTGCCCATGACTGGAAAGGTGCGCAACCGCCTGGCTGGTCAGCATCTGGGCCTGTTCGCGGGCGCGCTCTGCGCCCATCAGGCCAACGAATGTAGCCTTGCCGGCCCCTGCATCCTTGCGCAGTGCCTTGCCGGCCTTGGCTTCATCGCCTTGCGCGTCGAGCAGATCGTCAGCAATCTGGAATGCCAGGCCGATATCGCGGGCAAATCCGCGCAGATGGGTGCGCCCCTCTGGGGGAACCTTGCCCAACACCGCGCCCATTTCCACCGCGGCCCCCAGCAAAGCGCCGGTCTTAAGCTGTTGCAGCCGGGTAATCGCCCGCAAATCCAGCATCGCCCCTTCGGCCGCGATATCCAGCGCCTGCCCGCCAACCATGCCCCCTGCACCGGCGGCCCTGGCCAGCACCGCGACCAGTTCCGCGCGCACAAACGGATCACCGCTGGTGGCCTGATCAGACAGCACTTCAAACGCAAAGGCCTGCAAGGCATCACCAACCAGCACGGCCATCGCTTCGCCAAAGGCTTTGTGAACCGTTGGCTTGCCGTGGCGCAAGGCATCATCATCCATGCACGGCAGATCATCATGGACCAGCGAATAGGCATGGACCGCTTCGATCGCCACTCCGGCCCGCAGGGCCTGGGTGCGATTGACCCCAAACATCGCCGCAGTCGCGCCTAGCAGCAGTGGCCGCAATCGCTTGCCTCCACCAATCGCGGCATGGCGCATCGCCCCAGCCAACAGTCCCGCCTCAGCCGGCGGCAACAGGGCATCGAACAGCGAATCGATATCGCGGGCAATTGCATCAAGCGATTCGGACAGCAACGCGGTGGGCCCGGCCATCGTCAGGCGTCGAACGGGGCGGTGCCGGCGGCCTCGCCAGATGGGCCAGCCACAATCTTTTCGATCCGCATTTGCGCTGCATCAAGCCGCGCCTGGCAATGGGCGCGCAGCTTGTCGCCGCGTTCATACAGGCCGATCGTGGCATCCAGCGGCACTTCGCCGCTTTCCAGGCTGCGCACGATTTCCTCCAGCGCTCGTAAAGCGTCTTCAAAATTCAGCGCGGCAATATCGGTTTCGGTTTCGCTCATGATACAAGCATTGACCGCGCGCGGCGCAGCGGTCAAGTTAGAGCGCAAGCGGCAGGGGGCCGCACACAGGAGTTTTCATGATCCTCAAATGGTTTCTTGCCTACATTGCAACGGCATTGTTCTTTGGTGCGCTTGATGCGGTTTGGCTGCGTTTTGCCGGCCCGGCGCTGTATCGTCCGGCGCTGGGCGATCTGCTGGCTGACAAGTTCCGGGTTGGTCCGGCAGTTGCATTCTACATCATCTATATCGCAGCCTTGACCTTTTTTGCGGTTGCGCCGGGCCTTGCGGCCAATGTCGGTGGCAGCTTGAAAGGCGTTCCCCTGGCAATGGGGCTGGCCGCCGGGATCGGGCTGACCGCCTATGCCGCCTATGATCTGACCAACATGGCAACGCTTAAGCGCTGGCCGATCGAAATTACCCTGATTGACCTGGCCTGGGGAACACTTGCCAGCGCACTTGCCGCAGGGCTAGCTGTGCTTTCGCTGACCAAGCTGGGCTTGCTGGAACAGATCGGCAAAGCCGCAGGCGGATTGGGCTAGGATGTTCATCGGTCACTGGGCCCCGGCACTTGCAGTAAGTGCAACGCGCAAGTCGCCGGGCCTGGCGACCCTGTTCATTGCTGCCCAGCTGGTTGACTGGCTTTTTTTCGGCTTTTTGATGCTGGGCTGGGAAAATATGCGGATCACGCCAGGTATCTCGGCGATGAACCCGCTGGATCTCTATGATATGCCCGCAACCCACAGCCTGAAGGGGACGCTGGGCTTTGCGTTGGCGTACTTCGGGCTGGTCTGGTGGCTGACCAAAGATCGCAGCTCTGGGGTTTTTGCCGCCGCAGTGGTCGTCTCACACTGGCTGCTTGATCTGCTGGTCCATGTGCCCGATCTGACAATTACCGGATCGCCGCCCAAGCTGGGGCTGGGTCTGTGGAACTATCCATGGGTCGAAATACCGTTGGAACTGGGCATCACCTTTGGCGCGCTGTGGTTTTATACACGCAAGCGCCGGCCAGCAATCGGCCGGGTCTATGTGCTTGGCGCGATCCTGCTGGTGTTGCAGGCGGTGAACTGGTTTGGCCCGGTTGAGGCCGAAGTGACCATCGGCACCAGCCTGCTGGCGTTTGTTGCCTTTGCGCTTTCCACCTGGGCTGCATGGTGGATGGGGAAAAGCGCGCGGAAAACCCAGCGCGCAGGCTAGTGCGAATCCCTCTGCCCGGCTATGCGCGCGGCCATGCCAGAAACTTCTAGCGCGATCACCGCAGACGTCGTTGCCCAGCACGGGCTGTCCGAGGACGAATATGCCCGCGTGTTGCACGCCCTGGGGCGCGAACCGAACCTGGTTGAACTGGGCATATTTTCGGTGATGTGGTCAGAGCATTGCAGTTACAAATCAAGCCGCCTCCACCTTAAGAAGCTGCCCACAGAAGCCCCGTGGGTAATCTGCGGACCGGGCGAAAATGCCGGTGTAATCGACATCGGCGATGGTCAAGCCGCGATCTTCAAGATGGAGAGCCATAACCACCCCAGCTACATCGAACCCTATCAAGGCGCGGCAACTGGTGTGGGCGGGATCCTGCGCGATGTGTTCACCATGGGCGCGCGGCCGATTGCCAATATGAACGCGCTGCGCTTTGGCGATCCCAAGCATCCCAAGATGAAGAGCCTGGTAAAGGGCGTGGTTGCCGGGATCGGCGGTTATGGAAACTGTGTCGGCGTGCCCACTGTGGGCGGCGAAACCAATTTCCACAAAGCTTACGATGGCAACATCCTAGTCAACGCGATGACCGTGGGTGTGGCCGATCAGGACAAGATTTTCTACTCGGCCGCAACCGGGATCGGCAATCCGATCGTCTATGTCGGCAGCAAGACCGGGCGCGACGGGATCCACGGCGCGACCATGGCCAGCGCCGATTTCGGTGAGGATTCCGAAGCCAAGCGCCCCACCGTGCAGGTAGGCGATCCGTTCACTGAAAAGCTGCTGATCGAAGCCTGCCTTGAACTGATGGCGACCGACGCAATAGTCGCGATCCAGGATATGGGCGCGGCGGGGCTGACCTCTTCCAGCGTCGAAATGGCAACCAACGGCAAGGCCGGGATTATCCTCGACATGGACAAGGTGCCGTGCCGCGAAGAGGGCATGACGCCTTACGAAATGATGCTGAGCGAGAGCCAGGAACGGATGTTGATGGTGCTCAAGCCCGGCAAGGAGCCGATGGCTGAGGCGATCTTCAAGAAGTGGGAACTCGATTTCGCGGTGATCGGCGAAGTGACTGATACGGGCCACATGGTGCTGACCTGGCAGGGCGAGACTGTCTGCGATATCCCGCTGGGGCCGCTGGCGGAGGATGCCCCGCTGTATGATCGGCCCGCGCTCAGCCTTGAAGACTACAAGGTCTGGGCCAATGTCGCACCGCTGGGTGATGTGCCCGAAAGCACCGATTTGGCCGCCGATCTGCTCAAGCTGATGGCCTGCCCCGATCTGGCCAGTCGGCGCTGGATCTGGGAGCAGTACGACAGCCAGGTTGGCGCAGATACGCTGCAAAAGAGCGGCGGCGATGCGGCAGTTGTGCGGATCCACGGGCACAAGAAGGCGCTGGCAATCAGCACCGATTGCACCCCGCGTTATTGCTATGCCGATCCCTATGAAGGCGGCAAGCAGGCGGTGGCAGAAACTTATCGCAATTTATCAGCAGTGGGCGCCAAGCCGTTGGCAATCACCAATTGCCTCAACTTCGCCAACCCCCAGCGGCCAGAGATCATGGCCCAGATCGTCGAGGCCTTGCGCGGTATGGGCGATGCCTGCCGGGCGTTGGATTACCCGATCGTGAGCGGGAACGTGTCGCTGTATAATGAGAGCAAGGCGACCGGCGGCGGCAGCGCGATTTTACCGACGCCCGCGATTGGCGGCGTGGGCATGATGGACGATCATGAGGCAATGGCGACGATCGCCTTCAAGAATGGAGGCGAACTGATCGTGCTGATATGCCATTCATCAGGCCACCTTGGCCAATCGCTATGGCTTCGCGAACTGCATGGCCATGAAGGCGGCACTCCACCGGAGGTCGATTTGATCAAGGAGCGGGCGGCTGGCGAGCTGATCCGCAGCCTCATTGCCGAAGGGGCTGTCAGCGCAGTGCACGATTGCGCCGATGGCGGTGTGGCGGTGACGATGGCGGAAATGGCACTTGCCGGAAGCATCGGCTTTACCAGCCAGATCGCCCCCAACCTTCCGCCGCTCGCTGGCCTGTATTTTGGCGAAGATCAGGGGCGCTATGTTGTCACCTGCCAGGATTTTCTGGCGATCAAGGCCAAGGCTGACGCCGCGGGCCTGATTACTGTTCCGGTCGGCCAGACTGGCGGTGATGCCTGCACCTTCAAATGGATCGAGGGCGACCAGCAGCAAAGCGTAACCTTGGACCAATTGCGCCAAGCCAATGAAGCCTTCTTCCGCGACTGGATGGAAACCTGATGGCCGATCTCTACCTCAAGGCGCTGGAAAGCGAACGCAAGCAGCTGTGGGCAACCTGCCGGCTTAAAGGCCTGGCAATTGGCACGCCCGAACGCACCAGGATCGCTGCACTTGATGGATTGATCAGCGATCACAAGGGCAAGCGCGGGGGTTGACCACAGGCTATTCCGGAACCCCGCTCGCCAAGAAGCTCTCACTGCGTGACGGCATGCGGGTTTGGTTTGATGGCATGCCCGAGGACGTGTTCGACGAGATCGCCGAATATGCGCTGGATCTGATATTTGTGGGCGATCCGGCCGAGGGCGTGGACGGCGCGCATGTATTTTCAACCGAGCGCAGCGTGCTGGAAACGCGGCTGAAATCACTGCGCCAGCAAATCGCCAGCGACGGTCAGATCTGGGTCAGCTGGCCCAAACAGGCTTCGAAAGTTCCCACCGACATCACCGAAGACACCATCCGCGAACTGTGCCTGCCGCTGGGCCTGGTAGATACCAAGGTCTGCGCGGTGGACGATGTCTGGTCTGGCCTGAAGCTGGTGATCCGCAAGGAACTGCGATGAGCCTAGATCCTCCCCATTTTCGCTTTAGCGCAAATGGGGAGGTGGCATTTGCGCAGCAAATGACGGAGGGGTTTCTGCCCTCGCGCCATTGCCCCTCCGTCTGGGCCTGACGGCCCATCCACCTCCCCATTTGTGGCATTCGCCAAAAATGGGGAGGATCTCGGAGGTTCAAGCCGCCACTTTAACCGGCGGCATCAGATCATACGGATCGATCCCGGCCGCGCGCCATCTGGCATGGGCCCGATTGTAATAGCTGGGCGGCTTGATGTTCAGCTTGGCGCGAACCTCTTCGATCGGCATCGCCAGCAGCTCTGTAATCGACATTTCAACCAGCCGCGGGCAAGCCTTGCCCATCTTTTGCGCCTCCCGCACCGCGCGGAACACCGGCACCTTGACCGTTGCCCGCTTGGCAATTTCAACCGCCCCGGCATAGCCCAGAAACAGGTGTGCAGGTGAAGGCTGCTGGCTGTAGGTGAAGGCCAGCACGCATTGTTCGCCCAGCGCATCGCGCCCGAAACCGCTGAGGATGTGCATCAGATCGTGGGTATCGCGCATCCGGTTGAAGTACCAGGTAACTTGATCGTCCCAATACATTTCAGCCGGCCGGTTCTTGTCGAGTTCATCGACCAGGCCGCATGCGGACAGGCCTTCACGCTCCATGAAATCGCAATAGACCTGGGCCAGGCTGCCCGCAGGCATTTTGCGCAGCGCAGCATGATCGTCGAGGATCTTGACCAGCGAAGGTTCCTTGCGGCGGATTTCCTGCGCGCGATCCGTGTTCAGAAAGCCCAGCGCCGCATCGTAGATTCCGCGCCACGGCAGCGCTTCAAAGATCGGCGTTACCTGCGAGGTATCTTCCTTGTCCTTGACCAGTTCCTTGAAGTGTCGCCACGCCTTAGGCAGGTCATAGCGCGCCTTGGGGCGGCCGGGCAGCATCATCGGCAGATCGGCTGCGGCAAAATCGACATGGTCCTGGCGCTGAGAGGGCCGGGCTTCGAGCGGGGCTGTCATCATGTTCATAGCAAGGCTGTTAATGCGACTTACTTACAAAAGTGTCAATACCTTCGTTTGTGATGGCTTTCGGGCCGCACTACCCCTACCCAACCAAACGCAAAACCGGGGGAGGAGTAGCGCAAATGCTGCAACGTTGGCCACTGTTGCTGGGTCTGATAGCCGGGCTTGGCGCGATCTATCTGGGGCTGGAAACCGGTTCTGGCGAAGCTGACGCCTGGGGCCGCGCCGCGCGCTGGACGGCGCGAATCGGGCTGCCGATCTTTCTGCTGACCTATGCCGCTTCAGCGCTGGGGCGGATCTGGCCGGGAGAGATCACCCGCACGATCTGGCGCAATCGGCGCTGGTGGGGGCTTGGCTTTGCCGCCTGCCACACTGTCCACCTTTATGCCTTGATCAAGGCGCTGGAAGCCAGCGGAGAAGTGCGCACAATCGGATCGCTGATCCCCGGCGGCATTGCCTATTTGCTGATCTTCCTGATGGCCTTGACGTCTAGTGATGCCGCCATGCGGGTGCTGGGCAAGAACTGGAAGCGGCTGCACACATTTGGCATCCACTATGTCTGGTTCATCTTCACCGCCGCCTATGCCGGGCGCTTGATGACCGCCAAGACCCGGCCCGAGGCAATTTATGGCGTATCGCTGTGCCTGCTGGCGCTGGCGATTCGGATCGCGGCCTGGCGCAAAACCAGACGGAGTTAGGCCCACTCTCCCCTGGCGATTCCCAGCAAGCGCAAAACGCTGGTCAGATCGCCATGGTCGATGGCGCCGTTGGCGGCGGCCCGTGCCTTGGCCTTGGCGTAATAGGCGAGGCCGTAATCTGCCGCTTCCAGCATCGGGATATCGTTGGCGCCATCGCCTGTTGCCAGACTGTGCGCGCCATCGGCCGCCGCGGCACATTCGCGCAGCACCCGCGCCTTGACCGCACTATCGACCACATCGCCCACAAGCCCGCCGGTCAGCTTGCCCTGCGCCGTGGCCAGGCGATTGCCAACCACACGCTGAAACCCAAGGCGCTGCGCCACCGGATCGGCGAACTGGTGAAAGCCCCCGGTTACCAGCACCGTCGCGCAGCCATGCGCCCTAAGCGTCGCAACCAAGGTTGCAGCCCCTGGCATATCGCGGATCCGTTCATCCAGACATTGCTGGATGGCCTCTTCGCCCAGCCCGCCCAGCAACCGAACCCGCTCTGCCAGCGCATCGGCAAAGTCCAGCTCTCCCTGCATCGCGCGTTCGGTGATCGCGGCAATCTGGTCCTTGATCCCGGCAAAGTCAGCCAACTCGTCGATACATTCCTGACCGATCATGGTGGAATCCATGTCAGATACGAACACTTTTGGCACTTGCGGCAGATGGTCGGTAATCAGCAAATCCGAAGGACTGAAGTGCCGATCAATCACGCCGCGCAGCACTGCCGCTTCGCCGTGATCGATCATCATCTGCATCACGCCATCATCACTCGCCAGCGGATCGGCCCCCAGCACTTTTGCGCCCGATGCCTCAATCGCGTGAACCGCCGCATCACAATGAGCGGACAGCGCCGCCTGATCTGCTATCACCCGCGCAATGAGCACTTCGCATTCCCCTGACTCGGCCAAACTGCCGCCGCTGGCGCTCATTGCAGGGCCAACCGCCAGCGGCAAGAGCGATCTGGCAGTCCGGCTTGCACTTGCGCTGAAAGCGCGCGGGCGTGAGGCGGTGGTCATCAATGCCGATAGCGCGCAGGTCTATGCCGATCTGTCAGTGCTAAGCGCTCGCCCTTCCCCGGATGAGATGCAAGGGATCGAGCACCGCCTGTTTGGAACATGGGACGGCGCGCAAAGCTGTTCAGCGGCCGATTGGGCCAGTGCGGCCCGCCTGGTCATCGCCGAAGTTCAGGCGCGCGGCGCAGTGCCGGTACTGGTTGGCGGAACCGGGCTTTATATCAGCACTCTGCTGGATGGGATTGCTCCAGTTCCGCCGATTGATCCGGCGGTGCGCGATGCCGTGCGCGCCCTGCCCCTGGCGCAGGCCTGGGCTGCGCTGCAGCACGAAGACCCGGACCGCGCTGGGGTGCTTTCAGCCAACGACACAGCCCGGATCTGCCGCGCGCTTGAAGTGGTGCGTTCTACCGGGCGCGGACTGGGTGAATGGCAGGCGCAGCGGATCGGCGGCATAAGTGCGGCTGTGGCGCTGCATCCCGCGATCCTCCTGCCAGACCGCCAATGGCTTTATGGGCGCTGCAACCGGCGATTTGATCTGATGCTAGAGCACGGAGCGATTGCTGAGGTTGAGCGGCTTTTGGCGCGTCAGCTGGACCCGGCGATGCCGGTTATGCGGGCCATCGGTGTGCCCGAACTGGCGGCCTGCTTGCGCCAGGAATGCTCAATTGCGCAGGCCGCCGCCCAAGGCGCACAAGCCACCCGCAATTACGCCAAGCGGCAGTTCACCTGGATGCGCAACCAGCCGCCGTCCGACTGGCTGCGGATCGCAGAGAAAGATTACAATGAGAAAGATATTTTTGTATCTTTATTGCGTGATTAACGCTTGACATGACATTTCATGATACATAGAGGCACCCGGCATATCCGCTCTTGCCAGAGCTTTCCGAACTGGAGATGAAGCCCGGCGCAGGCCCCTGTGCCGGGTTGGTCCATTTTGGGTGACATTTGCCCGTTGCGGCTGAACTGAAAGGTATTGTGACGTGAGCGAAGAGCGCAGCGGCGCCTCTATCCTGGTTGAAAGCCTGGTTCGTCAGGGGGTCGAATTCGTGTTCGGTTATCCCGGCGGTGCGGTGCTGCCGATCTATGATGCCCTGTTTGGCGACGGGCGCATCAAACACATCCTGGTTCGCCATGAAGCCGGCGCGGCCCATGCTGCGGAAGGTTATGCACGCTCTACTGGCAAGCCCGGCGTGGTCCTGGTCACTTCCGGTCCCGGTGCAACCAATGCGGTTACCGGGATTGCCGATGCCTTTATGGATTCAATCCCATTGGTGGTGATCACCGGGCAGGTTGCCACCCCTTTGATCGGATCGGATGCGTTTCAGGAAGCCGATACGATCGGGATTACCCGCCACTGCACCAAGCACAACTATCTGGTGAAAGACCCGGCTGAACTGGCGGCAATCATCGACGAGGCCTTTCAGATTGCCACCACCGGCCGGCCTGGCCCGGTGGTGATCGACATTCCCAAAGACGTGCAGGTAGCGGTCGCCAAATGGGAAGATGCAGCCCCGCAGCGCAAGATCCGCTATAACCCGCCCCGCACCGCGAGCGAACGCGATATCGCCAAGGCAATCGAATTGCTGGCAAATGCCAAGGCGCCGATATTCTACACCGGCGGCGGCGTAATCAATTCCGGCCCGCAGGCCACGCAATTGCTGCGCCAGTTGCAGACGCTGACCGGCGCGCCGGTTACGTCCACCCTGATGGGCCTTGGCGCGTTTCCGGCCGATCATGCCGATTGGCTGGGCATGCTGGGTATGCACGGCACGTTTGAAGCCAATATGGCGATGAACCGGGCCGATCTGATCGTCTGCATCGGCGCCCGGTTTGATGACCGGGTAACGGGCCGGCTGGATGCATTTTCGCCCAATTCAACCAAGATCCACATCGATATCGATCGCAGCTCGTTCAACAAGACGGTCCCGGTCGATCTGCCGATCCTGGGCGATTGCGCTGCCGTGCTGGAACAGCTGATTGCCGCCTGGGCCGCCCGCAAGGCGCAGGATCTGACCGAATGGAAAGCCCGGATCGATGGCTGGCGGGCCCGCAAAAGCCTTGCCTACCCGGCGCGGGCAGATGCGATCATGCCGCAATTGGCAGTAGAGCGGCTGTTCGCGCTATCCAAGGGCCGCGATACCGTGATTGCAACCGAAGTTGGCCAGCACCAGATGTGGGCGGCGCAATACTTTCCGTTCTTCGCCCCGCACAAGTGGCTCACCTCGGGCGGGCTTGGCACGATGGGCTATGGCCTGCCTGCCGCGATCGGCGCACAACTTGGCAATCCGGATAGCCTGGTGATCGACATCGCCGGCGATGCCTCGATCCAGATGAACATCCAGGAACTGGGCACCGCCACGCAATATCGGCTGCCGGTGAAGGTGTTCATCCTCAACAATGAATGGATGGGGATGGTCCGCCAGTGGCAGGAACTGACCTATGAAAGCCGCTATTCGGAAAGCTATTCCGATAGCCTGCCTGACTTTGTGAAGCTGGCCGAAGCTTACGGCTGGAAAGGCATCCGGATCGAAGATGAAAGCCAGCTTGATGCCGGCATCCAGGCGATGATCGATCATCCCGGCCCGGTGATCGTCGATTGCCTGGTGGCCAAGGAAGCCAATTGCTATCCGATGATCCCATCGGGCGCGGCCCACACCGACATGATCCTGTATGGCGATCAGGTGGCCGGCACGATGGACGATGAAGCCAAGGCGCTGGTGTAAGGACCATGATGAAAATCAAGCAAGAAGCTTCGGAACGCCACGTTCTGACCGTGCTCGTCGATAACGAGGCTGGCATCCTGGCCAAGATCGCCGGCCTGTTCACCGCGCGCGGGTATAACATCGACAGCCTGACCGTGGCCGACATTACCGAAAACCACGCGGTCAGCCGGATCACCATCGTCACCCACGGGCCGCCCGCGGTGATTGACCAGATCCATGCCCAGCTGGAACGTCTGGTGCCGGTGCACAAAGTAATCGACCTGACCGAAATGGGCGACCACGTTGAGCGCGAACTCGCGCTGGTCAAGGTTGCAGGCACTGGCGATGCCCGGGTGGAAGCGCTGCGGCTGGCCGAAGTGTTCCGCGCCTCGGTTATCGATACCACCACATCAAGCTTCGTGTTCGAACTGACCGGCGCGCCGGACAAGATCGACCGCTTCGTTGGCCTGATGCGCGAATTGGGACTGGTCGAAGTTGGCCGTACCGGCGTTGTCGGAATGATGCGCGGGGCGGAGGCGGCTTAGAATGGCCAAACACCGGATCTATACCACCAGCTTTGCCAGTGTTTATCCGCACTATGTGACAAAGGCTGAACGCAAAGGACGTCAACAATCCGATGTCGATGAACTCGTCCGCTGGTTGACCGGATACAGCCAGTCACAGCTGCTGGAAGTGATCGAACAGCGAACCGACTTCGAGACTTTCTTTGCAAAAGCGCCAGCGATGAACCCAACCCGCAGCCTTATCAAAGGGGTGATCTGCGGAGTGCGGATCGAAGAGATTGAAGAAGAGATCATGCGCGAGGTGCGTTACCTCGACAAGCTGATTGACGAGCTCGCCAAAGGCAAGCCGATGACCAAAATCAAGCGCGAAACCAACTGAATCTGGTTGAGCTTTGGAAGACAAGGGACTGACAAATGAAAGTTTACTACGACGCCGATGCCGATCTGAATCTGGTCACGGGCAAGAAAATTGCCATCGTCGGCTATGGCAGCCAGGGCCATGCCCACGCGCAGAACCTGCGTGACAGCGGCGTGAAGGACGTGGCGATTGCGCTGCGCGAAGGCTCGGCCACCGCCAAGAAAGCGCAAGCTGCCGGGTTCAAGGTGATGTCGAACAAGGATGCGGCAGCCTGGGCCGACGTGCTGATGATCCTCGCCCCCGATGAGCATCAGGCCGCAATCTGGGCTGAAGATATTGCCGGCAACCTGCGCCCCGGCGCCGCACTGGCCTTTGCCCACGGGCTCAACATCCACTTCGGCTTGATCGAAGTTCCCGCCGATATCGACGTGATCATGATCGCGCCCAAGGGCCCCGGCCACACCGTGCGCGGCGAATATGTGAAGGGCGGCGGCGTGCCGTGCCTGATCGCGGTGCATCAGGACGCTTCGGGCAATGCCCACGACGTTGCGCTGGCCTATGCCAGCGGTGTTGGCGGCGGCCGCAGCGGGATCATCGAAACCAACTTCAAGGAAGAATGCGAAACCGATCTGTTCGGTGAGCAGGCCGTGCTGTGCGGCGGGATCACCCACCTGATCCAGGCCGGGTTCGAAACGCTGGTAGAGGCCGGTTACGCGCCCGAAATGGCCTATTTCGAATGTCTCCACGAAACCAAGCTGATCGTCGATCTGCTGTATGAAGGCGGCATCGCCAACATGCGCTATTCGATCAGCAACACGGCTGAATATGGCGATATCACCACCGGCCCGCGCATCATCACCGCCGAAACCAAGGCCGAGATGAAGCGCGTGCTGGCGGACATCCAATCAGGTCGGTTCGTCAAGAACTTCGTGCTTGATAACCGCGCCGGCCAGCCAGAGCTGAAGGCCGCCCGCAAAGCGGCAGAGGCGCATCCGATCGAACAGACCGGATCGCAGCTGCGCGCCATGATGCCATGGATCGGCAAGAACAAGCTGGTCGATCAGGAAAAGAACTGACACTGACAGCTTTGGCTGCGCGAACAGGCCCGGGTTTACGCCCGGGCCTTTTTCATTGCGGCAAAGCCCAGCAGGAATAGCCCGGCCACCAGCACGCTGGTCCACAGTTCAACCTGGCGCGCCGGGCTTAGGGCCATGAACACCAGCACGGCGCCCATCGCGGCGATGGTGGCCCAGGTTAGCCAGGGGAACAGCCACATCCGGATGGTCAGCTTTTCGGGCGCGGTGGCTTCAAGCTGGCGGCGGATCCGCAGCTGTGCCGCAGCGCACAGGATGTAGAGCAGCAGCATCGTCGCCCCGGATGAATTGATCAGAAAGCTGAACACAGTGTTTGGGGCAAGCCGCTCTGCCGCATAGGCGCCGTAACTGAACAGGCTAGCAGCCACGATTGCGCGGGCCGGAACCTTGCGGGAATTGACCGACACCAGCCACTGCGGAGCATCACCGTGCCGCGCCAGACCAAACAGAGTCCGCGATGTGATATAGAGGCTGGAATTGAGGCACGAAAGCACCGCAACCAACACCAGCGCAGTCATCATTTCCTTGCCGTAGGGGATTTGGATCGCCTCAAGCGTGGCGGCGAACGGTGAATAGCCCGCGACCACCCCGTTCCATGGCAAAATCGCCACGATCAGCCCAAGCGAGATAACATAGAACACCAGAATGCGCACCGAAACCGAAAGCGAAAGCCGCGCGATCACTTTTGAACTGGCGTTGCTTTCTGCCGCAGCGATTGTTGCGATCTCTGCCCCGCACATGGTGAAAATGGTCGACGAGATCGCCGCCAGAACCAGCCCCCAGCCGTTTGGAGCAAACCCGCCATGCTGGGTCCAATTTGCCACGCTGGCCCCGGCAGCATTGGTTAGCCCCACAACAAACGCCCCGGCCAGCAGGATAAAGGCCCCAATCGCAGCAACCTTGATCAGCGAAAACCAGAATTCAAATTCGCCAAAAGTGCGGGTGGAAAGCAGATTGACCGCGGTCAACGCCAGCATCAGCCCTACGCCGATCTGCCATTCCGCAAACACCGGATACCACTGATGGATAATCTTGGCCCCGGCCACAGCCTCTACCGCGACCACCACGGCCCAGAAATACCAGTAGAGCCAGCCTGAAAGGTATCCGGCCCAATGGCCCAGCCCGGCCCGGGCAAAGTCTGGAAAGGCCTGCACCCCATCAAGCGATGATGCCATTTCCGAGATCATCCGCATCATCAGCATCACCGCAAGCCCGGCAATCGCAAAGGATACCACCGCAGCAGGGCCAACTTGTGAAATCGTGGTGGAAGAGCCAACGAACAGCCCCGCCCCGA
>NZ_JBEBKB010000031.1:0-31073 GCF_040079535.1 Novosphingobium sp. | reverse complement strand
CGGTGATTACCCGGTGATTGCTGGGCCGACTTTGAACCAAGGAAATTGGCCTTAAAACATAGTCGACTCAATAGGATAAGTTGCAATGCGACACAAAATGTGGTATTTCCGGTTTCGGCGGCGCGCATGAAGGTGCTGGGCCTGATCGGCGGGATGAGCTGGGAAAGTTCAGCCCATTACTACCGGCTGATAAATCAAGGTGTGCGCAATGCGCGCGGGGCTTTGGCATCTGCCAAATGCCTGCTGTGGTCATTCGATTTTTCCGAAATTGAGGCGCTGCAGCGCGCAGGGGACTGGGTCCGGCTGGAAGAATTGATGATCGATGCCGCCAATCGGCTGGCAGGCGGCGGGGCTGAGGCGCTGGTGATCTGCACCAATACCATGCACCGGATGGCCGATGCGGTAGAGGCGGCCGCTGGTGTGCCCTTGCTGCATATCGCCGATCCGACTGGCGCGGCGGTGCGCGGTGCCGGGATCAGCAAGGTTGCGCTGCTTGGCACCGCTTTCACCATGGAGCAGGATTTCTATCGCGGCCGGCTGGCAGATCGCCATGGCCTGGACGTGTTGGTGCCTGAGACGGCCGATCGCGCGCTGATTCACCAGGTAATTTATGACGAGCTGGTGGCCGGTGTGGTTAGCGAACAATCGCGCGCGGCCTATCGCGGCGTCATCGCCCGACTGATCGAGCAAGGCGCGCAAGGCGTTATCCTGGGCTGCACCGAAATCATGCTGCTGGTTGACCAGACAGATAGTGCGGTGCCGCTGTTCGATACCACCGCGCTTCACGCCGCTGCGGCGGTTGATTTGGCGCTTGGCTGACCCTGCACGCTGCACCCTGCCCCGCCAAAATTTCGTTTGGGCGCACAACGGAATTTCTTTGTGGGTAGGGAACCGCGTTAACTCTATTTAGATGGTCGAGAATCGCTTTTGCGGATTGAGGCCAACCATGGATTCTTTCAGCTTTGACCTTGCCGCCTTGTTGCCCTTCATCATGGTCGGATTTGCCGCCCAACTGGTCGATGGTGCGCTGGGAATGGCATTCGGGGTGATTTCGAACACCTTGCTGATCGGCGTGATGGGTGTGCCTCCGGCGTTGGCATCGCAGCGGGTCCACCTGGTCGAATGCTTTACCACAGCGACATCCGGAATCAGCCACTTGATCCATGGCAATATCGACAGGAAATTGTTTTTCCGCCTGCTGGTGCCTGGCATGGTCGGCGGCGTACTGGGTGCCTATGCCCTGACCAATATAGACGCCAGCGTGGTCAAGCCATTCGTGCTTCTCTATCTATCGTCCATCGGGGTCTACATCCTGGTGCGCGGGCTGTTCTGGCCACCAAAAATGCGAGAGGCCAGGCTGATCGCTCCGCTGGGCCTGTTCGGCGGCTTCCTGGATGCGGCCGGCGGCGGCGGCTGGGGCCCGGTGGTCACATCGAATCTGCTGATCCAGGGGGCCGATCCCCGCAAGGTTGTGGGCACGGTCAACGCGGTAGAGTTTTTTCTGACTCTTACAGTTTCGGCTGCATTCATCTGGCACCTGGGCATTGCCGATCTGGCCGGGGCAACGCTGGGCTTGCTGATCGGCGGATTGCTGGCAGCACCACTGGGCGCCTGGGCGGCGAAACATTTCAACCCCAAGACCATGTTGATTCTGGTCGGGACCGTGCTGACTGTTACCAGTCTGTACGGCGTTTACCGCGCCTGGGGCTAGCCTATGGCCGCAGCGATCGCCAACAGCCGCTGGGCCTGTTCGCGGTGCAGCAATTCGGCCATTTTACCCTCAATCCGGATAACACCCTTGCCCTGGTTCTCTGGCAAGGCGAACGCATCAACCACCGCCCGCGCCCAGGCCAGTTCGGCCGCGCTGGGTGTAAATACCGCGTTGCACGGTTCAACTTGATCGGGATGGATCAGGCATTTGCCGTCAAATCCAAACTCAAGACCCTGATCGCATTCGGCCCGGACCACGGCCATGTCGCGAAATTCGTTGCTGACCCCATCGAACACCAACAGACCATGGGCCCGCGCCGCGCAGACTGTAGCCGAAAGGATCGGCAGAAATGCAGCTCTGCCCGGACGCAATTGGGCCCGCATTTCCTTGGCCAGATCGTTGGTGCCCATGGCGAAGGCCGCCAGCCGGGTTGAACCAGCCAGCGCCGCCACTTCATCCAGCCGGGGCATCAACCCGCACGTTTCCACCATGATCCACAGCCGGGTATGGGCCGGGGCAGCGGCCAGCGCCGCATCATACGCCAGCACATCCTGCGCAGAGCTGACCTTGGGCACCAGAACGGCATCAGGGCCGGCTGCGGCAGCCGCGGCAAGATCTGCTTCGGCCCATTCAGTGCCAAACGCGTTGACCCGGATCACCACTTCGCGGCGGCCAAAGCCGCCTTCGCGCACAGCGGCTGCGGCAGCGGCGCGGGCCGCCACTTTGTGTTCTGGCGCTACCGCATCTTCCAGATCGAGCACGATCACATCGGCGGCAAGCGTGCGCGCCTTTGCAATCGCATTCGGGTTCGATGCCGGCAGGTAGAGCACGCTACGGCGCGGGCGGGTGGACACTGCGATCAGCCCGTTACGCCGGCTGCCGCAAGCACCGCCAGCGTCAGCACATCGGGCGCGATCGCTGTCATCGGAGCGATCTGCACCGGCTTTTCCATCCCCAGCAGCATCGGCCCGATCGTGGCATTACCGCCCAGTTCGCGCAGCAACTTGGCCGAAATATTGGCCGATTGCAGCCCTGGCATGATCAACACATTGGCCGGCGCCGAAAGCCGGCAAAACGGATAGTTGGCCATGACCGTGGGATTGAGCGCCGCATCGGGGGCCAGTTCGCCTTCATATTCAAACCCCGGGTTTTCAGCATCGAGGATCGCCACCGCATCGCGGATCGGTTCCAGCCAGCGCCCCGGTGGATTGCCGAACGTGGAATAAGACAGGAACGCCACGCGCGGTTCGTGGCCCAGGCGGCGCGCAACTGCTGCGGTTTCCTTGGCGATCACCGCCAGATCCTGTGCCGAAGGCCGCTCGTTCACGGTCGTATCGGCCAGGAATGTGGTGTAATTCTTGCCGATCATCAGGTGGATCCCAAACGGCAAGCGGCCTTCGCCCGGATCCAGCACCTGGCGAACTTCGCGCATGGTCTGGGCAAAGGTCCGGGTCATGCCGGTTACCATTGCATCGCCAACGCCCAGCTTTAGCAGCATCGAGGCGAATACATTGCGGTCCTGGTTGACCATCCGGCGCACATCGCGATCAAGAAAACCGCGCCGCTTCAGCCGCTCATACAGCAATTCGACCATCGCGGGCACATGGGTGCTGCTTGCAGAATTCTCGATCTGAAAGCATTCGGGATGTTCCACACCCAGTTCGGTCAGCTTGGCCAGAACGGCATCGGTGCGGCCAACCAGCACCGGTTCACCATAGCCGAAATCACGGTACTGGATTGCCGCACGCAACACGATCTCGTTCTCAGCCTCGGCAAAGATCATGCGTTTGGGATTGGCTTTTACCGCCTCATAGACCTGGGTCAGGACCGAAGTAGTTGGGTTAAGCCGGGCCTTCAGGCTGGTGCGATAGGCGTCAAAATCCTCGATCGGCTTGCCCGCCACGCCGGTATCCATCGCCGCCTTGGCCACGGCAGACGAGACAACTTCCATCAGCCGCGGATCGAACGGGGCGGGGATGATGTAATCGGGCCCGAACTGATACTTCTTGCCATAGGCGGCAGCCACTTCTTCAGGAACCTGTTCGCGCGCCAGTTCTGCAATGGCGCGGGCGGCGGCAATCTTCATCTCTTCATTGATGGCGGTGGCGCGCACATCCAGCGCGCCGCGGAAGATGAACGGAAAGCCCAGAACATTGTTGACCTGGTTGGGATAGTCACTGCGCCCGGTGGCAATGATCGCATCGGGGCGGACGGCCTTGGCATCGGGCGGGGTGATTTCGGGATCGGGATTGGCCATCGCGAAAATGATCGGCTTGGGCGCCATCTTGGTCACCCATTCAGGCTTTAAGGCTCCGGCCGCCGATAGGCCAAGGAAGATGTCCGCACCGTCCAGCGCATCTTCAAGGCTGCGCGCTGCGGTATCGATCGCATGGGCGCTTTTCCATTGATCCATGCCGCCTTCGCGGCCGCGATAAATCACCCCGGAACGATCGCAAACCGTCACATTATCATGCCGGACGCCCATTGATTTGATCAAGGCGGTGCAGGCCAGCGCCGATGCCCCCGCGCCGTTGACCACCATTTTGACGTCCTTGAAATCGCGCCCGGTCAGGAAGCAGGCGTTGAGCAAGCCCGCTGCGGCGATGATCGCGGTGCCATGTTGATCATCATGCATCACCGGGATTTTCATGCGCTCCCGCAGGGCTTGCTCGATCACAAAGCATTCGGGGGCCTTGATGTCTTCCAGATTGATCCCGCCAAAGCTGGGCTCCATCAGCGCCACGGCTTCGATGAATTTATCCGGATCTTCGGTATCCAGTTCAATGTCGATCGAATCGACATCGGCAAAGCGCTTGAACAGCACCGCCTTGCCTTCCATCACCGGTTTGGATGCCAGCGCGCCCAGATTGCCCATCCCCAGGATGGCCGTGCCATTTGTGATCACGGCCACCAGATTGCCCTTGGCGGTATATTCATAGGCATCGGCAGGATTATCGGCGATCGCCTGAACCGGCACCGCGACGCCGGGCGAATAGGCCAGACTAAGATCGCGCTGGGTTGTCATCGGCTTTGAGGCGATGATCTCTATTTTTCCGGGACGAATCGTCTTGTGATAAAACAGCGCTTCGCGTTCGGTGAAGGTGATCCGGGCTTCGTCTGACACAGCAATCTCCGCAAACTGGGCCTTGCCCTAACGAATGGCGCGGCAACGCGATAGGGGAAAGCTGCCTGATCTGGCCTGCCGAATCAGCCAATCTGGGCTATCGCGACTTAATGCACGGTGCTTCTGCCCCAACCCCGATGATGGCGCAGTATCTGGCGCTTAAGGCTGAGGCCGCAGATTGCCTGCTATTTTACCGGATGGGCGACTTTTTCGAGCTGTTTTTTGATGATGCACGCCGCGCAGCGCAAGTGCTGGATATCGCGCTTACCAGCCGCGGCGAACATCAAGGCGTGCCGATCCCGATGTGCGGGGTTCCGGCGCATTCAGCTGAAGGATACCTGGCCCGCCTGATCAAGGCCGGCTGCCGGGTGGCGATCGCCGATCAGACCGAAACGCCCGAAGAAGCCAAAAAACGCGGCGGATCAAAGGCCCTGGTCGCGCGCGCTATCGTGCGGTTCGTTACCGCTGGCACGCTGACCGAGGAGGCTTTGCTGGAGCCGCGCCGCGCCAATGTGCTGGCCGCCATCTGCGAACTGCGCGGCAGTTTTGGCATTGCCGCTTGCGACATTTCGACCGGCCGGATGGAACTGGAAGATTGCCCGGCCGATCGGCTGGGGGCAGCCCTGGCCCGGCTGGGGGCCAGCGAAGTGGTGGCGCCCGAAGGCATGAGCGCTGCGCCGCAGGATGCAATCACGCGCCCGGCCCGAGATTTTTCAAGCGATACCGGCGAAGCGCGGCTGAAATCCCTTCACGCGGTGGCAACGCTTGACGCCTTCGGAGACTTCACGCGGCCGATGCTGGCCGCCGCTGCCGGGCTGATCGGCTATCTTGACCACGCCGGGCGCGGCAAACTGCCCTTGCTGCTGCCCCCGGTGGCTCGGGCCAGTGACGCCCACCTGGCAATGGACGAGGCAACCCGGGCCAGCCTTGAAGTGCTAAGCGCTAACCAGGCGGGACGGGGAAGCAGCCGGCAAGGCAGCCTGATCGAAGCGGTTGATCGCTGTGTTACCGGGGCAGGCGCGCGGCAATTGGCCGATGACCTTTCGGCCCCGCTGACCAATGTGGCAGCAATCGAGGCGCGGCTGGCGCTGGTCGATTGGCTGCACAGTGATCCGTTGCTGCGCGGTGATTTGCGCGAAGTGATGCGCGCGATCCCCGATCTGGGCCGCGCGCTGGGCCGGGTTGTGGCCGGGCGTGGTTCCCCCCGCGATCTGGGCCAATTGCGCGATGGCCTGTCAGAATCGCGGCGGATCCATGATTTTCTGAAAGGGGCCAAGTTCCGCCCGGCGCTGCTTGATGCATTGCTTCCCGCGTTGACGGGGCATGGCGCGTTGACCGATCACTTCACCCGCGCGCTGGTGCCCACCCCGCCAACGGAGCGCGGCCAAGGTGGCTATATTGCAGAACAGTTCGATCACGGACTGGATGAATTGCGCCAGATTTCAGGCGACGCCCGCCGGGCGATTGCCGCGCTTGAGGCCAAATACCGCGCCGATACCGGGATTGCCGCGCTCAAGATCCGTCACAACGGGGTGCTGGGTTACTTTATCGAAGTCCCGGCCAGATATGCCGATGCGCTGATGGTCCCCGATAGCGGCTTTACCCACCGCCAGACCATGGCCGGTGCGGTACGCTTCAATGCGCTGGCGCTGCATGACGAAGCAAGCCGGATCGCGCAGGCCGGCGGCCACGCCCAGGCCCGCGAAGAAGAGCATTTTGCCGCCTTGTGCGAAATGGCAATTGCTGCCCGCCAGCAAATCGCTGCCACGGCGGCGGCACTGGCCCGGCTTGATGTTGCTGCGGGCCAGGCCGAGCGGGCCAGTGAAGGCGGATGGTGCCGGCCCGCGCTGGCTGAAGACCGCGCACTGGAAATAGTGGGCGGGCGGCACCCGGTGGTCGAGAACGCACTGGCCGCACGCGGCGACCGCTTTGTTGCCAACGATTGTGCGCTTTCGGACAGCGATCGGCTGTGGCTGATCGGCGGCCCCAACATGGGCGGCAAGAGCACCTTTTTGCGCCAGAATGCGCTGATCGTGCTGCTGGCCCAGGCGGGTGGTTTCGTACCAGCGCAATCGGCCCGGATCGGGCTGGTGGACCGCCTGTTCAGCCGGGTTGGCGCTTCAGACAATCTGGCCCGGGGACGCTCAACCTTCATGGTCGAGATGGTCGAGACTGCGGCAATTCTGGCCCAGGCCACAGAGCGCAGCTTCGTGATCCTGGATGAGGTTGGACGCGGCACGTCAACCTACGATGGGCTTGCGCTGGCCTGGGCTGTGGTTGAGGCGGTGCACGGCACCACCCGCTGCCGCTGCCTGTTCGCCACCCATTATCACGAGCTGGCCCGCCTTGCAGAAAGCTGCGACGCGCTTAGCCTGCACCATGTTCGTGCACGCGAATGGCAGGGCGATCTGGTGTTGCTGCACGAACTGGCCAATGGCCCGGCGGACCGGTCCTATGGCCTGGCCGTGGCCAAATTGGCGGGCGTTCCGACCCCGGTGGTGGCGCGGGCCAAGGCCGTGCTCGACCGGCTGGAAAAGGGCCGCGCGCAAACCGGCGGGATCGCGGCGGGCCTTGGCGATCTGCCGCTGTTTGCCGCTGCGGCTGAGCACAACGAAGATGTGGCCGATACGCTGCGCGCACGGCTGGATGCGACCGACCTTGACGCGCTGAGCCCGCGTGAGGCGCTGGAACTGCTGTATGAGCTAAAGCGCGATGCGGGGACGCTTCCTTAACCCTGCCGCGCTAGAACTGCGTCATGCTGGGTTTCGGTGTCAGAATGAATCAGGTCTTTGCCAGCCGCTGGAAAGCGGTGGTCTGGTCGATGGGCGTATTGCTGACGGCCTATTGCGCGGTGCCAGCGCGTGATCAGGCGCAGGTTAAAGATAGCCAGCCGGTGGCACAGTTGCCCGGCCTTGAGGACATCCCCCAAATTCCGCCGCCTGAAGAATAGAATTTGTTTCAGTTAGACTGAAACAGCACAACACCAGCCCACTCCCCCTCCTGGCCACCCGTAGGTTGCCCAAAAATTGGGTGGCCGGGAGGGGGAGTGGGCTGGTGTTGTTTCCACGTAAGTGAAACAAGCGCTAATCAACCTTCCAACCAGCGCCGATAGCGCGCCAGCCGCCGGGTTTGCGCCCGCACTTCGGGATCGGTCAGATCGCGCAGCAGGCTTGCGCTGCGCTGCCAGGCCCAGCGCAGCCGCCCGCCTTCGCCGGTCCGGTCAATCACCACACCGGGTTCTTCGCCGCCTTCGACCCGTCCGGTCAGCCGCCGCCAGACATAGCCAAAGCCGCCGGTTGCAATCGTCGCTGCAAACCGTGAGAACATTTTGGTTTCCCAGTCCTGCACGATCAGATCACGGGCCAGATCAATCATGTCGGGTGCCGCGGCGGGCTCTGATTGGTGGCGGGGAACCGCTGCATCGCCGTGGCATTCGCGCACCAATGCAAAAACCAGCGCCGCACCTGGCGCCCACTTGTCCCTGACCGCGCTTTGCCAGAAGCTGTCCCAATCGATCCGATGGCACCGGACCAGATGGAAAACATCCCCCAGCAGCAGCGGCCCGCAATCCAGCCGGTGGCCATAGATTGCATGGGTTATGACATGGGCCAGCATATCTTCGGGGCAGGGGAAATCGATCCCGTCCAGGTTAACGGCGCGCGCAGTGATCCCGGCTTCGTTTCCGGCCGGGGTTGAATATTCCAGCCGCCCATCCAGTTCTGATACCCGCATGTGCAGTTCCAGCCAGCTGCCGCGCGGCATTTGCAACACCGGCATATGCTGTTCAAGCCGGACATGGTCTTCAAGCGCCAGTTTGGATCCAGCCGTCTGGACGTATCCATGATCAATCAGCACGCGAAAGGCGTCCAACACCTGATCTTGCGGCAGCAGCAAATCGATATCGCGCATTGGCCGCAGCGCCGGATCGGGCCAGGCATGACGCGCCAGGAACGAACCTTTCAGCGCAAGCGGGCGATAACCATTGGCCGCCAGCAGTTCGCAGCACTGCTCCAGATCGGCGCGCTGCGCCAGCGCCGTGATTGCAGCAGTTCGGTAAGCCTCGCGCCATTCGCTACGCAGGGCCGCCGGGACCGCATCGCAATCGCGGTGGAGGCTGGAAAGGAGCGGGCCAAGCCGGTGGGTGCGGGCAATTTCGGCGATCCGATCCCACTCAGCCGCAACCAGCCGGCTCAGCAGTTCTGCACCAGGCTGCGCAGCCGATCCCAGCAGCGCCAGCAGCACCCGCTCTGGCACAGGCCGATCCACCGCTAGTTCCGTTTGGGGACCGTAAACGTCCCTGTCACCCGGCCGCCCCTGCCCGAAGTGGAAGCGCCTTGGCCGGATGTTCCCAGCGCCGGGGTACTTGCGCCAGCCCGGCCATCAAGGCTGGTGATCCCGGACGTAAGGTCAATCACCAGCCGTCCACCGCTGAGCCGGTCATTGCCGCGTTGCAGCGTGACCCCGCCAACCAGCGTGATGATCCGCCGATCAAAATCATAGATTGCCACTTCGCCGCTGGCGCTCTGGTTGCCGCGCGTCACCCGCACGCCGCCCACTGCATCCAGCCGGTGGATCTTGAAACTGCCGCTGCCGGTTGAAAACGCCAGCGTGGTGCGATCGGCCCGCACGGTCAAATCGCCTTGGGTAATCACCACATTGCCCGAAAGGGTAGCGCGGTCTTCCCGGCCCAGCAGCTCCCCATGATCGGCTGAGACGCTGACCGGCGCCTCGCTGTTGTGCCCGCCAAATACCTGGGCATGGCTGGGCACCAGTGCCACGATCACCGCCGCACCGATGGCAAATCCGCCAATTGCCGAGCGCAGCATGGTGGCGCGAAGCGAGGGTCTGGTCGTGCTCATCGCGGCATCCTGAAAGAATTGTTCTGGAACAGCAAGCGGACATGCCCATCAAGCGTCAGGATCCGCTGGTCAAGATCGGCGCCTAACCGGTCGGCACTGAATGTGCCAGCGGGAATGGCACCGCTTACCCCGCCGCTACCGATGAGCCGGCGGCTGCCAAGATCGATCGACACGTTTCGGGCGGTTATCCGATAGCCATCGGCCGCCGCAAAGCTGACTGGCCCTTCCGCGCGGACTGTTTCGGCGCGGTAATCGTAAAAACCGCGCGCCGCAGTCAATTCAGCCGGCCCATCATCCAGCCGGATCCGGGCGGCCAGATCCTGCATCTTGATCACCGGATCGCGGGTTGAAATCTGGACCGCGCTGCCGGCGGTAAGCGTGAAGGGGCGGCCTTGCTTGTCCTCACCGCGGTACATCGCCTGATTGACGCGGATCCGTTCATTGGTGGCGGCTACCTTGGTCCGATCGAGCAGGAAGCTGATTTCGCCGCGGGCAAACAAAGGCCCGATTGCCATGGCGGCCGCGACCATGCCGACCATGCCGGGCAAGACCACGGCCAGAAAACGCACCTTGCGGTCATGCGTTCCCCCCGGCGCGGCCCAATGCTGGCGCTTGTCACGGATGAAGTCGGCCTGCTGGCTCATGATTCGTGGCTGAAAATGTCCTTGTCCGCCCAGCCCATCAGATCAAGCCTTGCCCGGTGCGGCAGATAATCAAACGCAGCCTGGGCCGCTTCTGTGCGGTGTTCGCGCGCCAGCTTTTCAACCAGGATCGCGTGCATAGCATGAAGATAGCGCACATCACTGGCGGCATATTCACGCTGCGCTTCGCTGAGTTCGGCCCCGCCCCAATCGCTCGATTGTTGCTGTTTGGAAATTTCCTTGCCCAGCAGTTCGCGGACCAGATCCTTCAGGCCGTGCCGATCGGTATAGGTCCGGGTCAGCTTGCTGGCGATTTTGGTGCAGAACACCGGAGCAGCGGTAACCCCCAGGTAGTGTTCAACCGCAGCCAGATCGAACCGCGCAAAGTGATACAGCTTTATCCGTGCCGGATCGGCCAGCACTGCCTTCAGGTTGGGCGCATCATAGCTTGAACCGGGGGAAAAGCGGACCAGATGTTCGTCCGCCCCTCCGTCTGAAATCTGGACCAGGCACAGCCGGTCGCGCGGGGTAATCAATCCCATCGTTTCGGTATCGACCGCAACCGGGCCGGGGCCAATAACGCCGAGGGGGAGATCTTCTTCGTGGAGATAGACAGCCATATGGCCAAGGTGCTTAGGCCGATTGAGGCGGAGTGGAAAGCCCTGCGTTTGGCGAGTGTGACAATGGCAAGTGGCGATGCGGTTCCTGAAAGCTGGCGCGCTGCGCTGGAAGACGTGCAGGCCAGCCCCGAATCGCGCGCACTTGAGCAATTTCTGAAGGCAGAAGAAGCGGCTGGAAAGCTGATCTATCCGCCGCGCGGCAGCCGCCTGACCGCGCTGGCGCTGTGCCCGCCAAACCGAGTTAAAGTTGTGATCCTGGGGCAGGATCCATATCATGGGCCAGGCCAGGCCCACGGCTTGAGCTTTTCGGTGCAAGACGGCGTCCGGGTGCCGCCCAGCCTGGCCAACATCTACAAGGAATTGACGAGCGATCTTGGCTTGCCCCGCCCACTTAGCGGGAACCTTGGCAATTGGGCACGGCAAGGCGTGCTGCTGCTTAACGCGGCGCTTAGTGTGGAGGATGGCAGGCCAGGCTCGCACAAAGGCAAGGGTTGGGAGCAAATTACCGATGCGGTGGTAGCCGCTGTTGCCGCCAGACCAGAGCCTTGCGTATTCCTGCTGTGGGGCAAACATGCCTGCAAGAAGGCGATGAATGTCGCCGGGCTGCACTCCAGCCACCATCTGGTGCTGATTGCCCCGCATCCCAGCCCGCTTTCGGCGCATACCGGCTTTCTGGGCTGCCAGCACTTCAGCCAGGCAAATGCATTTCTTGACGCAAATGGTCGCGGGGCGGTGGACTGGCGCGTCTGATCTTGGCACAGTCTGCAGCGATGACCCTTGAACTCCCCCTGACCGACACCGCAGCCATGCTGCGCGATGCCCTTGGCCGCTATCTGGCCGACAATCCCAAACCGACTTGGCCTGGGCTGGCACAGGATCTGGGCCTGATGGGCCTGGGCATACCTGAGGTCAGCGGCGGAACCGGCGGCGGAGCAATCGAACGCGCGGTGGTTATCGAGGCTTTGGGCCCGGCGATGGCCGGATCGGACTGGCTTTCACACCACCTGGCAGCAAGTGCACTGGCCCGGATTTGCCCTGACCATGGCTTGCTTGCGCAATTGGCCGAAGGATCGGCGCGGATTGCGCTGGTGCTGGATCCTGCGCTGGTGGCGGGCGCAGCCACGGCCGATTGGCTGCTGGTGCTGGATGATGCTGCCCCCCGGCTGGTTCCCGTCAGCGCTGCCGAAAGCCGTACCCGCGCGATGTTCGATGGCACCAGCACTGCTGATCTGACAATTCCTGCCAATGCCGGCGAAGTGCTGAACGGTGATAGCGCCGGGGTGGCGGACTGGGCCCGCAACGCCCAGCCGACGGCGCGCTGCGCCGAAGCCGCCGGGCTGATGGCCCGGATGCTTGCCGATACCGGGGCCTACCTTAACACCCGCGAGCAATTCGGCCAGCCGATCGCCCGCTTTCAGGTGCTACGCCACCGCATGGCCGATATGCATATGGCTCTGATCAAAGCCGGGGCGCTGACCGAGCGAGCGGTTGTGGCCGAGGGCACTGCTGGCTGGAATCATGCCGTCAGCGCTGCGGTGGTCGAAACCATCGATGCCGTTCGGATTATCGGCGAAGGCGCAGTGCAGCTGCACGGCGGCATGGGTGTGACTGAAGAGCTGGAACTGGGCGGAATGTTCAAACGCGGCTTGACGATCATAGCCGGGTTTGGTCCGCGCACCGCGCATCTGGCGCGGCATGCAGAGATGGCAGACTAGGATCAGCTTCGATTCAGCCTAGCGATACCCGCGCGATCAGATCGCGCTGGATCTCGTTCGATCCGGCATAGATCGTTGCCGCCCTGCCGTTGAGATAGCGCGGGACGGCGGTGGCGATCCGATCGCTCGATTGGCCATCGGGGATTGCCCAGCCTTCGGGCCCGGCAACATCGCATTCCAGCACCGCAATACGCTGCTGCGCCTCAGTTCCCTGGACTTTCAGCACCGAGGCATAAAGCGCGGCCTCTGCCCCCCCGGCCCCGATCGATTTCATCTCGATTGCTTCCAGCGCCTCTATCGTCACCATCTCGCGTCGGACGCGTTCCTGCAGCACCGGATCATCGCCAGCATCCTCGCCCAGCCGGTCCAGCGCCGCGAACAGGCTGGGGGCATAGCGGCCGCCGCGTTCATAAATCAGCAGATACTTGGCGACCGACCAGCCCTCATTCTCTGCGCCAAGGCGGTTGGCAATCGGCACCCGGACATTGTCAAAGAACACCTGGTTCAGCTCGTGCTCTCCCGCAAGGCTGATGATCGGATCAATCTTCAGCCCCGGCGTCGCCATGTCGATCAGCACAAAACTGATCCCGGCCTGGGGCTTTCCTTCGGTGCTGGTGCGAACCAGCGCGAACATCCAGTTGGCGTGGTGCGCATGGGTGGTCCAGATCTTTGAACCGTTGAGCACATAATGATCGCCGTCCCGCTCGGCCTTCAGTTTGAGGCTGGCAAGATCCGATCCCGATCCGGGCTCGGAAAAGCCCTGACACCAGTAGTGCTCGCCCGACAGGATCCGCGGCAGGAAGAAGTCCTTCTGGTCCTGCGTCCCATAATGCATCAGCACCGGGGCAACCATCTTGACCCCTTGCGGCAGCAGGTTGGGCGTTCCGGCACGGGCGCATTCTGCTGAAAAGATGTACTTCTGCAGCGGCGTCCAGCCGGTCCCGCCAAATTCAACCGGCCAATCGATCGCGCCCCAGCCCCGCGCGGTCAGCGCCTGTTGCCAGGCGGTGGCGTGCTGCGGTTCGGAAAAGACCGAGGTTGCGCGGCGCCCGGCCCGGGCCAGCTCAGGGGTCAGCGCCTCAGCGATAAAGGCGCGCACTTCGGTGCGGAAAGCGGTGAGGTCAGTCATCTCGTCAGCATGGCAGTTCAGTTGTGTTTGGCAAGTGCCGCCAGCATGGCATCGGCCAGCATCTGACCAAACTTCTCCCCTTGCTCAGGGTAGAGATATGGTTCGATCAGTTCAGCCTCGATCACCGCCAGTGCGCCGCCATCCAGCCGGACCATATCGATCCGGGCATAGAGCGGCGGCTGGGCGAAGGGCAGCATCGCCATGATGCCTTGCGCGGCGGCAAGATCTGCGGCGGCAGGTTCCACCGCGCGCTCGATCCCGCCATAAAGTGACTGGATCCGGTAATCGCCATGGCTGGCCTGCTTGATCAGCGCGTGGCTGAACCGGCCGTCCACGAAGATGAAGCTGTGCTCGCCCTCGCTCTGGATTGCCGGCAGGAATGGCTGGATCATTGCTGGTTGCTCAATCCGCCAATCGGCCGGTGGGGGCGCCGTGCGGCTGAAGCTGTCTTGCCCGATCGCGCCCGCGCCGACCCGGCGTTTCACCACCACGCGATCTGCACCGAAATGGTCGAAAGCGGCCAGCACGTCGCTCGGCCCGGCGCTTTCGGGCCACAGCGTGGGGATCGATGAGGCACCGCGCCTCTCCAGTTCACGCAGATAGAGCTTGTCCGAATTCCAGCGGATCACCTCCACCGGGTTGCACACGATCACTCCGGCAGCCGCGATTGCTTCAAGCCGTTCGAGGAATTCATCCTTGGCATCGGTATAGTCCCACGGTGTGCCCAGATAGGCGAGATCAAACCCGGCAAGCTCCTCAAGCGGGGCGCGCCAATCCAGATCGATCAGATCGGCCCGGCCTGCCAGGCCCGCCTTCAGGGCAGCCAGCAACAGATCATGCTCAAACGCATCAGAGCGGCGTGTGGGCGATGTTGGCAGAGTGATCGGGCAGGCGAGGAAGGCGATCTTGGGCACGGGCAAACTTTCGTTGCGGGATTGCAGGGCCTTGTCATCTACCGGCTGGGCGGACAATCCCTATCTTTGGGTGTGAAGCGGCTTTGCCCAGCCGCTGCGGAGACCAGCGATGATCGAACTTCGTCCATTCAGCACCATCGGCGCGGCCAACCACGGCTGGCTTGATGCGCATCACCACTTTTCATTTGGCGGCTATCACGATCCTGCGCGCACCCAGTGGGGCGGCCTGCGCGTCTGGAACGATGATGTGATCGCTGCCAAAAGCGGATTTCCGCCGCATGGCCACCAGGACATGGAAATCATCACCTATTTGCGCGAGGGCGCAATTTCGCATCGCGATAGCCTGGGCAACGAAGGCCGCACGGCTGCGGGCGATGTCCAGGTGATGAGCGCGGGGACCGGAATCCGGCACAGCGAATTCAATCTTGAAGATACGCAATGCACCCTGTTCCAGATCTGGATCCTGCCAGACCGCGCCGGGCATGCCCCCAGCTGGGGTACGCGGCCATTCCCCAAAGAGGGGCGCAACGGTCAATTCGTGGTGCTGGCCAGCGGGTTGCCCGAAGATGGCGATGCCTTGACGATCAATACCAGCGGGCGCGTGGCCGGGGCCTTTATCAAGGCCGGTGAGACGGTGCGCTATGAAACGGCAGCGGAGCGCCATCTTTATCTGGTCCCCGCCACCGGCCGAGTGCAAATCGGCGAAGTCGTGGCGCAGGCCCGCGACGGGGTGGCGGTGACGGGTGAGCGCGCGATCGAAGTGACCGCGCTGGAAGACAGCGAAGTGGTGCTGGTCGACGCGGCTTGATGGACGCTGCCGGGCGTGGCACCCTTACTGGCACCATGATCCGGCTGATCCTGACTTACGGTGCGGCGCTGGCCGCTTTGGCGCTGCTGGCGCAGTGGATGGACTGGCGTTTTGCCACCCAGGCGTGGAGCACGTCGGCCTATGGGCTGGCGGTGGCGCTGCTGTTTGCGGGACTGGGCATCTGGCTGGGCATGCGGCTGGTGCCGCGCGCCCGCACCGCTCCTTTTGCCCGCAACGACAAGGCGATGGCCGCGCTGGGCATCAGCCCGCGTGAGTGCGAAGTGCTGGAACTGCTGGCCAAGGGCGCATCGAACAAGCTGATCGCCCGCGCGCTCAATATCTCGCCCAATACCGTCAAAACCCATGTTGCGCGGCTGTTTGAAAAGTTGGAAGCGCAAAGCCGCACGCAGGCGATCCATAAGGCACGCAGCCTTGATCTGCTGCCTTAGATTCTGCCCCTAAATTGGACGACGTGCTGCAAATCACCCGTTTGGGCGATAGTCTGGCCGCTGCCAGCGCGCTAGCCAGCAGTGATCAAACATGCGGGGAGATATGATATGCAACGGTTGATCCTGGTTTACGGCGGCATCGCCGGTACAGTTGAACTGATCCTGCTGGCACTGTCGATGGGGCTGGTCAGCAACCACGGCGGCCTGGGCATGGTGCTGGGCTACCTTTCGATGCTGATCGCGATGAGCATGGTATTTGTTGGCGTGAAACGATTTCGCGACGAGCAACAGGGCGGGGTGATCAAATTCGGCAAAGCCTTGCTGGTCGGGCTGGGCATCGCCGGGATCGCCTGCCTGTTCTATGTGCTGGGCTGGGAAGCCTATATGTGGTCAAGCGACTACAGCTTTATGGAGAAATTCACCGCAAGCGAACTGGCCAAAATGCAGACCGCTCATGCCAGCGCAACCGAAATCGCCAAGTTCAAGGCCGAGATGCAGGGCTTTGCCGAAATGTATGCCGATCCGGTTTCGAGGATGCTGATGACCTTGATGGAAATATCGCCGGTGGCGCTGCTGGTGCCGCTGCTTAGCGCCGCTCTGCTGCGAAATCCGCGCTTTATGCCAGCCAAGGTTTGATGGGATAGGGCGGCCTGCCTAGGGTCATGACCCTAGCGCGGCAGGTCGCTGGCCCCCATCAGCATTTCATCGACCGCGCGGGCGGCCTGCCGGCCTTCGCGGATCGCCCAGACCACCAGGCTTTGCCCGCGCCGCATATCCCCGCAGGCATAGATCTGCGGATCACTGGTGCGGTAGCTGAAGGTATCGGCAAAGACATTGCCGCGCGCATCCAGGTCAACTTTGGCCTGATCGACCAGCCCCTGCTTTTTGGGTCCGGTAAAGCCCATCGCCAGCAAAATCAAATCGGCCTGCAGGGTGAACGCGCTGCCCGCGATCTCTTGCATCTGGCCGCCCACCCATTCAACCCGAACGCATTCAAGGCCGGTGACCTGACTGTTTTGGCCAACCACCCGTTTGGTCAGGATTGCCCAATCGCGGGCCACGCCTTCTTCGTGGCTGGTCGATGTGCGCAATTTCATTGGCCAATCGGGCCAGGTCAACGCCTTGTCTTCCTTTTCGGGCGGCTTTGGCATGATTTCGATCTGGGTGACCGATGCCGCGCCCTGGCGGATCGAGGTGCCAACACAATCAGATCCGGTATCGCCGCCGCCGATCACCACCACGTGCTTGCCGGTTGCGGTCAGTGATCCGCGCGGAGCAGCGCGCACTTCATCATCGCCGGCGTTGCGCTTGTTCTGCTGGGTCAGGAATTCCATCGCGAACCGCACGCCCGGCAGCTCAAACCCGGGGATCAGCAGCGGGCGCGGCTCTTCTGCCCCGCCAGACATCACAATCGCATCGAAGTTTTCCTTCAGACTGGCGAGTGAAACGGTCACGCCAACCTCTGCCGAGGTGCGGAATTCAACGCCTTCGGCCATCATCTGAACCAGCCGCTGCTGGATGAAATGCTTGTCGAGTTTGAAATCGGGAATGCCGTAGCGCAGCAGTCCGCCGATCCGGTCGTTCTTTTCGAACAATACCACCGAATGGCCAGCACGCGCCAATTGCTGGGCACAGGCCAGACCAGCCGGGCCCGATCCCACTACCGCAACGCTTTTGCCAGTGTGGCGGCTGGAGATTTGCGGCTGAATCCAGCCTTGTTCCCAGCCCTTATCGACAATTGCGCATTCGATCGATTTGATCGTAACGGCTTCGTCGTTGATGTTGAGCGTGCAGCTGGCTTCGCACGGGGCGGGGCAGATCCGGCCCGTGAACTCGGGAAAATTGTTGGTCGAATGGAGCACGTCGAGCGCATTTTTCCAATCGCCTTCATAGACCAGGTGGTTCCAGTCAGGGATGATATTGTTCACCGGACAGCCGTTGTGGCAATACGGGATTCCGCAATTCATGCAGCGGCTGGCCTGATCGCGCAGCGCGCCTTCGGCGTGCGGCACCACAAATTCCTGATAGTGCTTCACCCGCTCGTGTGGAGCCGCATAAGTGCGATCTTTGCGGTCAAGCTCGAGAAAGCCGGTTTCCTTGCCCATCGTTCCTTGACCCTTATTCCGCTGCTACCGTGGCGGCTTCAAGCCGCTCGGCCGCAAGTTGTTGCAATGCCCGGGCGTAATCGCGCGGCATGACCTTGATGAATTTGCCCAGCGTACCAGCCCAATCATCAAGCAAGGCACTGGCGCGCCGGCTGCCGGTATAAAGATGGTGCCGTTCCAGCAGGATTTTCAGCCGATCAGCATCGTGGCGCAGCATATCGCCCATCCCGGGATTGCTGGCGCTGATGGTGCGCTGCTGCGGGCGGCCGGCGCCTTCATCTTCATCACGCTCCGCTGAAATAGGCAGAAGATCGACCTGTGCGGTGTTGCATAACGCGGCAAACTGGCCATCAGGATCATAGACATAGGCCACCCCGCCCGACATGCCCGCGGCGAAATTGCGGCCGGTCTGGCCCAGCACGCAAACGACACCGCCGGTCATGTATTCACAGCCATGATCCCCGCAGCCTTCGACAACTGCGACCGCGCCCGAATTGCGCACCGCAAACCGTTCGCCCGCAACGCCGCCCAAAAACGCCTCACCGGCAATCGCGCCATAAAGCACGGTATTGCCGACAATGATGTTTTCGCCCGCATCACGCTCAACATGGGCCGGTTGCCGCACGATCACGCGCCCACCCGAAAGGCCCTTGCCGACATAATCGTTGGCATCGCCAGTCAAATCGAGCGTGACGCCGTGCGCCAGCCAGGCGCCAAAGCTTTGTCCGGCAACCCCTATCAGCTTCACCTTGATGGTATTATCGGGCAGCCCGGCATGACCGAAACGCCGCGCGACTTCGCCCGATAGCATCGCCCCCAGGGTGCGGTTCACGTTGCTGATCTTACGTTCGATCACAACCGGGCTTTGCTTATTCAGCGCATCGGCTGCGGCGGCAACCAGATCATTGTCCATCGCTTTATCAAGGCCATGATCCTGGGTGCCCGACCACCCAAGCGAAGGGCCTTCACCCAGCGGCGCCTGGTAGAGAATTCGGGCAAGATCGACGCCCTTGGCCTTCCAGTGATGGACCGCGCTGCGGCTATCGAGCCGGTCAACCCGGCCAACCATTTCAGCGACCGAGCGAAAGCCCATTTCGGCCATGTATCCGCGCAGTTCTTCAGCCACGAAGAAGAAATAGTTGATCACATGCTCAGCTTGGCCGGTAAAGCGCGCGCGGAGCACCGGATCCTGGGTGGCAACGCCGACCGGGCAGGTGTTAAGGTGACACTTGCGCATCATGATGCAGCCTGCCGCGATCAACGGGGCGGTGGCAAAGCCAAATTCGTCCGCACCAAGCAGCGCCGCCACTGCCACATCGCGCCCGGTGCGCAGGCCCCCATCGGCCTGAACGCAAATCCGGCTGCGCAAGTTGTTGAGCAACAATGTCTGCTGGGTTTCAGCAAGGCCGATTTCCCAAGGGCTTCCGGCATGGGTCAGCGAGGTCAGCGGGGAAGCACCGGTGCCGCCTTCATAGCCTGAAATCGTGACATGATCGGCCCGGGCCTTTGAAACCCCTGCGGCAACCGTACCAACGCCGACTTCGCTGACCAGCTTGACCGAGATCCGGGCCGCGCCGTTGACGTTCTTAAGATCGTGGATCAGCTGGGCCAGATCCTCGATCGAATAGATGTCATGGTGCGGCGGCGGGCTGATCAATCCTACACCTGGAGTGGAGTGGCGGGTTGCCCCGATGGTCTTGTCGACCTTGTAGCCGGGCAATTGGCCGCCTTCGCCAGGCTTCGCGCCCTGGGCCATCTTGATCTGGATATCATCTGCATTGACCAGGTATTCCGTGGTCACCCCGAATCGCCCGCTGGCGACCTGCTTGATCGCCGAGCGCAAATTGCGGCCATCGGGCATCGGCTTGAACCGGGTTGGGTCTTCTCCGCCCTCACCTGTGTTCGATTTGCCGCCGATCTGGTTCATCGCGTCCGCCAGCGTGGTGTGCGCTTCCCAGCTTATCGAGCCATAGCTCATCGCGCCGGTGGCGAAGCGCTTGACGATACTGGCGGCCGGTTCCACCTCGGAAATGTCAATCGGGCGATCGGCTTGCTTAAGTTCCAGCAGCCCGCGGATTGTCAGCATCCGGCTTGATTGGTCGTTGATCGATTGCGCGAATGCAGCATACTTTTCGGGCACATTGCCGCGCACTGCGTGCTGCAGGCTGGCCACATTTTCAGCCGTCCAGGCGTGCTCCTCGCCGCGCAGGCGCAGACCGTACATGCCGCCAACATCAAGCATCGACTTGTAGATCGGATTGTCACCATAAGCCGCGCGGTGGCGCTGCACGGCTTCCATGGCTACCTCGGCCAGGCCGACGCCCTCGATCGTGGTGGCGGTGCCGGTGAAATACCTCTCGATAAAGCTGCTCGACAGGCCCACCGCATCAAAAATCTGCGCCCCGCAATAGGACTGGTAGGTCGATATGCCCATCTTGGACATCACCTTGAGGATGCCCTTGCCGACCGCCTTGATGTAGTTCTTCTTGACCGTTTTGGCGTCAAGCTGAATGCCCTTGCGCAACCGTATTTCCTCAAGCGTTTCAAACGCTACATAAGGATTGATCGCTTCGGCCCCGTATCCCGCCAACACCGCAAAGTGGTGCACTTCGCGCGCTTCACCCGTTTCAACCACCAGCCCGGTCTGCATCCGCAAACCTTGCCGCACCAGGTGATGATGGACTGCCGCAGTAGCCAACAATGCCGGCATGGCAATCCGATCCGGCCCCTGGGCGCGATCAGACAGGATCAGGATATTGCGATCCTGCAGCACCGCTTCAGTCGCGGCCCAGCACATTTCCTTGAGCGCCATCTCAAGGCCCTCTGCCCCGCTCGAGGCAGCCCAGGTGATGTCGATCGTTTCGGTGCGGAAAGCACCATCAAGCGCGGCTTCAACCGAACGGATCTTGGCAATATCATCATTGGTCAGGATCGGCTGATCAACCTCAAGCCGTTTGTGCGTGCCGGCTTCCCTGCCCAGCATATTGGGGCGCGGGCCGATCATGCTGACCAGGCTCATCACCAGTTCCTCGCGAATCGGATCGATCGGCGGATTGGTCACCTGAGCAAAGTTTTGCTTGAAATAGTCAAACAGCAACCGGCTGCGATTGGAAAGCACGGCGATCGGCGTATCGGTGCCCATCGATCCCAGCGGATCGTCGGCGCTGACGGCCATCGGTTCAAGAAACCGCGACAGATCTTCCTGCGTGTAGCCAAAGGCTTGCTGGCGATCCAGCAGCGTGGTTGTTTCGATCGGCAGTGCGGCCAGTTCGGGCTCGATCAGATCAAGATCCTTGAGCTTGTACTGCGCCTGGGCCAGCCAGTCTTCGTATGGTTCTGAATTGGCGAGATCGGCCTTCAGTTCCTCGTCCTCGATGATCCGGCCCTGAGCAAAATCGATCAACAACATCCGCCCCGGCTGCAAGCGCCATTTGCGAACGATGTTGTCTTCCTTGATCGGCAGCACGCCGCTTTCAGAAGCCATCACCACCAGATCATCATCGGTCACGCAGAACCGCGCAGGGCGCAGCCCATTGCGGTCCAGCGTCGCGCCAATCTGCCGGCCATCGGTAAAGGCAACGGCGGCCGGGCCGTCCCACGGCTCCATCAACGCAGCGTGGTATTCATAGAAAGCCCGGCGCTTGGCATCCATCAGGGGATTGCCGGCCCAGGCCTCGGGGATCAGCATCATCACCGCGTGAGCCAGGCTGTAGCCGCCCGCCAGCAACAGCTCGAGCGCGTTGTCGAGGCACGCGGTGTCTGATTGGCCATGTGGGATGATCGGCCACATCTTGTCCAGATCAGGGCCGAGCAGTTCAGACTCCATTGTACGGCGCCGGGCATTCATCCAGTTGACGTTGCCGCGCACCGTGTTGATCTCGCCGTTATGGGCGATCAGCCGGTATGGGTGCGCCAATTTCCAGCTGGGGAAGGTGTTGGTCGAAAACCGCTGGTGGACCAGCCCCAGCGCCGAAGCGCAGTCCGGATCAGTCAGATCCGCATAAAAATCGCCAACCTGGGTCGCCAGCAGCAGCCCTTTGTAAACGACAGTGCGGCTGGAAAAGCTGGGCATGTAAAGCTCGGTCAGCCCTGGCAGGCCATGCTTTGCTGCAAGCGCGGCAAGCGGGTTCTGGGTCTGCTTGCGGATTGTAAGGATCTTGCGCTCAAACGCATCCTGATCCGGGCACAGATCGCCCCGGCCAACAAAACACTGCCGGATCACCGGCATCTGGTTGAGCACGGCTTTGCCCAGTCCGGCTGAATTTACCGGCACATCGCGCCAACCGATCAGCTTTTGGCCTTCCTTGGCAATGAATTTTTCAAAGGTGCCGATCACAAAATCACGGGCCGCTTCGGCTTGCGGAAGGAAGCACATCGCGACGGCATAGTCGCCTTCTGGTGGCAGGATCAGCCCGGCATTCTGGGCCCAGTTGCGATACAAGGCATCGGGAATTTGAATCAGAATCCCTGCACCATCACCCAGTAACGGATCCGCCCCGACCGCGCCGCGATGATCGAGGTTCTTGAGCACTTCAAGCGCCTGGGAGATGATCTGATTGCTCTTGGCGCCCTTGATATGGGCCACAAAGCCCACGCCGCACGCATCGTGCTCGTTGCCCGGATCATACAGCCCTTGCGGCTCGGGATAGCCCATTGTTCAATCTTCCTGTCATCCGCCGCAGGCACACGATTCGCGCGCGCGGACGCGCAACTCGCGGTTTTCCGGCAATTTTGCGCAAGATTCCTTGCTGCGAAACGCAGTGAATATTGCGCAGAATTTTTCCATGACGACAGGAAGCTGTTATTGCAACTGCGAAAGCGCCGCTTTGCCCCCTAACGGAGCCAAGCGGCGCCAGAATAGCAATGCGGGGTTTGTTGCGATAATTTCAGCGCGCCTCAGGCGGCGCCGCTCATCCGTTGCAGATTGGCCAGGGCTGAGCGCAATGCCTGATCGGCCGCACCGGAATCGACCGCCGAAACCGGCATGTCGGCAGCCAGCGGCTGGCCATGTCCTGCCGCACCTGGTCCATCAAAGCGGCGAAACTCTCCGGTATCTGCAGCGATCGGCGCAAGCGGTGCCGCAGCCCCAAAGGCAGACTGTCCCGGAAAAATCACAACCGGTTCCGGGTCTGCGTTATTGACCTCGGGCTCTTCGATCCGGACAAATCCGGCGCGCGGCTGGGCGATGCCCAACAGCGATCCGTAATTCTCTTCAGCGATCGGCTCTTCAACTGGCTCTTCCTCAATCGGCGCTTCAAAAGCCACTGGCTGCGGCGCCGGGCTGATCGGCTGAGGCGCAGCGGGCATGGCGATATGGCGCGGCGGCAACAGACCCAGATCGAGCGGGGAATCATCTTCAAGAAAGGCATCGAGTGCCAGCGGACGCAGCGCATTGGGCAATGCAATCGGCAGCTGTGCGGCGGCCACTGCGGCAATCGGCAATTCGGCTATGGGTGCCGGCGCAACCGGTGCTTCATTCGCACTGGGAACCGGAAGATTATCGAGTTCGGCTGGCACCAATGCTGGCGGCGCTTCGAACGGCATCGGAACCGATGCAGTGAATGCCGGGATTGGCGGCATTGCCGGTTCAATTGCGACAGGGGCGGGTGCCAATACTTCGGCAAGAACCGGCTCGGGCACTGGCGGTGCAGCAAAATCCTGCGCGGCAACCGGCTGGGATGCTTCGACTGCAGTCTGCTCTTGCGAGCCAGCGGCACCCTTGGCTGCGCGGCGGCGGCGCATTGATTCGGCCAGGCGCGAAGCAAGGTCAGTCATCCCAAGCGAAGCCGGACTGGGCAGGAGCGGTTCGGCCGGCTGAGCCGCAACCTCGGCTGCGGGTAGAGCCGGGACTGCGCTAATTGGTGCAGCCTGCGGATCGGCTTGGGTCAGGTCACGCTCAAACAGTGGCGGCGCTGTTTCGGTTTCAAATACAGTTGTACTATATCCAGCCTCGCGGATGAAATCCTGTGGCACATGATCGCCTGAGGCAGCGATGCCGAAAATCTGGCGCGGCTGATCTTCCTGCGCCACCACTGGCTCCATCCCGAAAACCTGGCGGCCATCAGCATGAGCAGCGATGCTATCGGGTGAAATCGCCACGGCAGGCTGCGCTTGCTCGGCCTGGAATACCTGTCGCTGGAAATCGGCTGCGATTGGCGGAGCCAGATCGGCCGGAGACATTTGTGGCAGCGCGGGCGGCATCTGGCCCAGCACCGGAGCTGCCGCAGCAAGCGGAGCTTCAGGCACAGGCATGGCCGGACCTTGCATTCCAAGATCGAGGATTTGCGGGGCGCCGCCAGGAAGCGGGGCAAATTCATGCGGCACGAATTGAACCTCCTCGTGATCCGCAGTCAGCCCGCGGCGGCGGCCTGCGATCTGGCTGGAGGCCGCATCTGCGGGGCCACCTTCACCAAGGTCGTCCATTGAAATAGGTTTGCAGGCCGGCGCATCGCCATAGGCGCTGCGGCTGGTATTGGGGGCTCTGGTTGAGGCTATACCCCGGGCACTGCGGTTGCGTTCCTTGTGTTCAACCTTGGGACGGATCAAACGGCGGGCGAGCACGGCCCCGGCCATTGCGCCGATGGCAGCCAAAACCAAGGCGATTATGATCCGGGCCGTCACGCCCAGCGGCGGTGCGGCGGCCGGGACCATCAGATCAAGCCGACTGGAAAGTACCAGATTTTCGATCAAGGAAGGGCGGATCGCCAGGCTGCCTAGCCCGAACAGTGCCCCAAACCACAAGGCCACGACAGCTGGAAACAGCTGATGGCTGGTGATCGGTTTGCGATTGATCGGCGTTCGCTTTTGCTTGGCCACTTACGAGCCCCCTTCGATAAGTCTCTGCCCAAAATCATTTTTTGCCATCAGGCGGCAAAACGATCCGGGCTATCCACTGATCGAGCTAACAGGGTTTGGTAAACATCGTGATAACGATGAATGTTGCGGCCCCAGTCATGATTGACCGCAACGTGTTCATGCCCGGCTTTGCGCAAGGCCGGCCAGCGGGCGGGGTTTGCCAGCAAATCAGCCAAGGCAGCGGCCATGGCGGGGGGACTGTCAGGTGCAAACAAGGTCCCGGTCAGCCCATCAGTGATCAGTTCGCGGTGTCCGCCGACATCCGAGGCAGCCACCAGCTTGTCCTGAGCCATAGCTTCGAGCGGCTTGAGCGGGGTAACCAGATCGGTCAGGCGGCTTTTCTTGCGCGGATAGGCCATCACATCAACCAGCGCGTAATAGCGCTCAACCTCGCTATGCGGGACCCGCCCGACAAACCGGATTGCATCGGCCGCCGGGCTGGTTTTGGCTTGCGCTTTAAGGGCGGCTTCCATCGGGCCACCACCAACCAGCAGCAGCCGGGCACCCGGAACGCGCTGGGCCAGCAGCGGCATGGCGGCAATCAGATCATCCAGACCTTCATAGTCATAAAAGCTGCCGATAAAGCCCACCACCGGGCCCTGGCCCAGGTCCAGTTCACTGCGCAGTCTGGAATCGGGTGCAGCGGCTTGGCCAAATAACGCCAGATCGACGCCATTGGGGCTGAGCGAAATCTTCGCGGGACTTACACCGCGCAAAACCAGATCGTCTTTCAGTCCCTGGCAAATCGTCACGACCGATCCGGCCCCTGCAACCACACGGTTTTCCAAAGCCCGGGTCAGCCGATACTTGAGGTTGCCTTCGCTTCCGGTGCCGTTCGAAACGGCGGCGTCTTCCCAAAAGGCGCGAATTTCATAGACCACCGGGATACCCAGCCGCTTGCCGGCCTGCAGCGCTGCCATGCCGCACAACGCGGGCGAATGCGCATGGATCACATCGGGCCGCCAATCCTGGGCCAAGGCAACAATCGCACCGGCCAAAGCGCGGATCTCGCGCCATTCGCGGATCCCCACCGGACCGGAAGCTTCGCCGCTGGTGCGGTGAAACCGGATGCCGTCAACCTCTTCGGTCTGCGGTCCATCCTGCAAATGCCGCAGTCCGGTAATTCCGCGCACTTCGATCCCTTGCGCTTGCTGGGCTTTCAGGATCGCGCGCGTGCGAAAGGTATAGCCGCTGTGCAGCGGCAACGAGTGATCAAGGACATGCAGGATCCGGGTCATGCCGCATTCTCTAGGCCAACAAGGCTTAACGGCGCGTCAACTCCCGCCTGCTAGGGGCATTTGCAATGATCGACAATTTCGCTCTGGTGGTCACCCATGGCCTTCTGGCGCTGGCGCTGTGGCGCCTGGTGCAGCGTGACGATCTGGATACCGATCCGCCTGCCGATGAAGCGCCGGCCCCGGCCCCGCTGCCCGCCCCCAAAAAAGGCAGCCTGCGTGCTTAATCTGGCGCTGACCGGTTTCGTTCTGGCGTTCCTCGCGCTGGGCTTTCGCCGCCCCTATCTGTGGGTGCTGGCCTATCTTTATATCGACAGCCTGGCCCCGCAAAAAATCTCTTGGGGGTTCCTGAAGGTAATCCCGATTTCGCTGATCAGCTTCATTCTGGCCTTTGGTGGCTGGATGCTGATCGATTACAAGGCAAACAGCCGGTTCACCTTGCGGCAGGGCCTGATCCTGATCCTGCTGATCTATTGCGGCCTGACAACCATGACCGCCGACTTCCCCGAAGATGCCCTGGTCAAGTGGGACTGGGTCTGGAAGGCGCTGCTGTTTGCCATGTTCGTGCCACTGACCCTGACCACGCGGCTGCGGATCGAAGCTGCGGCCCTGATCATGACGCTGACGGTTGGGGCGATTGTGATCAATGGCGCGATCAAAACGCTGGCGGGCGGGGGCGGCTATGGCACGTTGCGGTTGTTCGTGGATGACAATTCCGGGCTCTACGAAGGTTCGATCATTTCGGCGGTGGCGATTTCGATCATCCCGCTGATTTTCTGGCTGATGAAGCACGGCACGATTTTTCCGCCTGATTGGCGGGTCAAACTCTACGGCTCCGCACTGGTTTTTTCCTGCGTGCTGATCCCGATCGGCACCCAGGCCCGCACGGGTCTGCTCTGCGTGGCTCTGCTGATGGTCATGGCGCTGCGCACGATCAAGCGGCGGGTGCTGTACCTTTCGTTGATTGCGGTGGGCGTGATGGTGGCGATCCCGCTTTTGCCCAAAAGCTATACCGACCGGATGAACACGATCGAGAACCACAATGCCGATCAATCCGCCTCTACGCGCGTGGCAGTGTGGAAATGGACACTTGAATACGCCAAGGATCATCCTTTCGGCGGCGGGTTCGATGCCTACCGGGGCAACCAGGTTCGGGTAGAGCTGACCGATACCAAAGGCAGCGGCAACAATGTTACAACCTCAACCCGCGAAGCCTTTGACAAGGCCCGGGCCTATCACTCGGCCTATTTCGAAATGCTGGGTGAGCAAGGCTGGCCGGGGTTGCTGATTTGGCTGACGTTGATGGTTTCAGGGCTGCTCCAGATGGAACTGATCCGGGGGCGCTGGAAGAAGCGCACCGGACCGGGTGAAACCTGGCAGGCCCCACTGGCCAATGCGCTGCAACAGTCACTGTTGGTCTATATGGTTGGATCGCTGTTCGTGGGGATCGCCTTTCAGCCATTCTGCTACATGTTGATCGGCCTGCAATGCGGGTTGTGGAGCTATCTTAAGCGAATCGAATCGCAAAATGTCCAGCAGCGGGCCGCTCGCCCGGCGCTCAGCCTTGGCAATGCCGTAGCGGCACCATAGCGCGTGTTGCACCGCAACGCGGCTTGGGCCATGAAAGCGCCTTTCCAACATAAGGAGAGGCCCCATGACCCCGCAGGAACTTAGCGCCAAAACTGGCGAAGTGATCGGCGTTTCGGACTGGTTCCACGTGACCCAGGAACGCATCAACAAGTTTGCCGATGCTACCGGCGATCACCAGTTCATCCATATTGATGAGGAAAAGGCCAAGCTGACCCCGTTCGGCGGCACTATCGCCCACGGTTTCCTGACCCTTTCGTTGCTGCCGGTGCTGGGTGCGATGACCGAAGGCGGCCGCGTGAGCGGCGTGAAGATGGGCGTCAATTATGGCGGCAACAAAACCCGCTTCCTCAACCCTGTGCGTTCGGGCAAGCGCGTGCGCAGCCACACCAAGCTGCTCGAACTGGTCGAAAAGCGCCCGGGGCAATGGCAACAGACCAATGAAGTGACAATCGAGATCGAGGGTGAGGACAAACCCGCACTGATCTGCGAATGGATCACGCTGTTTTTCGTGTGACGGCTTCGTCCCGGATCTGATCCGGAACCGCTGGCCTCCCCAGGCGGACCCTAGAACCCGGCGATCCCGGCTTTGAACCGGGATGGCGCAATGAAAGGAATTTTCCATGTCACGTGACGCAGTTATCGTCTCTACCGCCCGCACCCCGCTGACCAAGGCTGGACGCGGTGCGTTCAACAATACCACGGGCGCAACGCTTGGGGCCTATTCGATTCGCGCCGCGGTTGAACGCGCCGGGCTTGAAGGCGGCGAAATTGACGATGTCGCGATGGGCGCGGCAGCGCAGCAAGGCTCGGCCGGCGGCAATGTCGCCCGGCTTGCCGCATTGCGGGCCGGTCTGCCGGTTTCCGTGCCGGCGATGACGATTGATCGCCAGTGTTCATCAGGCCTGATGACCATCGCCACCGCCGCCAAGCAGATCATTGTCGACAACATGGACATTTGCGTCGCCGGAGGGCTGGAAAGCATCTCCAAGGTGGTGGGCAGCGGCAAGATGTTCGTCGAACCTGACCGTCAGCTGCTCGAAATGCATCCGCACATCTACATGCCGATGATCGGCACCGCCGAAGTGGTCGCCAAGCGTTACGGCATCAGCCGCGAAGCGCAGGATGCATTGTCACTCCAATCGCAGCAGCGCACCGCCGCCGCGCAAGCCGCAGGCAAGTTCGACGACGAGATCGTTGCCTGCTCTGCAACAATGGCCGTGGTCGACAAGGAAACCAAGGAAGTCTCTTACAAGGATGTCACGGCGGACCGCGATGATTGCAACCGCCCCGATACCACATTGGAAGGGCTCGCCAGCCTCAAGCCGGTTATGGGTGAAGGCCACACGGTTACAGCAGGCAATGCCAGCCAGCTGTCCGACGGTTCCTCAGCCTGCGTGGTGATGGAAGCCAAGGTGGCCGAAAAGCGCGGCCTGACCCCGCTGGGCCGCTATGTCGGAATGGCCGCTGCGGGAACAGAACCAGATGAAATGGGCATCGGCCCGGTGTTCGCGATCCCCAAGCTGCTGAGCCGTTTCGGCCTGAAGATTGACGATATCGGCCTGTGGGAACTCAACGAAGCCTTCGCCGTGCAGGTGCTCTATTGCCGCGACAAGCTTGGCATTCCTGATGAACTGCTCAACGTCAACGGCGGCTCGATCTCGATCGGCCATCCCTTTGGCATGACCGGCGCGCGCTGCACCGGCCACGCGCTGATCGAAGGCAAGCGGCGCGGTGCCAAATATGCCGTTGTCACGATGTGCATCGGCGGCGGCCAGGGTGCGGCCGGACTGTTCGAAGTGTTCTGATCCCACTGATCGGCCCCGTTTTCCTGCTGGATCACGGGGCCGATCGCAGGCTGGCTTGCCTTTGGCGCCCGGGGCGCGCATTCTCTCCGAAACAAGCCTTGGGGAGCAGGTGAGTGACCGAACATCTTGGTATCATTGAAATACTCGGCATTGCCGGATCGGTCAGCCTGCTTTCAGGCTGGCGGCTCTACCTGACTGCGCTGGCCACGGGGCTGGCGATGTATTTCAAGGTTCTGCCACTTCCCGAACACCTCCAGTCGCTTCAGGTGTTGGCCAATCCATGGGTGATGGGCGTGGCCGGCGCGGCAGCCTTCATGGAGTTTTTCGCCGACAAGGTGCTGTGGCTCGATTCGATCTGGGATTCGGTGCACACGTTCATCCGCCCGGTCGGCGGAGCGCTGCTGACCCTGGCGGTGATCGATCCATCGGATCCGGCGACCCAGGCCATCGCCTTTATTCTGGGCGGCGGGGCCAGCCTGCTGGCCCACGGCGGCAAGGCCAGCGCACGGGCGGTGGTCAACACCAGCCCCGAACCGTTCAGCAATCTGGCCGTTTCGACGGTGGAGGATGTGGCAACCACCGGGCTGCTCTATCTGGCATACAGCCACCCGATCGCGGCCGGGGTTGTGGCGGCCGTCTTGCTGGTGCTGGCGATCGCGCTGATGGTTGTCGCCTGGCGGGTGCTGCGGCGCATTTTCCTGCGGGTGCAAGCTGAACCGACGACACCCGAAGCCATCGAAGGCTAGATTCTGTTTCAGTGAAGCTGAAACAAAGCACCACCGGTGTTGACTGACACAAGGACCTAGAGTCCGGGGAATGGCGGGGAAACCCGGGGAGATGTGGGAACAGGCCGCAGAAATCGGGCATTCGTGGTCATAGCGGCGGGCCTTTCGTGCGGCGGCGACTGTCTAGAGTAGTGGTTAATTTAGACAGTCGATTGTCAGGACAACTTAGAGTCACGCCCGATCCGGCGTTGAGCTTCTTAGCCGCAGAAAACGGGCCTCTCATGGCATTCTCAGGGGCCAATGAGAGGCCTCTGAGCGGCCGGAAGTGGGACGAACTGGGGCAGTTAGCGCGCCCAGTTCCGATATCGCGCCGAGAACACCCTCAAATGGCTGAATTACGCCTTCTTAGAGGACCGATCACGGAGTGAGGAAGCATCCGCGGGCGGCTGGAAGTGGGACAGTTGTTCTTTATAGGAGGTGCGTCTCAGTACTGCTCAACCTCGGCCCAGCGAGCCTTGCCTTTCTCCAGAAAGCACATTCCGTGACCGCGCATTGGCACACCCATTGGGTTGCTGGCGTCATAGTCGATTATGAAATATCCGTCCGGTGCGTTGCTGCCCGAAGACTTAATTCTCTTGTATGTCGATGGGGCTTTGAGAGTCGCCTTCAAGGCATCCTCGCATGTGTCCAGGTAGGTTCGGCCAAAGAGCTTCGTACCCAGCCCATAGAATAGCGCGACGACCAAACCGGCGAGAGCAATTACGGCCATGATGTTTTCCATCCGGCGG
>NZ_JBEBKB010000030.1:0-32254 GCF_040079535.1 Novosphingobium sp. | reverse complement strand
GCTGGGCTCGCGTCCGCTGGCTGATCTGCGTGATAGGCTTTCGCGCGGAGAGGCAGAGCTGCGCGAACTGGATGGCCGGTTTCGCCAAGCCGTGAAGGAACTGGGTGATGCCGAGATCGAGAAGGCAACATTGAAAGCCAATGCCGCAAATTTTGAGGTACAGAAGGCGTCGCTGATCCAGGCTCAGGACAGTCTCAAGCGAGAATTTGAAACGGCGGGGGTCAAGATTCTGGCCCAGGCTCAGGATGCGCTGCTAAACCGCGCGCAGGAACGCTTCACCCAATCCGAGGAAAAGAATGAGGCGCGGATCAAGGCTTTGCTTGAGCCAGTTGGCCAGCGGCTTGCTTCATACGAAGCGCAAGTCGGCAAGCTTGAGAAGGAGCGCGTTGACGCCTTTGGAGAGCTTAAGGGTGTGATCGCAGAGATGCGCACTGGGCAAGAACAGGTGAAAGCCGAAGCCGCGCGGCTGGGCAACAGCTTGCGCAACGCACCCAAGGCGCGCGGTCGCTGGGGCGAGCAACAATTGCGCAACGTTCTGGAACAGTGCGGCTTGGCCGAGCACACCGATTTCGTCACCGAACACTCGATCGATACTGCCGAAGGCCGGCTAAGGCCCGATGCAATCGTGCGAATCCCGGGGCAAAAGCAACTCGTGATCGATGCCAAGGTCTCGCTCAACGCCTATCAGGAAGCTTTTGAGGCTGCGGATGATGATGCCCGCAACCGTTCGCTGGATCGGCATGCCGCCTCGATGCGCGGCCACGTGCAGCAATTGGGCGCAAAGAGTTATCAGAGCCAGTTTGACGATGCCCCGGATTTTGTTGTGATGTTTGTGCCCGGCGAACATTTCGTGGCGGCGGCGCTGGAACAAGATCCCGAACTGTGGGATTTTGCATTTCGTAACAAGGTTTTGCTGGCCACGCCGACAAATCTGGTGGCGATTGCGCGAACTATTGCAATGGTCTGGAAGCAAGACCAGCTGGCGCGTGAGGCGATTGAGATCGGCAGATCCGGGGCTGAGCTTTATGATCGGCTGGCGGTTGCGGCTGAACACTTGAAACGGGTTGGAACCGGGCTCGATTCCGCTGTCAACAATTACAACAAATTTGTCTCTAGCTTTGAACGTAACGTCCTCACCTCGGGCCGGCGCCTGCGTGACAAGGGGATCGAGATCGGCAAGCGCGAAATTGAGGATGTCCCGCTGGTCGAAGCCATGCCGCGCCATGGAGAAGGTGAGGCGCTGATGCTGCAAGGCGCCAACGAGGCAGGGGATCCCGGGGGTGATAGCGAACCCCGTGAAGCTGCGGAGTAGCCCGTCAGTTCAGCCGTTTCAGCTCGGCCTTGTGCCCGCCGCCTGTAAGCGTCAGCTTGTTGCCTGAAAGTGCAAATTGCGGATCTGCTTCAAGCAGGCCGGCAATGGCGCGCTCCTGATCCATCAGGCCATCGCAATACATCATCGTTGAGATCATCGGCCCGGTGATCAGCGTGCCATCCCCGAACCGCAATTCACCGCCAAGGCCGTTGCAGCCCACTGTGGCTCCGATCCGGTTCGAAGCGATATCAAGGCTGGCCTTGCTGGAGACCGGCGGTGCACCGTCGATAGAAACAAAAGCCCATTTGCTGCCTTCAAGCTGGGCTGGCGAGGCAACTGCGGTGGCGCAGGCCGCCAGCAAGGGAAAGACGATCAGGATCAGGTGTCTGGTCATGGAGACCATCATGCCGCCAGCAGGCTGATCGCAGGCTGAACGAGGTTATTCCAACGCAGCCAGCACTTCATATGCCAGCACGGCCCCCGCTATCGCGGCATTGAGGCTGTCAGCGCGGCCCTTCATCGGCATGGTTACGCGCAGATCGCAGGCCAGTTCATAGTCTTCGGGAAGCCCGCGCGATTCATTGCCGACCATGATAAAGCACGGCCCTGCGTAGGGGGCGCCGCGATAGTCCACCGCTTCGCGCAGACTGGCCGCGATCAGTTGGCCCGGGCCCGACCGCAGCCACGGCAGAAATTCCTGCCATTTGGCAAGGGCGATCCGCTGGGTGAAAACCGCGCCCATGCTGGCCCGAACGGCCTCGACGCTGAATGGATCGGCGCAATCGTCGATCAGGATCAAGCCGCCTGCGCCCACCGCATCCCCGGTGCGCAGTATCGTGCCGAGATTGCCCGGATCACGCAGCGCCTGCGCGACCAGCCAGATTTTCGCGCTGTTCCGATCGATCGCGGCCAGCGAGGTATTGAATTCGGCAAAGACCCCGGCCACGGCCTGGGGATTGTCCTTGCCGGTAACTTTGGCCAGCAGATCGGGCGCCATCTCCAGCACCTCGCCGCCAGTTGCAAGCACTTCGGATTCAAGCGCATCGAGCAATGGGTGCGGATCGCGCCCGGTGGCCATCACCAGCATTTCGGGCAAGCGGCCGCTTTCACGGGCGTCGGTCAGCAGCCGCAACCCTTCGGCCAGAAATTTGCCAGCGGCCTTGCGGTGCTTCTTGTCACGCAAGGACCGCAAGTACTTGACCGCAGGATTGGAAAATCCGGTTATCAGGCGGCGCTCAGCCACGCATCAATCCTCGCCAAAGCCGTCCTTGACCAGGCCGACAAGTTTGAGCAGTGCCAAATCGGCACCTTCGCCTGTCACTTCGATCATGATCGAATCGCCCTTGGCCGCACCCAGCATCATCAGCCCCAGGATCGAAGCCCCAGCGGCTTCGTTGCCGTCCTTCATCACCTTGACCTGCAGGCCTTCGCCCAATTTGGCCACGGCATTGACGAATTTGGCGCTGGCGCGAGCATGCAGGCCGCGATTGTTGACCACTTCGACTGTTTCGCTGGTCTGCCCCATCATGCTCCCCAATCGTGCGTTCAGGCGTCCTGTCCAAGGAACTCCGACGCTACTGTTATATAATTTCGGCCGGCATCGCGCGCAGTAGCAACCGCCTTGTCCAGATCCATGCAGCCGCGCGCCTTGGAAAGTCGGATCAACATCGGCAGATTTATCCCGGCGATCACTTCGATTTTTCCGCGCTGCATCAAGGAAATCGCCAGATTTGATGGTGTGCCGCCAAACAGATCGGTCAGGATGATCACACCCTTTCCGGCATCGACAGCCGTTACCGCCGCGCCGATTTCAGCGCGGCGCGCTTCCATATCATCATTCGGGCCGATGCAAACCGTGGCGACAGCTTCCTGTTTGCCAACGACGTGCTGCATCGCACTGACGAATTCCTCCGCCAGCCGCCCGTGGGTAACCAGGATCAATCCGATCATTCTGGAAACGCGCTCCGCTTGCCCGCTGCGGTGATTCGGTTCGCCGCAAGGCGCTGGGCCATGAGGCTGTAAGCGCCCACGGTCAATGCTTTCCTTCAACCATGTCGGCGGCGCGGGCAGACAGATTGCGGTGAAACAGGTTGGGCGCATAGCCCGCCTGGCGCAGCGCGGTGGCCAATTGCTCAGCCGAAAAGACCGAGCGGTGCCGCCCGCCGGTGCAGCCGAAGGCAATGTTGACGTAGGCTTTGCCTTGCAATTTGTAGCGCGGCAGCAGCACCAGCACCAGGTCGCGGATCCGGCTGAAGGCCTCATCCCAGGCTTCGTCGCGGCGGATGTGATCGGCCACGGCCTGGTCTTTTCCGGTCTGCTCGCGCAGGTCTGGATCCCAGTGCGGATTGTCCAGAAAGCGCATATCGAACACCAGATCCGCGATTGGCGGCATCCCCCGGGCAAAACCGAACGAGGTTATGCTGATCGTGGTATCCTGCGCGCCGTGTTCGTCGCCAAAGCGTTCGCGCATCGCCTGCTGCAGGTCGTTGCTGGTAAAATCGGTGGTTGAAACGACCATATCGGCCCAGCGCCGCAGTGGTTCCATAAGTTCGCGTTCGGCGGCAATTCCATTCGCGACCGGCAGGTCTTGTGCGAGCGGATGGCGGCGGCGGGTTTCGTTGTAGCGCCGCTCGAGCTCGCGGCCTGCGCAATCAAGGAACAGCGTGGTAATTTCAAGATCAGCGCGCTGGCTAAGCTGCTTGACCCGCTGGATAACCTTGTTCGGATCGAACCCGCGGGTCCGCGAATCAAACCCGATCGCCAACGGACTGCGCGGCTCTGCGGGCGTTGCACCGGCGTTGTCGATCAACCGGTCGAGCAAGCGGATCGGAAAGTTGTCAATCACTTCCCAGCCCAGATCTTCCAGCACCTTGAGCGCGGTCGTCTTGCCTGCGCCAAGCAGGCCCGTAACGAGCAGCAGGCGCTGGCGGGAAGGGGCGGGGGACTCGGTCATCACGTAACACGATAGATGGGACCGGATGGACGGAATGTGAAGAGATACTGCGGGGGTGTCCCCGGATCAGACACCATACAGACGCAGGGCCAATTCGGCCTTGATCGCGCTGCAATCAGGCCAGACCCTGACCATCGGCAAGATGATCCGGTAAAGATCAATCGGCTGGGCTATTTCGATGAACCGCGGTGCTTCTGAATCAAGCCGCAAGATCAAAGCGATCGGCACGTGGCTGACAGTTGGAAATTCAAGCAGTCCCAGATTGCGCACTTCCAATTTGCCAGCGATGTGCGGCGGTGGATTGGCATAGAGGCGGGTACTGCCTGGTTCCAGACTGACGCCGTCATCGCCGATCAGGGTTGCTCCGCGGTCGATCAAAGCCAAAGCTAGGCTCGATTTTCCGCTGCCTGGTGGCCCTTCGATCAGTAGCGCGCGGCCGCGGATTGCGACGCAGGTGGCTTGGTGGAGCAGGCTCATTCCTCCACCCCTTCGTCTTCGGCCCTTGGCAGTTCCAGTACGAGCCTGGCGCCAGCCTTGCCGTCTTCACGATCTTGCGCTGTCAAAGTACCATCGTGGGCTTCGGCGATTGTTCGGGCGATTGCCAGGCCTAGGCCAGAATGGCTGCCGAACTGTTCCCCCTCAGGGCGCAAGGAGTGGAACCGGTCAAAAATCTTCTCGCGCGCCTCCAATGGAATTCCGGGGCCCTGATCGCTGACCGACAAGAGGATGTGATCGTCTTGCCGGGCAATCGCAACATCGACCTGGCCGCTGTGCGGAGAGAACGAGACGGCATTGTCCAGCAGGTTTTCGATCACCCGTTCAAGCCGCGCCGGATCACCCTTGACCACCCACGGGCCAGCATCCTGGGGTTCAACCTTGATGCTGCATTGCGCGTTGCCGCCGCGTTCGCTGCGCGCGGAAACAAGGGTCTGAGCCAGGGTCATCAGATCGACATCATCAAACTGGGTCCGGCTCAGTTCGGCGTCGATCCGGCTTGCTTCAGCAATTTCGGTCACCAGCCGGTCAATCCGCCGCACATCATGCGCGGCAATCGCTGTCAATTCCTGACGCAGGCCATCATCCTTCACCTTTTCAAGGCTTTCAAGTGCGCTGCGCAGGCTGGCAAGCGGGTTCTTAATCTCATGCGCGACATCGGCTGCAAATGTTTCGACCGCGTCGATCCGGTGGCGCAGCGCGCCGGTCATGTCCGAAAGCGCGCGGGCCAGCAGTCCGATTTCATCTCCGCGATCGGGCAAGCGCGGCACTTCCACCGCGCGGTCACGGCCCAGCCGCACCCGCACCGCGGCCCGCACCAGGGCGCGCAGCGGCTGGACGATCGTGCGGGCCAGGAACAGCGAAAGCTGGATCGAAATCAGCAAGGTAATCGCAAGGGCAATCACCAGTGTCTGCCGGGCATCCCGAACCCGCTGGGTGATATCCTTGGCATTGCGCGAGGTCAGCAGCAGTTCACCGCGGCCGCCCACCCGGGTTGCAGCCGTAATCACCGGGCCTTCATCAGGGGCCGTCCGCAGTTGGACAATTGTTTCGCCGCTTTGAGCAGCGCGGATCAGTTCAGGCCAGCTTTCAGCCCGGTCAACCGCGGGATCCGAATAGGCCGGCACCGGATCGGTACCCAGAACCCAGTTCATAGAGCGATCCAGCACCCGCGCTGATTTCAGATACCAGGGGTCATCCGCCGGATCGCTAAAGGTATAGGCCGGTCCGCTGATCGCGAAGCTATCATGCTTCAGACGCCCAGCGGCATCATAGAGCCGCAGCCGCAGCTGCTGATCCGCCCCGATCCGTCCGATCAATTCAGGCCGATCGCGCACCGTGCTGGCCGCAATCCCCACCGCAGCGATCCGGGCTTCGCTGCGGGCCAGCTGAAACCGTTCACCCAGCAGCTGTTTGCGGTAGTTATCGATGTAGAACAGGCTGCCTGCCATCAGCCCCAGCGCGATGATGTTGACGGCCAGGATCCGCACTGTCAGCGATGTCCGCCTGGTCCACTGCCGCCGCGCGGATGGGGGTAGTGGAATGGCCGCGTTAGCCATCGGTGAACGAATAGCCGGCGCCGTAAAGCGTTTCGATTGCCGAAAACTGCGGATCTGCCACGCGGAATTTGCGGCGCAGGCGCTTGATGTGGCTGTCGATCGTTCGATCATCGACAAACACATCATCGCTATAAGCTGCATCCATCAGCTGATTGCGGTTCTTGATTACGCCGGGACGACCCGCCAATGCTTCAAGGATCAGGAATTCTGTAACCGTCAGCGATACCGCCTGTCCGTTCCAGCTTACCTGGTGGCGCGCCGGATCCATCCGCAGCGCGCCGCGCTCAATCACATCAGCACTTGTGGTTTCATCCTGGAATTCAGCCTCGGCCTCGCCTCGAACCAGATCAGCCCGGCGCAGGATTGCGCGAATTCTGGCCACCAGCAGGCGCTGGCTGAACGGCTTTGTGATATAGTCATCGGCACCCAGCGCCAGCCCTTTGGCCTCGTCGGGTTCCTCGTCCTTGCTGGTCAGGAAGATCACCGGCAACGGGCTTTTCTCCCGCAATTTTCGCAGCAGCTCAAACCCATCCATTTGCGGCATCTTGATATCGCAAACCGCCAGATCGGGCGGATTTTCGAGTAGCGCCTTCAGCGCCGCGGCTCCATCGGAATAGACCCGTGTAGCAAACCCTTCGGCCTGCAGCCCGATCGAAACCGTTGTCAGGATGTTGCGATCATCATCCACCAGCGCAATCACCTGCTGGCGGGGGGCTTCAGATGTGGTGGGTTCGGGATCGGCCATAGGGCGGTTTCGCGGGGGCAACTTTGCTGTTTTGCTGGGGCCTCAGGAGGTAGCCGCTAACGCGAATTGGCGCAAATGCAGCGTTTATCCTATGTAATTCATTGAAATTTATGCAATTAATTGTCCGCATAAGTGCGTTTGACGGAATCGCCCGGTCCCGCTATGCGCGCCAAACGGCATCGCTGCATTCGTATGCAGAGCAGCGGCCAGGACACTTGGAGAACACCTTGAACACGCTTTCCTTCCCGCTCGCGCAGCAGGGCATCGTCACTACGGCCAAGATCCACGCCAACCTGGGCACCGCCCCGCTGGTGGAACATGCGGTGCGACTGGGTGAAGGGCGGCTGACCAAGGATGGTGCTTTGCTGGTCGATACGGGCCGGTTCACCGGGCGCAGCGTGAAGGACAAATATGTTGTTCGCGATGCCATCACCGAAGAACCGATCAACTGGGGTGCGATCAATCAGCCGATGACGCCCGATAACTGGGCTAATCTCAAGGCCGATTTCATGGCCGCGCTGAAGGATCAGGAAGAGCTTTACGTCGCTGACCTGTTCGGCGGCAGCCAGCCAGAATACCGTGTGAACGTGCGCGTGATCTCGCAGCTCGCCTGGCACAGCCTGTTCGTGCGGACTTTGCTGGTGCGCCCTACGCAAGGCGAATTGGCAGATTTTGCGCCGGAATACACGATTATCAACCTGCCCAGCTTCAAAGCCAACCCGGAACGCCATGGTTGCCGCAGCGAAACAGTGATCGCAGTCAATTTTACCGAAAAGCTGATTTTGATCGGTGACACCGAATATTCGGGCGAGATGAAGAAGGGCGTTTTTGGGCTCCTCAACTTCCTGCTTCCTGCGCAGGGCGTTATGCCGATGCACTGTTCGGCCAACGTTGGTGCAGATGGCAAGAGTGCGATCTTTTTTGGCCTGTCGGGCACCGGCAAGACCACGCTTTCTGCCGACGCCAGCCGCACGCTGATCGGTGATGACGAGCACGGCTGGTCGGATACTGCGGTGTTCAACTTTGAGGGCGGTTGCTATGCCAAGATGATCAACCTCTCCGCCGAAGGTGAGCCAGAGATCTACGCGACAACCAAGATGTTCGGTACGATCCTTGAAAACGTGGCGATGGACGAGGAAACGCGCGAGCTTGATTTTACCAGCGCGAGCAAGACCGAGAACACTCGCGGCGCCTATCCAATTGAGTTCATCCCGAACAGCAGCGAAAAGAACCTCGGCCCGCCGCCATCGAACATCATCCTTCTTACCGCCGATGCATTTGGCGTGCTGCCGCCGATAGCACGGCTTACCCCGGATCAGGCGATGTACCACTTTCTGTCGGGCTATACCGCCAAGGTTGCCGGCACCGAAATTGGCGTGACCGAACCCGAGGCGACTTTCAGCACCTGTTTTGGCGCAGCTTTCATGCCGCGCCATCCCAGCGTTTATGGCAACCTGCTTAAAAAACGGATCGCTGATGGCGGCGCGCAGTGCTGGTTGGTCAACACCGGCTGGTCCGGCGGCAAGGCAACCGATCCGGGGATCAAGCGGATGCCGATCAAGGCCACCCGCGCGCTGCTCAACGCCGCGCTCGACGGCAGCCTTAACAACGCGGAATTCGTGCGCGATCCCAACTTCGGGTTCGAAGTGCCGGTGGCAGTGCCGGGTGTGGACAGCAACCTGCTCAATCCGCGCGGTGCTTGGGCCGATGGCCAAGCCTATGATCAAAACGCCCAAGAGCTGGCAAACAAGTTCGTCCAGAACTTCGCCCAATTTGCTGACTACGTCGATCAAGGCGTGCTTGATTCGGCCCCCAAGGCAGCCTGACCCGGAATGCTCCGGGTCGCCAATTGATCCGGAGTTTCCAAGTTATGAGCGACTACACAATCCGACTGTTTGAAAGCGACATCGCCATTCGCCGTATCGGCGAGGGACTGTTGGCCCGCACTTTGCCCAAATCCGAATGGACCCACGAGGCGCATCTGGCAGCTTGTGGGTGGTTGTTGCTTGAGCGTGCGCAGATGGATCTGGAATCCTGCCTTCCCGAAATCATCCGCAGCTACAACGTGGCTGTGGGCGGGGAGAACACCGATTCCGCCGGCTACCATGAAACGCTGACCCAGCTTTATATCATCGGTGTACGCCGGTTTCTGGAAACCTGCGCGGCGGATGGATTGCTGGGCAAGATCAACGCACTGCTAGCCAGCAGCATGGCGCCGCGCGATTGGCCGTTCAGGTTCTACTCACGCGATTTGCTGTTTTCGGCGGCGGCGCGCCGGGGCTGGGTTGATCCCGATCTGGCCGCGATTTGACTTGGCCGGGGCAGGGCGATGGGCCATGCTTCGCGCTTCGCAGATTAGGAGTCGTATCATGGGTATTCTTGATGGAATTATGGGCCAACTTGGCGGGGCGGATATCGGCGGTCTGGCCGAGAAATTCGGTCTGCCCAAGGAAATGGCTGAAAAGGCCGTGGCCGCACTCGGCCAAAGCCACGCCGAACCGGGTGACACCATCCAGGGGGCCGCAGCCAAGACCGGGCTTGATCCCGCAACGCTGAGCCAGATGGCCCAGCAACTGGGCGGCGAGGGCGGCCTTGGCAAGCTTTCGGAAATGCTCAAGGGCAATTCGGCGCTTTCAGGCCTTGCCGGGATTCTTGACCGCGATGGCGACGGCAACCCGCTGGACGATATCGCCGGCATGGCCAGCGGCTTGTTCGGCAAGAAGTAATCGCTGCAAACACAAAAAAGGCCGGGATGCCCTGGGGCGTCCCGGCCTTTCCTTGTTTCGTTTGCGGACAATCAATCCATCAGTTCAGCCGGCACCATACCGCCATTATCAGCCAGTGCCTTCATCACTTGCTTCTGCAGCATGATGTTGTCTTCAGCGCTGCCAGAATAATCGGCATTGCCCAGTTCATGGGCCAGTTCCTTGCGGTTTTCATACGAAGCATCAAGGCCAACCAGTTTCATCAGATCGACCACCGACGAGCGCCAGTTGAGGCCATCTGCACCGGCCATGCCCGAAAGCACTGCTGCCACATCAACCGCAGCGGCAGGGGCAGCCGGAGCGGCTTCGGCCATCGGGATTGCGGCTGCTTCGGGTGCGGGGGCGGCTTCGGCCGGCCTGCCGAAAATGGCGTTCTTGATTGAGCTAAAAATCGACATGACAAGCGACTCCTTGAAAGAGCGGCGACTCGAAAGTGAGGCCGCATCTCTGATGCTGCTGGGTTAGCAGGTTTGTGTGACAGTTGAAGCGGTTTGTAGGCCGCCTAGCCTGCTTTCTTTTCAGCAATATAGCGCGATATGTTGCGGGCCAGAACATCCAGCGGGACGTTGCCGCCGGTAACCACGGCATCATCGAAATCGCGCAGATCATAGCGCGAACCCAGATCAGTCCGGGCCGCATTACGCAGCCGCAGGATCTCGCTGTGGCCCACTTTATAGCCACACGCCTGCCCGGGCCACGAACAATAGCGATCAACCTCTGGCGTAACCTCAGACAATCCCGATCCGTTGGTTTCGGCAAACCACTGGATCGCCTGTTCGCGGCTCCAGCCTTTGGCGTGGAGCCCGGTATCCACCACCAGCCGGCAGGCGCGGAAAGCGATCGACTGCAAATAGCCAAGCCGCCCAACCGGATCGCCTTCATAAGCGCCCAATTCGTCGCCCAGCGTTTCGGCGTAAAGCGCCCAGCCTTCGCTATAGGCGTTGAAGGCCAGCAAGGTGCGGATCAGTGGCAGGGCATTGGCATATTCGCCCTGCCAGACGTGGCCGGGAATGCCTTCGTGAAAAGCCAGCGTGGCCAGCGAATAGCGGCTATGGCGGCCGACATCGCCCAGGTTGAGCCAGATCTTGCCCGGGATCTTGCCGTCCTTTGATCCGGCCCCGCCATAGGCGCCGGGCGCGCCGTCTTCCTCGGCGATCGGCAGCCGGTGGATTTCAAGATTGCCTTTGACCAGCGTGTTGAAGGCCTGCGGCAGCTTGGTCCGGATAAAGGCGATCCTATCCTGCATCAGCTGGATGATTTCGGCCCGGCCTTTGTCATCATTTGTGAAATTGAACCTGGGATCCTTGCCCAGCGCGGTCATTCGCTGGCCGACGCTGCCCTGGGTATAGCCAAGGCTGCGCAGGATCGGATCCATCTGGCCCTGCAGGTCCTTCAGCGTATCAAGCCCCATCGCATGGAGATCATCAGGCGTGCGCCGCGTGGTGGTGCTGGCGCGCAGGCCCCAGGCGTACCATTCTTCGCCATGCGGGCGTTTCAGCAGGCCGGCATCCATCGTTGCCAACGCGCGCTGGGTTTTGAGTTCATCGAGCTGGCGGGTGAGAGCGGCGGATACCGGGCCGGTTGCAAGGGCAAGGGCTGGGCTGCTCCAATCGCCGGGCATGTTTTTGGTCCGCCGGGTCAATGCATTGACCAGACCGCCGCCAGATTGCGCGTCCTTCAAGGTCAGCTCGATCTGCCGGATCGCCTTGTCTAGGAGGAATGCGGGCGGAACCAGGCCTTTTGACCGGGCATCGGCAATCCGGCCCAGTTCACCATCGAGCACCGCCGGGAACTGGCTTAACCGCGCAAGATAGGCCTCAGCATCGGTGCTGGTGTTGACCGGGTGATCGCTATCCAGGAAACGCGGCACATCGAGATAGGCCCCGACGTTCTGGATCACCACATACGGCGTGTTGCGCCAGCCCCCCACTGCGACATCGCCATACGGCAGGGCAAAACCATCGAGCGCGACCGAAAAGGCGCTTTTTACCACATCAAGACTGGTTCTGGTGGCAGGATCAAGCTGCTCGGCGTCCAGCTGTGCAGCACCGCTTAGCCCGCCGCGCAGAAGTGCGGCAATTTGCGCCTGCCCTTTCTGCGATCGATCCCCCAGCTGTGATCGCAGCTTTGCCCCATTGCCGGTATCGATCCCCAGCGAGGTCGCGCCTTCCGGGGAGAGCGCCATCAACCGCCAGGCCAGCGCCTCAAGAAACGCCGTTGCCTTTGTGCCTTCAGCCCGATCGGGGCTGGCGGTGCCGGCGGCAAACGATTGGCAGCCGGAAAGCGCCAACGATGAAGCGGCTGCACCAATCAGCGAAAGTGATTGGCGGCGCGAAAGAGCAGTTGGGTTTATCATCGCAGCAAGATGCGGGGCGATGCAGCCCAAGTCAAACCTACCAAAGAATTGCTCTGGTCCGGCCGGTGCTGCCCGGCTAAGTCATTGCCCATACGCGGCCATTCCCGGCCGCAGGAGGGTTCAGACCATGGCCGCAGCCGATCTTATCAACATCCTGCAACAGACCGGCGGGATCACCGCCATTGCCAACCAGCTGGGCATTCCGCCAGCCATGGCCGAAGCCGGCGCGGGCGCGCTGTTGCCGGCAATTGTTGGCGGCATGAGCAAGCAGGCCAGCGCCGCTGGCGGCGGTGAAGGCGGGCTGGGCAGCCTGGTCAACATCCTGGGTTCGCTGGGCGGGGCCGGGCTTGCCGACAACGTGCTAAGCCCCGAGCCGACCAATATCGATGCGGGCAACAGCGTGCTGGGTACGATCTTCGGTTCCAAGGAAGTCAGCCGCACGGTGGCTGATCACGCTTCGGGCCAGACCGGGATCGATCCTTCGATCCTAAAGAAAATGCTGCCGATTCTGGCGATGCTGGTGGCGGGATACTTCTCGCACCAGGCTGGCGGCGGGCAACAGCAAGGCGGGGGCGGCATTCTGGGATCGGTGCTGGGTTCGGTGCTGGGCGGCGGGCAGGGCGGCGCAGGCGGCGTGCTCGGCTCGGTGCTGGGCTCAGTCCTTGGCGGCGGCGGACAGGCGCAAGCAGCCCCGGCGGGCGGCGGCCTTGGCGGCTCGCTGGGCGGGCTCGGCTCGTTGCTGGATCTGGATGGCGATGGCAATCCGCTTGACGATATTATCGGAATGGCCGGCAAGCTCGCCCGGTGATTTCGGCTGATACCGTGCTGTCGCTGCTAGCGCTGCTGGGTCTGGCCCTGGTGCTGGGCGCGGCGGCGCTGTGGCGGCGGCAGGGCTTTGGCAAGCAGACGACGCTGATGCTGATATTGGCGGCGGTCATCGCCGCCAATATCGCAATCTGGGTTTCGCCCGGCGCCAGCGGCAAGGCGCTGGTCAGCGAAGGGCCGAAATAGCCTGCCGGATCAGCGGATCGGGCAATCCGGGGCAAGCCGGAAGTCGAGGTAATTATCGACCGAGCGCATCAGATCTTCCATCTCGTTTTCGAAGAAATGGTTGGCCCGGGGAATTTCCTCATGGTGGATCGTGATATGCCGCTGGGTCCGCAGCTTTTCGACCAGCTTCTGCACTGAAACCGGCGTTACCACGGTATCCGCCACACCCTGGATCAGGATACCCGAAGCAGGGCACGGTGCCAGAAAGCTGAAATCGTACATGTTGGCGGGCGGGGCGACCGAGATGAAGCCGCGGATTTCCGGGCGGCGCATCAGCAATTGCATGCCGATCAGCGAGCCAAAGCTAAAGCCAGCAACCCAGGTGGTCGAGGCTTCTGGATGGATCGACTGGACCCAATCGAGCGCGGCGGCAGCATCGGAAAGTTCGCCGATGCCATTATCAAAGCTGCCCTGGCTGCGGCCAACCCCGCGAAAATTAAACCGCAGCGTAGCAAATCCGCGGTTGGCAAAGGTTTTGTAGAGCGACTGGGTGATCCGGTCATTCATGGTGCCGCCGGCCTGCGGATGCGGGTGAAGGATCATCGCAACCGGCGCGCGCGGGCGGCTGGCAGGCTGGAAACGGCCTTCAAGGCGGCCTTCGGGTCCGGGAAAGATCACTGCGGGCATTATATTTTCGCCTGTTCTTGCTGTCCCACGCACGCGGCGTCCGGAGATTTCTCGGATGCCGGACCGCTTTGGACTAGGATCGGGAAGCAGGCGCTATATAGAAACGAGTGACTGAAAAGCAACGATTGTGAACATGCCCGCTCAATTCATCTATCTGGACAACCAGGCGACTACCCCGCTTGCCCCCGAAGCGCGCGCGGCAATGGAGCCGTGGCTGGCCGGCCCAGAGGCGATGGGATTCGCCAATCCGCACTCGATGCACCGGCCTGGCCGGGCGGCTGCAGCGGCGGTTGAAGTGGCGCGCGAGCAGGTTGCGGCACTGTTGCCAAAGGGCGGCCGGTTGATTTTCACCAGCGGCGCAACCGAGGCGCTCAATCAGGCGATCCGCTCGGTGCCGCGCGGGGGCATTGCCTATTCCGCGATCGAGCATTCGGCGGTGGTCAATTCGGTTTTGGCCAGCGGCGCGGCGGCACAGGAACTGCCGGTGAACGCCGATGGCTTGGTTGATCCCGATGTAGAGATCGCCGAAGGCACCGGCCTGGTCGCGGTGATGCAGGTCAACAATGAGATCGGAACCGTGCAGCCGGTGGCGCAGCTGGCAATCCGCGCGCACGAAATGGGTGCGCTGTTTCTGTGTGATGCAGTGCAAGGTGCGGGCAAGCTGGCCCCGCCTGAAGGGGCAGACCTGATCGCGATTACGGCGCACAAGCTCTACGGCCCCAAAGGGATAGGGGCGCTGTGGGTGCGCGATGGCGTTAAAATCGCTTCGCTGATCGAGGGCGGAGGGCAGGAAGGCGGCCTGCGCTCTGGCACGCTCAGCCCCGCGCTTTGCGCCGGGTTTGGCGCAGCAGCAGCTTTGGCGAACGAGCGGATGGAAACTGATTTCCAGCATCTTTGCGGGTTGGCGCAGCTCGCCCGCTCGATCCTGTCGCGCTGGAGCTTGAACGGCAGCGCAGCAGCGCGCTGGCCGGGCAATCTCAATCTGCGGCTCGATGGGCTCAACTTCCCCCGCTTGCTCAGCGATTGCCGCACCATTGCCTTTTCCGCTGGGTCAGCTTGCGGTAGCGGCACCGGCGCGCCCAGCCGGGTCTTGAGTGCGATCGGACTGGAGCCGAAGGAAGCCCGCAATTCGATCCGCCTGGGCTTTGGGCGCTATACCGCCCGCGAAGAGGTTGAAGCAGCCTGCCATGCGATTGAAGCAGCGGCACAGGCGCAGGGGGTCTGATGGTCAAGGTTACTTTTATTTCCAGCAATGGCGAACGGATCGCGGCCGAAGGCAAAGCGGGAGACCGCCTGCTGTCGGCCGGTCAGGCGGCGGGGATGCCGCTCGAAGGCACCTGCGAGGGCCAGATGGCTTGCTCTACCTGCCACGTAGTGGTCGCGAAGGCGTGGTTCGAACGCCTGCCGCGCGCCAGCGAGGACGAGGAAGACATGCTGGATCTGGCCGCCGGGGTGCGCCGCACCAGCCGGCTGGCCTGCCAGATTGAACTTACGGCTGAGCTTGACGGGCTTGAGGTCAACATCCCCGGCGAAAGCCATGATATGCAGCGGCGGTAAGTCCTCCCCTGCGCAAAACCCCTAAACTGGCATGGAATCAGGCGATTCCTCCTGCTAGGGCGGCACCGCAATGACCACCGATACAACCGAACCCGATCCCTTCGACGCCATCGTCGATGCGCCGTTCGATAGCGCGCTATCCGAGCGGTACCTGGTCTATGCGCTGTCTACGATCACTGCGCGCTCGCTGCCTGATCTGCGCGATGGGCTGAAGCCGGTGCACCGCCGCTTGCTGTGGGCGATGCGGCAGTTAAAACTCAATCCCACCGATGCCTTCAAGAAATCGGCGCGCGTGGTTGGTGATGTGATCGGCAAGTATCACCCGCATGGCGATCAATCGGTTTACGATGCGATGGTCCGGCTCGCGCAGGATTTCAGCTTGCGGTATCCGCTGGTTGAGGGTCAGGGCAATTTCGGCAATATCGATGGCGATAACGCGGCGGCATACCGCTATACCGAAGCCCGCCTGACCAAGACCGCGATCCAGCTGATGGCCGGCCTGGATGAAGGCACAGTCAACTTCATCCCGACCTACAACGGCGAGGAGGAAGAGCCCGAGATCTTCCCCGGGATTTTCCCCAATCTGCTGGCCAACGGCTCCAGCGGGATTGCGGTGGGCATGGCCACCAACATTCCCAGCCACAACGTGGCCGAGATTATCGACGCCACGCTGCTGCTGATAGACAATCCCACGGCTGAGCACGCCGAACTGATGCAGCACTTCCAGGGGCCGGATTTTGCCACCGGCGGAGTGGTGGTGGAAAGCCCCGAAGTGATCAGCCGCGCTTATGAAACCGGCAAGGGCGCGCTGCGGGTGCGCGGGCGTTTTTCGACCGGCCGCGAAGCTGACGGAAGCTGGGAAGATAGCGGGATTGAGCGGCTGGGCAGCGGGCAGTGGCAGCTGGTTATTTCCGAAATCCCCTATCAGCTCGCCAAGGGCAAGCTGATCGAACAGGTTGCCCAGCTGATCGCTGATAAGAAGCTGCCGATCCTGGAGGATATCCGCGACGAATCTGACGAGCAGATTCGGATCGTATTTGTGCCGAAAAGCCGCAATGTCGATCCAGAGCTGCTTAAGCAATCGCTGTTCAAGCTGACCGATCTGGAAACGCGTTTCAGCCTCAACCTCAACGTGCTTGACGATACCCGCACTCCGGGGGTGCTGTCGCTGCGATTGCTGCTGCTGGAATGGTGCAAGAGCCAGATCGACATCCTGCTGCGCCGCACACGCCACCGGCTGGAAAAGATTGCGGGTCGGCTGGAGCTGCTGGGCGGCTATATCATCGCTTACCTCAACCTTGATCGGATAATCGAGATTATCCGTACCCAGGACGAGCCGAAGCCCGTGATGATGGCCGAGTTTGCGCTGACCGACCGCCAGGCCGAAGCGATCCTCAACATGCGGCTGCGCAGCTTGCGCAGGCTAGAGGAAATGGAGCTGAGGCGAGAGCGTGACGATCTGCTGGCCGAGCAGGACGATCTGAACAAGCTGCTGGAAAGCCCGGCCCGCCAGCGCACCCGGGTAAAGCGCGATCTGGCCAATCTGCGCAAGGATTATGCCGAAGATACCGCGCTTGGCCGCCGCCGCACAACCATTGCCGAAGCCGCTCCGACGGTGGAATTCAGCATGGATGCGATGATCGAAAAGGCGCCGGTAACTGTAATCCTTTCAGCCAAGGGCTGGGTGCGCGGTGCATCCGGCCATGATCCGCTGGACAAGGATTTCAAGTACAAGGAAGGCGATGGCTTTGGCTATGCGTTCCATGCGCAAACCACCGACAAGCTGCTGATCGCGTGTGATAACGGGCGATTCTATACGCTGGGGGCAGACAAGCTACCCGGCGCGCGCGGGTTTGGTGAGCCGATCCGGACCATGCTTGATATCGATGCCGGCGCTGAAATTGTTGCGCTGCTGGTCTATCGCCCCAAGGCGCAATTGTTGCTGGCCAGCAATCAGGGACGCGGTTTTGCGGCACAGGCTGATGAATTGCTGGCCGAAACCCGCAAGGGCCGCGGCGTGATGACAACCAAGCCCGGCGTTAAATTGGCCGTGGTCCGCGAAATACCAGCCGAGCACGATCATATTGCTGTGGTGGGCGACAATCACAAATTGGTGGTGTTCAACCTTGAGGAACTGCCCGTACTGGCCAAGGGGCAGGGGGTAACCCTTCAGCGCTATCGCGATGGCGGCCTTTCCGACGCCGCCACGCTAAAGCTTGAGGAAGGCCTCAGCTGGAAGATGGGCGGCGAAAGCGGGCGGGTTCGAACCGAACCGGACGTACTGATCTATAAGGTCGCGCGCGGCGCCGCCGGCCGGATCGCACCGCGCGGGTTCCCGCAGAGCAACAAGTTCTAGGCTAGCAGTTCGCTTAGAATCACCTTGACCCGGCTCGCGTCCGGAAACCCTTCCTCGATCCAGCGTGCCTCAGCCGCCTGCATGATCCGCGCCACTTCGGGCCCGGCCTGGATGCCGTGTGCAACCACTTCGCCGCCTTTGAGCGGGAAGGTGGGGATTTCCCAATCGTGCAGCGGGGCCACGCTTTCCCCGGTCAGCAGCAGCCGATCAAGCGCGCCCGCGCGGCCAAGGCGATAGGCAAGGGCGCGCGGGTCAGCGGGCGTAGCTGTGCGTCCTGCCGCATACGCCAGCCGCTTTTTCTGGTTGCCTGAAAGGCGGAACCGGCTGGCAATGGCTTCGGCCAATCCCGGATCGGGCGGGATCAGCGCGGCCAGGCGGCGCAGCGCGTCAGGTGCTATACCCTGCCTGGCTTCCTCGGCCACCAGCGCCGCCAGCGCATCAACATCGGCTTCGGGCAGCACGACTTCGAGCACGCCAAGCTGGGCCATCCGCGCCACGGTGGGAGCGGGATCGGGCAGGCCCAGCAGGTTCATGCATTCCATACCAACCCGCTCACGCGACAGGCCTTTGAGCGTCGCGGCCAATTCCGCGCAGGCATTTTCCGATTCAGGATCAGCAGGCTGACTGCCAAACCTCGCCTGAAATCGGAAATAGCGCAGGATCCGCAAGTGGTCCTCACGGATCCGCTGGCGGGCATCGCCGATGAAGCGGACCTTGCGGGCCTTCAGGTCATCCAGTCCGCCGAACCAGTCAAACACCTCGCCCGATACCGGATCGGCATAGAGCGCGTTGATCGTGAAATCGCGGCGCGCTGCATCGTCTTGCCATTCGGCCGAAAAAGCGACCGTGGCCCGGCGGCCGTCCGAGGCAAGATCACGGCGCAGGGTGGTGATTTCCACATTGCCGAGCGGCACGACTGCCGTGATCGTGCCGTGTTCGATCCCGGTGGGGATTGCGGTTATGCCCTGGGCCTTCAGGCGCCGGATCACCTCGCGCGGATCAAGCACGGTGGCTATATCGATATCCTTGACCGGCTGCCCCATCAGCGTATCGCGCACCGCCCCACCGACATAGCGCACGTTCTTCGCCCCCAGCGCAGCCACCAGATGCTTCAGGCCTTCGCGCTGCAGCCATGAGGTATCAGAAGGCAGCGCGATCACCACGCAATCCTCTTTGCAAGGTTGCTGATGATCCCTGCCGTTACGCCCCAGATCCGGTGTTCCTGCCACATGATTTCGATATAGCTCCTTGTCCGCCCCTGCCAAAACCCTGAATGGTGGGTGTGGTTGGTTTCATCGAACACGAAATCGACCGGCGCTTCGAACCAGGCTGCTACTTCGGTGGGGCTGGGGCTTAGCTCCAGATCGGGCGGGACCACTGCGATCACCGGCGTAATCGCATAACCGCTGCCGGTCCGGTAGGTGTCGCTGATCCCGATCACGTGGACATCGCGCGGGTGTATGCCCAATTCTTCATGCGCCTCGCGCAGCGCGGCTTCCTCAGCGCTCTCACCGGGATCGATCTTGCCGCCGGGAAAGGCGACTTGCCCGGGGTGCGACCGCATATTCGAGGGGCGATGAATCAGCAGGAAACCGGGCCGGTCCGCGCGTTCGGTAATCGCGGCCAGAACGGCGGCGGGGCGCAGATTTTCCGCGGAGAAATCCACTTCGTCGCGGTGCTCGATCGGCGCGGCATGACCTTTGGCGTGAAGCTGGGCAAGTCGGGCCTTGAGGCTCATCGCGGCACCAGTGAAAATAGCGTGCCCTGGCTCGATACGGTCAGGTCGTCTTGCGCCAGATCGACGAGCTGCAGCCAGGTGCTGCGGTTGATCCGAGCCTCTGTGCCGTGGCGCACGGTAAGGTATAGGGCAGGAAGCTGGGCATCACCGCGCGCCACCAATGGATGGTCTGCCCCGGCCAGCACCACCTCATCCGTATTGAGCCGGAAAGCCAGCGCATCGCCGGTGCGGACGACATCGGTGGCGATGAAAGCAGCATCCTCAACTTCGATTGATTGCTTTTCGAGTGGGGTCACCAACCAATGCTGGCCATCGTCACCGCGCCGCAGCAAGCCGGAAAAGGCGCGGATCATGGCCGGTCGCTTGATCTCACCGTCCCCAGGAAATTTGGCATCGTGAAACCAGCGTCCGTCGGCCTTGATCACCATCAGGCTGTCCCCGCTGATCGCCGGGTTCCATTGATCTACCGGCGGCAATTTTCGCGCGGCGTCAAGCTCTGCAATCTGCGCGAGGGTTAGCGTGGCAAAGTCGGGCGGCGGTTCGTAGGGCATTGCCGAAGCGATGCCAGATCGGGTCAGCTGCGCCAAGGCCCCAGCGCGCCTTCGCGGGGGAGCACGGCTGAATTATCGCAGCGCGCCAGTAATCGGTGGGGCTCCCACGGGCCGGGCAAGGTCCATGCGCCGGTATGCTCTGCCGAAAAACCCCAGAATCGGCCATAGTATTCGCCGTCGCCGATCATCACTTGCGGCAGCGGGGCGGCGGGGTTCATCGCAGCGAGGCTGGCAGTCATCAGCGCCTTGCCATAACCGCCGCCCTGAGATTCGGGTAACACAGCAACCGGGCCGACCAGGATCAGCGGGTGGCGCCGACCGGCGGGATCGGTCAGGGCTACCGGCCAGCACTGGATTGTGCCGACCAGATGCTGTTCGGTATCCAGCGCCGCAAATGACAGCGCGGGTAGCCAGTCTGTCCCATCGCGCAATTTGTAGGCGGTGCGCTGGCGGCGCTCAGGCTCAAACGCCCGGTCAAGCAAGTCTTCGACCAAGGCTGGGTCGATCGCGTCAAGCGGGATGATGGCAACTTCAGACATTGGCCGCGCGCGTTAGGGGCGCGCGTCAACTTTGTCGATGCTATTTGCGCGAAAGCCGCAGCAAGCGGCCACCACTGCCGTCTTCCAGCACGTACAGAGAGCCATCGCTAGCCTCGCGAATTGCGCGAATTCGCTTGCCCAGCGGGTAACGCGCCGCTTCGAAGGCCTTCTCACCCTCGATCCCCACGCGCACCAAGCCGCCGGTTCCCAGCGCTGCGATCAAAGCCTGGCCTTTCCACTCGGGCCACATTTTGCCGGAATAGAAAATGAAATCGCCCGGCGCGATGACCGGGTTCCAGCTGATCGCCGGAGCGGCCAGATCGGGGCGCGCAGCGTGGCGCGGGATCGGCTTGCCATCATAGTGATCGCCATCCGAAACCAGCGGCCAGCCATAGTTTTGGCCGGGCTTGATCAGGTTCAGTTCGTCGCCGCCCGCCGGCCCGTGTTCAAGTGCCCACAGCCGGCCTTCAGCATCGAATTGCAAGCCCAGGATGTTGCGGTGGCCATACGACCAGATTTCGCCCGAGATACCGCCCTTTTCGGCGAACGGATTGCCTGCCGCCGGTGTGCCATCAAGATTGAGCCGCAGCACTTTGCCAAGGTTGTTGGAAAGATCCTGCGCGGGCACAAACTTCTGCCGATCGCCGGATGCGACGTAAAGGTATTTGCCATCAGGCGAAATTGCGATGCGGTGCGAATAGTGACCCCTGCCGGTAACTTTGGGGCTTTGGCGCCAGATGATTTCGGGCTTGTTCCAGGCCAATCCATCCTTGTCCACCTGGCCGCGCGCAACCACCGCGCCGCGCGTGCCGTTCCCGCCAGCTTCCGCCCAGCTGAGGTAGAGCAAGCCGCTTTCCTCGAAATCGGGCGCAAGCACCACGTCGCCAAGGCCGCCTTGTCCGCCGTAATCGATTTGGTGAAGCGCCAGCGTTGCTTCGATCCGCGTTCCGTTCCAGTGCTTGAGGTTTCCAGCCTTTTCGGTGACAATGATGTTGGTGCCGCGCGGCAGAACGGCCATCGCCCACGGCTGGTCGAACGTTCCCAGCACCTCTACCTTGAAGGCATCCCTGACTTCGGTTGTGATCGGCTTGGCTCTATCCCCAGCCGCGCCTGCCCCGCAGCTTGCCGCGATCAGGGTGAGAGGGAATAGGGCGGTGAGGAGTTTGTTTCGCATGGCGCACAATCTGGGCGATTACCTGGTCCTTGCCAAGTCAGGATCGCTGGTGATCGGCGTGGATGAGGCCGGGCGTGGGCCGCTGGCCGGGCCGGTAGTGGCGGCGGCCTGCGTGCTGGGAAGGGGCGCTCCCGATGGGCTGGACGATTCCAAGAAGCTCTCAGCCAAAAAGCGCGCGATGCTTGAGCCGCTGATCCAGCAGACTTGCCGCTGGGCCCTGGGTGTGGCCGAGGCCGATGAGATCGACCGGATCAACATCTTCGCCGCAACTATGCTGGCGATGACCCGTGCGGTCGCCGCGCTGGTAGCGCAGCTGGATGGTGAGCCGGAACTGGTCCTGATCGATGGCAACAAGACCCCGCATGGCCGCGTACCGGAATGGCGCTGGCCGGCCCGCGCAATCGTTGGCGGGGATGCGCTGATCCCCAGCATTTCCGCCGCATCGATTCTGGCCAAGGAACACCGCGATCGGATCATGAAAGCAGCCGCGCTGGTTCATCCCGGTTATGGCTGGGAGCGCAACATGGGTTATGGCACGGCCGAACATATGCTGGCGCTGCACCTGCACGGAGCAACCCCGCTGCACCGCCGCAGTTTTGCGCCAGTGGCGGCGGTGACGCCGCCCTGAAACCGAACAGGCGGCGGTTTTTTTTGGTTTGAGTCCGCTTGGCCACACCACCACATCTTGAGTCTGCCATGAATCCGGGGACTCAACATCGTGTGTCGGCCCCGTTTCGTTCTCCCCCTTGTTAACGCTTCAGTTACCATGAATCCCTAGGATTCCAGCGAGTTTCTGCTTGACGCGGGACTCCCGAGGACTCACCCTGTGGATAAGATTGAGGGGTTTGACGAACGATTATGGGCCAGATGTTGATAGGCGAGAAGGCGCGGCTGCGTGCTGCAAAAGAGGCCCCGCGGCCTGATCTGCCTTTGGGGCGGATCCTTGATGGTGATTGCATCGAGGCCATGCGCAGCCTGCCAAGTGCTTCGGTTGACATGATTTTTGCCGATCCGCCCTATAATCTCCAGTTGGGCGGGGATCTTTCGCGGCCCGATGGCAGCCATGTCGATGCGGTTACCGATCATTGGGACCAGTTCGATAGCTTTGCCGCCTATGACAAATTCAGCCGTCTGTGGCTGACCGAGGCGCGGCGCATCCTGAAGCCCAATGGTTCGATCTGGGTGATCGGATCGTATCACAACATTTTCCGCCTTGGCGCGATGATGCAGGATATGGGGTTCTGGATCCTCAACGATGTGGTTTGGCGCAAGGCCAACCCGATGCCCAATTTCAAGGGCACCCGCTTTACCAACGCGCACGAAACGCTGATCTGGGCAAGCATGGGCGAGAAGGCAAAGTACACCTTCAACTACCGCCTGATGAAGACATTGAACGATGAACTGCAGATGCGCTCTGATTGGGTTTTGCCGATCTGTTCGGGTCAGGAACGCCTTAAAAAGGGCGGAACCAAGGTGCATCCCACGCAAAAGCCCGAGGCGCTGCTGTACCGGGTGATGCTGGCCACAACCAACAAGGGCGATGTGGTGCTCGATCCGTTCTTTGGCACCGGCACTACCGGCGCCGTCGCGAAGCGGCTGGGGCGTGATTGGATCGGGTGTGAGCGCGAAAGCAACTACCGCGAAGCCGCGCTGGAACGGATCGAAATGGCGCTTCCGCTTGATGAAAGCGCGCTGACCACCATGCAAAGCCACAAGGCACCGCCCAAAGTGGCGTTTGGCACCCTGATTGAAACCGGCTGGATTCAGGCCGGAGTTACCTTGACCGACAAGAAGCGCAAGTTGAAGGCGCTGGTCCGCGCCGATGGCTCGTTGATTTCTGGCACTGAGACCGGATCGATCCATGGTTTGGGGGCCAAGCTGCAGGATGCCCCCAGCTGCAATGGCTGGACGTATTGGCACATCGAGCATGAGGGCGCGTTGAAGCCGATTGATGCGCTGCGGCAGCTCTATTTGCTGGCAACGGAAGATTGAGCAGATCGTTTTACCTCCGCCCGATCGCTCTGGCGGATAGTCCACAGAGCGAGGAAGGTGATGCGCTGCGCCTCGCCGGGGGCTTGGTCTATGCCAGCCGGTTTGCGCTGATTGAGCGCTGCGACGGCAAGGTTTCCGCGCGCTGCCACTATTCGCTGCCGGATTTGCGCTCTGCGTTGCCGGACTTGCCCGAAGTGGTGCAACGGCAATTCGACAATCTCCAGCGCGCGCCTGCACCGCTGCAATGCGGCGCGCGCACGATCCGGCTTGACCAGCCGCAGGTCATGGGGATCCTCAACGTCACGCCTGATAGTTTTTCCGATGGCGGGCAGTTCATGGACGATCCCGAAGTTGCCGGGGCCCATGCCTCAGTCATGCTTGAAGGCGGGGCGGCGCTGATCGACATCGGCGGTGAAAGCACCCGGCCCGGCGCGGCTGCGGTGTGGGAAGGCGATGAACTCAAGCGCGTGATTCCGCTGGTTGAAAAGCTGGCTGCGGCCGGTGCGGCGATCAGTATCGACACCCGACGCCCGGCGGTGATGGAAGCGGCGCTGAAGGCCGGGGCGCAGATAATCAACGACGTTTCCGCGCTGCGCCACGATCCGCGCAGCCTGGAATTCGCTGCGCGCGCCGGCACTCCGGTGGTGCTGATGCACGCACCGGGAGACGGCGATGATCTCCACGCCGATGGCAACTATGCCGACGTGGTGCTCGACGTGTTCGATTGGCTCGCCGCGCGGCGCGATGCGGCGCTGGCAGCCGGGATTTCGCGCGAGAAGATCGTGCTGGATCCCGGCATCGGATTTGGCAAGACACTGGCTGACAACCTGGCTTTGCTGAATGCGCTGCCGCTGTTTCACGCGCTGGGCCAGCCACTGCTGCTGGGGGCCAGCCGCAAACGGATGATCGGCGCCCTTTCCAACGAAGCCCCGGCGCACCAAAGGCTTGGAGGCAGCGTTATGCTGGCGGCCAAAGGCCTCGAAGCCGGGGTGCAGTTGCTGCGGGTCCACGATGTGCCCGAAACGGTACAGGCGGTGCGGGTCTGGCGCGGGCTCAAGGATGCAGCGCTGACTGATTTCAGCCAGCTGGTTTAATCATTCTTCGTCGCTGCACGCGATAGCCTGAGCGCAGCAAAGCCCAGCACGCCCACTGCGCCAAGCAGCGCCGCCCACAAGGCCAGCTTGCGCGGGGAAAACGGGCCGCCGCCCGATCCTGGGGCGATTTCCAGCGGAGCGGCTGGCCCGGCACGGACCTGCGCTTCGGGTAAAGTTGCATCGCTGCGTGGGCGGCCAAGCAGCTCTGATCGCTCAAAAAAAGCGGACTTGGCGGCTGCATTGCCCAAGGCCAGGGTGTATGGCGGCTTGCTGTTGAATGCGGCCAGCAGGACGATCGGTGCGGTCAGCAGTTCAATCCGGGGCTTGGCTGAAAAGCCGGGACTGCGCGGATCGGCCGTGATCCGATAATCTTCGAAATGCGCCGTCGGAAAATCAAGCTGAGCGGTGCTGCCATTGCGCAATGCCCCCTGGGCCAATTGCTGCCACGGGGCCTCATCCGATGGGCGGGCGGTTAGCGTTACGGGAACCACGCCTTCACCAGTCTGCCCGGTAACCTTTACGCCAATCAGGGTGACGCCCAGTGGAACCTGAAATTGCAAAGTGTGATTATCTTCCAGCCGCACCCCGTTGGTTGAAAAAACCATCGGGCGGGGCGGGGGTATTCTGGCGGTAATCGCCTTGGCCCCGCGAATTTTGACGCCGTCGGTTACTTGCCAGCTAATACGTGTGTAGCGATCAGACAGCGGCAGACCCGGCATTGCAATCCGCAGATTGGGATCGGCCGGGTTGCCAAGCAGAACCTTGCTTGCCAATGGCTCCCACGATTTCAGATCACCACTGGCCGCCACCGAAACTTCGACCAGTTGTCCCTTTTCAAGGGCGGCGTCGATTTCCAGTGCGATCACCGGATCAATCAGTTTGCGAGTATCAAACAGCAGCGCGGCATCGGGGCGGGTTTCGGCTTCCTGGTTGCCGGCATCTACCGTTACTGATTGCGCGGCTTGCTCAACCCGGACCGAAACGGCCGCTTTCTTGTCAGGGCCAGGCATAGCAATCGGCATGGCTTCAAGCGCGATAGAACGCTGGCCTTCAGGCCGGCTGGCGGTATCAGCAAGCGCCAGTGAAAGTGGCCGGCCATCGGCATCGAAAATACGGACATCGCCGGCATCATCACGCTTGAGCGCGGCGACCGCGATCGGGGGCAATTCGATCCTGTGAACGCCCTCATCCTCATTCGGCTTGACCGTCAGGACCATGGCATAGCCCTGCGGTTTTGCCGGATCAGCGACGGGCTGGGCGCAGGCTGATAACAGCGCCAATGCGGCCAGGGCATATTTGCGGATCATGCTTCGGGCTCATCCTTCTTGCGCGGGGGAAGCGGGACAAAATAGCCGATCAACAGCATCAGCACACCCACGGCGATAAAGGCAATGATCCGGGCAAAGCCTTCAATCGACGACATATCGACGAACAGCAATTTGGCGACCACCACCGCCAGCAGGCTTGCTCCCACCAGCCAGGGCAGGCGCTGGGTGCGGCGCTGGCCAAACAGCATCAGTGCCATAGCCATCAAGGTCCACAGGATCGAAAAACCGGTCAGCACGATCTGACTGTTGCCTTGCGCCCCAGGATACCAGGTTGCGCCCAGGAAATGATCGGCGGTGCGGGTCCAGATGGTATTGATCCATACGAAAGCCAGCACAGCACCCGCGCCCAGTCCGAACTTGCCGGCAAAAGGCCCGGACCCGCGCGGCGCGGGCTCTGCGCCCTGCAGCATCTGCCGCCACAGCGCGAGCGCGGCCAGCACCAGCGCGATCGACAGATCAACCGGGTTGAGCAGTGGGATGTAAGGAAGTGGACCGGTGATCCCTTGGGCCAGAAGCGTGCCGATCAAGGCCCCGAAATACAGCACCAGCGCCAGCGGCGCGGCGGCCCGCCACCAATAGGCCCGGCTATGGACATTGTGCGGCCAGCCCATCGACAGCCCCGCGGTCCCGATTGCCGCCGGACCGGCCCAGCGGGTGATCCCCATCAGCACCGCGACACCGGCGATCAGGAACACCACGCCAGCCCACGAACTGTCCCACAGATCGGCCTGATCGATCAGATAGAACAGCGCATCGGCCAGCATCGCAGCAAGGCCAAGCACACCCATCGCATGGATGAACCCGTTCCAGCGCGGCGCCGCGCTTTCAGGGGCATTGTCGGCGCGGTAAAGCAGCCAGAAGTGGAGCGCAAAAGCGATTGCCCAAAATGCCAGATCAGGCACCTGCACAACATAGCGACCCATCAAAAGCGAAAGCAGGAAGGCCCAGCCGATCAGCAGCAGGCTGGCTCGGGCCGGCCAACTGGCAACCTTCCAGTGGTGCTTGCGGCCAAACCAGTCGGCCAGTGCCATCAGGCCCAGCACTGCAACGAGTATCGCGAACAACATTGTGTGTTCGTGCAGCAAAGGCAGCGGATAATCGTCTATGCCGATGGCGGGCAGACGCCGCGATAGTTCCTGTACCACGGCCAGGCAGGCCAGGCCAAAGCCGATCAGAAACCAGGGTTTCTCAAGGCCCCGTTCGGCAGGAGCCCAGGCCATGGCCCATCGTGATCCGCTGTTCGGCAGATCCCCGCGCAACAGCCATGCGGCAAACAGCATCGGCAAGCCGACCAGCAGCGGTGTCATGAAACCCTGATTGAATAGCGGCATGGCAGAGATGTTTGATTCCAGCGTCTGCAGGGCAATCCCTGCGGCCAAAGCTTGCAGCAGCAATCCGAACGCGCGGGGCATCCAGCGCGCTTGCCGGGTGCCAACCCACAAAGCCCCTGCGCCTTCCAGTGCCCAGGCCGCGCTGGTCCATTTGACCTCAAGCGCCAGCGGTACCGCCATGGTGACAAAGCCGACGCCGATTGCCAGCAGGCTTTCACTCAGCGTTGCCATGCCCTGATTGCGCCGGCGGAATGCCCAGACTGCCACCGCCAGATAGACCCCGCCAAACACCACGGCCGACCATGCGCTGGCATAAGGTTTGTCGTGAACAAGCCCCGACTGTAGCCCAAACCCGATGATCGCAGTGCCGAACAGCAGGGTCGAATCCGCGAAATTCCCCAATTTGCCGGGGGTGTTGTGGGCATAGAGCAAAGCGGTGGCCAGGTAGACCGCGATCGAGGCGGCCAGAAACGCCTCGCAAATCCAGAAGTGCCGATCCTCGTAGGATCCAAAGCCCCATAGCCCAGCCAGCACAAAGGTTGCGGCAAAGCCCAGCAAGTTAAGCGGGCGCCAGCTTTTTTTCCAGGCGATGCCCATGATCGCTGCATTGAGCACTGTGATATAGCTGAACAGCCCGGTGGGCGTTTCCGCGCTGCCGCCCAGCAACACCGGAACGGCAAAGCCGCCCGCAAAACTTGCCAGCGCCATTACCTGCGAATTCTGCAGCACGGCCAATGCCGCGCCCAGCGCGGCGAACAGGATCATGAAGCCAAAGGCCGCGCCGGATGGAATGACGCCAAATCCGCGCGATGATGCCGCGAAGACGGTCAGATACATCACCGCCACGCCGGCTCCCTGCAAATGCAAGCCAAAATCCGGACGTTCCAATCGCTTCCAATAGCCCACCCCCAACAGCGCAGCACCGGCCGCGCCAACCGTGGCCAGCCGCGCTTCGATCGGGAACAGTCCGGCATTGGCAACCATCCGGGCCAGGAAAACCAGCCCGATAAACAGCACGATCAGCCCGACCCGAACGATGGTGTTGCCGCCCAGCAACCAGCCCATGGCCTTCTGGACCAGCTCTTCGGGAAGGCTCTGCCACACGGGGTCCGATCGCACCACTGGAGCGCTTTCAGCCATTGGCAATGCAGGCTGGGCCACAGCAGGTGCGCGCGCCGCAGCAGAGGGCGGGGGCAGGGGAGTAGCCGGTGCCGCAGTGGCCGGGATCGGCCGCGCCGGTTCAGGCCGGGCTGGTGGTTCGGCGGCCTGCGGCGGCGCATCGGGCCATTCCATCTGGGCCATGCGGTGCGAAATAATCCGGTCTGTCTCAGCCTGGATCGCATTGCGCAGCCATAGGCCCATCGGTGCGGCGAATATTGCACCAAGCACCAGGCCATAGGGTTCAAACCCCGAACTGCTCCAGCCAATCAGTGCGCCTGCTACCAATGCCCACCAGATCATTATCCCACCTTCTGCAGCCTTTGCTGGCTACAGAGTGGCAGATTTTGAAAGCAATGGAAGGGCCAGCAGGGCCGCTTCGGCTCAGCTCGCCTCGCCTATCCCCAGCTCGGTTAGCTTGCGGTACAAAGTTGAGCGGCCAATTCCCAGGCGGCGGGCCACTTCGGTCATCCGTCCGCGATAGTGGCCGATTGCCAGCCGGATAACATCGGCTTCGATTTCTTCCAGCGGGCGCAGGTTGCCGTCGGCGGCATAAAGCATCACGCCCATGCCTTCCTGCACTGGCGCATTGAGGCCGCCGGCATCGCCCAGCATATCGGAAAGTTGCGGGAAATCCTCGGACGTCAGCGCATCGCCATCGCAGAACACCGCCGCGCGGAACAGCACGGCCTGGAGCTGGCGGACATTGCCGGGCCAATCATAGGCCGAAAGCAGCGACAGCGCGCTATCGGTAATACCCAGCGGACGCAGCCCCGGCTGATCGCCGATCCGGGCCAGAAAGTGCCGGGCCAGCGCCGGGATATCACCGGCGCGCTCACGCAAGGGCGGCAGGTAAACAGTTACCCCCGCCAGCGCCTGGTGCAGTTCAGGCAGGAAATGCCCGCCTTCGGCCAGCTCTTTCAGCGGGAGATTGCTGGCAGCAACAATCCGCACGTCGATCCGGAATGAATGGCGCGCGCCGATCGGGCGGACATCGCCTTTCTGAAAGCTTTCCAGCAAGCGGGCCTGTACCGGTGTGGGAAGCCGATCAATCTCGTCCAGCGCCAGGGTGCCGCCATCGGCATGCTGCAAAGCGCCGATGTGGCGTTCAAAAGCGCCGGGGAAGGCGCCCTTCTCATGGCCAAACAGCGCGCTTTCGATCGAATTTGCCGGGATTGCGCCGATATTGATCAGTCGGAACGGGGCCTTGGAACGGGGGCTGGCGGCTTGAATGGCGCGGACCAGCGTTTCCTTGCCGGTCCCGCTTTCGCCTTCAATCAGCACCGGGCTGTGATTGCGGGCGGCCTTGGCGGCCACGGCGAGCGCGGTGCGAAAGGCTGGTGATGCGCCGATCATGCCTTCAAAATCGGCCGCGCCGGGCATCTTTTCGGCTAGCGGCTGTAATTCATCGCGCGGGGCTTCGCGAGTGGTTGCCATGCGCAGCGCCTGCATCAGCCGATCGGGTGCCACGGGTTTGACCAGATAGTCGGTTGCGCCGGCCCGCATTGCTTCAACCGCCAACAGCGGTGATGCGCTGGTGGTAAGCATCAGGATCGGCACCGCAGGGCGGCGGCTGCGCAATTCGGCAATCAGCGTGCAGGCTTCGTCGCCCGGCACCCATTGATCAAGAATGATCGCATTCAGCTGCATTCCCTGACGCGTGCCCAGCGTGGCAATCGCGGTTTCCGAATCGCGCACAACCAGCGTGCGCCAGCCTTCACGCGCGGCCAGCGCCGTGATCAGCCGGCTTTGGGCCGGCTCATCGTCGATAAGCATCAACAATCGCGAATCGATCTCTGCCATTGCCGCCCGTTGTTTCTTGCGCAGAATTGCGGACCTTCGCATAACGCGATTGGGTAAAGAGCCGATTAAGGCTGCTGATTGAACAAATGAAAACCGACTTGCCCCTTGAGTACGTGACAGTGCGGCGATAGGGATTACCGCAATCCATTCGACAAGGAACAATCATGGCCAGCGGTAACGACATGAAGATGCATGAATCGACCTATTCCGGCTTCATCGGCCTGGTGAAATGGGGAATTCTGATCACGGTGGCCGTCACCGTTTTCGTCATTTACATGATCGCCTGAGGCTGATCCTGACATGCGGATCGCAGTGATGAAAGAAACCGCACCCGGGGAAACCCGAGTGGCGGCAAGCCCGGAAACGGTGAAGAAGTTCATCGCGCTTGGCGCAGAGGTTGTGGTTCAGCCCGGCGCGGGCGATGCGGCATCGATTGCCGATGCAGAATATGCAGCGGCCGGCGCAAAAGTGGCCAAGGATGCGCTGAAGGGCGCTGAAATCGTGCTGGGCGTGCAAGGCCCTGATCCCAAAGCCTTGAAGGATGCCGCCAAAGGGGCCTGGATCGTCGCCGGGCTTGATCCGTTTGGCCAGCGCGGGCGCGTTGATGATTATGCCAAGGGCGGATTTGAAGCTCTGGCGATGGAATTCATGCCGCGGATCACCCGCGCGCAAAGCATGGACATTCTTTCAAGCCAGTCAAACCTGTCGGGCTACAAGGCGGTGATCGAAGCCGCCAACGCTTATGGCCGGGCATTTCCGATGATGATGACCGCAGCGGGCACAGTCAGTGCCGCCAAGGCGTTTATCATGGGGGTTGGCGTAGCTGGCCTTCAAGCGATCGCCACCGCGCGGCGGCTGGGCGCGCAGGTTTCCGCCACCGATGTGCGCTCTGCCACCAAGGAGCAGATCATGTCACTGGGGGCCAAGCCGATTTTCGTCGAAAATGTCGCCGGGATCGAAGGCGAGGGCGCGGGCGGCTATGCCACCGAAATGAGCGCAGAATACCAGGCCGCGCAGGCCGAACTGGTCTCCAGCCATATCGCCAAGCAAGACATCGTCATCACCACTGCCCTGATCCCGGGAAGGCCCGCACCAAGGCTGATTTCGGACGCGCAGATCAAGACGATGAAGCCGGGCAGCGTGATTTTTGACCTCGCGGTGGCGCAAGGCGGCAATGTCGAAGGATCAAAGCCCGATCAGACCGTGGTAAAACACGGCGTCAAGATCATCGGCTATTCCAACACCCCGGCGCATCTGGCGGCCGATGCCTCGGCCCTGTTCGCGCGCAACCTGTTCAACTTCCTCAGCGCGTTCTGGGACAGGGAAGCGGGACGGCCGGTGCTGGATGAGGAAATCGGCACTGCCGTGCGGCTGACGCTGGGCGGGAAAGTTGTAAACGAGAGGCTTTTGGGGTGAGGGGGCTCGTTGATCCAATTTTGCATTTCTTTGGAAATGGATTGGGACTACTTTTCGTCCTGGCATTTTCTGCGCTTTATGCTTCAATCCCATTGGTCGTAATCTCTGCCGTTTTGGACTGGTTGGAATGGTGGCCCGATCCATTGTCTTCGTTAGATCAACAAGTTTTCGAGAATGTTCCTGGGCTGGTTCCGTTTGAGCCCATGAGCTTTGGCTTTACTGTCTTGGTTGCAGCAATGTTTGGAAAATCGATCGGTTTCAGCGTCAAAAATCTAGGGAGGGATACCGCTTGAGTGACCTTCGTCGCGAAAAGGGTAACTTGCTCAATCCTCCCCCGTTGGGGGAGGTGGCAGCG
>NZ_JBEBKB010000029.1:0-32656 GCF_040079535.1 Novosphingobium sp. | reverse complement strand
GTGTATAAGAGACCATTTGCAGGCAGCCCAGTGCCCACCAGAACGTGCGGTAGAACGTCCAGAAACGAAAGCGCTGGGGATCAAAGGTTTCGCCGCCAGCGGCAGCAGCCGAACCAGCGGTTGCAGCAGCGTCGCCAGCAGCCTTGGCAGCTTCGCCAGCGGCGTCGGCACCAGCAACAGCTGCTTCCGAACCAGCGGCAGCAGCATCCGAAGCAGCGTCTGAAACAACGGCTTCTGCGGTTGCGGTTGCTTCTTCAGCTTCCTTACCCTTGCAGGCCGACAGAGCGAGAGCGGCGCTGGCAACAGCGGCAGCGAGAACGATCTTGCGCATGTATGGTATTCCTTGATCAGCGAGTGGACCACGCCTGGCAAAGTGCCAAACGGAAAGCCAACCGTGGTGGTAGACTTCGCCGCCCAAATAATGTCGTTCCTGCGACTATGCAAGCGATAGTCGCGCACTATTTCAACACGGGCGCATTTCTGCGCTTTTGCCATCCTTCCAGACAATTGTGGCAGCCTCATGACGGGGTGTTATAGCCAAAACAGCCAAGTGATTCGCGCCTTACCTTGGCGCCAAAGGCCTGCTAACCCCGCCCGATGGACGCCAAACAGCACCTCTATCTGGTCGATGGATCGGCCTATATTTTCCGGGCCTATCACCGCCTGCCGCCGCTTACCAACCCGCAAGGGACCCCGGTTGGCGCGGTTTATGGCTATACCACGATGTTGTGGAAGCTGGCCGATGACCTTAACAAGGCCGATGGCCCCACCCACCTGGCGGTGGTGCTCGACAAGGCCGGAACCAGTTTCCGCAACGATCTGTACGATCAATACAAAGCCAACCGCCCACCCGCGCCAGAGGATCTGAGGCCGCAGTTTCCGCTGATCCGCGACGCCACCCGGGCCTTTTCGCTGCCGCTGATCGAGGAGGACAATGTCGAGGCGGACGATATGATCGCCAGCTACGCGCGCGCCGCAACCGAGCGCGGCTGGGATGTGACGATCGTTTCATCTGATAAAGATCTGATGCAGTTGATTGGCCACGATGGCGCCGATAAGCTAGGTGGGGGCGGCTATATCGATATGCTCGATACGATGAAGAACCTGCGGATCGGCATTCCCGAGGTTGAAGAGAAATTCGGGGTGGCCCCAACGCTGGTCGGCGATGTGCTGGCCTTGATGGGCGATTCGGCTGATAATGTTCCCGGTATCCGGGGGATTGGCCCCAAGACCGCGACCAAGCTGATCCAGGAGCACGGCAGTCTGGAAAGCGTGCTGGCGGCGGCACCGGATATGAAGCCATCAAAGATGCAGGAAAGCCTGATCGAGCAAGCTGATATGGCGCGGTTGAGCCGGGTGCTGGTGCAATTGAAAGAAGATTGCCCGCTGCCGCTGCCGCTCGATGATTTCAAACTGGGCGCGATCCCGCCCGATCCGCTGGGCGTTTTCCTGACGGAGCATGGCTTTACCAGCCTGCTTAAACGGCTGGGTGAAGGGCGCGGCAGCCCCGAACGCAAGGTCGATCTCAACCCAGCCAAGGCCGAAACCCCCGGGGTCAGTGTGGCCACCAAAGGCGACCGGCAACCCTTGCCTGAACTGCCACCAATCGATCGCAGCCGCTATGAATGCGTCCAGACGCTGGAAGCGCTCGACACATGGATCGAACGCGCCTTTGCCGCCAGGCTGGTGGCCTTCGATACCGAAACCAGCGCGCTCGACGCGATCAGCGCCGATCTGGCGGGCATCAGCCTTTCCACCGGGGCGGGGCAGGCCTGCTATATTCCGCTGGGCCATGGCGGAACCGATATGTTTGCCGAAAAGCCGCAGCAAATTCCGCTCGATCAGGCGATTGCCCGGCTAAAACCGCTTTTGGAAAGCGATGCGGTGTTAAAAGTGGGTCAGAACGCCAAGTACGATCTCAACGTGCTCGCGCGGCACGGGATCGCGGTCGGCCCGATTGACGATACCATGGTGATGAGCTTTGATCTTGATGCCGGGCGCCAGATTGACGGGATCGGCGGCGGGCACGGAATGGATGAGCTTTCCGGGCGGCATCTGGGCCACACCCCGCTGGCCTTCAAGGAGCTGTGCGGCACCGGCAAGAAGGCGATTTCATTCACCGAAGTGCCGGTGGACCGCGCAACTGAATATGCCGCTGAAGATGCCGAAGTAACCTGGCGGCTGCACCGGCTGCTGAAGCCGCGGCTGTCTGAAGAGTCCGCGACACGGGTTTATGAACGGGTCGATCGGCCCTTGGTGCCGGTGGTGGCCCAGATGGAGCGGCACGGTATCAAGGTTGACCGTGAAAAGCTGGCCGGGCTTTCCGCCACCTTTGCTGAGGAGATCGGCAAGCTAGAGGCTGAGATTCATGCCCTCGCCGGGCAGCCCTTTGCCATCGGCAGTCCCAAGCAGCTGGGCGAAGTGCTGTTTGACAAGCTGGGTTACAAGGGCGGCAAGAAGGGCAAGACCGGGCAGTATTCAACCGACCAGTCGGTGCTTGAGCGACTCGACGGGGAAGGCGCAGCCGTAGCCAGCAAGGTGCTCGAATGGCGCCAGCTATCGAAATTACGCTCCACCTATACCGAGGCGCTTCAGGAGGCGATCAACTCGCGCACCGGGCGGGTTCACACCAGCTATTCGCTGGTCGGCGCGCAAACCGGGCGGCTTTCATCGACCGAGCCGAACCTGCAGAACATCCCGATCCGCACCGAGATTGGCCGCCAGATTCGCCATGCCTTTGTGGCGGATGCTGGCAACGTGATCCTGGCCGCCGATTACAGCCAGATCGAACTGCGGCTCGCCGCCCACATGGCCGACGTACCCGAACTGAAAGAGGCCTTCGCTGCGGGTGAGGACATCCACGCCCGCACCGCGCAGGAAATGTTCGGAGAGGTCAACCGCGACACCCGCGGCCGGGCCAAAACGGTCAACTTCGCGATCCTCTATGGGATCAGCCGCTGGGGCCTGGCCGGACGGCTGGGAATGAGCTCTGACGAGGCGCAGGCCGTGATCGACCTCTATTTCCAGCGCTTCCCGGGGATCCAGCGCTATATCCACGATACCTTGGCCAGCGTGCGCGATAAGGGCTTCTCCGAAACCCTGTTGGGCCGCAAATGCTGGTTCCCGCGCATTTCCTCACCCAACCAGGCCGAACGCCAGGGCAGTGAGCGCGCCGCGATCAACGCCCCGATCCAGGGCACCTCGGCTGACATCATCAAGCGCGCCATGATTCGGATGATGCCCGCGCTGGAGGCGGCGGGGCTGGGCCATGTGCGGATGTTGCTGCAGGTCCACGATGAACTGGTGTTCGAACTGCCCGAGGGCGATGTGGACGCGGCCAGCGAAGTGATCCGCGCGGTGATGGCGGGCGCAGCGGAACCGGCGGTGAAGCTCAGTGTGCCCCTAGGGGTGGAGATCGGGACCGGGCTGAGCTGGGGCGCGGCGCATTGAAATCGAACTAATCTAGTTTTCGAACCGCGCTCATCACTTCAATTCGAGGCTAGCGCAGTCGCCTCAATCATTTCTCAAGCAAACGACTTAGCTATCCCGCTGAGTTATGCCGTCTATCTTAGATTGCGGTAGCGAGGCATAAATCTCCGCCACTTCCTTGGGCTCCGTAATCCCCTTTTGAACTATGAAATTCACAAGGTTGAACAGTGAAAGAGCCATTGAAGCATCATCTCGGAGATCGAGAGTCCCGGGATGAACCGCTTCATTTCCAATTACGCGGACACTATCTAGCGCTTTTTGTAGATTTGCGTTTATCGTCTGATTTTCAACCAATTCTCCGATTGCTGCATTGATTTCCTTCTTCGTCGCCCCAAGATGCGGTAATAATTTCGGGACCTATATACCTGTTTGACCCAGCGTAGGAATCCGGCAGAATGCCGAGACGATGGCGGGCGATTCGGGATTCGACGAGGCAACTTGGCAAAGCTGGCTTGAACCATTTCAAGCGGTGCGATTGCTTATGGATGCCGGCCTTGAAGATAGGGAGCACGCGGTCAATTGGCTAAAGGCCCGGCTTCGCAATGGCGATCTCTTGGCAGGATGCAAAGCGACCGACATCGTTTGCGAAAAGCCAATGACAGTTTCCACTGACTGCTACCGGATCATGGTGCGAACATGGGCCAACGTAAGCGCTATCCCGTGGAAAGACGATTTCTGGATATCGGGAGACTTTGAGGCGCAGCCATGGAATGATGGTTTCGATCTGCACAGCATCGAAGCTGAAGAAGCTGGTCTAGAGTTTGAGCGCAGAGTGGCCAGGGGCGAAGTTTTTGGATTTGATTTGCAGGGCGTCCGCTTCGCACCATGGACGATCCAAGATTTTTGCAACCGATCCGCATCGGCCCTTGCTGGCCAGAAAGTTGCGCCAAGCAAGGCCGATTCAGCAAAAGGCGGGCGGCCACCAAAAGCATATTGGGAAAGGCTTTGGGCGGCGATGTTGGCCCAGATTCACAACGGGGTTCTCGAACCATCTCGTCAAGCAGACATTGAGCGAGCGATGCATGATTGGCTATCCATCAATGGCGAGGACGGCGGGATAACTGCGGTTCGCGCGAGAGCAAAGCTCCTGTGGGAAGCCATGCAGAGAGAGGTCGAAAACTAGTTTTCGACCGTTTACCTGAGGTCGAAAACTAGTTTCTGACCCTTTGCGTCTGACGGCGCCAACGATCCGTGGGAAACCCCTCCATCAACCCGGATCGCCGGGCAACCGATGGAGCGCAACATGGGACCGTGAGTTAGCCGGATGCGGAAAAGGCCACCCGCGAGGGTGGCCTTCCGAACCGATGGCCGGAGCCGATCAGCATCTGCAAACCCTGAATCGCACAACGGCCAATCGGATGCAACCCACATCATGCGATGGAGGGACCGATGGTCTACATCTGCGCGTATTATCGTATCCGCTTTGGACGTGTCGAACACGTCCGGGCGCACTTCCGCAGCGCTTAGCTAAGGCTTGGGCGCAGCCTTCTTTGCAACACCTGGGGGTCGCATCGGCGGCCCCTCTTTTTGGCGCAGTTTGACGTTCTCTGGCAGCTCTGCCGGGTCAACACCGATGAACCGTTCCAGCGCCTCGCTGAACGGCATATCGAGCCCAAGCGGCTTCTCCCGCTTTTCAGTCATGCCTTGAGCATCTTGTAAGTGAGGCGGCCAGCAGTCTGCGCCAGCAGCGCGTTCACGCGGTCGCCCTCGCTAATGGAACGGAGATTGAAGCGCCATGTCATTTCGCCAAGATAGGCGTTTAGGTGCTTGGGTGAAAGGAAATGGTGCGTCCCCACGATCTGGCGCTTGAACAGCGCCCACACGCTTTCAATCCCGTTGGTGTGCAGGACATAGTGGCGGACATACTCGCCAGCGGTGTGATTGACCCGGTGGTGGTTGTAATCGCCTTGCAGGCCGACGAACGCGCCATGCTCGTCAGTCATGACCGCTGCGCCGGTTTTCACGTTGTCACGGATCACTGTCTGAATGTTGCGCGCGCTCAGGTTCGGCGTGACGCCAGTGCGCAGTTCGCCGCCGCGTTCGAGCATCCCCAGCACGGCAACCTTGCCTTTGCCACCCTGCTTGCCGCCTGTGCGCTGCCAAGCGTGCTTGTTCTTCTCTTTGCCGCCGATGAAAGTTTCGTCGGCCTCAACTTCACCGTCGAGCGGACGATTGAACGACTGTGTTTTGATCGCGTAGCGCAGCCGGTGGGTCATGAACCACGCGGTCTTTTGAGTGACGCCGATATCCTTGGCGAGTTGGGTGCTGGCGATGCCCTTCTTGTGCGAGGTGATTAGCCAAATCGCCAGCATCCACGAACGGAGCGGGATCTTGCTGTCCTCAAAGATGGTGCCAACCTTGATCGAGAAGCGCTTGCGGCAGTCGCCGCACTTGTGGGTGCGCTGGTCGGAGAAGTGATAGACTTTGGCCGACTGACAATGCGGACAGAACGCGCCGTTCCTCCAGCGGATCGCAGTGAAGTGGTCAATCGCGGCTTGCTCATCGGGAAGCGCGGCCATCATCTGAAGGATGGTATCGAACTGCTGCATGGCGGGTTTCTTGCTCATGCAGCCTGATTAGCACGCTCTCCTGTTTGGGTCAAGCATGTATATAAGTCCCATAATTTCTGTATGACCAGTCTTAGAAGTGCTGCCGCCCCTCGGGGAGACTGCGGCAAAATCATCCTAGCTTCATCGAAATCAGTCTTCAAATTGCTCGGAAAATCGGCACTTGGGGCCGGGGCCGAACTCTGAATTGGCCAAGTCAAAGTCGAGTTCACGAAGAGAGATTCTCTTGAACATGAAGTGCATCTCGCCATCACAAAAGTGTCGTCGCTATCTGCATTTCTTGAACCAAAGCTGTTATTGGGAAGCGCGACCGAGAGTGAGTTCACGATACCCCATTGGTGCTGCGCAAAGGCTCTGCATTCAGGGTGTGGACATACAAATGGCGCTCCCAACCCAACCGGGATTCCATAGCCCTGATTCGCTTCTTCATATGCATCATTTGGCTGAGTCAGTGTCTTCATGTTCGAGATATTGCCTTCACAAAACGTGCGAAGCAAGGGCACGATTCTCCTTGTCGTCACCCGTGCTTCTTGCCCCGCGTTGATTCCACCATCCCTGGCGCCACAAACCCGATTGGGGTCAGGTTCACCGCAGCAGCGCGTTTCTTCAGCTCGCCTTTGATCTTGGCGTATTCGGCCTCCATCTCTGCTGAAACCGTTGCGCGCGAATCTGCCAGGGCGGCCTTGAAATCTTCGCCCGAAACCGATTTCACTTTGGCTCCGCGCGCGCGGATGGCGTTCATCCCGGCGCGGCGGGTCAGGTCTTCCAGATCGGCGCCGGTGAAGCGTTCAGCCTCGGCCGCAATTGCGCCCAGATCAACATCTTTGGCCAGCGGCATGTTACGGGTGTGGATCTTCAGGATATGCGCGCGGCCCGCCGCATCGGGGGTGCCGACATAGACCAGTTCATCCAGCCGGCCGGGCCGCAGCAAGGCCGGATCGACCAGCGTCGGGCGATTGGTTGCGCCGATTACCACCACGCTTGAAAGCTCTTCCATCCCGTCCATTTCAGCCAGGATCGTGTTGACCACGCGGGCGGTAACTTGCGGTTCGTTTGCCCCGCTACCACGCGCCGGAACAAGGCTGTCGATTTCGTCGATAAACACCACGCACGGCGCAACTTGCCGGGCGCGCGCAAACAACCGGCTGATCTGCTGTTCGCTCTCGCCAAACCATTTGGAGAGGAGATCGCTCGATTTGATCGAGATGAAGTTGGCCTCGCTTTCCTTCGCTACCGCCTTGGCCAGCAGGGTCTTGCCGGTGCCGGGCGGGCCATAGAGCAGAAAGCCCTTGGCCGGGCGGATCCCCAGCCGGCGGAAAGCCTCGGGGTTCTTGAGCGGAAGTTCGATCCCTTCCTTCAGCTTTTCCTGCGCTTCATCGGTGCCGCCGATATCGGCCCAGCCAATATTGGGCACCTGGACCATCACTTCGCGCATTGCCGATGGTTGGACCCGTTTGAGCGCCAGCAGGAAATCGTCGCGGGTTACGGTCAGATTTTCCAGTACATCGGCCGGGATGGTCTGTGCTTCCAGATCGAGCTGCGGCATGATCCGGCGAACCGCATCCATCGCAGCCTCACGCGCCAAGGCGCCCAGATCCGCCCCGACAAATCCGTGGGTGGTGCGCGATAGCTCATCCAGATCGACGCCTTCAGCCAGCGGCATCCCGCGAGTGTGGATCCCGAGGATTTCGCGGCGGCCCTTCTCATCGGGTACGCCAACCACAATCTCACGATCAAACCGGCCGGGGCGACGCAGCGCTTCGTCGATCGCATCGGGGCGATTGGTGGCGGCAATCACCACGATGTTAGAGCCGCTACCCAGACCGTCCATCAAGGTCAGCAGCTGGGCAACCAGCCGCTTCTCAGCCTCGCCAGGGGTGCCCGAACGCTTGGGCGCGATCGAATCGATCTCGTCAATGAACACGATCGATGGTGCGGCCTTTTCCGCTTCCTCAAACACCTCGCGCAGGCGGCGCTCGCTTTCGCCGTATGCGCTGCCCATGATTTCAGGCCCGTTGATCGTGAAGAAGTTGGCTTCGCTTTCGTTGGCCACCGCGCGGGCCAGCCGGGTCTTGCCGGTGCCCGGCGGCCCGTGCAGCAGCACCCCCTTGGGCGGATCAACGCCAAGGCGGGTAAACAGTTCGGGATAGCGCAGCGGCAATTCCACCATTTCGCGCAGCTGCTGGATCGTATCGCCCATCCCGCCAACGTCATCATAGTTGACATCGCCGCGGCTGCCGCGCGCTTCCTCAAACTCCTCACGCAGTTCGATTTCGGTGTTCTCGTCAATGTGGACCACGCCTTTGGGCACGGTTGAAACCACGGTCAGGCGGATCTGGGTAAGTGCGAAGGCCGGCGCGTTGAACATCCGCGCGATTTCGGGCGGCATATCACGGACCTGCTGCTGCCCGGCGGTGGCAACCAGATCACCCGCCACCAGCGTGCGACCCAGGAAATTGCGCTTCAGCGCCTCGCCTGGCCCTTGCAGGCGGATCTCGCGCTGGGCCGGGGCAAACACCACCCGGCTGGCAGCCTTGCTTTCCACCTTGCGAACCTGGACGTGATCGCCCGATCCGACTTCGGCATTGGCGCGCTGCAGCCCATCAAGGCGGATTACGTCGAGCCCCTCGTCCTCGGGGTATGGCGCCTGAACCCGCGCAACGGTGGCGCGCTTGCCCTCGATTTCCACCACATCGCCCTCGGTTACCCCCAGCGCGGACAGTGCTGAGCGCGGCAGCCGGGCAAAGCCATTGCCGCTTTCCTCCTGCCGGGCGGCGGCAACCTGTAGTTTCAGTGACTTTTCCTTGGCTTCGGCCATCGTGCCCGCTTTCCGTAGTTCGAATCTTCCGGCCTTGTGCCGAGAGGGGAAGCTAGGAACTGCGCGGCACGATTGCAAATGCCCGATTTTCTGCCACCTTCGCTTCGGGCGCAGCTGAACCGGGGGAATCCATGGCTAACCGCGCCGAATCGGCAAAGCTCAACTGGCCGCGCTGGCAGCAGGTGCTGCTGATCGCGGTGCTGGTGCTGATGATCGGCAACCGCATGACGGTAATGGTTGATAGCGCGGCCTTTCGCGCTGGCCTGTTTGGGGAAGCCCCATTTCCTGCGGGCAGGCCGATTTCCGATCCCAACGCGCCTGCCGGGTTTGGCAAGATGATCGAAGTGGACCCCGTCGGTCACTATGCCAAAGCCGGAATCCGCAATGGTGATTTCGTGCGAACCGATCCGAGTTATCAATACCTGATTCGACCCGGTGTAGGAGAAAGGGTCAATTTCACGCTGGATCGGGGCGGTGTTCGTTCAGAGAATCACGTCATCATCGCGGTATTGCCTGAAGGCCATGAACAGGCGAAAATCGATAAGCTTCGCGTTGCAAATTTGCTCGCGGCGATCATCTCGATGGTGGTCGGTTGTTTCGTATTGTGGCGCGGCTGGGGCAACCCGGCGGCGATGTTGCTCGGTTCTTCGCTCTCAGCGATTGGGCGTGGCGGGGCGCTTCAGCCAGCTTGGGCAGCCGATGCCGTGCTCGCAGCCCCTATGTGGTGGTTGCTCACTCTATTTTCCGCCGCCGTGGCCATGCTCATTCCTTTTGCGTTCAAGATGTTCGAACAGCAGGGCGGAGCCCTGCCGCGTTGGCATTGGCGGCTGTTCAATATCTGGTTCGTCTGGTGCCTTGTCAGCCTGACGGCTTCCAGCTGGGATCGCCTCTGGCTGTCTGAATACATGATTTGGGCTGGCGGTTTCGCCTACATGCCATTGCTGATGTCGACCAACATTTTGGTCGCCATCCTCTATCTGGTCGCAGCGTGGCGCAGGGGTTCAGCAGTTGAGCGCAATCGCATCGCTTTGATCATCTTTGCTCTGTCCGCCTATCTATTTGCTGCCTTGTTGAATTCGTGGGACGCAATGCGGACTGGGGCAATTTTCGGAACGGACACCAGTTTTGGCCTGTTCGCTTTCAATACAGTTATGCAGGGCCTGATCGCCCCCAGCCTGCTCGCCTATGCAGTCCTCCGCCACAAGCTGTTCGATCTGGGCTTTGCGGTGAACCGGACTTTGGTGTTTGGCGCGATCGGGGTGTTGCTGCTGGTCAGCTTTGCGCTGATCGAATGGGCGATCAAGCAGGCGATTCCCAAGGTCTGGTATGGCGGCAGCGTCTATCTCAGCGCGCTGATCGCGGTCGGGCTTTACCTGACCTTCAACCGTATTCACCATAAGGTCGAGCACGCGATCGAGCGGGTGTTCTTCCACAAATGGCAAGTCAACGAGGCGGCGCTGAAGCGCTTTGTGGCGGCGGCGGCGCATGTTGAGAAGCCCGAAGCGCTGGCGGGGAACTTCACGGCAGAGCTGGTGCGGTTTTCGGGCGGGGCTTCGGCTTCGCTCTATGCCCGAACGCCGGAGGGTCACTATGCCAGCGCAGCGGGCGGCACGATTGACGCCGACGATCCCGCCCTCGCCGCCATGCGCGCCGAGCAGGGCCCGGTTGTCCCCACTGAGGTCAGCTCCCCGCTCGACGCTGCCCTCGCACTGCCGATGATGCATCAGGCCGCGCTCGCGGGCTTCGTGCTGCTCGGCCCCAAACCGACGGGCGAAGACTATCGCCCCGACGAGATCGACAACATGGCCTGGGCGACCCAGCAGGTCGGGCTGGACTTACAAGCGATCCGGGTGCGTGAGCTGGAGTTGAGCCTGGTCAAGCTGGAAGCCCGCAATGCCAACCTTTCGGATGTGCTGGCGAAGGCCGCTTTGCTTCAAACCTGAAAAAAAGGGCCCGGACGTTGCCGTCCGGGCCTTATGAAGTTTTGGGAGAGGATGCCTGAAAAGGCATGCTCTAAATGGTGCAGTGCCGCATTTTGTGCAAGTGCGAAAAGATCATTGAATGTTGCATAATATGCAACTGCTGTTCAGCTCTGCTCAAGGCGGATCGATCAATGCGCCAACAGCAGCGCCGGTCCATCGGCGTCCTCAATGAAATAGCGGGTCACTCCGCCAAACAGGAATTCGCGGACCCGGCTGTGGCTGTAGGCCCCCATCACCAGCAACTGCGCGCCTTGCTGCCGGGCTTCGGCGGCAAGGGTTTCCTCAACCGAATCGGTCTTGGTCAGCACGGTCAATTCAGCCTTGATTCCGTGCCGGGCAAGATAGCGCAGGGCATCTGTGGGCGGAAATCCGCTTGCCGCTTCATCGCTGACGGTCAGGACAGCCACCCGCGCGCAATCGGCCAATAGCGGCACGGCGCTGCGCAGCGCCAGCGCGGCTTCGGTACCGCCGTCCCAGGCGATGCAGGCGCTGGCCAACGGCATGGCCAGCGGCACGTTGCCCAGCACCAGCACCGGGGCATTGCCCTCTACCGCCAGATCGCCGGCATAGCCGCAGGTCCGCGAAACCACGATCAGATCGGATAGTCTGGAGCCGCTGATCATCGCTTCAAGCGGGTTGGTTTCAAACTTGATCACGTCAAACGGCACATCGTCGTTGGCCAGGCGCCCTTCGAACAGCTCGGCCAGGGCATCATCGTCGGCCACGGCGGCATCCAGCGCCTCACGCGCGATGAAAGTGCCGCCGTAAGGATCAGCCGTGATGTACCGATCCACCGGGGTATCGATCAGCAAGGTAACGTGCCCTCCGCGTGCGCGGGCCACATTCATTGCGGTATCAAGCCTGATTGCATTGAGCGGATCGCGGCCTGTCTGAACCAGAATCGAACGCATGACGCGTCTCCCTTCAGCAATGATACTGGGCCTGTTTGGCACATTTGACCATGACCTGAGTCAATTGGCGCACTTGCCCCGATCCCTGCGATGCGCCACTGCGGCGCGGCACCAGCAAGGGAGTGGCAGGGTGGGCGATCGGCAGTTCAAGGCGGTGATTTTCGATTTTGGCGGGGTGATCACTTCATCGCCGTTCGAAGCCTTTAACCGGCTGGAAGAAGACCGCGCCTTGCCGGTCGACTTCATCCGCAGCGTCAACGCCGCCAACCCGCATGACAACGCTTGGGCCCGGTTTGAACGCGCCGAGATCGACGCGCGGCATTTTGATGTGCTGTTTGAGGCCGAGGCCGAGGCGATGGGGCACCGGCTGGAAGGCCGCGCAGTGCTGGCGGTGCTTTCAGGCGCGATCCGCCCGGCGATGGTCACTGCGCTGGGCCAATTGGCCGATGCCGGATACCGGCTGGCCTGCATCACCAACAATGTCCCAGCCGGGCACGGCGCCGGGATGGCCCGCAGCGGCGATGCGCGAGACGCCTACGAACAGGTTTTCGCGCGTTTTGAACACGTGATCGAAAGCAGCAAGGCTGGCGTGCGAAAGCCCGATCCCAGGATCTACATGATGATGTGCGAACATCTGGGGCTGGAACCGGCGCAGTGCATCTATCTTGATGATCTGGGGATCAACTGCAAACCGGCGGCCATGTTGGGGATGGCGGCGATCAAGGTTACCAGCGGCGATCAGGCGTTGGCTGATCTTTCCGCGCTGCTGGGGCTTGAACTGGGCTGAACTTGATTGCATTCCGTGCAAGCGTGCGGGCAAATCTTGCAGTTGCCTTGGCCGGCCTGTCTGCCTAGCCCCGCGCGACGCCAAATCAGGGAGCATCCATGGCCCAGAAGATTTACCCCGATGCCGCATCGGCCCTTGATGGGTTGCTGAAGGACGGCATGCTGATCGCCAGCGGCGGCTTTGGCCTGTGCGGCATTCCCGAACGATTGCTTGATGCGCTGCGCGATAGCGGGGTGAAGGATCTGACCTTCGTTTCCAACAACGCCGGGATCGATGGCGAAGGGATCGGCAAGCTGCTGCGGACCCGGCAGGTCAGGAAAATGATGGCCAGCTATGTGGGGGAGAACAAGGAGTTCGAACGCCAGTACCTGTCGGGCGAACTTGAGGTGGAATTTTGTCCGCAAGGCACGCTGGCCGAACGGATGCGCGCTGGCGGGGCCGGAATTCCGGGGTTCTACACCAAGACCGGGGTTGGCACTCTGGTGGCAGAGGGCAAGGAAACCAAACAGTTTGGCGGCCCAAATGGCGTCAAGGAGGAATATATCCTCGAAGCTGGCATTTTTGCCGATCTGGCGCTGGTCAAGGCGTGGAAGGCTGACACCACCGGCAACGTCGTGTTCCGCAAGACCGCGCGCAATTTCAACGTGCCCGCTGCCCAGTGCGGCAAGATTTGTGTGGTTGAAGTGGAAGAGATTGTCGAACCGGGCAGCCTTGATCCCGATGCAATCCACCTGCCCGGCGTCTATGTCCACCGGCTGTTCAACGGCAGCCCCTATGACAAGAAAATCGAATTCCGCACCACTCGCACCACGGATGTAGGCTGATGACCAGGCATGACCATATCGCCCAGGGCTGGACCCGCGATCAGATGGCGGCCCGCGCCGCGCAGGAATTGCGTGACGGTTACTATGTGAACCTGGGGATCGGCATCCCGACACTGGTGGCCAACCATGTGCCCCAGGGTATGACGGTTACGCTGCAATCGGAAAACGGCATGCTGGGGATCGGCCCGTTTCCGACTGAGGACGAGATCGACGCCGATCTGATCAACGCCGGCAAGCAGACGATTAGCGAGCTGCCGCATTCGGCCTATTTCGACAGCGCCGCCAGCTTTGCGATGATCCGCGGCGGCAAGATCGATCTGACCGTGCTGGGCGCGATGGAAGTGGCTGAAAACGGAGATATCGCCAACTGGATGGTGCCCGGCAAGATGATCAAGGGCATGGGCGGGGCGATGGATCTGGTTGCAGGCGTCAAGAAGATCATCGTGGTGATGGAACACTGCGCCAAGGATGGCAGTCCCAAATTCATCCCGGCCTGCACCTTGCCGCTAACGGGGCGCAACGTCGTCGATATGGTGATCACCGATCTGGCGGTGTTCCAGCGCGCCGATCACCAAAGCCCGTTCAAACTGATCGAACTGGCCCCCGGGGTGTCGGCGGAAGAGGTCAAGGCCAGGACCACTGCGCATTACGTCAGCTAGGTTTCATCGGCATTCATCGGCAATCCTATCGGCATTTTTTCCCTTCATCGTCATCCCCGCGCAGGCGGGGACCCAGTGTTGGCCAGCCCTGGGTCCCCGCCTGCGCGGGGATGACGAAAGAAGCGCGGGGATGACGAAAGAAGCGCGGGGATGACGAAAAAAGCACGGGGATGGCAATGAAGGGCAGGGTGGACACGAAGCACTATTGCCGCCTCCAACCGGCCCCGCCATGATCGGCTCCGCTTGAGGAGAGAATCATGGACAATAAGGTCTGCCGCCTGACCGGGTGCGAATTTCCGCTGTTCGCTTTCAGCCACTGCCGCGATGTTGTGGTGGCGGTAAGCAAGACCGGTGGGTTCGGCGTGCTAGGGGCAACCCGCTTTACCCCTGAACAGCTTGAGGAAGAGCTGGCCTGGATCGATGAGCATATCGACGGTGCGGCATACGGGGTTGATGTATTGGTGCCAGAAACGGTTGATCCGCGGGTGGCCGATTTCGCCAGCAACGAACAGCGCGCCGCGGCAATATCGCCCGAGCACCGCCGGTTCACCGCCGATCTGCTGGGCAAATATGGCGTGGCAGTTTCGCCAGAAGACGTGGTCCATTTTGAAGGCCGCGCCGGGATCACGCCCGAAAACGGATATGCCCAGATGGAAGTTGCGTTTCGCCATCCGATCAAGCTGATCGCCAATGCGCTGGGGATCGCCCCACCGCGGATGATCGAAGCGGGCAAGCAGCGCGGGGTGCCAGTTGCGGCGCTGGTTGGCGCCAAGGAACACGCGCTGCGCCAGGCTGCGGCCGGGGTTGATATAATCGTGGCCCAGGGCACCGAAGCCGGCGGCCACTGCGGCGAGGTATCAACCCTGGTGCTGATCCCTGAGGTGGTCCGCGCGCTGAAAGCGGCAGGACATGACATTCCCGTGCTTGCTGCCGGCGGGATCATGACCGGCGGGCAAATGGCCGGGATGATGGCTGCGGGGGCAGTTGGCGCATGGACCGGATCGGTCTGGCTGGCAACGCCTGAGGCTGAAACCAGCGAGGCCTTCCGCGACAAGATGGTGGCCGCGCGCAGCCGCGATACCGTTCGTTCCAAAAGCCGCACCGGCAAACCTGCCCGGCAACTGAAAACTGGCTGGCACGAAGCCTGGGACGGCTCCGATGGACCTGGCGCGCTGCCGATGCCTTTGATGGGAATGGTTTCCGAACCCGCCTTTCGCCGGATTGAGAACGCGGTGATAAACGGCAATCAGGATGCCCGCGATCTGGTCAGCTATTTTGTCGGGCAGGGCGTTGGCCTGATCGATCAGGTCCGCGGCGCCAAGGCCGTGGTACAGGATTTTCGCGAGGAATTTGCCGAGGCGGTGCTAGGGCTGACCGCGATGCTGGAGTAGCAATGCATGCCCACCAAGGCTTTTGCCGACCGCTACCGCGATGTGCTGGCCTCGGTTTATCTTTACAACGAATTTCGCGGCTACACCTCGCTTGATCGGGTGCTGGAGGCGGTCCGGGCGCGTTGCCCGCTAGAGATCGAATTCATCGCTGAGGTGACCAAACATCGTGCTGACGAGCGCAAGCATTACCTGATGTTCAAGCGCTGGTTCGAGCGTCAGGGCCGGATGCCGCTGCGGGTCGATACCGGCGTTGGCCATATCGATCGGTTTATCCATTGGGTGTTTGGCTGCACGATCGATCAGCTTGATACCGCTGCAATTGTTACCAGCGCGGATCAGTTCGAACAGCTTTGCCGGGTGATCATGCTTACCGAGCAGCGCGGCTTTCGCCAGGTTGAAACCTTGCTTCAAAGCCCGATGGTCCGCGCCGATCCGGTGCTGCGCAAAATTTTCGAGATCATCCACCTCGATGAGCCTGATCACTTTCTGCCGTATCAGCGCTGGCTCTTGCAGCAGGGCCGGGTAACCGCGAAGTGGAACGAGCGGGCGGCAGACTGGTGCATCCACAAGGTTCTGATCCTGGCCAAATTGCCTGCGCTGTTCCTTGATGCCGAACGCGAGCGGATGGCGCATTGGCCTGATCAGGCAGCGCAAATGCCGGCTTGACATCGGCATGTCATTCACGTAATTTCTGAAATTACAGAAATAGAAGATGATTCGAAATGACCACCCTGTTCAACATTCCAGAGGTTCGCGCCTTCATCCTTCACTGGGGTGAAATGGGCAGCCAGTGGGGGGTCAACCGCTCTGTCAGCCAGATCCACGCCTTGCTCTATCTGGCCGATCGGCCGCTCCATGCCGAACAGATCAGCACGGTCCTGGGCCTGGCCCGCTCCAACGTCTCGAACGGGCTGAAAGAGCTTCAGGGCTATGGGATCATCAGGCGGACCCACGTTCAGGGCGATCGGCGCGATCACTTTGTTGCCGAAGCTGACCTGTGGGAAATGCTGCTGCGGATTGCCGCAGAGCGCAAGCGCCGCGAGATTGATCCGACCATCGCCTTGCTGGGAGACCTCGCCGCGCAGCTTGATGGGCGCAGCGATGTTCCAGCCCACATCCGTGAACGGATCGGGCGGATGCACGAATTCATCGGTACGCTTGGCGGGTGGTATGAGGAAGTTCGCCGCTTGCCCAAATCGACCCTGGTTACGCTGATGAAGCTGGGCGGCAAAGTCGCCAGACTGATCCCCGGAAAGTCCACCAAACCCTGACAGCAAAATGCGGGAGAACGCTCCATGCCAAACACGCTTGTGCATTGATTTCTGAAGTTTCAGAAATAACAGGAGGTATAGATGATTACTTTTGCCTACGCGATCTATCTCACCGTCACCATTGGATTGACCATCTGGGTGGCCCGCACGCTTTCGAAGAACGGCGAGGTGTTTCTGGTCGAATGCTTTGGGCATGATGAGGTGTTGGCCAGATCGACCAATCACCTGCTGGTTGTCGGGTTCTATCTGATGAACCTGGGCTTCATTCTGCTGACGCTGCAATTTGGCACCGAGCCTACGACCATGCCCGAGGCAATCCGCTTTCTCAGCAGCAAGATCGGCCTGGCCGTGGTGGTGCTGGGCGCGATGCATTTCTTCAATATGAACGCGATCGCCAAATTCGGGCGCAAGGTTGCCAGCTGGCTGCGCGAAGGCCAGATCGCGGTCCACCCGGTTCCGGCCAGCCCACCGCGCTGATTTGGCCTGACCGGGATTGCGGCGGCTCCTGCGGGGGCCGTCGTTTGCCGTTCCCGGCTTGCCCCGGGGGACTGGCCCGGCCATAGCATGCGGCATGACCTACACCCTGATTACCGCCAACCGGAACTATTCAAGCTGGAGCCTGCGCCCTTGGCTGCTGATGAAAGCGCTGGGCATTGCGTTTGAGGACCGGCTGGAACCATTCGCCAAACCCGATAATTACGCTGATTTCCGTGCGTTCTCCCCAACCGGCCAGGTGCCGGTGTTGATCGATGGTGGCGGGGTTATCGCGGATTCGCTGGGGATCGCGCTCTATCTGGCCGAGCGGCATGACGGGGTGTGGCCGAAGGATGGAGAGGCGCGAATATTTGCCCAGGGGGCAGTGTGCGAAATGCACGGCGGGTTCGGTCCGCTGCGCAATGATTGTACGATGAACGTGGGGGTTCGGGTACAGCCCAAGCCGATGAGCGACCCGCTGAAGCGCAACGTGACCCGCCTGCGCGAGATTTTTGAAACGGGGCTTGATCGGTTCGGCGGGCCTTGGCTGGCCGGTTCAGATTTTTGCGCTGCCGATGCGTTTTATGCACCTGTCGCGTTCCGGATCCGCACCTATGGGCTCGATGTCGGAAAAGGGCAGGCCTGGGTGGATCACGTGCTGGCCCACCCGGCGATGCTGGAATGGGAAGCCGCCGCCTTGGCCGAAGACTGGCGCGAGATCGGGCATGAAGAGGAACTGGCCGCCTGCGGAGCGATCACGGCGGATTATCGTTCAGCCTGATCAGCGCACCAGCAGTTCAGCCTCGCTAAGCTCAATCACCGGAACTTCCCAGGGATGTTCTGCTACCAGGGTGCTAAGCAGGCCTTCAAACAGGTCGTCCGGGGTTTCGAACGGCACGTGAATGGTCACCATCAGATTGGTTGAAACCTGGGTTTCGCCCGGCTCACCAAGAGTGGGTTGGGCGCTTGCGGCAGGTTTGAACAATTCCCAGCAGGGGGCAACTTCGGCGACAGCCTGATAGTGCCCGAAATCGCCCAGTGGATTGCTGGCGCGCAAATGGCCCAGCAGCCGCGCAAACCATGGATCTGCTTCAAGCGCGGCCGCGCCGCCGTTTAGCAGCGCGGCAAAGGTTCCTGGTTCAACCGGCCAGGACAAGCGCAGAATGCGAACTTTGCGGCGCGTGGTCATGGCCTAACCCCGCTCAGCCCAGCGCGGCCTTGAGATCGTCAACCAGATCAAGCCGTTCCCATGGGAAAAAATCGCCGTGCGGCTTGCGGCCGAAGTGGCCATAGGCGGCGCTTGGGCGGTAGATCGGCTTGTTGAGCCCCAGGTGCGTGCGGATCGCGCGCGGGGTCAGCCCGCCAAGCGTGGGCATGGCCAGGATCGCGGCTTCGATCTTGGCCTCGTCCATCGTGCTGGTGCCGTGGGTATCGACATAAAGCGACAGCGGCTGCGAAACGCCGATCGCATAGGCAATCTGGATCGTGCAGCGCGTCGCCAGCCCAGCGGCAACAACGTTCTTGGCCAGATAGCGGGTGATATAAGCAGCCGAACGATCAACCTTGGTAGGATCCTTGCCGCTGAACGCACCGCCGCCGTGCGGGGCAGCGCCGCCATAGGTATCAACGATGATCTTGCGGCCCGTCAGGCCTGCATCGCCGTCTGGTCCGCCGATTTCGAAGCTGCCGGTGGGGTTGATGTAGTAAACCGTATCGCGCAGCAGCACCGGCGGGATCACTTCGGCCACGATGCGCTTCACATAGGCGTGAAGTTCGGCCTCCTTTTCGCCTTCATCATAACCGGCGGCGTGCTGGGTGGAGACCACCACTGCGGTCGCCGCAACCGGCAAGCTGCCTTCATAGCGCAGCGTTACCTGGCTTTTGGCATCGGGTTCAAGAAACGGAGCCGCGCCTGAATGGCGATCCGCCGCCATCCGTTCCAGGATCTTGTGGCTGTAATACAGTGTTGCCGGCATCAGATCGGGGGTTTCATCGGTGGCATAGCCGAACATGATCCCCTGATCGCCGGCGCCTTCATCCTTGTTGTCGCTGGCATCTACGCCTTGCGCGATTTGCGCGGACTGGCCGTGGAGCCGGTTGATGAATTCAAGGCGTTCCCAATGGAACCCGTCCTGCGCGTAACCGATTTCCTTGACCGTGCGGCGGACTGTGGCTTCGATTTCCGCTTGCGCGCCAGCGGCCCATGCGCCGTTTTCAAAAACGCCCTTGCAGCGGATTTCTCCGGCCAGAACCACCAACTGGGTGGTGGTCAGCGTTTCGCAGGCAATCCGCGCTTCTGGGTCTTTCGAAAGGAACAGATCGACGATCGCATCGGAAATCTGGTCCGAAACCTTGTCAGGATGGCCTTCGGAAACGGATTCGGATGTGAAGAGGTAATCGGTGCGCATCGTACAGACCCATATAAAGGAAGCTTTATGTGTGCTTGGCTTTACTCTGGCCGAGCCCTTAGCGCAACCAGGGTTAAGGCAATCAGAATGCCAGCCCACAACAGCGATAATGGGTTGCCGATCCTTGAAAACAAGGTGGCGGGATGGGCGCGGGGAATCTGCCCCAGCAGCACACCGGTGGCCCCGCGCGGAACCGATTGAACCACCCGGCCATCGGCATCGATCACGGCGCTGATCCCGTTTGTGGTCGATCGCAGCATCGGCAGCCCTTCCTCTATCGCGCGCATCCGGGCCTGGGCCAGATGCTGGGGCGGGCCCCAGGCGCCGTACCAGCCATCGTTGGACGGGTTGAACAAATAGTCTGGCCGGTTTTTGGGATCGGTCACTTCGCCGGGGAAGATCACCTCATAGCAGATCAGCATACCGGCCTTGCCATAGCTGCCCAGATCGAATGTCTGGCGCCCGGGGCCGGGCCAGAATTCGACATTGCCGGGGACAAATCGCGCAACTCCCAATGCCGAAAGGACTGGGCGCAGCGGCACATATTCACCAAATGGCACAAGATGCGCCTTGGCATAGCTGGCCCGAATGGCGCCGTTTCCGTCAATCGCAGTCACCGCATTTCGCGCACCAACTGCGCGGCCATCAGCAAGTTCAAGATCAACCGCGCCGCCCAGCAGTAGCCGATCCGGGCCCAGCATCGCGGCAATCCGCTGGCGCGCAAGGGCGGGATCACCGCCATAGGTATCGGCATAGAAATGCGCCGGATAGCCATCCCGCAAATAGTCTGACAGCCCGGATTCGGGCCACAGAACCAGCGCCTTCAGGCCCGGCTGCGGCGGCGGCAATACTGCGGAAAGGCGCTCAAAATTCTTCGCAAAATAGTCTGGATCGTTAAGCTGGGCCTGCGGAATATTGGGCTGAACCAGGGCATAGTTGATCGTACCTGCGGGCAGCGACGATCCTGGTGCAGGCCACAATTGCAGCACCATCGGCAGCGGCAACAGCAGCAGCGCCCGGCGATTGCTGCGAAAATTGGCCAGACCCAGATACCAGGTCCCGGCCAGCAGTACCGCCAGCCCGGATAGCGCATAGGTGCCCAGCCACGGCAGCAGCCGCGCTGCACCCACGTGATCGAACGGCCCGACCAGCACCGCGCCCAGCGGGTTCCATGGGAGCCCTGTCAGCACCCACCCGCGCAGCCATTCGGTGACGATCCAGGCCCCGGCCAGCGCCAGAACCAGTGCCACAGCGCGCGTGCGGGCGTGCCATGCGGCCAGTACCGCAACAGCAGGAAACAGGGCCAGAACGGCGGACAGGCCCAGCTCTGCGATCCAGCCCAGCCAGGCCGGCATGGCCGCCTGAAAAGAAAATGCAGCCGGAATCCAGCATAGTGAAAGCGCAAACAGGCCAAATGCAAAAGTCCAGCCCAGCGCAAAGGCAGCGCGGCGGCCCGGCATGCGGACCAGTAGGGCCAGCAGACCCGAAATGGCAATCAGGGTAAGCGGCCAAAGCCCCAACGGTTCAAAACCCGCCGCCGCAATCAGCCCCAGCAAAACTGCGGCCAGCCGCGGCCAGCCCAGGATAAGGTCAACCGCGCGGATCAAGGTTCTGGATCAGTTTACCGTTTCAAGCGTTTCGTCGTCTGCCGAAGGCTTGCGGCGCGCGCGCGGTTTGCGGGGCTTGGGTTCGGCTTCATCGGCCGGCTCTTCGCGCGATACCGAAATAGCCGGGGGCAGCAATGCGGGATCCAGCCCCGTCGAGGCCGCTTCATCGCGCGTGTCACGGCGGGCGCGCGGCGGACGATCGCCGGTTTCGCGGCGCGGACGCAGGCCCGGGCGCGCACGATCGCCCCGCACGAACGGATTTTCAGCTGGCTCGTATGCATTGGCTTCGCTGCCTTCGCTGCCGTCAGGTTCCTCGGGCTGCTGCTGCGATCCGCGTTCTGCCTCTGCACTTTCCTGATTTTGATTGCCGCGCTCACTGCGTTCTTCCCGGCGCGGGCGTTCTTCGCGCTGCGGGCGTTCATCACGCGGTGGGCGCGAGAAGGTGGGTTGATCGAAGCTGGGGAAATCGCTGGCAGAGCTGAAATCGCCAGCGTCATCACCGTCATCGCCGGCCTCGGCCCAGCGTTCGCCTTGCGGGCGGCTGCGCTGTTCATCCTGACGGACGCGGGCATCGGCTAGCACCCGGAAATAGTGATCGGCGAACTGCAGGTAATATTCCGACTGGACCCGGTCACCATTAAGGTGGGCATCGTGCGCCAGCTTGCGATATTTTTCCAGCAGCTGCGGGGCATTGCCGCGCGCCCGGCTATCAACCCGGTTGAGCTGCTGACCGCCGCCATTGCCCTGCGGACGATTGCTGCGGCCACGCCGACGGTTGTTGTTATTGTTGTTGCCGCTGTTGCCGCGATTATTATTATTCAAAGGGTTAGCTTCCCAAATACGTCGACCTTGCCGATGATCCGGCTACCTGGCCGCGTGACCCTGTGCCACGGGCGCCCATTGCGCTTCGTGGTCCCTTGCATCTGCTGCTAAGCGCGGCGTTGCAAGCCGGCCAATTGCAAATGAAGGATTTGACCGGCGGATCGCACCAAAGGGCGGACCTGCGCTGGTCTGCCCGCGGATTTACGCGCTGCAATCGTCCTTGCCAAGCGGAATCTTGAGTTCCAGCGCACGGGGGCGCTCAGCAAGGTCGCGGTGGAGCGTAACATCGAACCCGCAAGCGCGGGCAATTGCGCTGACAGGACCATCTTGCACGGCCCCGATTTCGATCAGGGCCACACCGCCTTCATTCATCAGTCCGGCCAATTGCGGGATCAGCACCCTGTAATCATCCAGCCCCTCTGGCCCGGCAAACAGCGCGCTGGCCGGCTCGTGATCCCGCACGGCCGGTTCAAGCACGGCTTCGCTTTCAACATAGGGCGGGTTGGCCAGCACCAGATCAAACCGGCCAAGCCCGGTCTGCCAGTCCGGGGTATGCCAATCGCGCTGCAAGAGCCGGACCTGCCGGGCACGGGCATGCAGATTGAGATTGTGCGCCGCCACGGCCAGCGCCTCTTCCGATCGGTCAATCCCCAGCCCTTCGGCATCGGGCCATTCGCCAAGCGCGGCCAGCAGCAGACAGCCCGATCCGGTGCCAAGATCAAGGATCCGCTGCGGTGGGCGGTCTGCCAGCGCACCAAGCGCGGCTTCGATCAGCGTTTCGGAATCGGGGCGCGGCACCAGCACAGCCGATGAAACCGCCAGTTGCAGCCCCCAGAAATGGGCATTGCCAACGATATAGGCCACCGGCTCATGCTGCGCGCGGCGATCAACCAGGGCCTGGAAACTGGCCGGAGCGGGATCATCCATGTGCTTGAGGAACAGATCTGATCGGCTGGCACCCAGCGCGTGGGCCATCATCAGCTCCGCATCAAAGCGCGCGCTATCGGTGCGCTCGCCCAAGGTTATGGTGGCGGCGCGGATCGCTTCGTTGACGTTCATTTGTGTCGCAGCCGCCTGGCTGGCAAGCAGATCATTCCCCCAGGGCCGCCAGCCGCTTGGCCTGATCTTCGGCGATCAGCGCGTCGATCATTTCGCCCAGCCCGCCGCCTTCGAGCACTTCAGTCAACCGGTGGAGCGTCAGGTTGATTCGGTGATCGGTTACCCGGCCTTGCGGGAAATTGTAGGTGCGGATCCGTTCGCTGCGATCGCCGCTGCCAACCATCGCCTTGCGCGCGGCTGCTTCCTCGCCCTGTGCGGCTTCGCGCTGCGCCTCGAACAGCCGGGCGCGCAGCACTTGCATCGCCTGGTCCTTGTTCTTGTGCTGGCTGCGCCCATCCTGGCAAGTTACAACGGTGCCGGTCGGCAAGTGGGTGATCCGCACGGCGGAATCGGTGGTGTTAACGTGCTGGCCGCCCGCGCCGCTGGCACGGTAGACATCGATCTTGAGATCGCGGTCGTTGATTGTCACATCAACCTCGTCAGGCTCGGGCAAAATCGCCACCGTCGCTGCCGAAGTGTGGATCCGCCCGCCGCTTTCGGTAACCGGCACCCGCTGAACCCGGTGGACCCCGCTTTCGAACTTGAGCTTGGCAAACACGCCGTTGCCATTGATCTGGGCAACCACTTCCTTGAAGCCGCCGATATCGCTGGCATTGGCGCTGACAATTTCGGTCCGCCAGCCTTGTTCGGCGGCATAGCGCTCGTACATCCGCAGCAGATCGGCGCCAAACAGCGCGGCTTCATCGCCGCCGGTCCCGGCCCGGATTTCCAGCATGGCAGAGCGGCTGTCGGCACTGTCGCGCGGCAGCATGGCGACTGAGAGCGCATGTTCGGCTTCGGGCAGATCGATCCGCAGCCGGGCGATCTCCTCCTCGGCCAGCTCGCGCATTTCGGGATCGTCAAGCGCGGCCAGATCGGCCATTTCAGCGCGCATCGCCGCTACGGCTTCGGCCGCCTTGGCCACCGGCTCCAGCTCGGAATAGTCGCGGCTGGCCGCGATAAACTCCTTGCCCTCCAACGTCCCCGAAGCCAGCCGCGCCTCGATTTCAGCGAAGCGGGCGGCAATCTGGTGGAGACGGGCGTCGCTTACCGACACAGGCCAACCTCTCTTGCTTCGTCACCCTGAACTTGTTTCAAGGTCCATCGTGCGGCTAGCCCGGCGGCGGCATAGGGGCCGAAACGGCGCGGCATCGCTGCCCCACGGAACATCGGTCTGCGGGGAGAAATGGACCCTGAATCAAGTTCAGGGTGACGGTAGAGGTAGTTGCTGGCGTTGGTCACGTTTCGAAGCGCTTGAGAATACTAGATACTTCGGCAAATTCTGCCGTGGCCGGGGCTGCTTGGGTTCGAATCACTGATTTCCCATCTCGTACTGAGATTGAGACCAACACCTTGGCCGGGATCTTTGCCGCCTTGTCATAGCGTTTGCGCGGAGACCCTGTAGAGACCATCTCGGTCGAGAAGCCCTCGGCCCGCAAAGCCGTATTCGCAGCTATTCCAAGATTGATAATAGTGTCATCTTCGACCGCGATGCTGACTACCACTTGTTCGGCTGGCCGTTCCCCAACCAACATCGCCAACCGCTCAATCCCAGCCGCCCAGCCAACAGCCGGGGTCGCCGGACCGCCCAGGCTTTCCATCAGCCCGTCATAGCGCCCGCCGCCTAGCACAGTCCCTTGTGCGCCAAGCCGGTCGGTGACGAATTCGAACGCGGTGTGGCGGTAGTAATCGAGCCCGCGGACCAGCGCCGGGGCGCGGGTCCATTCGACGCCTGCAGCGTTCAAGCCCAAGGTGACCTGGCCAAAAAAGTCCTGCGCCTCAACGCTCAGATAGTCGTCGATCTTGGGGGCATCGGCCACAAAAGCTTGATCGCGAGGGTCTTTGCTATCAAGGATCCGTAGCGGATTGCGTTCCAGCCGATCCTGCGAATCTTCGGAAAGATCACCCTTCACCGCGCGGAAGTATTCCACCAAGGCAGCGCGCCAGGCATCACGGCTGGCGCCGTCGCCCAGCGTGTTGAGCATCAGGGTTACACCATCGCTGATCCCCAGCTCCTTGAGCAACTGATCGGCCAGCACCAGCAGTTCAACATCGGCCTGCGGCTCAGCCGCGCCGATGATTTCGGCGTCCAGTTGGTGAAACTGCCGGTAGCGGCCCTTTTGCGGGCGTTCATAGCGAAACAGCGGGCCGTGGGTGGCCACTTTCAGCGGGGCATGCTGCTGCCAGCCATTGGTGAGGTAGGCGCGGCAAATCCCGGCGGTGAATTCGGGCCGCAAGGTCAGCGATTCGTCGCCGCGATCAAGGAACGAATACATTTCCTTGGAAACCACATCGGTGGTCTCTCCGATTGAGCGGCTGAACACTTCGGTCTTTTCGAACACCGGCATCTCTACCCGGCGAAACCGGTACAGCTTGCGCACGCGTTCGAACGTTTCGACAACGTGGGCGAAAGCCTCAGCCTCGGTGCCGAAGATGTCCTGCGTGCCCCTGATCGCTTTGGGTATGGCTTGCGGTGTGCTCATGCCGCTGGCCCCTAGCCGGTTTGCGGTTGATCGAAAAGAGCAACGCCAATCTTGCCCAAATCGCGCGCGCGCGCCATGGTTGACGGCATGAGGGGAAAACTTGTTGCGCTGGCGCTGGTCGCCGCGTCCGCCGCCGCTATGGCATCCAATTCTGCACCACAAGCGGTGCCGATCTCGCATCTGGTGCCCGATGCCCAGGATGTGCCCTATCCTGGCGGCACGATCGGGCTTGATGTCGACGCCAGCGATGTGGCACGCGGGCTTTACCGGGTGACCGAGACGATCCCGGTGGCCCCCGGCACACGCAAGCTTACCCTGCTGTTTCCGCAGTGGCTGCCCGGCAACCACGGACCGCGCGGGCCGTTGTCCGAGCTGGTCGGGGTGACGTTTGAAAGCGGCGGTGCCAGGCTGGAGTGGAAGCGTGACCGGGTGGAGGTGAACGCGTTTCACCTGACCCTGCCCGAAGGCACCCGCGAAGTGACCGCGCGGTTTATCCACACATCGCCGCTGCAATCCAGCGAAGGGCGGATCACCATGACGCCGGCGATGCTCAATCTTCAGTGGGAAAAGATGAGCTTCTATCCAGCCGGGCACTATGTTCGCCAGATCAAGGTCCGCCCCCGGGTCAAATTGCCCGAAGGCTGGTCTGCGGCAACCGCGCTTGATGGCCGCAGCCAGCAGGGCGCGCAGTGGCAATGGGTCGAAACCGATTACGAAACGCTGGTCGATTCGCCGATCTTCGCAGGCAAACATTTCCGCACCTGGAATCTGGGGCAGAACGTTGCGCTGAACGTGGTGGCCGATAAGCCCGAACAGCTGGCGGCCAAACCCGAACAGATCGAAATGCACCGCCATCTGGTTACCGAAGCCAGGCTGGCTTTCGGCGCCAACCATTTCGATCACTATGATTTCCTGCTTGCCATCAGCGACAAGATTGGCGGAATCGGGCTGGAACATCACCGTTCCAGCGAAAACCAGCTGGAACCCGATGCGTTCACCGCCTGGGACAAGAACGAATGGGATCGCGGGCTTTTGCCGCACGAATACGGCCACAGCTGGTCAGGCAAATTCCGCCGTCCGGCACGGCTGTGGACGCCTGATTATCGCCAGCCGATGCAGGGCGATCTGCTGTGGGCCTATGAAGGACAGGACCAGTTCTGGGGGCTGGTGCTGGCGGCGCGATCGGGCCTGCAAGGCAAGGATATGGTGCTGGCGCAGCTGGCCAGCTGGGCCGGCAATTTTTCAGTCCAGCCCGGCCGGGCCTGGCGATCGGTAGAAGATACCGGGTTCGATCCGGTGTTTGCCTCACGCAAGCCCAAGCCCTTTGCCTCGATGGCCCGCAGCGAAGACTATTACACCGAAGGCGCGCTGGTCTGGCTTGAAGCCGATCAGATCATCCGCCAGCAAACCGCCGGGACAAAAAGCATCGATGATTTCGCGCGCGGCTTTTTCGGGATGCGCGATGGTGATTGGGGCCAATTGCCGTTTGAACAGGGCGATATCGTTGCCACGCTAAACGCGGTTACACCGTATGATTGGCAGACGTTCCTTGATACCCGGCTGAACCAACCGGGCCAGCCCGCGCCGATCGGCGGGATCACGATGGGCGGATACAAACTGGTCTGGAAAGAGGAACCCAACATTTCCGACAAGGCCCGGATGACCGATGCCAAATCACTGTCGCTAAGCTATTCGTTGGGGATCAGCCTGGACAAGGACGGCAAGGTTACCGGCACCTATTGGGATAGTCCGGCTTTCAATGCCGGGATCGTGACCGGGGCAAAGATCGTGGCGGTTAACGGCGCGGCCTATGATCCCGATGCGATCAAAGCGGCGATCACCGCGGCCAAGGGCGGCGCACCGCTGGCATTGCTGGTGCAGCGCGGCGATCGGTTTGAAACAATCGCAATCGATTATCGCGGCGGCCTGCGCTGGCCCTGGCTGGAACGCGCCCTACCGGGCAAGGCACCGACCGGGCTTGATCTGCTGCTGATGCCCAAACGGCCCCTGCCCAAGGCAAAGGGCAAGAAATAGCGGTTCAATCAGCCGCGTCCAAGCCGCAACTTGCCGCTTTGATGTTGCGATGCAGCATTGGCGTGTTTAAAGGTGCTGCCCATGCGTATCGAAAAAATCCCCGTTGGCGATAATCCGCCCGAAAGCCTTAATGTAATCATCGAAGTGCCGGTTGGCGGCGAGCCGGTGAAGTATGAATTCGATAAGGAATCGGGCGCGTTGTTCGTTGACCGGATCCTGCATACGCCAATGCGTTATCCGGCCAATTACGGCTTTATCCCGCACACCCTTTCAGACGATGGTGATCCGCTGGATGCACTGGTGATCGCGCGATCGCCGTTTGTGCCGGGTTGCGTGGTGCGGGCGCGGCCGATTGGGGTGCTGAACCTGGAAGATGAACACGGCGGCGATGAAAAGCTGATCTGCGTTCCGGTCGATTCGACCTTTCCCTACTATTCAGACATCGGCGAGCAAAAGGATCTGCCCTCGATCGTGCTGGCGCAGATTGAGCACTTTTTTACCCACTACAAGGATCTGGAGCCCGAAAAGTGGGTCAGGATCGGCAAGTGGGGCGATGCTGAAGATGCCAGGCGCGTAGTGCTGGAATGCATCGCGCGGCATCAGGCTTCTTTGGCCGGCTAACGCTGGCGCGGCCAGACGTCCGTCTGGCCTGGCAACACCAGCCCGCTCCCCCGGCCCGACCACCCCAAGGGTACCATGAAACGGGTGGTCGGGCCGGGGGAGCGGGCTGGTGTTGCCAACTGACCACGGAGGCGATCAGCGCGCCGGGCAGAAACTCAATCCCCTGCCACCATCATCCCATCGATCCGGATCGTCGGCACGTTGACGCTGCGGTGCCATTCCAGATCGCTGGCCGGGATCAGCGCGGCGAACATGTCGATCAGATTGCCGGCCACGGTAAATTCGGCAACCGGCCCGACGACCGTGCCGTTGACGATCCTGAAGCCTGATGCGCCGCGGCTGTAATCGCCCGTAACGCCGTTAACGCCGCTGCCGATCAGTTCTGTCACCAGTACACCATCGGCAATATCGGCGATCAGCTCTGCCACAGATAGCTGCCCGGCTTCGAGATGCAGCGCCGAAGGGCTGACACCAGGCGAACCGCCGGCACCGCGTGATGCATGGCCGGTTGGTTCAAGCCCCAGTTGCCGAGCGCTGGCGCTGTCCATCAGCCAGCCGGTCAGCCGGCCATCGCGGACCAGATCGCGCTGCGCGGTGGGCAGGCCTTCACCGTCAAACGGCCGCGCGCCCAGTGCCCGCTGACGCAGCGGATTGTCGATAATCGAAATGCCCTTTGCAAACAGCTGGGCACCATCCTTGTCCAACAAAAAACTGGCGCGCCGCGCGATTGCGCTGCCACTGATCCCGCCAGCCAGATGGCCGATCAGGCTGCCGCCAACTCTGGGATCGAACACCACCGGCATGGCGCCGCTTTTCATCCGGCCTGGGTTCAGCCGGGCAACCGCGCGGGTTCCGGCTTGCTTGCCCAGCACTTGTGCGCTGGGCAGATCGGCCAGATGGTGCGCGCTGCGCCAGGCATAATCGCGCTGCATGCCAGATCCTTCACCGGCGATCACGGTTGCGCTTATTTGCCGGCTGGTACCGCCATAGGCACCGGAAAAGCCGTGGCTGGTGACCAATGCCACCGATCGCTCTCCAGCGCTGGCCGACCCGCCTTCGGAATTGGTGACGCCGGTTACCGCGCGCGCGGCATCTTCCACCGCCAGCGCCAGTTCGCGCAGCGCCCTGGGATCCAGATCCTGGCTGTCGGCCAGATCAAGATCGGGCAACAAGCCGGTCAGCAGGCGGTCTTCGGGGGCCAGCCCGGCATAGGGATCTTCGGGCGCAAGCCGCGCCATCGCCACCGAACGCGCCGCCAGTTCGGTCAGCGCATTGTCTGACAGATCGCTCGAACCGATCGAGGCAGAGCGACTGCCGACAAAGACCCGCAGATCCAGATGCTCGCTTTCAGAGCGTTCGACATCTTCCAGCGCGCCAAGCCGCACTTGCACTGCTTCGGATGATTGACCCGAATAGATCGCATCGGCGGCATCAGCCCCGGCGCGGCGGGCAAGGTCAATCAGCGCGGCGGCGCGGTCTTGGGCTTGGGCAGGGGTAAGCATGAAAAGGGGCAGCTCCGATGCTGGGGAGCCGCCGATCTAGGCATTGCCGATCAAAAGCGCAATCAGCCCGCCAACATGGCCAGGCCTTTGAACACACCGGTGATCAGGAACGGCAGCCCGATTGCCAGCAACCACAGATAAATCCGATCACGCCGGAACCACCGTGCGAATTCGGGATCGGCGGCCTGGGCATCGCTCAACCGGCTCCAGCGTTTTTCAAATCGGCGGCAGGCCGGAATGATCGCGGCGACCAGCAGGATCAGCGCAAAATAGGGCAGCAACGAACCGCCCTCTGCCTCAAGCGCGCCCATGGTCACAAATATTTGCAAGCCGGTATAGACCAGCAACGCATAGGCGATGTTGTCGCTCATCCGTTTGCGCCAATCCAGCGGCCTGCGCGCCGCTGTTGCCCCGTTCCATGCCTTGACCATGGTCTGCCCTCCGCCCGTTTTTGTTGCGGCTGAGTAAATCACCGAAGGAGCAATCGATCAAGCCTTGTTAAGCATTGTTTGCCACAGGTCATGCATGAAACCTGCCAGTTCACCGCACAGGCGCTTGCCCAGCCGGATTTTGGCTCTTAAGTCATTATCTGATGAGCCAGACTGAAACTGCGACTGCCGCCGCGCCCCAAAGCGATCAATCCGCACCAGCAGGTGGGCTGGAGGTAATCTCGATCGCCAAAAGCTATGACAAGCGCGCCGTGCTGAGCGACATTTCGCTTTCGGTGGCGAAGGGTGAGGTGCTGGGCCTGCTGGGCCCCAATGGCGCAGGCAAGACCACCTGTTTTTATTCGATCATGGGGCTGGTAAAGCCGGATTCGGGCCGGATCCTGATGGACGGGGTCGATGTTACCCAGTTGCCGATGTACCGCCGCGCGATCCTGGGCCTGGGCTATCTGCCGCAGGAAACCTCGATCTTTCGCGGGCTGACGGTGGAACAGAACATCGCGGCGGTGCTTGAACTGGTAGAGCCTGACCGGGCGACGCGGGCCGATGATCTGGAACGGCTGCTGGGTGAATTTGGTCTGACGCGTTTGCGTTCCAGCCCGGCGATGGCGCTTTCAGGCGGGGAACGGCGGCGCTGCGAAATTGCCCGGGCGCTGGCGGCCAAGCCTTCGATCATGCTGCTGGACGAACCGTTCGCGGGGATCGATCCGCTTTCGATCAGCGATATCCGCGATCTGGTGCTGGACCTCAAGCAGCGCGGGATCGGGGTGCTGATCACCGATCATAATGTGCGCGAAACGCTGGATATCGTTGATAGCACTTGTGTGATCTATGGCGGACAGGTGCTGTTCGCCGGATCGCCCGAAGACATGGTGAAGGATCACAACGTGGTCACCTTGTACCTCGGCTCGAGCTACATGTGACCGGCGACGGAGCCTAGCGAAACACAGCCATGGCACTGGGGCCTCGCCTCGATCTGAGACAAAGCCAGTCGCTGGTGATGACGCCGCAACTGCAGCAGGCGATCAAGCTGCTGGCGCTGTCCAATCTTGAGATTGAGACATTCATCGGCGATGCGCTGGATGCCAATCCACTGCTGGAAATGGGCGAAGCAGCCGCCGATTCCGATCCGGCCCAGACAGAGCTGATCGAAGCCCGCCGCACCACGCTGGAAAGCTCGCCGGTCGATCAACTGGTTGGCGAAGGGCGGGCAGAGGATGATCGCCCGCTCGATCTGGATCGAGGCGCGCTTGATATTGATCGCGACACCGGGGATGGCGATCCGGGCGGGGAATGGGGTGCGCAGCTGCAATTCTCCGGCGGTGAAGACGGCCCCGGAATTGACGAGCGCGCCGATACCGCGCTGACCCTGGCCGATCATCTGTACGCCCAGATCGGTGTGGTGTGCCGTGATCCCCGCACCGCCTTTATCGCCCGCCACCTGGCCGATCAACTGGACGAAGCCGGCTATCTGCCGGTGTCACTGCGCGAAGCCGCGGCCGAACTGGGCTTGACCGAGGCCGACGCGGAACCCGCGCTTGATCTGCTCCAGTCGCTCGATCCCACCGGGGTTGGCGCAAGATCGCTGGGCGAATGTCTGGCGCTGCAGGCGAAAGAAGCCGATCGCCACGATCCGTGCATGGCCAAGCTGCTCGACAATCTTGATCTGCTGGGCCGGGGTGAACTCGCCCGGCTCAAACGGATCTGCGGGGCGGACGACGAAGATTTCGCCGAAATGTTGAGCGAGCTGCGCGGCTATGATCCCAAGCCCGGGCTGCGTTTTGCAAGTGGCGGGGGTGAACCGGTAACCCCCGATATTCTGATCGGCCGCCGCGCCGATGGCGGCTGGGATGTCCAGCTGAACCAGGCGACTTTGCCGCGGTTGATCGTCAATCGCAGCTATTACGTGGAGATGCGGGGCAGTGTGGATGATAAAGCGGCGCGCGGCTGGCTTTCGGAAAAGCTGGCCGATGCCAACTGGCTGATCAAGGCGCTTGATCAGCGCGCCAAGACCATCCTCAAGGTGGCAAGCGAGATTGCCCGCCAGCAAGACCAGTTTTTCCGCCACGGCGTCTCGCAGCTCAAGCCGTTGACGCTGCGGACCGTGGCAGAGGCGATTGCGATGCACGAATCGACCGTCAGCCGGGTCACTTCGAACAAATACCTCAGCTGCGAACGCGGCACCTTTGAGCTGAAGTATTTCTTCACCTCAGGCGTCGGCGCGGTGGACGGTGAGGGCGGGGCATCGGCCTCAGCAGTCAAGGCGGCGATCAAGGCGCTGATCGATGCCGAAGACCCCAAGGCAATTCTCAGCGACGATACTTTGGTCGATCTGTTGAAAGGCAAGGGCTTTGATCTGGCCCGGCGCACCGTGGCCAAATACCGCGAAGCGATCGGGCTGGGATCGTCAGTGCAACGGCGCCGGCAAAAGGCGCTGGCTGGGATTGGGTGAAGGGCAAGGG
>NZ_JBEBKB010000028.1:0-33246 GCF_040079535.1 Novosphingobium sp. | reverse complement strand
CGCCGGTGAACAGAAACCGGACATTGCCATAGCGCAGCCGAAACGCGACCGAGTGGCCGTTGATCGTGTGGCTCGCAGAAAGCCCCGATCCCCGCCCGGCCCCGTGGGTTCCCAGCATCAAATTGGCATCATCGGGCGGGCTGGCCAGAAACCGAAGCCCGGGCTTTCCGTTCACATCCTCTGTGATCGGGCCATAGAGATCGACCTCAACCCCTTCGCTGCGCAAGAAATCAAAGGCCTGGCCGCGGGTCTGATCAAGCCGGCGGCGCTCTATCGGCTGGCCCCAGGCGGCCAGGCTGCGCGGCTCCCACGCGGCCAGCGTTTCCATCCAGGCGGTGAACGGTTCGTTCAACTCTGCCGGGGGCAGCGCAGCGGGATCCTCGACAAGGCCGGTAACATAGGTTGCCTGACCAAGCTTTTCGGTCTGCCCCAGCATTTCCACGTCTTTGCGCTTGATGCCGGCCAGCTTGCCCGGCCGTTTTGCAATCCCGTTATGATAGTAACGCTGCGGAGCAACGAAGATCCGTTTGGCAGGATTGGAGTTTGTTTCCGATTTGCGCAGTTCGTTCAGCCCGTCAAAGTGATCGGCATCGCCATGCGTTACCAGCATCAGATCGACCTTCAGCGGCTTTTGTTCGGTGGTTCCGGGAAAGCGCGCGGCGGCGTGGCGGGCGAACAGCTGGTTATCGCCGCCATCGATAAAGATCACTTTGCCCCCGGGGCTTTGCAGGATCAGTCCATCGCCTTGCTGAACGTCAATCATCGAAAGCCGCAGCAGCGCCTTGTCGCGCAGCTTCACCTTGGCCGATATGGTCCCCTCCAGCGCCGGATTGCCCCGTCCGATCGCGCGCACCCGGATGGTGCTGGCATCCTGCGCCAGGACCTTGACCTCATCCCCCCAGAACAGTTGAACAGGTTTGCCCGCATCGGGCCGCATCGAAACAATATCATCATCGATAAAGGGCATGGCGAACCTCACGCATCAGAAAACCGGATTGGGAAATGCAGCAATCTATCGTTCTTCGCCGTGATCTTCGTCACCGCGGCGCCCGAATTCAGCATAACGCACCTTAATTCCTGCGCCAAGCGGTCGTTAACCATGGCATGACCGCGCATGATCCATCACTTGGCCGCCCCGGCGGCGGCATTCTGGGCTGGCTGGGCCTGGGAGCCCGCCAGCTTGAAATCCAACCCGATGCTGGCGATCCACCTTCGCCCACCGATCGGCGCGAAAATCTGCGTCTGCGGCAGGTAGAAGAGGTTGCACGCTTTATTGCCGCGCACCAGTTGGAGGTCAACGCGACCAGTCTGGCGGCCGGCTGGAACTATCTGGCCGCTGCCGACCGGGATCTGGTTTTGGCGATCGACCGGCGAATTCAGGCCCGTTTGCCCCTCACAATCGACTGGCTGGATGAAGCGCTGAGCGCGCAGGATGATGGCAACGAACTGGAAACGCTGACCGATCTGATGCAGCGGCTAGAAGGCAGCATCGATGAATTTGCCAAGACCAGCCGCGACGCCCATGTCGCCACCAACGAATATCATATTGCCCTGGAAGGCCACGTTTCTGAACTGGAGCAAGTGACCCGGGCTGGCGATGTCATTTCCGATCTGGCCAATATCGCCAAGGCCATGTTGATCCGCACCCGCGATATCGAAAAGCAGATGTTGCGCAGCGAGGCGCAGACCCGTGCGCTAAAACGCCGGCTCGATGAAGCAAGGCGCAGCGCCGAGGAAGACCACCTGACCGGCCTGCCCAACCGCCGCGCCTTCGAAGCGTGCTTTGAGGAACAATTCCGCGATGCCCGCGCCGCGGGCGATACGCTGTGCGTGGCGTTTTGCGATATCGACCATTTCAAGCAGATCAACGACAAGCACGGCCACGATGCCGGCGATCGGGTGCTGAAGCTGGTGGCCGAAAGCCTTGCCCGGCTTTCGAATGACCGGTGCCACGTGGCCCGCCACGGCGGTGAGGAGTTCGTGGTGTTGCTGCGCGGCGAATCGCTCGCCGATGCGGCCGCCAAGCTTGACGGGCTGCGCGCCAACCTGAGCGAACGCCGCTTGGTCAACCGCGCCAACGATTTGCCGTTTGGTCAGGTGACGTTTTCAGCCGGGGTCGCAGATGTCTTCATCTCCGGCGATCCTCGCAGCGCGCTCAAGGCCGCAGACACCGCGCTGTACCGAGCCAAGCAGGAAGGCCGCAACATGATCCAGATCGCCACAGCCGAGGACGCCATGCCGGCCCAGCTCAACGCTGCTTAAAAAATTGGATCTGGTCGCAACCGGCAAATACCAAAAAGGCCCACCTTGCGGTGAGCCATTTGGGTAGTGGTGCGCCCGGAACGATTCGAACGTCCGACCCTCAGATTCGTAGTCTGATGCTCTATCCAGCTGAGCTACGGGCGCGTTGGAATGGCGCACATACGGGCGCGGGGCGGGCTTGGCAAGCGGCTATTTGCCGGAATCGAGCAACACCAAAACGGCCTGGGCCAGCGGCACATCCAGCGGCGGCATATCAAGCGCCAGCAAGCCATCGGGCGCAAACCAGCCTAGCTCTTGCGCATCCAGGCAGACTGGATCGCCCGGCCATAAGCGGCAGGTGTAAAGCCTGATGACAATCCCCAGAACAGCATCTGATGCTTGTGCCAGCGGCGTAAGGTTGGCTTCGGCGACAACAAGCCCAAGCTCTTCATCCACCTCGCGGCACAGCGCCGCAGGGCCGGATTCGCCGGGTTCCACTTTTCCGCCGGGGAATTCCCACAGCCCGGCATGCGCGCGGCCGGCTCGGCGGCGCTGCATCAGGACGCGGTTCTGCGCATCAATCAACGCGATGGCCACCACTTCGATCTGTGTCGGATTTTTTTTCACAACGCAGGCGCGTCTAAACCAATTATTAGGGATGCGGCCACTATTTCCCTGCGAGGCTGCCAAATCAGCGGAGACTGGGAATGATGAAAGCTTTCTTGAACCGACTGGCGAAAGATTGCGCGGGAGCGTCCGCGGTTGAGATGGGTCTGATCTGCGCGATGATCGTGCTGGCAATGCTGACTGCGCTGCAAGGCGTGGCCAACGAGACCAAGAACACCTGGACTACCGTTTCATCAAAATCGCAGGAAGCCATCAACGGCGCCACCGCAGCTTAAAGATTTGGCAAGGAATTGCCTTTAATTCGAATCTTGCTCGCTCCGGGTGATTTGGAACGAGCCGGGTAAACATGAAGACTGCAACAGGAGACTAGACATGAAGTTCATCAACAAGCTGATCCGTGACGAAGCTGGCGCCACCGCAATTGAATATGGCCTGATCGCCGCCCTTATCGCTGTGGCCGCTATTGCTGCCATGCAGGGCCTCGGCAACCAGCTGAAGACCACTTTCAACACCACTTCGTCGGCTATGTCGGGCGCTAACGCTGCTCCGGCTGCTTAATTAGCCACGTAGCTACAATGAAGGGCGGCAGGGAAACCTGCCGCCCTTTTTGTTTGCCCAGCGCCCAGACCAATTGGCCTATGTTCCGGCATCATTGGATCAAGTCAATGTTGATAAATATGGGTTTAATGGCCCCGACCCGCGTTAACCCCATGGTAACGAGTTTGCCACAATATGACCTCGTTCGAACCGGCCAACAGGGGTGGTGCGATCACTTTTTGCGTGAGCTATCTTTGGAGGCCAATATGAAATTTCTCAGCAAACTCATTCGCAACGAAGCGGGTGCCACTGCCATCGAATACGGTCTGATTGCAGCCCTTATCGCCGTTGCGGCAATTGCGGCCATGCAGGGCCTTGGCAACCAGCTAAAGACAACCTTCGAAACCACCTCGTCGGCAATGTCGGGCGCGAACGCTGCTCCGGCAGCCTGATCCGAACAGATCAGCCATACCTCAAGGAGACACGAGATGAAACGCATCACCAGATTGTTGAGCGATGAATCTGGCGCCACCGCCATTGAATATGGCTTGATCGCCGCACTCATCGCGGTTGCCGCTATTGCTGCAATGCAAGGAATGGGCAACCAATTGCAGACGACCTTCAACACCGCGTCGTCAGCAATGTCCGGCGGAAATGCAGCCTAGCGCTGCATAATCCGGAGCGAACAAAAAATGGGTAAAAAAATGGGCGGTGCGCACCCTGCGCGCCGCCCATTTTTGCTTCCCCAATCCGGTCAGTATGTAACCAGTTTGATCCTTTGGCCTACTTTCACAGTCGCGCCAGCAGCCAGTCCGTTCAACACCAGAAACCGGTCCAGCGGCGCATCGGTATAGGCCATGCGCTTGGCCAGCGTCTGGATGGTGTCGCCTTTCTTGACAGTCACAATCACCAGCCTGCGCGGCCTCAGCGCCGCAGCCTCGGCCGCGCTGAGCCGGCGAACCGATTGGAACATCGGATCAAACACATTTGCCCCGGCCTGGGTAATGGTCATGAAGTGATAGGCGTGGGTGGCATCCCACTGATAGGCGAAAACGGTGATATCAACCTGGCTATTGTTCGAATTGACCCGCGCCACGCTGTAGGCCGCCGGGATCCCGTTGACCGTGGTGCGCTGCACCGGCGATGGATTGAGCTGCGCCTTGTTGGCCGTGGCAAAAGCGGTGAACACCCCGCGGACGTAGGCATCAAGATCGCCATTGAACTGACCAGCAGTAGTGAACTGACCCTTGCCTGCCTGCCCGCCAACCATAACCGCCTGCGGGCTGTTGATCAGGTAGAATCCGCTGGGCGCATCGAACGCCATCTTGTCAATCGGATGCTTGAAGCTACGGCCCTCAACATAGCCTTGCTCGGGCGCGTCGCCATAGGTCAAGCCGCTGATTTTAGATAGAAATGTATCACGATTGAGCGCGCCGCCGCCGGCTCCGGCCAGACCAGCAGTGGTGCGCACCCGGCCGGCCGGATCGGGGTGGGTAGAGGCCCATTCGGGAACCTGATCATTTACGCCCTTAAGCCGGGCATCAAGCGCATTCTGATTGGCCAGGCTTTGCAACACTGTGGACATCGCGCGGGGATCATAACCGGCCTTTTTGAGATACTGAATTCCCAACGAATCAGCCTCTTCCTCCTGCTTGCGCGAGTATTTCAGCGTCAGCAGCTGCGATCCTTGCAGAAAGCCCTTCTGGAGGATCTGGCCGACTTGGCTGTTGCCCAAAAACACGCCTGAAAGCACCGCGCCGGCCACCCCAAGAATAGTGTTCTTGGTCGCCGCGCTTTGCCGCCTTGCGCTATGCTTGGCATCGACGTGGCCTTCCTCATGGCCCAGAACCCCGGCCAATTCGGCCTCGTTGTTCATCAAGGCGACCAGCTGCCGGGTGGTGTAAAGATAGCCACCGGGAATCGCGAAGGCATTATCAACCGATGAATTGAGCAAGGTGACGGTGTATTCGCTTGCCGGGCTGCCGCCTGCTGCCACGGCGATCTTGCGCCCGACAGTCTGGACATAGACCGCCTGCGGACCGGTCATCGCGCCGCCGAATTCAGCCATCAATTGCGGATGATACTTGGCCCCTTCGGTCTTGTCCTTGGCGCTGATCGGAGCGACTGCGGAGGACTGCGCGCCGCTGGGCGCGGCAGACATCGAACTGAAGGTAAGCGCCGGGATTAGCGCGGCGAACAAGGCCTTCTGGCCAAAAGTGCGGGACATTGGAGACTCCTCGGGCTGCGACTGCAAGCAGGGTAATGGGTTGCCAACGCTTTGCAATCACGAAGCTTCCGCCAAGCTGAACAAGCCGCCGGGCTGATCGGTTCAGCCCTCGCCGATCCGCAAAAATCGCTCTTCGCGCTTGGCCCGAAGCTGGTCTGGCGAAAGCTTGCTCAAGGCATCAAGCTCTTCGCCGATCGCTGCGGCCAGCGCCCGCCCGGCCAGATCAGGATCGCGGTGCGCCCCACCAACCGGTTCCTTGACGATCCGGTCAATAACGCCAAGGCCCAGCAGGTCCTGTGCTGTCACTTTCATCGCTTCAGCTGCATCGGCCGCTTTTTCGGATGTGCGCCACAGGATCGAGGCGCAGCCTTCGGGGCTGATTACGGCATAGACCGAATGTTCCAGCATTAGCACGCGTTCAGCGCTGGCCAATGCCACGGCGCCGCCCGAACCGCCCTCCCCCACAATCACCGCCACCATCGGCACGCCCAAAGCCAGACAGGCCTCGGTCGAACGGGCAATTGCTTCGGCCTGGCCGCGCTCCTCAGCCTCAACCCCGGGAAACGCCCCTGATGTATCAACCAAAGTGACCACCGGCAGGCCGAACCGCCCGGCCAGTTCCATCAACCGGATCGCCTTGCGGTATCCTTCAGGTTTGCCCATCCCGAAATTGTGCTTGATCCGGCTTTGCGTATCATTGCCCTTTTCATGCCCGATCAGCATCACCCGGCGCGCGTTTTCTTCAGACCCAAGTTTGGCAAAGCCGCCGATGATCGCCTGATCGTCTCCGAAATAGCGATCGCCGCCCAGCGGCATGAAATCGGTAAAGATGCTGCTGGAATAGTCGCAGAAATGCGGGCGCATCGGGTGGCGCGCAACCTGGGTTTTTTGCCACGGGGTAAGCGCGGCATAGGTGCTAGCCAGCAGATCCGCGCTTTTTACTTCGAGCCGGCGAATCTCCGCTGTCAGATCGACATCGCCTGCCTTCGCGGTCTCACGCAGCTCCGCAATCCGGGCTTCCAGCGCCGCAACCGGCTTCTCAAACTCAAGGTAGGAAATCATGCCCTTCGCGCTAGCCCTCTGCCGCGCGCACTGCAAGAGGGTGCCGCGCATTGACCAGTGCCACCAACCGCGCCGCATCCACGTGGGTATAGATCTGGGTGGTGGCGATATCGGCGTGGCCCAGCAAGGTTTGCAGCACGCGAAGGTCCGCCCCGCCTTCAAGCAAATGCGTGGCAAAGGCGTGGCGCAGGACATGCGGGCTGACCTTTTCAGGATCAATTCCGGCGCGTGCCGCCAACGCCCGCAACAGCTGAAACAGCCTAATTCGGGTCAGGTGCCCACTCTTGCCGGTCGAAGGAAACAGCAGCTTGCCCGCATCACCGCGCAGCACCGTCCAACGCGATAGTGCAGCCCGTGCGCGGGTGCTGACCGGGACCATCCGCTGCTGCCCGCCCTTGCCCGTTACAGTCAGAAGCGGTGCATCGCGCGGCACCGCACTGAAGGGCAGCGATACCAGTTCGCTGGCGCGCAGCCCCGATCCATACAGCAGTTCCAGCAGGGTCAGCAGCCGCACGGCCTCGCGCCGCTCGCCCACCGCTTCCTCTTCGGCCCGGGCAAACAATGCCGCAACCTCTCCGTGTCCCAGCACGCGCGGCAGCGGGCGGCGGGTGCGCGGGCGCGGCAAGGCCGGTGATGGATCATCGCCGCGCCAGCCTTCATCCACCATGAAGCCGCAGAACTGGCGAAGCGCCGAACATTTGCGCGCCAGGCTTGATGGGGCCAGCGCAGCCCAGGCCGCACCCAATGAGGCGAAGGCATCGCGGTCTGCCGCAACCAGCTCTCCGATCGCCTCTTCGGCGCCTTCAAGATCGCGGCGATAGGCGACAAGCGTGTTGGCCGCAGCGCCGCGTTCGGCGGCGAGCATAGCGAGGAACGAGTCTATCGCGGCCGAAATCGATCAACCCCGCGCCACGGCCTCTGCCGCAATCATCCGTGCTTCAGCCGAAAGGCCCACGCGGTTCAGCGCCGAGACGATGTGGTAGAGGTTGAAGCTGGTCATCTTGGTCCAGCTATCGCCCTGCATGCCCAGCCCCGCCAACAAGATCACCAGTTCACGGTTGTTCAGATCAGCAGCTTGAACGATCAGCCGGCTCCACTTGGTCTGGCGGCCAAGATCGACACCCAACTTTTCGCTGAACCCGGTTATCGTATCGCGCTCAACCCGCGACAAGCCAGCCAGCCCCGCCAACAGAAACCTGGACTTGCGGTAACCATCGCTGGGGTCATTTCCATAGAAACTGTCCAGCGCGCCAAGTTCAACCGGCGCCGTGCGGTTGGGCGCTGCCAAGGCCAGCTGCCCCCAAGTGAGTGATCCGATATCAGCCTGTTCGCCCCAGCGCAGCGCGTTCTGATCAAGCCCAGCGGCCAGCATCGAGGCCACCAGATCGGGCGATTGTGCTGCGAAATCGCCCGATGGGGTCAATCTGGCGGCGGCATAGGCGGTAAGAACCTGGCGCGAATAGCGCACTTCGTCATCACCGGCGCCGTCCCACAGCGATTGCATCGCCGCCATCCGGCTGGCTTGCGTTTCGCCCAGATAGGCATTGCGCAGGGTATCGGCGGCTTCAGCAAGCGGCCCGCTCAGATCGTTCTGGGCATAGATCTGGCTATACAGATCAACCATCGCGGTTGATGAGAGTATTCCCGCAGCTGCGGCCCGATCAGCCCCTTGGGCCCGCGCAGGAAGCCCGGCCATCGGCGCCGTGGCTGTGACATAGGCATAGCGGATAGGCAGGTCTTTCAACAGCGAATCTGGCGGGGCAACGCCAACAGCCATACTCAGCGCATAGCGCCACGGGTTCATGTCGCTGACCCCGTCCCACTCAATTTTCACCATCTGGCGGGTCTTGCCGGCAGCCCCGGCATAGCGTTTGGCCAGCAGGATATCGATCTGGGGCCAACCCTGATCGCCCACCAGCCTGTCCAGCTGGGCCATGCCCGAAGCGCCGCTTCCCTGAAACGAAGAGCAGATCCCCTGCAATACCCGCCAATCGGCATCCTTGCGGCCGCCACCAATCACGGTAACCACCGGGCAGATTCCGGTAATGTCAGCGGTGAACTGGTAGGCATCGACCGCCGCCTGGGTCAGCGCGGGGGTATAGTTTCCGGCATCGACATCCTGCACCAACTGGCGCGCGGCCTCACCCTCACCCATGCGCACCAGCAATGCGGCGCGGGCCGCGGCAAAATCGGCCGGGTTCATACCCGTTGGCGCGTCAAGCCGCGCGGCGAGGCCCCGGCGCAGCAGAATGTGCCCCCAGCGCGAAACCAGCCGCCCCTTGTTGCCATCAATCGCGGCCCTAATCAGCGCAGCAGGCTGGCGGCCCAATGAACCGGGCGGCATCCCGCCTTCATCCTCAGCCAAAATCCCAACCTGCTTCAAGGACCGCCGCGCTGCGGCCGGCATATCGAATTTGGGCTTGAGGCCGAGCAATTGGTCAAGCTCGTCCGGGCTCATTGATTCGAGCTCTTTCAGCGTCGGAATTCGCGCGCCCGAAGGCAGCGTGGCAGGCCGGACTGTGCTGGTCGCATTGCCTGAACTGCCCCTGACCGCGCCAGGAATCGGCTGGACAACTGCAGTTGATCCGTCGCTTGGGGTGGCCGGCTTGGGCCCAGGTTTGGGTTTGTCAAAACCAGGCGGCAGCAGCGATTCGGGCGAATCCTGCGCAATCGCCAGCACCGAAGACAGCGCCAGCGCCAGCGCCAGCGTGGCAGAGCCGATCAGCAGTCGCTTCATTGCGCCACCGAAGGCAGCAAAGCGGGCGATATCTGCGCGCTGACCGGGCGTTCACCGCCATCGTGCCAGGCCCAGGCCAGCACCAAAATCAGCAGCGCCAGCACGCCGCCGCCAATCTTCCAGCCTCTGCCCAATCGTATTGCCACTTGCGACCTTCCAGTCCAACGCTTGCGCTGCGGGTTAGCGCAACTATAGGCGGGGCCGCAATGGACCATGCACTTTCCCCTGCCGAAATTGCGGCACTAGCGCGGCGGATCGACCGTCCGGTTGTGCTGGTGGGGATGATGGGCGTGGGCAAGACCAGCGTCGGCAAGCGGCTGGCATCGGCGTTGCACCTGCCGTTCACCGATGCAGACGAAGAAATCGAACGCGCCGCACATATGTCTATCCCCGAGATTTTCGAACGGTTTGGCGAAGGCTATTTCCGCGATGGTGAGCGTCGGGTGATCGCACGGCTGGTTGAAGGACCTGGCCAGGTGATAGCCACTGGCGGCGGCGCCTTCATCAACCCGGAGACCCGCGCGCTGATCCTGGACAAGGCCATTGCGGTCTGGCTGGACAGCGACATCGACGTACTGGTTGAGCGGGTTGGCCGCAAAGGCAACCGCCCACTGCTGAAACAGGGCAACCCGCGTGAGATCCTGACCCGGCTCAAAGCGGAGCGGACAAGCGCCTATCGCGAGGCTCCGATCCATGTGACAAGCGGCAACGATGCACATTCGCGCACACTGACCGCGATCCTGAAGGGTATCGATCAATGGCTGTGATTCCTGTCGATGTGGCCGGCGCGCCTTATGAAGTGCGGATCGGCACCGGTCTGCTGGTCAATCTGGCTGGCGAATGCGGCGCCAGACTGCGCAAGCGCCGGGTGCCAGTGGTAACCGATGCCAATGTTCACAAGGCCTGGGGTGAAACCATCGAAGGTGCCCTGCGGCAGGGCGGGCACGAAGCGGCCTGGCTGATCCTGCCCCCCGGCGAGGCGAGCAAAAGCTGGGATCAACTGGCCGCAACAACCGACTGGTTGCTGGCCGAAGAGGTTGAGCGCGGCGATCATGTGCTGGCGCTGGGCGGCGGGGTTATTGGCGATCTGACAGGATTTGCCGCTGCGATCCTGAAGCGCGGCTGCCACTTCATCCAGCTGCCAACCACCCTACTGGCGCAGGTTGATTCAAGCGTGGGCGGCAAGACCGCGATTAATACCCCCGCTGGCAAAAATCTGGTTGGCGCATTCCACCAGCCCGCGCTGGTGCTGGCCGATCTGGCAACGCTGGACACCCTGCCGCAGCGCGAACTGAAGGCCGGTTATGCCGAGGTGGTCAAGTATGGTCTGCTGGGTGATGCGGGTTTCTTCGAGTGGTGCAAAGCCAATGGCGCGGCGATGCTGGCGGGCGATGCAGCGCTTCGCGAATATGCCGTAGCCCACTCGGTTGCGGCCAAGGCGCGGATAGTCGCCGCGGACGAGCGCGAGACGCTGGGCCTGCGGGCGTTGCTCAATCTGGGCCACACGTTCGGCCACGCGCTGGAAGCGCAGACCGGCTTTTCCGATCGCCTGCTGCATGGCGAAGGCGTGGCGCTGGGCATGGTGCTGGCGGCACGCTTTTCCGCCGCGCGGGGGCTATTGGCGGTGCAAGCGGCTGAAAGCATAGCCGGGCACTTTGCCGCCATCGGTATGGCCAGCGAGATTGCGTCGCTAGGCCTCAATTGCGACGGCCCGGCGCTGGTGGCGCACATGCTCCATGACAAGAAGATGGATGCCGGCGTGCTGCCCTTCGTACTGATGAAGGGCATCGGCGAGGCCTTCCTCGCCAAGGATGTGGCGCTGGACGAGGTTGCGGCGTTCCTGGATGGCGAACTGGCGCGCTAGGACGCACACGCTCCACTCCCCTTCACCGTCACCCTGAACTCGTTTCAGGGTCCATCGTGGTTCTCATCCGGTGATGTCTGGCACAACTAAACCGTGCCGTTGGCTCACTTCACGCACCCGATTGGTTATTGGCGAAATGGACCCTGAAACAAGTTCAGGGTGACGAGGTTCGGAGGCGGAGGAATTTGTTGCCCCCGCCAGCAACAATGCTAGCCTCAGCCGAAACGAAACCAACGGGGATGCCAAATGACCGCAGCCGAAGCCACGCCCGAGTGGGATGAAGTGACCGACAAGGCCTTTCTGGGCCACCCAAAGGGCCTCGGCTACCTCGCCTTTGTTGAGGGGTGTGAGCGGTTTTCGTACTATTCGATGCAGACCCTGCTGGTCTTGTACATGACCAAATATCTGTTGCTGCCAGAGCATTTTGGCGGAGTGATCGGGCTGCAATGGCTGCAAGGCGCGTACTTTGATGGCAAAGCCGGCCAGCCGCTCTCCTCGGCAATCTATGGCGAATATTCCAGCCTGGTCTATCTGACCCCGATTCTAGGCGGCTTGATCGCCGACCGCTGGCTGGGTCGGCGCACCACCTTGTTGGCGGGCGCGATTGTGATGGCGATTGGCCATTTCCTGATGGCCTTCGAAGGCCTGTTCCTGTTCGCGTTGCTCTCGCTGATAGTCGGGGTTGGCCTGTTCAAGGGCAACATCGCCAGCCAGGTGGGCGAGCTTTATGGCCCGAAGGATCTGCGCCGGGCGATGGCGTTTCAAATCTTCTACATCGCGATCAATGTCAGCGTGATCATCGCGCCGCTCATTTCGGGCACCTTGGGTGAGAAAGTCGGCTGGCATTGGGGCTTTGGCACGGCCGGCGTGGTAATGGTGCTGGGCTTGCTGCTCTATATCAAGGCCGGGCCATGGTTGCCCAAGGAGAACCGGACGGAGCAAAAGGCGGCTTCGGTAGCTGGCAGCAACTTCCCGATTCTGCTGGGCACTGCTGCGGCGGTTGTCGTTCTGCTCCGCCTCATCGCCCCGTCGGTTCCGGCGATTGCTGCTGCCGGCATTTCCGGACAAATCGGTTTCGGCGTGGCAATAGGCTTGCTGGCTTCAGTCGCCCCAGCTGATCGGCCACGGCTGTTGGCGCTGCTGCTGCTGATCCCTATTCTGGCTTTGGCGATGCTGACCAACCAGCAGATCTTCAATGCATATTTGAACTGGGCCGACACACAATTTCAGCTGACCTTCTTCGGCGTCACCCTACCAACCAGCTATATGATCACGATCGACGCCGCGCTAAGCTTCACGATGCTCGCCGCCGTCGCGCTCTACTGGAAATGGCGCAGCGACAAGGGTGCGTGGGAACCGGACGAGATCGGCAAGATGATACTTGGCAGCTTCTTTGTGATCGCAGGCGGGCTGTGCCTCTATGTCGCTGCGCTGACCCAGGGATCAGGCAAGATCGGACTGTTCTGGCCGGTTATGTTCCACCTGTTCAACTCGATCGGGTTCAGCCACATCATGCCGGTCAGCCTGGCGCTGTTCACCAAGGTTGCACCCAAGGCGATCCTGGCGACGGTGGTGGGGATCTATTACCTGACCTTCTTCGCCGCCAACAAGACCGTTGGGATCGTCGGCGGCTGGTATTCGACCATGGATACACCCAGCTTCTGGCTGGTCCATGTTGGCACCGCCGCGGCTGGCCTGGTCGGGTTCGTGCTGTTCAAGGCGCTGATTGGCAAGCGGCTGGACGGGGATCCCGCCTAGCCAAAGATCGCGATTGATTGCATTCCCACCGCAACCGCCTCGCCGCGGGTGTTCCAGATTGCCATGTCCTGGCTGGAACAGCCTTTTTCGGCATAGTTTGCGGCGGCGCGCAGCAGGAACCAGCCATCATCGGTTTGCGGCAGCGGGGTCAGCAAGTTGATCAGCCAGGTCATCGAGCTGATCGGCGCCGGGCCGGTCAGCGGCATTACGCCCGGCGGCAAGGCATCGCCAAGCAGGATCATGGCCACCATCGGATCGAGCCCCGCCGCATCCTTGAGCCGTTCCCACCAGATAATTTCGGGCTGCTTTTCGGCGCTGCGGTGCTGGGCAAAGCGGCGTTCGAAATTTGGGGCAAAGCTGGGCCCGGCGTTTTCAGGCAAGGCAGCGGCATCAGCCAGCGGCACAACATCGGGCATTGGCACATCGTGAAGGTGCAAGATGCTGGCCTCTACCGCGCCCATGAACACAAAGGTCGCAGTCAGCCCCACCCCGGCTTCGCTGGTCACTTCGGCGTCGATCCAGGTGGCGTTGCGGCCGCGCCGCAGCAGCCGCGCGCGCACTTCCACTTCGCCCGAAAGCGGACCGACAAAATTGATCGTTGCTGATCGCAGCGGCGGCAGATCATCGGCCAGTCGCTGCGCCGCAACCAGCGCCAGCGCAGCAGAAAACCCGCCATAGGTGGTGCGGCCCTGCATCCAGTTTTCTGGAACCTGCGCGGAAAACCCGCCATCGATCGGCCGCGCGGCGGCAAGTGTTTGAGGCAAAGACATGGGCCTTGCCATTGACGTAAACGGAAAGCGGGTCAACAACAGTTGCATGACGCAATTCATTGACCTGTCGATCCCGATCACCGCCAAAGTGGTGTCCGATCCACCGATGATGCTGCCGCAGATCCACTATACCGATCACTCCGAAACCTGGGCCCAGATCGCGTTGTTCTTTCCCGGCCTGACCAAGGAAGACCTGCCCGATGGCGAAGGCTGGGCGGTAGAGACGCTTACGCTATCGACACACAACGGCACCCATATGGACGCGCCGTGGCATTTTCATTCGACCACGCATGAAGGCAAGGAGCGCGCTACGACAATCGACGAAGCCCCGCTTGACCGGTTTTTCCGGCCCGGCGTGAAGCTCGATTTTTCGCATTTGCCCCATGGCACCGTGGTGAGCGCGGCGCAGGTTGAGATCGAACTGGCGCGCATCGGCTACACCCTCCAGCCGCTCGACATCGTGCTGATCCAGTCGGGCGCGATCTATGGCACCGATAATTTCACCGATCAGGGTGTTGGCCTGGGCGGGGAAGCCACACTGTGGTTGACCGCGCGCGGCGTTGAAGTGGTTGGCACCGATGCCTGGAGCTGGGATGCCCCGTTCAGCCACACCGCCCGGCGCTGGGCCGAAAATCGCGATCCCGGCATCATCTGGGAAGGCCACAAGGCCGGCCGCATCCGCCCCTATTGGCAAATCGAAAAGCTGATGAACCTGGCCGCGCTGCCCGCCAGCGGCTTCACGCTCAGCTGTTTTCCAGTCAAGATTGAAGGCGCCAGCGCCGGATGGATCCGGGCCGTGGCGCTCGTGGAGGCATAGTTGAACGGTCAGATATTTCAGATTCTGGTCATTGCATTAAATGGAAATGCCCTTTGCGAAGGGCACTCGATCGAACGGTTTGGACCAGATTCCTCGGCGTTCATGTTCGAACACGAAACAACTTTTCACGAACTGGATCGGACCCAACCCGAAGAGCAGTGGACCAAAATATTCACCAGCCCAAAGTCGTGGCTCGATTCTGGTCGCCAAGAATGCTGCGGTTACCGGGTGCATTTTGTAAGCCGGGATGTTGAGGGAATTCCGGATCGCTCTAGTTCAGCATTCGCCGGTGGGGGATCACGCTGGTTGCTCGAACAGGTCCATGATGGTTCATCCTCGCTATGGGAAAGTTCGCTGGAGCTAACCCATCCCGATGCCCCCAACCGGCGAATCTGGTCTACGCGTTATCATTGTATCGAACCAACGTGGACCGGCAACTGGCCGGCCCATGAAATTCAGATGATCCGCGCAGAATTTCGATTGGCGCTTGAACAGATCCGCGCTTTCGCGGCTTCAATCGATTCCGGTTTTTCCAGCAATTTTGAATCGGCAATTGATCAACTGGATGCGAAGAAGCCTGCTCAGTTCGTCTGGAACCAGAATGCGCTGCCCGATGGCCTAGGCATCTCGCTCGAAGCGCGTCAGCTATTGGCGGCGGCGCAAAAAGCCTGGGTTTTTGGTGGAATGGGGTCCTGGAACGATCTTTATCTTCCGGATCAAGATATCCAGGCAAACTACGATCGCGTTTCGAGCAGTCTTTTCACGGCCTTGCAAAACGCACTGGTCTGCGCCGTGAATTCCACCTGCAGTTGTGACTAGCGACCCATTTGATCCGCTCTGCCTAAACCTTCACAATCCCCAACCGGATCATGTCGCGCGCGGTATCGAGGATGCTGTCCTTCGCCGGGCGCGCGTGCCAGCCCAGCACTGTCTGGGCGTGGCTGGTATCGGCATCGCGAACATGGCCAAGCTCGCCCACCACCTGGCGGATGACCGGATCGAACCAGGCCGAAACCTTGACCAGCCAATCCGGCAAGCCGCGCCGTGGCACCTTGCGCGCAGAATCGCCCAGCCCGACGCGCAGGATTTCCGCAATCTCGCGCATCCACAGAAATGGTCCGGAACACAGAAACCGTTCGCCCGCCATGTTGGGGGCATTCAGGCAGCGCACATGCATATCGGCCACGTCGCGCACATCGACGACCCCGAAGCCGAAATTGGGTAGCCCGGGCAGCGATCCTTCGAGCAGCTTCTTGATCGCCTCTAGCGAGGTTGAAAAATCGCCCGATTGCAGCGGCCCCAGCACCAGCACCGGATTGACCGTGCAGAATTCCATATCTCCGCCATTTTCCGCCACCCAATCGCGCGCGGCGCGCTCAGCGATGGTCTTGCTTTTGACGTAAGGATAGGCGTCCTTGCTGGCCGGATCGGTCCAATCGGCTTCGGTGAAACGCTCTTTCGCGCCGCCATGGCCATAGGCCACCGCCGCCATCGAACTGGTCATCACAAACCGCTGTATCCCGGCCGCCTTGGCCGCTTTCAGTGCACGCAGCGCGCCATCGCGCGCCGGCACGATCAGTTCGTCCTCATGCTTGGGGGCATCGGCTGGCAGCGGAGAGGCCACGTGGGCAACATGGCTGCACCCGGCCATTGCCTCGGCCCATCCGGCATCGCTCATCAGATCTGCGGCGAAAAACCTCAGCTTGGTGCCATCCACCCCCAGATGGCTGCGCACTTCGGCCTCTTTGGCAAGGTTGCGGATTGAGGTGTGGACCATCCAGCCTTCCGCGATCAGCTGCCGGATCAGGAACCCGGCAATATAACCGCTGCCGCCCGAAACGAATACCGTGCCTGCCATTGCCATTCCTCTCTTCAGAACCGGATCATCACTGCGCGGGCCAGCGCGGGTGAGACCGAGTGAACCAGTTGCAAAAATTTGACCATGCCGACGTTGATCGTTTCCTTGCCGCTTTCCATTCCGGCAACGATCTGGCCCGCGCATTCGGCCGCGCTCATCTTGTTTGATCCGCGCCCGGCGGTCATTTGTGTATCGACCAGCGGCGGCAAGGCTTCCAGCACTTTCACGCCCGTTCCTTTCAGCTGCGCCCGGATCCCCATGGTGTAAGACCGCAGCCCGGCCTTGCTGGCGCAATAGACCGGCGATCCGGCATTGGGCGCCAAAGCCAGACCCGAGGTGACATTGACCACTATCGCCTCGCCCCGTGATTTCAGCATCGGCAGCAGCCGCGCGATGATCTGGGTTGGTGCATGCAGATTGAGGTAATAGGTTCGTTCAGCGCCGAGTAAATCCACCTCACCGCTGCGGAAATCGTAATTGGTCCCCGCTCCGGCGTTGTTCACCAAGGCATCGATTGGCCGATCAGCAAGCGCTGCCAGCAATGCCTCAACCCCTTCCGGCACGGAAAGATCGGCCTCAATAACTTCAAATCCTTCAGCGCGGGTCGCTGCAACCCGCGCGGGATTGCGACCATGGGTGATAACCGTGGCGCCTTTGCCGCGAAGTTGCCGGATCAGTTGCGCCCCGATCCCATCGGTGCCGCCAGTGACCAGCACAGTCTTGCCCGAAAGCCGCATCGTCATTCTCCCGCCTTGTATGATGGGGAGTCTAGCCAATTGGTTTCGAATTGCAACCTAGCGCATCAAAACCAGTTCCTCGGCCATCGAAGGATGCAACGCAACGGTTTCGTCAAATTGTGCCTTGGTCAGACCAGCCTTTACCGCAATCGCCACTGCTTGCAGGATTTCCGGCGCGTCGGGACCGATCATGTGAACGCCCAGAACCTTGTCGGTCTGGGGATCCACCACCAGCTTGTAATAGCCCCGTTCCATCACTTCAGAGAACATATTCTTCATCGGACGAAAATCGCTGGTGTAAACCTTTACATGCCCGTGCACTTCGCGGGCCTGCGCTTCGGTCAATCCCACCGCGGCCAGCGGCGGCTGGCTGAACACAGCGCTGGGGATATGATCGTAAGCGGTGGTGCGCGGCATGCTGCCAAACACCGTATCGGCAAAGGCATGGCCCTCGCGGATTGCCACAGGGGTCAGTTGCACCCGGTCAGTCACATCGCCCACTGCATAGATGCTGGAGCAACTTGTGCGGTTATACTCATCGACCGGAATTTCGCCGCCAGATCCAAGCGCCACGCTGGCCGTATCCAGCCCCAACCCATCGGTCTTGGGCCGGCGTCCGGTCGCCACCATGACAACATCAGCGCCAATCGGATCGCCTTCTCCGGCATGCACAATCAGCGATCCATCGGCGGACTTTTCAACCCTGCGGATCGGGCGATTGAAGGCAAACCGGATCCCGCGCGCTTGCATGATTGGCAGCAGCCGGTCGGTCAGATCGTGATCATAGCCCCGCAGGATCTTGTCGCTGCGGTTGACCACGGTAACATCGCTGCCCAGCGCATTGAAAATTCCGGCAAATTCCAGCGCGATATAGCCCGCGCCCTGGATCACCACCCGCTTTGGCAATGCGGGCAGATGGAACACCTCATTTGAAGTGATGCAATGCTCTGCCCCATCAATTTCAGGCATCACCGGCCATGCGCCGACAGCAATGAGAATGAACTTCGCGCTGATCTCGCGCCCGCTGGCCAACCGCACGGTATTGGGCCCGGCCACGGCCGCGCGTTCGTGGAAATGCTCCACCTTGTTGTTGTCCAATGTCGCGGTATAGGCCCGCTCCAGCCGGTCAACATCGCTGGCCACAAAATCGCGCAGCTTGTTCCAGTCGAAGCTCACATCGCCCAGCGTCCAGCCATATTTGGATGCATCGTGCAGTTCGTGGGCAAAGTGGCTGGCATAGACCAGCAGCTTCTTGGGTACGCAGCCCCGGATCACGCAGGTGCCGCCGATCCGGAACTCTTCCGCCACCGCCACACGGGCGCCATGCGAAGCGGCAATCCGGCTGGCCCGCACTCCGCCAGAGCCGGCACCGATCACGAAAAGGTCATAGTCAAAGTCTGTCATGCGGCGCGATATGGGGTGTCAGGCCGGGATTTACCAAACGGTTTTGATGATGAGTGTGATTGATTGTGTCGCCCCGGATTTAATCCGGGACGATGGCTACTTGATCCCCGCCTCGGCCAGCAATGCTTCGGTGCTGGCATCAAACACCGTGCCGCCGCTTAGAATCGCCTTGGCGATTTCCTTGCCCAGCTCAACCCCAAACTGATCGAAACTGTTGATCTGCATCAGCACCCCGGCCGCAAAGGTGCGGTGTTCGTGGAACGCGATCAGCGCGCCCAATGTGGCGGGGTTCAGGTCTTCGCACAGGATCGTCGCGCTGGGCCGATCGCCGGGATAGGCGCGGGCAGGATCCTTGGCTTCCTTGCCGGCCATCAGGGCTGCGCCCTGGGCAAAGCAATTCGCCAAGAGGTTGTGGTGATGCGCCGGATCCAGGCTATCGCCAGGAATGATCGCAGCGATGAAATCTACCGGGACCAGATTGGTGCCCTGATGCAGCAGCTGAAACACGGCATGCTGCGCATCGGTCCCCACCCCGCCCCAGGTGATCGGCGCAGTCGGGCCGTCCGCCGGGGTGCCATCAAGCTTTACCGACTTGCCGTTGCTTTCCATTTCAAGCTGCTGGAGATAGCTTGGCAGCAGCCGCAGCCGTTCATCATAGGCAAAGCAGGCACGGGTCTGGCACTGGCGCAGGCGGGTGTAATAGAGATCGGCAAAGGCCGCGCGCAGCGGCAGGTTGGCAAGGCCTTGTGCTTCCAGAAAATGCCGGTCCATCGCAGCCGCACCTTCAAGGAATTCCGCGAATTCTTCCCACCCCAATGCCAGCGCGACTGGAAACCCGATCGAGCTCCACAGCGAATACCGCCCGCCAACGCTCTCACCAAACGGCAGCACGCGGGTTTCATCAACACCCCATTCCACGGCCTTGTCAGGGTAAGCCGTCAGCGCCACCACCCGGCCATAGGGATCGGCCACGCCGTTCGTGGCCAGCCAATCGAGCGCCGACCGGGCGTTGGTCATGGTTTCGGTGGTAGTGAAGGTTTTGGAAGCCACCGCAATCAGCGTGGTCGCCGGATCACAGGCCCGAAACGCAGCTTCCAGCGCGCAGCCATCGATGTTCGAAACCACGTGAACCTGAACCTTGGCCTCATCACGGGCCAGTGCATCAATTGCCAATGCCGGACCCAGCGCCGATCCGCCAATCCCGATGTGTATCAGGTGCTTTACTTCGCCCAGCAGTCCGGCGTGGATCGCATCGACCAGGCTCTTCATCCGCAGGTGCAGCGCATGGGCCTCTTCAACGCTGGTTTCGCGCCCTACTCCGCGCAGCGCAGTGTGTTCTACCGCGCGGCCTTCGGTCTGGTTGATTGGCTCGCCGCCAAACATCGCACCGCGCCGCTCGGCAAAGCCGGCCGCTTCAGCCAGTTGCACGAAGGCTGTGCCATGGGCCGCATCAAGGTGCATCTTGGACCAATCGAACCGCACTGCCCCGCCCGGCAAATCCAGCCGCGTTGACCAAGCCGCAAGCCGCGCAGGATCGGCAAACAGGTCTTTCAAAGTGGGCTTGGGCAAGGCTTGAAGCACCTGCCAGGCTGCACTTACCGCGTCGCTCATCGTCACACTCCTGCCTTTGGTCGATTGCGCCTATGCCCGCCCATTGCGGCCCGGCCAAGCCGCGAATAGCTATGCAGAGCAAGCCCGGCCTGCCCGGCTAAGCACTTGACGCGCCCGCGCCGGGCCTAGATGGACGTTTGCGATGACCGATACGATCACCGAAACCACCCCCGAAGCCGCTCCGCCGGCCGCAGATCCCGTGCAAAAGCGCGCCAAGAAGGAAGATTCCTTCCCGGTGTTCCTGCTCAAATTGGGCCTTGCAGTGGTAATCTTCCGCAGCTTCATCTTCGCTCCGTTCTATATTCCGAGTGAATCGATGCTGCCACGGCTGGTCAATGGTGATTATTTGCTGCTGGCCAAGTGGCCCTATGGCTTCTCAGGCCGTTCGCTGCCGTTCGGCCTGCCGTTGCTGCCCGAAAAACGCATTCTGGCATCGGATCCCGAACGCGGCGATGTGGTTGTGTTCAAGGCGCCTGCGCATTTTGAGCAGGACTGGATCAAGCGTGTGATCGGTCTGCCGGGCGATACCGTGCAGATGAAGGGCGGCCAGTTGTGGCTCAACAATGTCGCGATACCCAAAGTGAAAATCGCCGATTTCGAAGTCGCGGTCAGCCCCAACACCCGCTGTTATGCAGAACGCTACACGGTCAAGCGCGCCGATGGCGCAGAAGTGTGCAGCTACCCGCGCTTTACCGAAACGCTGCCGGGCGGGCGCAGCTATGATGTGCTTGATCTGATCAACAATTATCCCAAGGACGATACAGATCCGGTGATCGTGCCCGAAGGCCACGTTTTCCTGATGGGCGACAACCGCGACAATTCCGAGGACAGCCGGTTTCCGGCCGATCCGGCGGGCGGGATCGGCCTGGTCCCGATCGACAATCTGCTGGGCCGGGCCACCGTGATGATGTGGTCAACCGATGGCGGGGCCGAATGGCTCAAGCCTTGGACCTGGTTCAGCGCTGCGCGCTGGAACCGGCTGGGCGGAACGTTCTGAGCGCGGCGTGCTTGGCAAGGACACCCACACATTCCTGACCGAACTGGCAGGCCGGGCGCCGATTGACGAGGCGCTTTGGCTGGAAGCCCTGACTCACGGATCAACCGGAAACCCGCGCGATTACCAGCGGCTTGAATTTCTGGGAGATCGGGTGCTGGGACTGGCGATTGCACAGTGGCTGTTCGGGATCGATGGGGCCGATGAAGGCAGCCTTTCGCAGCGGCTAAACGCGCTGGTCAGCCGAACCAGCTGCGCTGCCGTTGCGCGCTCGATCGAACTTGGCCCGCATATTCGCCTGGGCAAGCAGGCCCGCGATGATGGCGGACACAACAGCGACAATATCCTTGGCGATGTGATGGAGGCCCTGATCGGCGCCAGCTTTGTCACCCAGGGCTTTGATGCAACCGCCGAAATGATCCGCCGGTTGTGGTCCGATCTGGTCGCGGGCAAGGCCGGCAAGGCCAAGCACCCCAAAAGCGCGCTGCAGGAATGGGCCGCTGGAAACCGCCGCAAAGTGCCGGAATACCGGTTGGTTGAACGCAGTGGCCCCGATCACGCGGCCCGCTTCAAAGTAGCCGTCAGCGTCCATGGCGTGGGCGAAATTGAAGCGGATGGCAACAGCATGCGCGATGCTGAAACGGCTGCGGCTGAGGCTTTCATGAAGAGGTTTGGCTAGTCCTCGCATCGGCCAGCCCAGCACACACTGATCGACTGTCCTATCGCCGGCCCGGACGATGCGGTAAACCCACAAAACAGCCCTGCGATCCGTGCGGGGCACACGGAGTATTTTGATTTGACCGATTCCATCACCCAGCACTGCGGACTGGTTGCCGTGATCGGCGCGCCCAATGCGGGCAAAAGCACGCTGGTCAACGCGCTGGTTGGCCAGAAGGTGGCGATCGTTTCAGCCAAGGCGCAAACCACCCGCGCGCGGCTGATGGGGATCGCGCTGGAAGGCCCCGCGCAGATCATCCTGGCCGATACTCCCGGCCTGTTTGAGCCCAAGCGTCGGCTGGACCGGGCGATGGTCCACGCGGTATGGGAAGGCGCTGCCGAAGCAGATGCGATCCTGCTGGTGGTTGATGGCCGCAAGAAAAAGCTGGCCTATCTTGATCCAATCCTGGCCAGCCTGAAGGGGCGGCCAGAGCGCAAGATCCTGGTGCTCAACAAGGTTGATGAAGTGGCCAAGGAACCGATGCTGGTGGCTGCGCAGGCGCTGGCCGGTACCGATGAAGCCGGGATTGCCCAGTTCGATGAAGTGTTCTTCATCTCCGCGCTTACCGGTGACGGTGTGGCGCAGCTCAAAACGCGGCTGGCACAGCTGATGCCCGAAAGCCCATGGCACTATCCCGAAGATCAGGTATCAGACGCCAGCGAACGCCTGCTGGCCTGCGAAATCACCCGCGAACAGCTCTACCGCCAGCTGCATGACGAGCTGCCCTATGACAGCACCGTGCGGCCCGAAAGCTACACCCCGCGCAAGGACGGCTCGGTCGAAATCCACCAGCAGATCGTGATCGCCCGCGATACCCAGAAGGGCATCGTGCTGGGCAAAGGCGGCTCAAAGCTCAAATCGATCGGTGAGGCCGCACGCAAGGAACTGGCCGGGCTGCTGGGGGTGAATGTCCACCTGTTCCTGCATGTGAAGGTCGACGAGAAGTGGGGCGAGGACAAGGAGATCTATGAGGAGTTGGGGCTGGAGTGGGTGAAGTGATTTCGGGCGGTCAAGCTTGCACAAGACTGCTGGCCGCGAGTGTGCTCTGCACTGCAATGCTCAGCACTTCGGCAACGGCCGACACTTCCGCGGTGCCGGGCAGCATCCTTTTATCGCTGCACAACCGAGCGCAAATTCATGGTGCCGGACCGGAACGGCCAACCGCCGAAGTTCGTCAACACGGCCGACAAGAAGGACACGCCGAAGCCGTGGCCTTCAACGGCTCCCGGTCCCGAGGTAATCCAGGCCCGCCTGGAAGTTCAGCCTGATGGAACCATCAGCAGCCTCTCAATGGAGTGGTTGCAGGCAGGGTCACTTGGCTGGCCCTATTTTGTCCGCGTTGATGCCGACGACATTTACCTCAAGGCAAGCTTTGGCCATGGCACGCGCTATGAGTCACCGTTCAATGCCAAGCCGCAGACTGCTTTCAATCCCGAATTGGTCGTCATGAGCCTTGCCGCCTATTCGAAAAGCAAGTTCAGGCGGCATACCGCAATCAAACTCTCGCATTCGCAAGGCTATGGCTTTGGCGGTCTCGCCGGTATTCCCTATTGGGGGCATTCTGCCGAGATCGTTTTTGGCTGGCCGGAATTGCGCGCCTTTGCCGGCGACCAGACCATGCTGAACGTATCGGTGACCCAACTTGGCCGCGACCCTCAGGAGCTCGAACAGACTATCAAAATGACATGGCTTGATATCAGGCCGATTCCCGTGGTCATTGAGCAGATGCAACTGGCCGAGCAAGAGCTGCGCCAGATGTCAGCTCAAGCGCCCAGTCGCTGCACCAAAGATTTCGTTTCGGAATCTGAGAACGAGCCCGTTATCTAAGCCCAAGGCATGACCGCAAAGCTCACCTCAGCTTCGCAATCCCGATCCCGTCAATCTTCGCGCGTTCCTTGGTTGATTCCTCGCTGCGGCTGAGTGCCTTGGCGATTTCCTTGAGGCCCTTGCCCTTGGCCGCGAGCACACGCAGCTTGGCGACTTCGTCGGCTTTCCAGGGTTGGCGGTGTTTGGTGAATTGTTCGGCCATGGGCTGGGGATAGCGCAGAAAAACCCCTCCGTCACGCGCTTCGCGCGCGCCACCTCCCCATTTGCACTGCATGAAAATGGGAAGGGACTTTGGGTTTCGCTGATCCTTCACATTTTTGGCGAATGCCACAAATGGGGAGGTGGATGGGCCGCAAGGCCCAGACGGAGGGGTATTCAACGTTTACAATAGCGAACGATGCTCTCAGCGACATCCTCGGGTGATTTCAGAACCTCGCTGGCGGGGATCCGCACTACCTCGATTCCCTGCCCTCGCAGCCACGCATCGCGCGCCATATCGCGTTCAGACCGATCGCCCATGCCATGCGCGATGCCGTCGATCTCGAAGGCAATCTTCGCTTTGGCGCAGTAGAAATCGAGCACGTAGTCGCCGATAGAATGCTGACTGCGCAAGTGAATGCCATCGGGTGAACCTTTGAGCAAGCGCCAGAGCAAGGTTTCGGGCAGCGAAAGTTTGTCGCGCAGGTTTCGCGCGCGTTCGACGTTTCGCTCGATCCGCTTACGTGGCAATTACCCCTCCGTCTCGGCCTGACGGCCGATCCACCTCCCCATTTGTGGCATTCGCCAAAAATGGGGAGGATCTTCTTGCCTACTTCGCCTTCTTCGCCGGTGCCTTCTTCACTGCCGCCTTTTTCTTTGGCGCAGCCTTGCGGCCGCCCTTTTTGGCCGGGCCCTTGGCGGCCTTCTCAGTGATCAGCACAACGGCCTCTTCCGCGGTGAGATCTTCAGGCTTCTTGTCGCGTGGCAGGGTGGCGTTGGTGGTGCCGTCGGTCACATAAGGGCCATAGCGCCCGGCCATCAGCTTCATCTCGCCGCCGCTTTCCGGGTGCGGACCAAAGGTGTTGAGCGGTTCCGCTGCAGTGCGGGCGCCCCTGCCCCCGCCGGCTGCGGCTTCGGCCAATTTATCGACCGCGCTGTTCATCCCGGTTTCGAACACTTCGGCGGTACTCTTGAGCTTGGCGTACTTTCCATTGTGCGCCAGATATGGCCCGTAACGCCCTATACTCGCGGTGATATTCTCGCCTGTTTCCGGATGTGCGCCTATCGTTCGCGGCAGGCTGAGCAGTTTAACCGCCCAGTCCAGATCAAGCTCTGGAATGTCTTTGGGGATTGAGCTGCGCGCGGCTTCCTTGCCGCTGCCCATTTCAATGTAGGGGCCAAACCGGCCGACCTTGCGGGTGATCGGCTCGCCCGTTTCGGGGTGCTTGCCGATCTCCCCCTCTTCGCCTGCCGCCGCGCCGCCGGGCTGGGCGAATTTGCGGGTGAACTTGCATTCGGGATAGTTGGCGCAGGCCACAAACGCGCCAAACCGGCCGCCACGCAGCGCAAGGCGCCCGCCCGCGCGTCCTTCGGTATCGCACAGCGGGCACTTGCGCGGATCTTCGCCGTCTTCCTTCGGTGGGAACAGATAGTCGGACAGGAATTCATCCAGGGCTTCGGTCACTTCCGATGGCTTGCGTTCCATCACCTCGTCGCTCTTGGGTTTGAAGTCCTTCCAGAACTTGCCCAGCAGGACCTTCCAGTTCTCACGCCCGCCCGAAACATCGTCGAGCTCATCCTCCATGCCGGCAGTGAAATCATAGCCGACATAGCGCGGGAAAAACCGTTCGAGGAAGGCGGTGAGGAGCCGCCCGCTTTCCTCGGCAAAGAAGCGGTTCTTTTCGGTGCGAACGTAGTTGCGATCCTTGATCACCTGGATCGTCGCGGCATAAGTGGATGGCCGGCCGATGCCCAGTTCTTCCAGCCGCTTGACCAGCGTAGCTTCGGAAAAACGCGGCGGCGGCTGGGTGAAGTGCTGGCTGGATTCGACACCCTTCTTGGCCGGGGTATCGCCTGCCGCCAGCACCGGCAACATCGCACTGTCATCCTCGTCCTCGCCCGGCTTGCTATCCAGTGTCTCATCATAAACCGCAAGGAACCCGGGGAACTTAACCACCTGGCCATTGGCACGCAGTTCGTGTTGGCCGGTGCCATCGCGCAGCGTCACCGTGGTGCGCTCGATCTGGGCCGAGGCCATCTGGCTGGCGATCGCGCGCTTCCAGATCAGCTCATAGAGCCGCGCTTCATCGCCGCTACCATAATGATCCTGGCCAAAATCGGTTGGCCGGATCGCCTCGTGCGCTTCCTGTGCGTTCTTGGCTTTGCTTTCATAAATACGCGGCTTTTCAGGCAAGTAATGACCGTTGTTATAGCGATTGCTGATCGCCACGCGGGCGGCCGAAATGGCGCTGGAATCCATCTGTACACCGTCGGTCCGCATATAGGTGATCGCGCCCGCCTCATAGAGGTTCTGCGCCACGCGCATGGTATGTGCTGCGGCAAAGCCCAGTTTGCGCGCAGCCTCCATCTGCAGGGTAGAGGTGGTGAACGGCGACCACGGATTGCGGCGCGTTGGCTTGGTTTCCACTTCGGCAACGCGGAACGCGCCGCCCTCTACCGCTGCCTTGGCCCGGGCCGCAGCGCCTTCTTCGCCAAGGCTCAACTTGTCCAGCTTGGCCCCTTCGAACTTGACCAGCCGAGCCGGAAATTCGGTGCCCAGATGCTCAAGCCGGGCCAGCACCGACCAGTATTCCTGCGGGCGAAATGCCTCGATTTCACGCTCACGCTCAACGATCAGGCGCAGTGCCACCGATTGCACACGGCCCGCGCTTTTTGCACCGGGCAGCTTGCGCCACAGCACCGGCGATAGCGTGAAACCAAACAGGTAATCGAGCGCGCGGCGCGCAAGGTAGGCGTCGATCAAATCCTGATCGAGTTCACGCGGCGCCTTCATCGCGGCCAGGATCACGTCTTTGGTGATCGCGTTGAAAGTAACCCGCTCCACCTCCTTGGGCAGCGCCTTCTTCTTGGCCAACAGCTCGCGCACGTGCCAGCTGATCGCTTCGCCTTCACGATCAGGGTCAGTCGCCAGGATCAGACGGTCGGCCTGCTTGGCCAGATCGGTGATCGCCTTCACCTGCCGGGCCTTGTCGCCATAAAGCTCCCAGTCCATCGCGAACTCTTCATCGGGCCGTACCGATCCATCCTTGGGCGGCAGATCGCGGACGTGGCCATAACTGGCCAGAACCTTGTAGTCCTTGCCCAGATACTTCTCGATGGTTTTGGCCTTGGCGGGGGATTCGACGATGACAAGTTGCATGATGGTTTTGAACGTCCCTTACGCGTATGTGTACACGCGCGAGGGTGGGGGCTGGTTCAGGCCGCCGTCAAGGGGGTCCTTCTCCATGCCCAAAAGAACCCCAGCCCAAGCGCCAGATCAATCGCCGCAAACGCCGCAACAGGCGGCGGCACCGGATAGCCTGTCAGGAAGAGCGCGACGGTCGGCACGCCGAACACCAGCTTTTCGAGCACCGCAAACGGCATCAGCGCGCGGTACTTCAGCGGATCGCCGCCAATCGTCCAGAACACGCCCTGAAACACCAGCGCGAGGCCAACGAAGCCCAGGAACACTTCACCGCCCACTTGCGGCAACGGGGTAAAGTACAGCGGGGCCAACACCAGACCGCCATAGATCGCAGCCCAGCGGAACATGCGGGACGGGAATTTCTCAGTCATCGCGCCCAACTCCTTCTCGCGTCATCCCCGCGCAGGCGGGGATCCAAGGCCACCCAACACTGGGTCCCCGCCTGCGCGGGGATGACGAAGGATGGTTGGCCCAAAGCTGAAGGACAGTTGGATCAAACTTACTGCTGCGGCAAGCCCCCCGGCGGCAGGATGCATTTGCCGTGATCGTAGTTGCCCACGGTGCGGATCACTTCCTGTTCGCCCGGCTCGATCCGGCGGCCCGAAAGCTGGCTGTCGATCACCCGCAGCAACAATGAATTGAGCCGGGTGACGAGGTAGCAATCGATCGCAGGGGCGGCATGCGCATTGCCCACGCCGCTATCGTCGGTGAGGAAAGTGTAGCGGCTCTGCGTGAGCGCAGCCATCGCCCGCATCACGTATTCGGCCTTATCAGCCACGCCCGATGCAGCAACCGGAACGATCTGGACACGGTGGGCCCGCAGCACTTCGCTGGCCCGCCAGGTCAAGCCGACGTTTTCATCATGCGGCGGGGCATCGGCCACCAGCAGCAGCGTTTTTACGGCATCGCCGCGCCATTGCTGGCCGGCCGCGCGGATCATCGCCTGGTCCATCGCTTCGGGATAGTCCCCTCCTCCGCCGGCAAAGCGCTGCGCCAGCTCAGCTTGCGCAGCGGCAAAATCGCGGGTTAGCCCAATTGTCTGGGTGACATATTCATCGCCCAGATCCTTGTAGAACACAAAGCCCACCCGGACATCGACGCCGGGATGACGGGCGCGGACCGAAGAAAGGATCGAGCCCAGTTCAGACTGGAGGTAGCGGATTTCATCCCCCATCGATCCGGTGGTGTCGATCACCAGCATCAGATCAAGCTTGCTGGCGGCCTGGGCCGCGCGCGCCACGGTGAAGTTGACCTGCTGCCCGCCTGCCCCTTTGACAATTCCCACATCGCGCCATTCAGCCCCGGTGGTGCGCACTTTCACTGTGCGGCCCAGCCGATCAACATCGGGGAAGAAACTGACCGTGCCATCGGCAGTAGTGTTCAGCCGCAATCTGCCGCCATCGCTGCAGGCCAGTTCAACCGGAGCAAAGGGCACCGGTCGGCCCTGCCGATCCTTGACGGAAACAGTCAGCACCCGGGTTGTGTCCAGCCTTGGCAGGTTTGGCAGCTCTTGCCCCAGGTTCGATCGCTGCTGGTATAGCGCATAGAGTTCGGGATTGAGCAGATCGTCGTGTTCTGCGGCGGTCAGAATTCCGGATCCTGGCCGTGGATACGGACGCGGCGGATGCGGCGGGCGCGGCATTGTCCCCGGATGGTCAGGCGAAACGCGCGATTCTCCCGGAGCAGCCGTAGTTGCCTCTCGCATCACAGCGGGCGACGGCGGCACTGGCATGGACGCCAAAGGCGGTGGGGGCGGCGGGGGCGGTGCGGACATCGGCTCATCAACGCGGGCTGATGCATCGGCGGTTATTTCGCCCTCCTCCGATTTGGCCATGCGCGGTGTTGCGCCAGCCATCGGGCGGGGGCGCTGCTGCTGCTGATCCCAGTTTTCCGGGCCAAGCTGCGGCAAGGCGGTGGGATGCCGGCACAGGCCTTGTCGGCCCGTGGCCTCACCTTGCGCGCTTTGCGAAGCCGCTGCAGGTCCCTGGACCAGCATTGCCACCAGCGCGATCAGTGAAATCCCTTTTTGTGTCCAAGCCCCGTGTGCCAATCCGCCGTACATCGCTGTCCCTCCTTCAGTGTCAGAGCCGAAAGCTGGGCTTAGGCAAGTGAACGCGGGCTGAATGTAACACTATATCATTAGGGTCAGGGCCTAATAACCGCGCCTTCGAGGTTTGAGTCAGAATGGCTCAGTGCCAGGAAGGAAGGCGCTGGAATATGTCGATATTTCAAGTCTTCCTGACGCAACAATGGGCCATTCTGCCGCCTCGAAGGCGCGGTTAACAGGTCCTGACCCTAAGCCAGGCTAACCCGCCCGGCCGCATGCCGCACCAGCTTGCCCGCAAGCTCAAGCTCAAGCAGCGCGAGCTGGACCGCGGCCGGGCTTTCCCCTGATTGGCGGATCAGTTCGTCCACCGATACCGGGGCTGTGGTCAGCAACCCGGCAATATCGGCCGGCGCATCACCCAGCTCATCATTGGCAAAATCATAGCCTGCGGCGCTTTCCCGAAAGGTTGACCGGGGATTGCCGCAAAAGCCGGTGACCAGTTCGATCACGTCCTGCGCGCTCTGCACCAGCATCGCGCCATCGCGGATCAACTGATTGCAGCCCTGCGCGCGCGGATCGAGCGGAGAGCCGGGCACTGCCATCACTTCACGTCCGGCCTCTCCAGCCAGCCGCGCGGTGATCAGCGAGCCGGATTTGGGCGCAGCTTCCACAATCAGCGTGCCGGCGGCAAGGCCGGCGATAATCCGATTGCGCGAGGGGAAATGCCGGGCCAAAGGCTCGGTCCCCGGGGGCTGTTCGGCCAGCAACAGGCCTTGGTTGGCTACCGCATCTTGCAGCTGGGCATGTTCGCGCGGATAGGCGATATCGATCCCGCTGGCGATCACGCCGATCGTTGCGCCATCTTGCGCGCCCTGGGCCAACGCAGCCTGATGCGCCGCGCCATCGATCCCGCGGGCCAGACCTGAAACGACCACAAAGCCGGCATCAACAAGATCACCGGCAAATTGCCGCGCCAGCTTGACCGCCGCCGCCGAAGCATTGCGCGCACCAACGATCGCAACGCAAGGCCGCGCCGCCAGCGCTGCATCGCCGCGGCAAGTCAGGATCGGGGGGGCGCTATCAAGTTCGGCCAGCAAGGCGGGATAATCCGCCATATCGTGAAACAGATAGCGCGCACCGGCATCACGCACCGCCGCCACTTCGCCAGCCACCCGGCCCTCATCAGCTACCCGGTAAGAGCCGCTGCGCGCCGCAAGATCGGGCAAGGCATCCAGCGCCGCCACGGCATTGCCAAACCGGCGCAGCAATTGGCGGTAGCTGACCGGGCCAACATTGGGCGAACGCAGCAGGCGGATCCGGGCAAAGGCTTCCTCCTGCGATAGCATCGCCCTAGCCCTTGTTGCCCAGTTTGGGCTCAGTCCCGGCACGCAGCCGCTGAATGTTTTCGCGGTGCAGCCAGATTATGATCAGCGCAATCGCTGCCAGGGCCGGAACCAGTGCCCGGTATCCCAGGCCAAAGGCGGCAAGCGGTGCCGCCACTGCCGCAGCCATCCCTGAAAGCGACGAGATCCGGCTAAGCGCCAACATCACCAGCCAGGTCGCGGCATAGGCCAGCCCCACCGGCCAGGTCAGGCCCAGCGCAACCCCCAGCGTGGTTGCCACGCCTTTCCCGCCCTTGAACCTAAGCCAGATCGGAAGGCAGTGCCCAAGAACCGCCCCCAGCCCGGCCAGCGGCGCGGCCATTGGCAGCAACCGCCAGGCCAGCCAGACAGCCAGAAATCCCTTGCCCGCATCAAGCAGCAGTGTGGCCGCCGCCAACCCCTTGTTACCCGTGCGCAGCACATTGGTCGCCCCGATATTGCCCGATCCGATGGAACGCAGGTTGCCTTCACCCAGCAAGTTGGTGAGGATCAGCCCGAACGGGACCGAGCCCAGCAGATAGCCCAGCAGCAGCGCATAAAGACTTTCCATCGTGGCACCTTCCATTTTCCCAGCACACGTAGCTACAAGGGGGCCGAGATAACAAGCGCACAATGGAAGATCGTCACCCAAATGGATGCAAAAGCCCCCCTGCTGGTTTTCGATTCCGGAATCGGCGGGCTTTCAGTGCTGGCCGAGATACGCGCGGCGCTGCCGCAGGCGCCGGTAATCTATGCGGCGGACAACGGCGGGCTGCCCTATGGCCCCAAAAGCGAGGCGGAAGTTGCCGCGCGGGTCTGCGGGTTGCTGGGGCGGATGAGCGAGCGCTACAAGCCGCGCCTGATCTGCATCGCCTGCAACACCGCCAGTACGATCGCGTTGGGCATGGTTCGTGATGTGCTGAACGTGCCGGTCGTCGGCACGGTCCCGGCGATCAAGCCAGCGGCAGGGTTGACCCGCAGCGGCACCATCGGCCTGCTGGGAACGGCTGCAACAATCCGGCAGGGCTATGTTGACCGGCTTGAGGCGGAATTCGCCGCCGACAAGCGCTTGTTGCGGTTTGCTGCGGGAGAGCTGGTGAGCGCAGCCGAAGCCAAATTGCGCGGGGCCCTGGTAGATCCCGCCGTCTATGCCCGTGCTGCTGGGGGATTGCGCGAACAGCCGGGCGGTGAAGCGATCGACACGGTCGTCCTGGCTTGCACCCATTTCCCGCTGCTGCGTGATGAATTGCAGCAGGCTTTCGGACCGCAAGTGCAATTTGTTGACGGCGCCAAAGGCATCGCCCGGCGGATTGTCCACCTGACCGCAGGGCAGGATTTTGTCCGCGCGGCACCCGATCTGGCGTTGTTTACCCGTGCCGAAGATGGCCTTGCCAAGCTGGTTCCGGCACTGGCACACTATGGATTGGCGCGGGTGGAGGTCTTGAAATGACCAAGCGATTAAACTGGGTTTTGGCCGTGCTGCTGGTCTTGATTGGCTTGCCATATTATTGGCTGCTGCTCGATAACCGCAACGGCGATGCCCAGCCAAAGCCGATCACCATTGCCCAGTTGCGGCAGGCAGCAGCAGCCATACCCGGCCCTGCGCCGATCGATGTCGAGGTTGAACTGGTCGCCTTTCGGCGCTTGCCCGGCGATTTATTCGCCGCTGGATCTGGCCTCAAACGCCGCTTGATCGGGGTGATGGCGTGGCGGCTTCCGGTGCCAGGCAAAGGCCCGGTTGTGATCGACAGCGCACTCGATGCGGCCGCGGCACAGCAGATGGGGATGGAACAGTTCGATGCCGGTGCGTGGCGGCGGGTCGCAGAAACGCTGGGCCAGGCATCGCTGATCCTGATCACGCACGAGCATCCCGATCACCTGGGCGGCCTGGTTTCGCTGGGGCAGCGCGAAGTGCTGGATCGTGTCCTGTTCAATCCGCAGCAACTGCCGGGCAATCGCTGGACCGATCTGTTGAAATGGCCAGCCCCGCCCCTGCCCCAAGCTGCAATCACCGGATCTGCGATCAGGCCGGTTGCTGCCGGTGTGGTCGTAATCCCCGCACCCAGCCATACTCCCGGATCGCAAATGGTCTTTGTCCGCTTGGCTGATGGCCGCGAATTTCTGTTCACCGGAGATATCGCTACCTTGGCGCTCAACTGGCAGCAGCAGCGGGCGCGCTCGCGCCTGATCGGTGATTGGATCGCGCCGGAAAACCGTGCCGAGGTCTATTCTTGGCTCCTGACAATTGCCGCACTGAAGGCCGCGTCGCCGGGGCTGGTGGTGCTGCCCGGTCACGATTTTGAATGGGTCAACAATCCCGAAAACCAGACAGGCGTTACGCACCGTTTTGTGATCGCAAGCGATTGATCCAGCGCAAAGCCTTTGCTCTGGCAATCAGCCAAAGCTTGGCGTAGAGCGCGCGGCAAGGCGGCGCTGCCGGGGGATTCTGTCCACGTGAACTACGATCACATCTTTGATCAGGCGATTGACCGGTTGCATTCGGAAGGGCGTTACCGGGTATTTATCGACATTTTGCGCAACAAGGGAGCCTATCCCAATGCGCGGTGTTTTGCGGGGCACAACGGTCCCAAGGACATCACGGTGTGGTGTTCGAACGATTATCTGGCGATGGGCCAGCACCCCAAG
>NZ_JBEBKB010000027.1:0-33286 GCF_040079535.1 Novosphingobium sp. | reverse complement strand
GGTGGCGGTCAGCTGAGAGCCAACTTTCACTGCAATTCCGGGTTACGGTACCCGCAGGCATCGGCCAGCAACAGCCGCAGGCACTCAAACCGGCTGCCGTGGCCATCGTGAAGGGCTTTCTGCATCCTAGGCCGCCAGCTCCACGCCGCTGACCCCGGCTTGCTCAGCCAGGATCGCGATGTATTGCGCCACGGCGCGGCGATAGCTGGCTTCTTCAAGGTACTCGGCGATCAGCGCCCGCACGGCCTCGAAAGGCAGGGGTTTGGCCGCAATCCTGTGGCCTGAGCGGATGACGTGGACGCCGAAGCGGCTGCGCACCGGATTGGGGCAAAGCGCATCGGAAGGCAGCGCGAACAGTGCTTCCTCGAAGGGCCTGACCATCTGCCCGGCCTGAACCTGGCCGAGATTGCCGCCCTGCTCACGCGAAGGACAGGCCGAACGGGTCCGGGCCAGTTCTGCGAACCGCGAGGGATCCTGTTCTAGTGCGCGGATCAGCGTGCGGGCATCGCCCGTAGCCAGGCCCATCGCGAAGTCATCCGCCGGATCGGCCTCGATCAGGATATGCGCGGCCTCGACCAGCAGCGGCGCAGTGAAGCGCTCTGGATGGTGATCGAAGAACCGGCGGCAAGTTGCCTCGTCGGCCTTGGGGGTCTGGATCTCGCTCGCCAGCAGTGCGTCGATCAGCGCATCTTCGCGGGTCAACGGCTGCCCTGCTTCATCGCGGATCTCGCCTGGATCAAGCTCGAGCCGCTCGGCTTCGTCGACCAGCAACTGGCGGATCGCCAAGGCCTCTGCGGCCGCTTCCCAGGCCGCTTCGGCGCTAGGGGCAGGATGGTTCTGCGCCTCGGCGGCGATATCGGCGGCGGAGATCTCGCGTCCGCCGACAATAACGGGATCGGCGCTCATGACGCCAACTTCCGCGAACGCACGACTTGATAGCCCGATCGCCAGACATACCGGACTGGTGCCGAAAGCATATGGACCAGCCGTGTGAAGGGGAAGATCAGCAGGATCGTAAGGCCCAGGAACAGGTGCAGTTTGAACACCGGCGCAACGTTGCGGATCAGATCCGATGCCCCGGCGCGGAAGGTGAACACGCCTTGCGCCCACTCCATGAACCTGACCATCTCGTGCCCATCAAGATGCTGCGCGGAAACCGGGATGGTCGCCAGCCCCAGCGCGAGCTGGACCCACAGCAGCAAGATCACCAGGTTGTCGCTGAAGCTGGAGGCGGCGCGGACCCGCGCATCGAAAAAGCGGCGATGGATCAGCAGCGTCGCGCCGATGATCGCGATGGCCCCGGCGACCCCGCCGGCGACCATCGCCAGCAATTGCTTGGCGCCGTGCGGCACACCCAGCGCGTCCCAGATCGCGATTGGGGTAAGCAGCCCGCCGACATGGCCCAGGAAGATCACCAGCACGCCCAGGTGGAACAGCACCGAACCGATCATCAGCTGCTTGCGTCGCAGAAGCTGGCTGGAACCGGCTCGCCACGAATAGGGCTCGCGGTCGTAGCGGATCACCGATCCCACCGCGAGAACGGCCAGCGCGATGTAGGGATAGATCCCGAACAGCAGATGGTGGAGGAAGTCAGCCATGGATCGGGCTCCTGACAGGTGCGGGATTGAGAATGCGATCGACCATCGCGGCCACTTGCGGGCATTCGGCGCTGCCTGGGGCAGCAGGACTGTCGAAGCGGATCTGCTCTTCCTCCCAAGCGGCGTCGAGCGCGGCCAGATCATCGGGATCGTCCGCCGGAGCGATCACGAAAGCTTCGCCCCCGGCTCCGGCCAGGTCTGCCAGGATCCGCATCGGCGCAGCATAGGGAGTGTCCTTTTCCTCCAGCCGCTGCGCCAGCGCGGAGATGATTACCCCCGGCTGGGCCAATTCTTCAGCCGCTTGCGCGGGCGGCAGGACCGAGAGATACTCAAGGAACAGCGGCAAGTAATCGGGCAGTTCCTTGGCCTCGATCTCCAGCCCCTGCGCTTCATAACGGTCGCGCAAGTCAACCATCGCCTGCCCGCGATCGCGGCTTTCGCCGTGGACGTGTTCGAACAGGTGAAGCGACAGCGCCCGCCCCCGATCGAACAGCACAACATAGGCTTCCTGGCAATCGAGCAGGTCATCGTGGACCAGCCGGTCGATCAGCGGAGCCAGGGCCACGCACTGATCGGGGGTCAGCAATCCGCCTTCAGCGAGCAGCGCCGAAAACACCGGCGCGGCTTGTTGAACAGCCTCGTCGGGATAGCGCAGCAGCGCGGAGAGGACACGCAAGGTCGTGTTCATCAGAATACCTCCGAAGGGGTCTGGAGTTTCTTGCGGGCCGGAGCGCCAAACAGGTTGGCACCGCTGGTGCCGCCCGAGCAGCCATTGCCGAGCGAGAAGCCGCAGCCACCGCGCTCTTCGTACATGTCGTCGGCAACTTCGCGGTGCCCGCTGGGGATGACGAAGCGGTCCTCGTAGTTGGCGATCGCCATCACGTGGTACATGTCCTCGATCTGCTGGCCGGTCAGGCCAACCTCGCGGGCGATCTCTTCGTTGACCACGCCGTCCACCGTCTTGCCGCGCATATAGGCGCGCATCGCCAGCATCCGTTCAAGCGCGTCGGCGATGGGGGCTTCCTTGCCGGCAGTGAGCAGGTTGGCGAGGTACTTGAGCGGGATCCGCAGGCTGCGCACATCGGGCATGCCGTTGCGGGCCGATATCTTGCCCGCGCTGGCCGCATTGTTGATCGGCGATAGCGGCGGAACATACCAGACCATCGGCAAGGTACGGTATTCGGGGTGGAGCGGGAATGCGACTTTCCATTCCATCGCCATCTTCCACACCGGCGAATGCCGAGCGGCTTCCAGCCAACTGTCGGGCACGCCGTCCTTGCGGGCTTGCTCGATCACCGCCGGGTCATTGGGATCGAGGAAGATGTCGAGCTGTTCCTGATAGAGGTCCTCGACGTGTTCAGTGCTGGCCGCCGCCTCGATCTTGTCGGCGTCATAGAGCATCACACCCAGGTAGCGGATCCGCCCGACGCAGGTTTCGCTGCAAACGGTCGGCTCGCCCGCCTCGATCCGCGGGTAGCAGAAGATGCATTTCTCGCTCTTTCCACTCTTCCAGTTGAAATAGATCTTCTTGTACGGACAGCCCGAGATGCACATCCGCCAGCCGCGGCACTTTTCCTGATCGATCAGGACAATCCCGTCTTCCTCGCGCTTGTAGATCGAGCCCGATGGGCAGGCCGCGACGCAGGTCGGATTGAGGCAGTGCTCGCAAAGCCGCGGCAGATACATCATGAAGGTGTTTTCGAACTCGCCGTAGATCTCTTTCTGGACGCCTTCGAAGTTGTAATCCTGCGACCGCTTGGAAAATTCGCCACCCAAGATTTCCTCCCAGTTGGGACCGCCTTCGATCTTCTCCATCCGTTCGCCGGTGATCAGGCTGCGGGGGCGTGCGGTGGGGAAGGCCTTGCTTTCGGGCGCGCTTTGCAAGTGGCCGTAATCGAACGTGAAAGGTTCGTAATAGTCGTCGATTTCGGGCAGATCGGGGTTGGCGAAAATCTTCGCCAGCAGCCGCCACTTGCCTCCCATCTTGGGCCGGATCGAGCCCGCCGCAGTGCGTTCCCAGCCACCGTTCCAGCGCTTCTGGTTTTCCCAGTCCTTGGGATAACCCACACCGGGCTTGCTCTCGACATTGTTGAACCAGGCGTATTCCATGCCCTCGCGGCTGGTCCAGACGTTCTTGCAGGTGACCGAACAAGTGTGGCAGCCGATGCACTTGTCGAGGTTCAGCACTTTGCCGATTTGTGCGCGGACCTTCATGCTACGGTCTCCCCGGCGGCCAGTTCATCTTCGAGCCAGTCAACCTTGCTGAGCTTGCGGACGATCACGAATTCATCGCGGTTCGAACCGACGGTGCCATAGTAGTTGAAGCCGTAGGCTTGCTGGACATAGCCGCCGATCATATGGGTGGGCTTCAGGATCGCCCGGGTCACCGAATTGTGGATGCCGCCGCGCTGGCCGGTCAGCGGTGATCCGGGCACGTTCACATGCTTTTCCTGGGCATGATACATAAACAGAGTGCCTTCCTTCATGCGCTGCGAAACCACCACACGGGCAACCAGCGCGCCGTTTGCATTGAAGGTTTCAACCCAGTCGTTGTCGACAAGACCCGCCTTGGCGGCATCCTTTTCGCTCATCCAGACGATCGGCCCGCCGCGCGAAAGCGTCAGCATCAGCTGGTTGTCGGTATAGGTCGAGTGGATCCCCCACTTCTGGTGCGGGGTGATGAAGTTCAGCACCACGTGCCGCTGGCCATCGGCCTTTTCGAGCATTGGCTTGACCGCCTTGGTATCGATTGGCGGGCGATAGAGGCACAGCGCCTCGCCAAAGGCGCGCATCCATTTGTGGTCCTGATATAGCTGCTGCCGCCCGGTCAGGGTGCGCCAGGGGATCAGTTCGTGGACGTTGGTGTAGCCGGCGTTGTAGCAGACATGCTCGCTTTCCAGACCCGACCAGATCGGCGAGGAGATGATCTTGCGCGGCTGGGCCTGAACATCGCGGAAACGGATTTTCTCGTCTTCCTTGGGCAGCGCCAGATGGGCATGCTCGCGCCCGGTAAAGGTCGAGAGCGATTCCCATGCCTTGACCGCAACCTCGCCGTTGGTTTCAGGGGCCAGCATCAGCAGCACTTCGCAGGCATCGATCGCGGTCTCGATCTTGGCCATGCCCTTGGTCGGGCCTTCATCGGTCACCGTGCCGTTGAGCCTGCGCAGGCCTTCCACTTCGCGGCCGGTCTGCCACGACATGCCCTTGCCACCGTTGCCAAGCTTGTCCATCAATGGGCCCAGCGCGGTGAAACGCTTGTAGAGGTTCGGATAGTCACGCTCGACCAGCGCGACATTGGCCATGGTCTTGCCGGGGATCGGCACGGCATCTTCCAGCCCCCAGTCGGACACCTCAAGGGGCTGGGCGATCTCGTTCGGGCTATCGTGCTGGATCGGCACCAGCACCAGGTCCTGTTCCACCCCCAGCACTTCAGGAGCCACTTCAGAAAAGGTCTTGGCAATACCCTTGTAGATGTCCCAGTCGCTCTTTGATTCCCACACCGGGTCGATTGCCGCCGACAGCGGGTGGATAAAGGGGTGCATGTCAGAGGTGTTGAGATCGTCCTTTTCATACCAGGAAGCAGTAGGCAGGACGATGTCGGAATAGACGCAAGTGGTCGACATCCGGAAGTCGAGCGTGACCAGCAGGTCGAGTTTGCCCTTGGGCGCTTCGTCGTGCCACTTCACTTCCTTGGGCTTCTGGTGACCCATTTCGCCCAGATCCTTGCCCTGCACCCCGTGCGCGGTGCCAAGCAGATGCTTGAGGAAGTATTCGTGGCCCTTGCCCGATGAGCCAAGCAGGTTCGAACGCCAGACGAACATGTTGCGCGGCCAGTTGGCCTCGTCATCGGGATCGAAGCACGACATTTCCAGATCGCCGGCCTTGAGCGCTTGGGCGACATAGTCCCTGGGTTCCATGCCCGATGCCTTGGCTGCCTTGCCGACTTCGAGCGGATTGGTCTTGAGCTGCGGGGCAGAGGGCAGCCAGCCCATCCGCTCGGCCCGGGCGTTGTAGTCGATCAGGCTGGCATCCCAATCGCCCTTTGGCGCAGTGGGGGAAAGGATCTCGCTGACCCCCAACGTTTCGTAGCGCCACTGGTCAGTGTGCGCATAAAAGAAGCTGGTCGAATTCATCTGCCGCGGCGGGCGGCTCCAATCGAGCCCAAAGGCCAGCGGCAGCCAGCCGGTTTGCGGACGCAGCTTTTCCTGGCCGACATAGTGCGCCCAGCCCCCGCCCGATTGGCCCACGCAGCCGCACATCACCAAAAGATTGATGATCCCCCGGTAACTCATGTCCATGTGGTACCAGTGGTTGAGCCCAGCCCCCAGGATCACCATCGACTTGCCATTGGTGGCCTCGGCATTGGCGGCGAATTCGCGTGCCACGGTGATGATCGTATCGGCGGGAACGCCGGTGATCTTCTCAGCCCAGGCCGGTGTATAGGGTGAGTTGTCGCCAAAATCGCGCGCGACATGTTCCCCGCCAAGGCCCCGGTCGAGGCCGTAATTGGCACAGAACAGATCGAACACGGTGGCAACGAAGGCGCGGCCTTCCTTTAGCTCCAGTTCGCGCACCGGAACGCGCTTCAGCAGCACTTCGGGGTGGTCGGTGCCTTCGAAATAGTCATGCTCACGGTTGCCGAAATAGGGGAAGGCGACCTCGACCACTTCATCGTGGTCCTTGTCGAGGATCGCGGTCATCCGCAATTTTACGTCGCGGCCCTGGCCATCCTTTTCCTCAAGGTTCCACTTGCCCTTTTCACCCCAGCGGAAGCCGGCCGTGCCCGAAGGTGCGACCACATCGTCGCTGACCTCGTCGATTCCGACGCATTTCCAATCGGGATTGTTGCTCTCGCCCAGGTCGTCCTTGAAATCGCTGGCGCGCAGCAAGCGTTCGGGAACCAGCCTGCCGTCCTGTTCGACCAGCCGGACCAGCATCGGCATGTCCGAATATTTGCGGCAATAGTCTTCGAAATAGGGCACCTGCCGATCAAGGTGGAACTCGCGCAGGATCACGTGGCCCATCGCCATGGCCAGCGCCGCATCGGTGCCCGCCTTGGGGTTTAGCCACAGGTCGGCGAACTTGGTCGCCTCGGCATAGTCAGGGCTGACCACCGCAACCTTGGTGCCGCGATAGCGGGCCTCGGTCATGAAATGCGCGTCCGGCGTGCGGGTCTGGGGGACGTTCGATCCCCACATCATCAGGAAACCCGAATTATACCAATCGGCACTTTCGGGAACGTCGGTCTGCTCGCCCCAGGTCATCGGCGATGCAGGCGGCAGGTCGCAGTACCAGTCGTAGAACGACATGCAGGTGCCGCCGAGCAGCGAAAGGTAGCGTGAGCCCGCCGCGTAGGAGACCATCGACATTGCCGGGATCGGACTGAACCCGATGACCCGGTCCGGGCCCCATTTTTTCGCGGTATAGGCATTCGCCGCGGCGATAATCTCGTTCACTTCGTCCCAGGTCGAACGCACGAAGCCGCCGTGGCCTCGGATCGCGGTATAGCTGTTTCGTTTGACCGGGTCGGCCTGGATCGCGGCCCATGCGGCAACGGGCGGCATTGTCTGCCTCGCCTCGCGCCACAACTTGACCAGCCGCTTGCGGATCAGCGGGTATTTCAGCCGCTGCGCCGAATAGATGTACCAGCTATAGCTCGCCCCGCGCGGACAACCGCGCGGTTCGTGGTTGGGAAGTTCGGGGCGGGTCCGGGGATAGTCGGTCTGCTGGGTTTCCCAGGTGATGATCCCGCCCTTGACGTAGATCTTCCACGAACACGATCCGGTGCAGTTCACCCCGTGGGTTGAGCGCACCACCTTGTCGTGCTGCCAGCGCTTGCGATAGCCATCCTCCCAGTCGCGGGCCTCGCCGGTGGTTACGCCGTGACCATCAGAGAAGGTCTCTTTCTTTTGGGCGAAGAAAGTCAGACGGTCGAGCAGATGGCTCATGCGGGGGCTCCTTGAGCGATGGGGGCGGGTGCGGCGATCTTGCGCTCGACATCGTGCAGCAGCCCGCCCTTGCGGGTGTAGGCGAACCAGGTCAGCACGGCACAGCTCGCGTAGAAGACCAGGAAACCATAGAGCGCTGCATGCGGCGTACCGGTGGCGCTGATCGACATCCCGAAAGCGCGCGGGATGAAGAAGGCACCGTAGGCCGCGATCGCCGAAGTGAAGCCGACTATCGCCGCCGATTCTTTTTCCGCCTGGCGGGTGCGCTGCACGCCATCCAGTTCGGGCATCAGCCGCGGCACTTCCTGGCGCATGATCACGGGGATCATCTGAAAGGTCGAGGCATTGCCGACGCCGGTGACGAAGAACATGAACACGAAGCTGGCGAGGAAGCCGGTGAAGTCTTTGGTATCAAGGAAGTGGATGACACTCAGCGAGCCTGCCATCATCCCCAGAAACACCCAGAAGGTCACTCTGCCGCCGCCCCAACGATCCGACAGCCAGCCGGTCGCCGCGCGGCTGATCGCGCCAACGAGCGGGCCCAGAAACACGTATTTGAGCACGTTGACGTCGGGGAATTGGCTCTTGGCGAGCAGCGGAAGCCCGGCCGAGAAGCCGATGAATGAACCGAAAGTACCGGTGTAAAGCCAGCACATCAGCCAGTTGTGCTTGCGCTGGAAGATAACCGACTGTTCGGCGAAGCTGGCCTTTGCATCGGCGATGTCGTTCATTCCGAACCAGGCCAGCACGGTCGAGACCATGATGAACGGCACCCAGATGAAGCCGGCGTTCTGCAGCCACAGCTGGCCGCCGTCCTTGGTTGTCTGAGCGTCACCGCCCAGCGCACCGAACACGCCGGCGGTGATCAGCAGCGGCACCGCGAACTGCATCACCGAGACGCCGAGGTTGCCGAGCCCGGCATTGAGCGCCAGTGCGTTGCCTTTCTGTGCCTTGGGGAAGAAAAACCCGATGTTCGACATCGACGAGGCGAAGTTGCCGCCGCCAAAGCCGCACAGCAGCGCCAGAACCAGGAAGATGAAGTAGGGCGTTTCCGGGTTCTGCACCGCATAGCCGATCCCGAAAGCGGGGATCAGCAGCGAAGCGGTGGAAAGCGTGGTCCACAGCCGCCCGCCGAAGATCGGCACCATGAAGCTGTAGAATATCCGGAAAGTCGCCCCCGAAAGCCCCGGCAGCGCGGCCAGCCAGAACAGCTGGTCAGTGGTATAGTTGAACCCGATGAGGGGCAGCTTGGCGACGACCACCGACCAGACCATCCAGACCGAGAAGGCCAGGAGCAGCGCGGGGATAGAGATATAGAGGTTGCGTTTGGCGATCTTCTGGCCGGTCTCTTCCCAGAAGGCCGAATCTTCTGGCCGCCAGTCCGTGATCAGCTTGGATTTGACCTCATGCTCATGATGCAAATCGGCATCGTGGATTCCAGCCATTTCGGGGAACTGCGGCAACGAGCGGTTGTCCAAGCCCGCAGCCTTCTGTTCCATCTGACGAATTGCGAAATGCATCCAGGCCAGTGCCACTGCGACCAGCGCGAACAGCACCATGAAGCAGCTGGTCCAGATGCCGGTAAGATCGCTGACTGCGCCAAACACGATCGGCAGCACGAAGCCGCCCAGTCCGCCGACCAGCCCGACCAGCCCGCCGACCGAACCAACATGATCAGGGTAATAGACCGGGATGTGTTTATAGACGGCAGCCTTGCCCAGCGACATGAAGAAGCCCAGCACGAAGACCGCGATCACGAAGGGCACCAGGCTCATCGAAGTGGCAAAATGGATGTCGCCCTTGACCCCGTGGATGACGTAGTCGGTCGCCGGGTAGGACAGCATGAACAGCACGACCATCGAGACGCCAAAGGTTGCGTACATGATCTTGCGCGCGCCATATCGGTCGGAGAGAATTCCGCCGTAAGCACGGAACAGCGAAGCCGAGAGCGAGAAGGTGGCCGCGAGCATCCCAGCGACTTTGATGTCAACGCCGTAAACCCCGATCAGGTACTTGGGCAGCCACAGCGCCAGCGCCACGAATGCGCCGAAGACAAAGAAATAATAGAGCGAGAAGCGCCAGACCTGCTCGTTCTTGAGCGGCTCCAACTGTTCCTTCAGGCCCTTGGGCTTTTCGCCGCTGATCTTGCGCGCGGCCAGATCCGGATCGTCCTTGGCAAAGACGTAAAACAGCACGGCGGTCACCGCCAGTGCAGATGCCCAGATCAAAGCGACTGCTTGCCAGCCCATCGCGACCATGATCCACGGCGCGAGGAACTTGGTCACCGCCGCGCCGACATTACCCATCCCGAAAAAGCCGAGTGCGGAGCCCTGCTTTTCCTGCGGGTACCACTTGGAAACATAGGCGATGCCTACTGCAAAGCCGCCGCCGGCCATGCCAAGCCCGAGCGCCGCAACCAGCATCATCACGTAGCTGTCTGCAAAAGTCAGCAGGTAGGTTGAGATCGCCGAAGCCAGCATTGTCAACAGAAAGACGATCCGCCCGCCATACTGATCGGTCCAGACCCCCAGGAACAGGCGGACCAGCGATCCGGTCAGGATCGGGGTGCCGACCAGGAGGCCAAACTGGGTATCGTTAAGGCCCAGGTCCTGTTTGATCTGGATTCCGATGATCGCGAAGATCGTCCAGACCGCGAAGCAGATGGTGAAGGCAAATGTGCTGAGTCCCAGCGCCCGGTTTTGCTGTCCGGTGCTGACGGTCTGCTGAAGTGGCATGGCTATGTCCCCGCCTGTTGCAATGTCATGGCGCGGGAATGGACTGCCTGTTTGCAGGAAGCTTGATCAGGATCAAATCGGCATGGATTAGCCAGATAATTGGTCTGGCGGCTGATCTACAGGGGAATTGGCCTCAACAAAGATCAAGTCACCGATTGATGCACATCAATTGGATCGCTAAACCAGCGCTATAGCAAAGGAGCCATGCCCAACGTGCGTCCCGCCGAAAAACCAGAAATCGCCAACCTGCCGCTGTTTCGCGAGATGCAGGAGGAACAGCGCGAGCGGATCTTCTCGGGCTCGTTCTTGCAGGTTTTCCCGCCGCAACTGACGCTGTTTGAGCTGGGCCAGCATCCCGATTTTCTGCACGTTCTGGTCGATGGCCTGGTTGAGCTTTACGCCACGGGCGCCGGGCGTGATACGACCATGCGGATTGTCGAGCCGGTGACCAGCTTCATCCTGGCCGCGGTCGTCACCGATATGCCCTATCTGATGTCGGCCCGCACCCTTGGCCCATCCCGCATCCTGCTGGTTCCGGCAGCATTGGTGCGCGAAGTGGTGAAGCAGGACTGCGCGCTGATGCAGGCCACCATGCGTGAACTGGCGCTGGCCTATCGCGATATGGTTCGCGCGCTGACCGATATGAAACTTCGCCAATCAGCCGAGCGACTGGGCAATCTGGTCTTGCAGCAGGAACGGCGCCAAGGGGGCACAGGCACAGTTCGGTTGCGTGCTGAAAAGCGGTTGGTTGCATCGCTTTTGGGAATGACCCCGGAAAACCTCAGCCGTGCTTTTGGGATTCTCAGCCAACACGGGCTGGAATTGGATGGCGCGCAAGGCAAGCTTGTAGACCGCGCCGCGCTTGAAGCCTTTTCCCGGCCAGACCCTGTCCGGGATGACGAATAGCCTAGAACTTTGCCTCGAACTGGAACCACACCTTGGTTGTGTCGGTGGCAAAGGCATTGGCATCATAGCGCGCAAGCTTGGCGGTGAACGAAATTGAATTGCCCAGCGGCAAGCTGAGCGAAGCGTCCCATTCGCGGCCATAATCAAGCCCGCCCACGCTTGAATTGAAATCATGCCATTTGATACGCACGGTTAATCCGCCCAGCGGGCCTTTGCCCGGTAGCTTGTAACTGGCATCCAGATAGACATCGCGCAGGCCGTTTGCCGGCGTGGTCAGGAACTTGTCTGCCCAGCCGTTGAACGCGTGCAAAGTGGCCAGCGGGGTTTGCAGCGCGACAGTACCGTTGCCTTCCAGCTGTTCGAAACCGCCCTTCAAGGTCAGCCCGCCCAGCTTCAGCCCCGGCTCAAACAAAAAGTAATCCAGCCCGAACCTGTTGGGGTTGATCCCTTGATCCTGCTGGCGAGCGTATTCTGCGGCATAGAGCAGCGATGCCCCATGCCCCAGCTTGCGCTCACCAGCGATCCGCACGCCGAAAGTCTGCGATCCCATTGCCGCAGAAGCGGGAATATCCAGCCACAGGCCGTAGACCGAGAGCGTGCCGGCACCATTGATGCCATATGTGGCCCGCACCGAATGCACATCGGTGTTGCGCCAGATGCCTTGCGCCGAATCCGGACCGAACACCCGGTTGACCCGCCAGGAATAAAGGTAATCCAGCCCCAGCCCTTTGGCCGGACGCGCGGTTAGCCGAACCGCGTCCAGCGTCTGGTCATTCTGGCGCCAACCGACCGAACCAACCCAGCGCTGGTTTTCCAGATTGATCACTTGCCGTCCCGCCGTAACGTCAAAGCGTGCATCCGGCCGCCAGCGGACATAGGCCTGATTCAGCTGCACATCAGGGCGGTCCGCAACAACCGGATAGGCCACTTTACCGTTGACCGTATCGTTGAAGCTCTCGTTCCCCAGCAAGGCGATGCCCTCAACCTCAACCAGGCCCGAAAAGCCATGCCACTCAATGGTTCTCAGCCCGGCCTTGATCCGCACCGTCGATGCCGTGGCATCGTTGGGCAATCCGTTCTGGTCGACCAGCTCAAGCCGGTAACGGATGTCGGCATAAGCGGTGACTGCCTCGGCAGGTTTGTCTTGCGCCAAAGCGGCAGTCGCTGGGATCAGGCTGAGCGTGGCGGCGGCAAGGAGGAGTGTTGCTTGATTCATATTGCCATTTGACCAGCCATTTCGCACCTGTAATTGATAATAATCAAGATTATCGCGATGCAAGGCGCTATGCGATCGACTATGACCAAGCGCCCCGCTCTATGGCTCGGCCAGCAGCTTCACGATCACCAACAGCTTCATCTGGCGCGGATCGGCGCTGCAAGGCACGGGTTACGGTGAAACTTTAGCTTACCCCCCAAATTCTGCCACGCAGACGGTTGCGAGGCGACTTAGGGCCGCACCGCAACTGCCGGTTTTCGGGGTTGGCGCACTGTGGATGGCGGAGTGCGCCAACCCCAGAAATTGATGATTTCCCTGTTGATCGCCCAAAACCAGGGAATTTGCGCGCAGCGCGTGGCTCGCTGCGCATTGCGCCCTGCACCAGATCAAACAGAACCAGCCCGGCCCTGATACCGCTTTTGCTTATCGCAAAGGGCTGCTAGGCGCGCGCCATGCTCAATTTGACTGACATTACGGTCCGCCTTGGCGGCAGGACGATCATCGATGCTGCCACGGCCAAGCTGCCGCCGCGCGGCCGGATCGGGCTGATCGGGCGCAACGGTGCCGGCAAATCGACACTGGTGCGGGTTATCGCGGGGATGCTTGAGGCCGATAGCGGGGTTGTTTCCATGCCGCGCGGCAGCCGGATCGGCTATATCGCGCAGGAAGCGCCGGGCGGCGATGCCTCGCCGTTTGAAACGGTGCTGGCCGCCGATACCGAACGCGCGGCCCTGATGGCCGAGGCAGAGAATTGCGCCGATCCCCACCATCTTGGCGAGATCCATGATCGGTTGATCACGATTGAGGCGCATTCGGCCCCGGCACGGGCCGCGCGCATTCTGGTTGGGCTGGGCTTTGATGAAGATGCACAGGGGCGCCCGCTGGAAAGCTTTTCGGGCGGCTGGCGGATGCGGGTGGCCTTGGCGGCACTGCTGTTTTCGCAGCCCGACCTGCTGCTGCTGGATGAGCCTTCGAACCACCTGGATCTGGAAGCCGTGCTGTGGCTGGAGGATTTCCTGCGCAGCTATCCCGCAACTATCCTGCTGGTCAGCCATGAGCGCGATTTCCTGAACAATGTGGTCGATCACATCCTGCACCTGTCGGGCGGCAAGCTGACGATCTATCCAGGCGGCTATGATGCGTTTGAACGCCAGCGGGCCGAACGCCAGGCGCAGATCGCCTCGGCCCGGGAAAAGCAGCAGGTTCAGCGTGAACGGCTGCAGGATTACGTCGCGCGCAATTCGGCCCGGGCATCCACCGCCAAGCAGGCCCAATCGCGGGCCAAGGCGCTGGCCAAGCTGCAGCCGGTTGCCGAACTGATCGATGATCCATCGCTCAGTTTTGATTTTCCCAATCCTGATGAACTGCGCCCGCCGTTGATCACACTGGATCTGGCATCGGTTGGATACGGCGATGTCCCGGTGCTCAGCCGGCTGAACCTGCGGCTGGACCCGGATGACCGGATCGCGCTGCTGGGCCGCAATGGCAACGGCAAGACCACGCTGGCGCGGCTGCTGGCGGCGCAGCTTAAGCCGATGGAAGGCGCGATGCAGGCCTCGGGCAAGATGCGGGTCGGCTATTTCACCCAGTACCAGGTGGAAGAGCTGAACCGGACCGAGACGCCGTTGCAGCACATGACATCGCTGATGAAGGCGGCCACCCCGGGCGCAGTGCGGGCCCAGCTGGGCCGGTTCGGATTTTCCGGGGCCAAGGCCACAACCGAAGTGGGCAAGCTATCGGGCGGGGAACGCGCGCGGCTGGCGCTGGCGCTGATTACCCGCGACGCGCCGCACATGCTGATCCTTGACGAGCCAACCAACCACCTTGATGTCGATGCCCGCGAAGCGCTGATCCAGGCGCTCAATGCCTATTCGGGCGCGGTGCTGATCGTCAGCCATGATCGCCACATGCTGGAAATGACCGCCGATCGGCTGGTGCTGGTCGATAGCGGATCGGCCAAGGAATTTGACGGTTCGATCGATGATTACATCGCCTTCGTGCTGGCCAAGGAACCCGCCGCGCCGCGCCAGAACGGCGAAACCCGCGGCTTGAACAAGAAGGACCAGCGAAAGGCCGCCGCAGAAGCGCGCGAACGCAACCAGGATCTGCGCAAACGCGCCCGCAGCGCCGAAGCAGAACTTGAACGGTTGACCACCGAACGCAGCGAAATCGATCAGGCGATGTTCGATCCGGCCACGGCCAATGCAAAACTGGCCAAGCTGACCATGACCGAGCTGATGAAGCACCGGGCCGAACTGGACAGCGCGATTGGAACTGCCGAAGCGGCCTGGCTGGAAGCCAGTGAAGCGCTGGAGGGCATTGCAGCCTAGGATCAGGCCTGAAGCGCCAGCAGCGCAAAACTGGCGAGCCAGTGTTCGCCCATATAATCCCCTGCAATGTGCGGCAGCGCGGAATCAAGGTGTTCCTGCGCCGTCATCAACGCCGGCTCCAGCGCCGGATGGCCTGGTGGGAGCGCAGCTGCAATCTGCCGCCAGCACCAGGCCCGGCTAAGGTTCAAGCCATCGAGGTGCGCGATCTTGCCATCGCTGCGATCACTGACCGTGGCGGGCAGCAGCAACGTGGCCGGGCGGCCTGATCCGATTTCCGGTAGAAAGCGATCGAACCACTCCGCAAAATCAGCACCCAGAACGCGGCTCATCAACAGGGCTTCGCAAAGCGCCGGCGAGAGAAATTCATCACCGCCCGGTTCCCAGGCCTGGCAGGCCCGGTCAGCCAGAAACCAATCTCGCGCACGGCTTTCGATCAGCCCTTCCAGTGCACCATCGTGATCGCGCGCCCAATCCAGCGCAAGGGTTAGCGCGAAGGCCGAATTGTAGTGGGTGCCGGTGCGGATCGGGTAGGTCTGCAGCGGCAGGAAATCGGCAAAGCGGCGCGCAAAGGCGTGGGCAAAGCCATCGCCATTGTGGGCCCATGCTGCATTATGCTGCACCATCTCTGCGTGCAGCATAAGCGCCCAAGCCCAGCCATATGGCCGTTCAAAACCGCGCGCTGATGGTCGGCCCAAATAATCTGTTTCGATTGCAAAATTTTCTCCCGTCAGCATTTTTGCTGCATGGGCCTGGACCGCAGCATAATCAGTGCCGTCGGGGTAGAGCCGGGCCAGCCGCAGCACCTGCCACCAGCCGTGAACGCACGAATGCCAATCGAAACTGCCGTGAAAGATCGGATGAAGCGCGGCAGGGGTCTGGGCATCATCAGGACCATCCAGGACATGATCCAGCTTATGCGGATATTCGCGGCCAAGATGGCCCAGGGTCAACCCGATGAACCGCGCGGCCAGGCTGGCATCAAGCCGGGTCACGGAAATGCGGCCCAGGCGATCAAGCCGATGTTAAACGCCAGCAGCGGAAGCGCCGTGGGAATTTGCGCCTTAACCACGGCATTGCGATCCTTAAGGTCAAGCAGGGCAGCGGGCACGATGTTGAAATTGGCCGCCATCGGCGTCATCAGCGTACCGCAGAATCCTGCCAACATGCCCACCGCCGCGATCACTGCGGGATCGCCGTGGTAGTGCTGGATCAGCAGCGGCAAACCAATCGCTGCGGTCATCACCGGAAACGCGGCAAATGCATTGCCCATCACCATAGTGAACAGCGCCATGCCAAGGCCATAAGCGATTACGGCCGCGATCCGCGAATCCCCCGGGATCACGCCCGCCATCACCCCGCCCACCACCTTGCCCACGCCGGCAATCGCAAAGACCGCACCAAGGCTGGCCAGCATTTGCGGCAGCAACGCCGCCCAGCCAACCGCATCCATCAACCGCCGGCCTTGCTGGAACGCGGCCAACGGCCTTTCACGCAGCCAGATCAGCCCACCAGCCAACGCTAGCAAAGTTCCCATCATCAGGCTGACCAGGGTCACCTGCTTGGGATCGATCCACTGCGGCACCGCCTTGAACACAAACGAGCCGATCAGCGCCGTTGCCGGGATCACCAGCGCCAACAAGAACAAGCGGTTGCCGCGCGCCGCAGCGCGATTTTGCCGCAACACTGCATCATCACCGGCGGCACCCTTGCCAAGGCCGCCAAACCCGGCAAGTACAACCAGTGCCAGCACCAGGAAGCCGTTCCCCAGATCACCCAGCCGATCACCTCCCAGCATGGATAGCGCCAGCAGTGCCCAGAACGCTGCCGTAGAGTAGCACTTGGGATTGCTGGGATCGAGCGCCGAAAGCAACGCAAAAGCAGCGAAGAACACGCCGGCGATCTGATAGATCTGGGCCAGCCCGATCATGCCCGCTTCCTTCCAAAGCGCCACAGCCGCAAGGCATGGATCGCAAAGGCCGCGATCGCGGTGGGGATCGCCCAGACCGATAATTCAAACGGGGTCAGCACAATTCCCTGCTGTTCCAGAAAGCCCTTCATCAGCAGGATCGAACCGATCGCGATGAAGATATCCTCGCCAAAGAACAGCCCGATATTGTCGGTTGCGGCTGCCATCGCCTTGATCTTGTCAGCGTCCTGTGCGTTTTGCGGCGCAGCGGCGGCTTCGGCCATCGGGGCAAGCAGCGGCCGAACTGTTTGCGCGTGACCGGCGATCGAAGTCAGCCCCAGTGCCGCGGTGGCCTGGCGCAGCAACAGATAGCCGGTCAACAGCCGGGGCAAAGTGGCACCTTTCAGCCCGGCAACCAACGTGCGCGCGCGTTCCTGCAGCCCGTGGGCCTCCATCAGACCGATCACCGGCAACACGATCCAGACCACGCTGACATAGCGGGTCTCGTTGAATGCCTTGCCGAAAGCAGCGATCACCGCCAGCAGATCCATCCCGGCAGCAAGCCCGGTGGAAATCGCCGCAGCCAGCACTACTACCAGCGGATTGAAGCGCAGCGCAAAGCCTGCGATCATCACGGCAATACCGATCAGCAGCCACAGATTCATCTGCCGTATCCTCCCCCGCCCGGTGTCTCGATCACCATGACATCGCCCGCAGCCATGTCTACTGCGGCCGTTGCGGGAAGGCGTTCAACCTCGCCAGTGCGGCGTTCGACCCGGTTGATCCCTGGCTGCGCATCGCCGCCGCCAGCCAGCCCGAACGGAGCATGATCCCGCCGCCCGGCCAGTATCCCAGCCTGCATCGGTTCCAGAAAGCGCACACGCCGCAACGCACCATCACCGCCCCGCCATTGCCCCGCACCGCCCGATCCGCGCCGGATATGAAAGTCTTCCAGCAGCACTGGAAAGCGGCTTTCCAGAACTTCAGGATCGGTCAGGCGGCTGTTGGTCATATGGGTCTGCACGGCATCAGCGCCGGCAAAGCCAGGCCCGGCGCCAGATCCCCCGGCGATGGTTTCATAATACTGGTAGCGAGCGTTGCCGAACGTGAAATTGTTCATCGTGCCCTGGCTGGCGGCCATTGCTCCAAAGGCCCCGAGCAGGGCATCGGTAACGGCCTGGCTGGTTTCAACATTGCCCGCAACCACCGCCGCAGGGTGGCGCGGGCGCAGCATCGTGCCTTCGGGAACCACAATAGTCACCGGGGCCAGGCAGCCCTCATTCATCGGGATTGGATCGTCAATCATGGTGCGCAGCACATACATCGTGGCTGCCCGCACCACACTGAACGGGGCGTTGAAATTACTCTCAAGTTGCGCGCTGGTGCCGCTGAAATCAACCGTCACATGGCGCGCAGTCTGATCAATCCGGACAGCAACTGCGATGATCGCGCCGCAATCCATCGCCACGGTAAATGCGCCGTCTTCCAGCCGCGAGACCAGCCGCCGCACGGCCTCTTCAGCATTGGCGTAGACATGGTCCATATAGGCACAAACTACATCGCGGCCATGCTCTGCGCAGGCAGATTCCAGCCCCAAGGCCCCGCGCGCGCAGGCCGCCACTTGCGCCGCCAGATCGGCCAGGTTCTGATCAACATTGCGCGCAGGATGCGGGCCAGCAGAAAGCAGCGCGCGCATCTCTGCCTCAGCAAGCCGGCCTTGATCGACCAGCAGGAAGTCTTCGATCAGCACCCCTTCATCCATGATCGTGCGGCTACCCGGCGGCATCGATCCGGGCGCTATGCCGCCCACATCGGCGTGGTGTCCGCGCGCTGCGACGAAGAAGCTGGGCGCGGCATCATCGCCTGCTACAAACACCGGCGCGATCACGGTGATATCTGGCAGGTGGGTGCCACCGGCATAAGGCGCGTTGAGGACATAGGCATCGCCGCGCCGGATCCCGCGCCCATCGGCCGCCGCACCGCGCGCGGCCAGCACAGTCGCCACGCTTTCACCCATGGAGCCCAAATGTACCGGCATGTGCGGCGCATTGGCCACCAACCGCCCGGCGCCATCAAACACCGCGCACGAGAAATCAAGCCGTTCGCGGATGTTGACCGAGCTGGCGCTGCGGGCCAGCGCGGTGCCCATTTCCTCGGCAATTGCCATGAACAGGCCATTGAACACTTCCAGTCGGATCGGATCAACCTGGGTTCCACTGGCCACAGCCCGTTCACGCGGCACCGCGCGCCAAAGCCGCAGGGTGCCATCACTATCAACCGTCACCTGCCAGCCCGGTTCTACCACAGTGGTTGCCAGCGGATCGACCACGATCACCGGCCCATCAATACGGAACCCTGCGGCCAACCCAGCACGGTCGTAGACCGGAACCTGATGCGCTGTGCCGTTCATCCAGCAGCTGGACGAGCAAAGCGGCGCGGCGCTGGATGACGGCATCGGCCATGCTGCCGGCTCGGTGCCAATCTGTTCAATCGCCGCCTCTACCCTGATCCGGTCGATCACCAGCGCGCCGCTGCCATCAAAGCCAAACAGGGTGCGGTGGCGTTGCGCGAATTCCGCCGCCAGTTCGCCAGCTGGGCCCGGCGCAAGCTCAATCGTGTTTTCCGATCCTTCGCGCCGCACAAACAGTCGCGCCTCGATCCGGCTGGCTGCCGCACCCAATTGAGCCTCAGCCTCTTGCGCCAGCCGCGCCCGCAAAGCCTCAACCTTGACTTCGGCGCCGGGGGCCAGCGGCAACCCCAGCCCGCCTTCGCGCACGACGGCTTCGTGCGCCAGGCCCATGCCATAGGCCGAAAGCACCCCGGCCAGCGGGTGGACCAGCACCACATCAATCCCCAGCGCATCGGCCACAAGGCAAGCATGCTGTCCACCAGCCCCGCCAAAGCAGGCCAATGCGTGGGCGGTAACATCGTGCCCGCGCGCGACCGAAATCTGGCGGATCGCATGAGCCATTTGCGCGACAGCGATGCGCACAAAACCTTCGGCCAGTTGCAGCGCCGGAAGGCCTACCTCATGCGCCAATTCAGCAAATTTCGCGTGCACCACAGCGCCATCTATCGGCAGATCCCCAGCAGGGCCGAACACCTTGGGAAATTGATCCGGCACCAACTTGCCCAGCAGCACATTACAATCGGTTACGGTCAATGGGCCGCCGTTCCTGTAGCAGGCCGGACCGGGCACCGCCCCGGCGCTTTGGGGGCCCACCACCAGCCGCCCGGCATCGAATCGGCAGATCGATCCGCCGCCGCTTGCCACGGTGTTTATCCGCAACATCGGTGCGGCAATCCGCACCCCGGCTACACGGGTTTCGCTGTCACGCTCAAATTGACCGGCATAGTGGCTGACATCGGTTGACGTGCCGCCCATGTCAAAGCCGATTACCTTTTCCGCCCCCGACATTTCGGCCGTGCGCGCCATGCCAACGATCCCGCCGGCCGGACCCGAAAGGATCGCATCCTTGCCGTGAAAGCGCGATCCTTCGATCAGACCGCCCGAGCTTTGCATGAACAAAGGCCGCGCCGCGCCGCCTAGCGCATCGGTGAACTGATCGACATAGCGGCGCAGCACAGGGGAGAGGTAGGCATCGACCAGCGTGGTATCGCCGCGGGCAATCAGTTTAATCAGCGGAGCCAGTTGGTGGCTGACGGAGACTTGCGTGAAGCCTGCGATCTGCGCAAGCGCAGCCAGCCGCACTTCGTGAGCCGGATATTTCCAGCCATGCATCAGCACGATCGCTACTGCGGTCAGCCCGGCGGCTCGCGCCGCTCTGAAACCATCCAGCGCCGCCGTTTCATCGAGCGCGGCCAGCACAGTGCCATCCGCCATGATCCGCTCAGTGATCTCTAGCACGCGGGCATGCGGCGGCCGCGGCAGAATTATCTCACGCACGAACAGCTCGGGCCGTTCCTGGGTGCCAATGGTCAGGGCATCACCAAACCCCTTGGTAATCGCCAGCAGGCAAAGCTCACCTTTTCGCTCCAACAACGCGTTAGTCGCCACCGTGGTGCCCATCCGTATTTGGCAAGGTGGCAGCGGCCCGGTTGCCAGGCCGGTAAGCTGCCGGATCGCCGCAATCGCTGCATCATCTTTGCGGCCCGGATCTTCTGACAAAAGCTTTGCCGTGCGCAAACTGCCATCAGGCGCGCGGGCCACTACATCGGTGAACGTACCGCCGCGATCGATCCAGAACTGCCAGCTGCCACGCACCCGTCAGTTGGCGTCGTATGGTGTCACGATGATGACCACGCGGCGGTTCTGCGCGCGCCCTTCGGGGCTGTCGTTGCTGGTTATCGGTTGACCTTCGCCTCGGCCAACAGCGCGAATATTGGCAATCGGAATACCGGACCGGGCAAGCTCTGCCTTGACTGATGCTGCGCGGCGCTCAGAAAGTTGCTGGTTGTATTCATCGGTTCCGGCAGAATCGGTGTGGCCTTCAACCCCGGCACCATCGATTTCAACCGAGATGAAAACTTTTGCCAGCTTATCAACCGTCGATACCGCATCCGGCGTCAGCTCGCTCTGATCGACATCAAACAACACCCGATCAGACAGGCCAAGTTCGTAATTTTCGCCCGCCGGTTTGAATTCCGCTGCGGTCAAGGCTGCGACTTGTTTTTCCGAAAAGCCCGGCTTTTTGGGTACAGTTTGGCAAGCGGTCAGCGCCAGCATCGCCACCACTGTCAAAATCCTGCGCATCTTACTTGTTCCCTTGCGACTCTTTGTCCTGATCCGGACTGTTATCCGTAGCCATTGCAGAATCTGCCTTGCTAAGCAATTCGCCGGTACTGATGCCGTCCTGGGGATACCGGGCAAAACCGGTTGTCAGGGCGACCCTCGTCATCTGGCCATCGGGCAACCGAAATGCATCATCCATCGCCACCGCGATCCAATCAATCACCGCGTCAATCCGTTCGCCTTCGGGCGCGGGCATCAGCAGCAAGGCAAATTCGTCACCGCCCAGCCGGAACGCCAGATCCTCACCACGCAGGATTGTGCGCAGCCGCTCAGCCACGGTAATCAGCGCCGCATCGCCGCTTTCGATCCCGTGGGCGGCATTGAACTGCTTGAATCCGTCTATATCGAGGTGGATCAAGGCAACTTGCTGCCCGGCCGCAATTGCCGCACCCAGGGTGCGTTCGAACAGCGCGCGATTGCCCAGCCCCGTCAATTCATCATGCCGGGCGCGGCGTTTAAGCTCGGCATTCTCTGATAGCATCCCAGCCTGCCAGGCCTGTAGCTCGGCCAGCAGAGCGTTGAAATCCTGGCCCAGCCGGTCAATCTCGGCAATTCCGGCAGCTGGCACCCGCTTTTCAAACGCACGTTGCTCTCGCACTTGATGGGCAATTCTGGCGACCTGTTCAAGCGGCCCGATCACGCCTTGCTGCAAATGCCGTGCAAGAATTCGCGTGCCGATGATGCTAAGCGCAATACACGAAAGTGCGATCACCAGGGCCGCAACCAGGAAACGCAGGATGCCGCCAGAGTTGCCATAGACCCGCACTTCGCCGATCTGCTCACCCGAATGGCTAACCGGCGCAAGAACCGGATCGGGCCACATCAGGGAATTGAGCAGCCGAACCACCACGCCCTGGGGATTGCCGTGCGGCCGAGCCCAATTGGCCAATGGCTTGCCTTGCGGATCGAACAGTTCAATCCGATCGACACTGGGATAGCCCGCCACAGTATCGATCGCCTCAAGCATCGCCTCGCGGCTTTCAAACACCATCGCCGGTTCGGCCGAATAGGCTACGGTATCCGCCGCCAACCGCAAATTGGTGGCCATATAGTTGCGGATTACCAGCGCTCCGCTGAGCATCAGGCTGGCGGTGGCAAGCAGCACTGCAAACAGGATCAGGCGCAAATGCACCCTTGCCAACAGCAGGCGCAGCGTGGGCAATTGGGTCTGGCGCTTGTCAGCCACGCCTCAGCTCCCGCCCTTGGCGACACGCAGGACCCGCGGATCAACCTTGATCCCCGAACGCGAGACCGCATCGATATTAAGTCGAAAGCTGAGCGCGCCCGGCTTGTATGTCAACGCGAACATCGCTTCGCTTGAGCTGCCCGGATCGCTTTCGGCGATCGTCAGAACCCCTTTGCCGCGCACCGATGCGGTTACTTGGCGCTGGGCAGTAAGCGCAATCGAGCCAATGTAGAGCGCGTCACAACCGCCCAGCGCAGAAACATGCGCAGCAACATTGCGGCGCACAACCTGCCGACCATCCACCAACCTGAAATTGCCCAGTTGCCCGGCATGCTGCGCCGCCCCGACCACACAAAGCACCAACGGATTTCGCGGCTGCGGCCAACGCGAATATTCAAAGATGCCGCGCACCGTACGCGCGACTGCCCCGGCATAAGGATCGCTGGCCGCGCCATTATCGGCCGCCGCACCAAGCGACAGCGAAAGGATGGCCGCTCCAGCGGCACCAAGGCGAATTAACGAGCTCATGCGAACCATTTTCACTTAGCCTACCTCAAACTCCGCGAAAACCGGCAATTGCGGATAATTCGGCTGAGTCTTTTTACAGGTTTGGGGCAGGATTGGTTTCAAACGCTACCAATGCTAGGGCACTGGCCATGCCTGAAACGATCAATCGCACCGCTCTCCGCCTGGCCTACCGCATGGACGAAGAGGACTGCATTGCTGAACGGTTGAAGCAAGCGGCCCCTGCCGCCCTGGCCCATGATACAGCGCGCAAGATCGCCGCCCGGTTGGTTGAGGGCGCGCGCGCCCACAAGGCCAGCGGGCTTGATGCATTCCTGCAAGCTTACGGCCTTGGCACCGATGAAGGGATCGCGCTGATGTGCCTGGCCGAGGCCCTGCTGCGCGTTCCAGATGCCGTCACCGCCGATGCGCTGATCCATGACAAGCTGGCCGGGATCGACTGGGGCGATCATGTCGGATCAAGCAGCAGTACTTTTGTCAACGCCGCTACATTCTCGCTAATGCTGACCGGACAGGTGCTGCACCAGCGGCGCGAGGAAGCGGGCGGATTGGCCGCATCGCTCAAACGTGTGGTAGGCCGGCTGGGTGAACCGGTAATTCGCCAGGCGACATTGCAGGCGATGAAAATCCTGGGCGGACAATTCGTGTTTGGGCGGACGATTCACGAAGCGTTGGAACGCGCCGCACCTGAACGCAAGCAACGCCTGACCCACAGCTTCGACATGCTGGGAGAAGCGGCGATGACCTTTGCCGATGCCGAGAAATACCTCAAATCCTATCACGTCGCGCTTGATGCGATTGCGGCCCAGGCTGGTGCGGGGATCGTAAAATCACCGGGAATTTCGGTCAAGCTTTCGGCGCTCTATCCGCGATACGATTTCCTCCACGCTCCGGCAGCGCGGGCAGCGCTGGTGCCGATGCTGAAGGCGCTGGCACTGAAGGCCCGCGATGCCGACGTCCACTTCACCATCGATGCCGAAGAGGCCGAGCGGCTTGAGCTGTCGATGGACATTATCGAAGATCTGGTCGGCGATGCCGAACTGTTCGAGAATGGCTGGCAAGGGTTTGGTCTGGCGCTGCAGGCCTATTCGAAGCGCGCTGTGCCGCTGACCGAATGGGTAACCGCACTGGCCCGCAAATTCCAACGCCGGATCATGGTCCGGCTGGTCAAAGGCGCCTATTGGGACAGCGAAATCAAGCTTGGCCAGGTTGGCGGGTACAGCGACTATCCGGTGTTCACCCGCAAGGTTTCAACCGATGTGTCCTATCTGGCCTGCGCAGCCAAGCTGCTGGCTGCGCCCGATGCGATCTATCCGGCTTTCGCCACCCACAACGCTTATACCATTGGCGCGATCAAAGCTCTGGCGGGCGAAGCAGAGTTCGAATTCCAACGCCTCCATGGAATGGGTGAGGACGTCTATGGCGAACTGGCCCGGATTGAGGGCGATACCCGCACGCCGGTGCGGATCTATGCGCCCGTTGGCGGCCACAAGGAGCTGCTGGCCTATCTGGTTCGCCGCTTGCTGGAAAACGGAGCCAATTCCAGCTTCGTCAACCGGATGGCCGATGCTGAGGTACCAGTAGAAGAACTGGTCGGCTGCCCGGTGGCAGAGCTTGAGGCACTGAACCCACGGCGCAATCCGGCAATCCCGTTGCCCGCGGATATCTTTCCTGGCCGGCGCAATTCAAACGGCGTGGATCTGGCGGATCCACAGGCGCGCCTCATCCTGATGAGGCGGCTGGATGAATGGGCCGACAAGGAAAATTGGGACGCGGCCGCCAGCATAACCGATGGCCGCGAACCAGCGATTGCTGTAAAATCACCCTACAACCGGAACCTGATCGGGCGTGTCCGCCATGCAACCCCGCAGGCCGTAGATGCGATGATCGCGCGCGCGGCGGCTTTTCAGCCGGGCTGGGACGCGGCCGGCGGCGCGCTGCGTGCGGCCAAGCTAGAGGCGGTGGCCGATCTCTATGAAGCCCATACCGAAGAACTGCTTTCGCTGTGCCAGCGCGAAGCCGGAAAAAGCCTGCCAGATGCCGTGCTCGAACTGCGCGAGGCAGTCGATTTTCTGCGCTATTATGCCGCTGAGGCGCGCGCCCACTTCACCGCCGATGGTGTTGCTCTTCCCGGACCTACTGGTGAAAGCAACCGACTGACTCTGCACGGGCGCGGCGTGGTGGTGGCGATCAGCCCGTGGAACTTCCCGCTGGCGATTTTCACCGGGCTGGTCGCCGGGCCGCTTGCCGCCGGCAACACGGTTATTGCCAAGCCGGCCGAACAGACCCCGCTGATCGCCAGCCGCGCGATCGAATTGTTTCATCAGGCCGGGATTGCCGCTGGCGAAGTTCAACTGTGCCCCGGCGATGGAGCCGTGGGCGCAATGCTGACTGCTGATCCGCGCATTAGCGCAGTAGCTTTTACCGGATCGACCGAAACCGCGCATGCCATCAACCGCAGTCTGGCCGCCCGCAATGGACCGCTCGCTACGCTGGTTGCCGAAACCGGCGGGCAGAACGCAATGATTGTGGATAGCTCTGCCCTGCCCGAACAGGTGACGCGCGATGTTGTGGCCGGCGCATTCCAAAGCGCGGGGCAGCGCTGCTCGGCCTTGCGAGTGCTCTATCTGCAGGATGACGTGGCAGACCAGATGCTTGGCATGATCCGCGGCGCATTCGACGCGCTGGTGATCGGCACGCCCGAAGAACTTGCCACCGATGTCGGCCCGGTGATCGACGCTGAGGCCAAGGCCAAGCTCGACAAGCACGTCGCCACGATGAAACTGCAAGGACGCAACGTCTGGCAGCGCGACCTGCCCGATACCTGTTCTGCGGGCCATTTCGTGGCCCCTGCGATTATCGAGATCGGATCGATCCGCGATCTGCAAAATGAAAACTTCGGACCCATCTTGCACGTAGCGCGGTTCAAAGCCGAGGAGCTGGAACAAGCGGTCAATGATATCAACGCGGTCGGCTTTGGCCTGACGCTGGGCCTGCACAGCCGGATCGATGCGACGCGGCGGCTGGTTCAGGCGCGCGCGCGGGTTGGCAACTTCTACGTCAACCGTAACCAGATCGGTGCGGTGGTGGGCAGCCAACCATTTGGCGGCGAAGGACTTTCGGGGACCGGGCCCAAGGCGGGCGGGCCACATTACCTGACGCGGTTTGCCACCGAACGGGTGACCTGTATCGATACCACGGCCGCGGGCGGCAACGCTTCGCTGATGGCGGGCTAGTTGCATCGCGCCACTCTTCAGCTAGGCTAGGCTGACGACAGGGCAGGAGCGATGCGATGAAAAAGTGGGTACTGGCACTAGGCGTGGGCGCGGCTGCCTTGGGCGGAACAGTTGCGGCGCGCACCGCGATGTTCAAACCTGATGCCGTCGGCGATGGATCGGGAATCACGGTGGCCGCTGCTCCGGCCTTCGATACCCAGGCCGCCGCCCAGCACCTTAGCCAGGCGGTGCAGATCCAGACCATCAGCCATCAGAACCCGGCGGAGGACCAGTTGGCCGAATGGGACAAGCTGCACGGCTGGCTTTCTAGCACCTATCCCAAAGCTCACGCCGCAATGCAGCGCGAGCTGTTGGGCAAGACACTGCTTTACACCTGGCCGGGCAGCGATCCTGCCGCACAGCCGATCATCGTTATGGCCCACCAGGATGTGGTGCCGGTAACCCCAGGGACCGAGAAGGACTGGAAGTACGCGCCCTTCGCTGGCGAGATTGCCGATGGTGCCGTGTGGGGCCGCGGTACGATCGATGACAAGGGATCGCTGGTTGCGCTGTTCGAAGCGCTTGAGGCGTTGGCCGGGCAAGGCTTCAAGCCCAAGCGGACGGTAATTCTGGTTTCGGGGCATGATGAAGAAGTGGGCGGATCAGGCGCAGTGGCCGTTGCAAAAGTGCTGGCCACGCGCAAGATCAAGGCGCTGCTCACAATCGATGAAGGCGGACTGATCGCTACTAATACCCCGATCATCAACGGCCCTGCCGCGATGATCGGCGTGGCCGAAAAAGGCTATGTAACGCTGCGCGTTACCGCTTTGGCAGAGGGCGGCCATTCATCAATGCCGCCTGCCGAAATCGGTACGATTAATCTGGCGAAAGCTGTGATCGCGATCCACCGCAACCAGTTTGCGATGGAACTGCGCGGACCGGCTGCCGGAATGGTTGATGCGTTGGCGGCCAAGGCCGGCGGCCTGACCAAGGTAGCCGCCGCCAACAAATGGCTGCTTGGCGGGCTGATAACCGCGCAGATGGCCAAAAGCCCTTCTTCGGCTGCGATGCTGCACACCACCATTGCGCCAACCATGCTGGAAGGATCGCCAAAGGAAAACGTACTGCCGCAAAGCGCCAACGCGCTGATCAATTATCGCATCGCCCCGTGGGATACATCGGCCAATGTGCTTGAGCGCGCCCGCGCCAGCAGCAAGGGGCTGGGGGTGACAGTCAATTTCACCGAGAAGCCCCCGCGCGAACCATCGCCGGTCTCTTCGTCTATCTCACCGGGCTGGCAGCTGATTGTCGCGGCGGCCAAGGCCGGCAACCCAGATTTGATCGCATCACCCTATCTGGTTGTGGGCGGGACCGACAGCCGCAGCATGTCTGGGGTTTCCGACGATGTCTACCGCTTCGCCCCGATCAAGCTGGCCACCAGCGAAACCAAGATGATCCACGGCACCAATGAGCATATGACGCTGATCAACTTTGAAGGCATGATCAGTTTCTACGCCCGGCTGATCGCAACCGCTGCGGGGTAGGCGCAAAGCGCTTGCCACTCTTAATCGCGCGGTTAAAACCGTGCCAAATGGAGCGCGCCATGACTGATACTGAAACGCAGAAATTGCTTGAACGGGTGCTTGAAACGCGCGAGCTGTTTACGTTCGATCAGTTCATCCGGCACTGGGCTGATCACACACCAGACAAGTTGGCGATCGATGCTGACGATCTGCAACTGACCTACCGCGCGCTTGAGGAAGCGACCGCCCGGGTCGCATCGGCGCTGGGCGCAATGGGGCTTGCCAAGGGTGATCGGATTGCCTGGTTCGGCAAGAACAGCGGCACCTATTTCACCCTGTTTTTCGGAGCGGCGCGGGCCGGTCTGGTGATGGTCCCGGTTGGCTGGCGATTGGCCGAAGTCGAAGCGGCCTTCATTCTCGATAATGCCGACGCCAGGATACTGTTCCTGGGTGAGGGGTTTGATGGCTGCAAGCAAACGCTGGGCCAGCGCCCCGGCCTGAAACGCTGTTTCACCCAGGCCGAGGCAGCGAACGAAGTGCTGGGGGCGGCGCGCGGTGCGTTCAATCCATCCGGGCCAAATGATGCCGTTCTTCAACTTTATACCAGCGGCACAACCGGCAATCCCAAAGGGGCGGTACTATCCAATCACAACCTGTTCGGCCTGCGCAGGGCAGCGTTCGACAACCCCCAGCCCTATTCGCTGTGGGATGAGGACGAGGCGGTGCTGGTGGCGATGCCGTGCGCGCATATCGGCGGCACTGGTCTGGGTGTGATGGCGCTCGCAGCAGGATTGCCCGGCGTCGTGCTGGCAGAATTCGATCCGGTTAAAGTGTTCGATGCAGTAGAAAACCGGGGGGTCACCCGGTTCTTTATCGTTCCAGCGGCGCTGCAAATGCTGCTTAATCACCCGCAATGCGCCCAGACCGATTTCAGTCGGCTCAAATACATCCTCTATGGTGCCGCGCCAATCCCACTAGAGCTGCTGCGGCAATGCATCGCGATGTTCGGCGCGGGCTTTATCCAGGCTTACGGGATGACCGAGACCACCGGAACCGTCTGTATGCTTCCACCCGAGGACCATTGCGTAGAGGGCAACGCCCGGATGCGATCAGCGGGCAAACCGCTGCCGGGGGTAGAGATCGAGGCCCGCGGGAAGGATGGGCAAGCCAAGCCTGTTGGCGAGATTGGTGAGCTTTACACGCGTTCCACCAACAATATGCTGGGGTACTGGAAGCTGCCCGAAGCAACCTCCTCAACCATGAGCGCAGATGGCTGGATTGCCACCGGCGATGTCGGCTATCTTGATGAGGACGGTTATGTCTTCATCTATGACCGGGCCAAGGACATGATTATTTCTGGCGGCGAAAACGTCTATCCGGCCGAAGTGGAAAGCGCCATCTATGGCCATCCGCAAGTTCTGGAAGTGGCCGTGATCGGCATTCCGGATGAAAAATGGGGAGAGGCAGTCAAGGCTGTCTGCGTGCCAAAGCCCGGCGAAACAATCGACGAGCCCAGCGTGATTGCCTGGGCGCGCGAGCGGCTGGCCAGCTTCAAGGTGCCAAAAAGCATCGATGTGATCCCCGCCCTGCCCCGCAATGCCAGCGGCAAGATCCTGCGACGAGAACTGCGCGAGCCCTATTGGGCAGGGCGCGAACGCCAAGTAAACTAAGGAGCACACATGTCCGATCCCCTTTCCGGCGCGCAGGCGCATATTGAGGCCGCGCTTGGCCTGGCCGCAACGATCGATGATATTCCGGCCAGCACTCCACTGATCCCGATCCACAAAGTTGGCGTAATCGGGGCCGGAACCATGGGCGGCGGGATCACCATGAACTTCCTGACCGCCGGAATTCCGGTGACGATCGTTGAACAGGAACAGGCTGCGCTTGATCGCGGCGTGGCGGTGATCGCAAGGAATTACGAAGCCAGCGTCAAACGCGGGCGGATCGAAGCAGCAGAGGCGCAAGCCGCAATAGGCCGGCTGACCCCCAGCCTGTCGTTTGATGATCTGGCCGAATGCGATCTGGTGATCGAGGCGGTCTATGAATCGATGGACGTCAAGAAAGAGGTCTTCGGCAGACTTGATGCAATCGTGAAACCCGGCGCGATCCTGGCAAGCAACACCAGCTACCTTGATGTCGATGAGATTGCCGCTGCCACCAAACGCCCCGAAGCAGTGCTGGGAATGCATTTCTTCTCGCCAGCAAACATTATGAAATTGCTTGAAGTTGTTCGCGGTGCAAAGACCGGAGACAGCCAGCTTGCCACCGTGATGCAGCTCGCCACGAAGATCCGCAAGGTTCCGGTGGTTTCGGGCGTTTGCCACGGCTTTATCGGCAACCGGATGCTGTCCAAGCGTCAGGAACAGGCCAATGCGCTGCTGATGGAGGGCGCGGCCTATTACGAGATCGATCAGGTTCTGCTCGATTTCGGCTTCCCGATGGGACCGTTCCAGATGGGCGATCTGGCGGGGCTCGATATTGGCTGGCACCGCGATCCCAGCAAGGTCACCACGATCCGCGAGGCACTTTGCGCCAAAGGCCGCTGGGGCCAAAAGACGGCCAAGGGATTCTACGACTACGCCGAAGACCGCAGCCGCAACCCCTCAGACGAGGTAAAGGCGATCATCGCCGACTTTGCAGCCAAAAGCGGCGTTGCCCAGCGTGAAGTCAGCAAGCAAGAGATCTTCGAACGCCTGCTTTATCCAATGGTCAGCGAAGGTGCATTGATCCTTGAAGAGGGGATCGCCCAGCGCGCCAGTGATATCGATCTGGTCTGGCTCAATGGCTATGGCTGGCCAGCCTGGACTGCCGGGATCATGTACTGGGCCGATCATGAAGGACTGGGCAAGATCACTAGCGGCTTGAAACGGCACCGCCTGCCAGTGGCGCCCCTGCTTGAAAAGCTGGCCAGCGAAGGCGGGAAGTTTAACCCATGACGGAGCTCGCGGCGCTGCTCGCCTTTACTGCGGCGGCAGCGTTGCTAACTGCAACCCCGGGGCTCGATACCGCACTGGTGTTGCGCACGGCTGCGGCGGAAGGTCCGCGGCGCGCGATGCTGGCCGCAGCAGGAATCGCATTGGGCTGCCTGGGGTGGGGTTTGCTGGCTGGAGCCGGGCTTGGCGCTTTGCTGGCCGCATCCCGGTTGGCATATGATCTTATGCGCTGGGCCGGTGCGCTCTATCTGCTCTATCTGGGCACAAAGCTGATCTGCGTGCCCCGCCATGAAATCGATGCAATGGGGCTGGACCGCGCAGAAACTGGTCCGGCGCAGCCCAATTGGTTTCTGCGCGGATTTCTTACCAACATGCTCAACCCCAAGATTGGCGTTTTTTACGTCTCATTCCTGCCCCAGTTCATTCCCGCCGGAGCCAGCGTGCTGGGCTGGTCGGTGCTGCTGGCATCGATCCACAATGTGCTGGGGCTAATCTGGTTTGGCACTCTGGTGCTGGCGACGCGTCCACTCCTGAACGCATTGCGCCAACCCGGGGTGCTGCGCTGGCTGGACCGGCTTACCGGCGGCCTGTTTGTCGCGTTCGGGCTGAAGCTGGCCGCTGCGGCGCGGGATTAACGTCCGCGCGGGATGCACCTTTCGCGCGGCAATTCACTGAAGCTATCGCAGTTGTACAAGACAATCTCAGCCCCGGCCGGATCGCGCGAATAGCTGAACTGCAGACTGTCACGCGCAGCCCGCGGGAGCGGGAAACTGCCTGGAATCTGGGCCCGATCACTCCAACCCATCACCCGGCAAGTGCCCTGCACCGCACACAGGCTGCGCGCAGTGGCCAGGGCGATTTCACTGCCAGCAACAGGAGAGACGACAATGAAATTGGCCTTGCCTGACGGTATCCGCATCACCACTTCTCCGCTGGCGACTTTCGGAGTGTCGCTGGGAAGCGGGGCAAAAGTGGGCAAAGGCAGAACTGCCGACGATGCATCAACGTCTCCATAGCCCGGCAAGCCGCTGGCGAAATCGCTGGGCGCCTGGCGGGCAGTAAGACGCGCGAACGAGGCCTCGCCACCGCGATAGGGCTTGGTCATTGCGGCATTCGTGCCCCACCGACCCGGCCAGCGGAAGAACAGGTGGGTTTCAACCTGGGCGATTTTCTCCAGCTTTGGGCTCCACGATGGATAGACCCAGTCGGTATGATAATGCGTTGCCGTGCCAACCTGGCCCAGTACAAAGCCCCTCAGCGCTTGCTCAGCCCGGCTGCGCGAGGCCGCCCAATCGCCATCGCCATAGCGTCGCGCTAGTGATCCATCGCAGGTGAAAGTGAACTGGCAACCGGTGCGCCGCTGCGATCCTTCGAATACTACCCCGCAAACCGTCGCAGCAAAGGCCGGATGGCGGGTGCGGTTCAGAATCACCTGGATTACCGCGCGCTGGCCAATGTCGCTTTGCCCGGCTTCGGCCATGGCTGCCAAGGCAAGGCAATCACGGGCATTGTCAAAATCGGCGGTGCTGCCCTGGAAGTGAAATGGATTGGCTGGTGCAATTGAGCCGGAGACAAAAGGATTACCCGAATTCGATGCGCGCGCAGCATCCATTGCACCGGGGGCGAGCAGCGCAAGCGGCACATCAGTGGCAAAAACTGGTGCGTCAAGGGCGGTGCCCGGCAACGCGGCAATCTCCGCAGCCTGGACTGCAGCAACAGAACCTGCAGCCAGCGGCGGCGTAAAATTGCGCCCCAGCAGCAGCAACAGCAGCAGCGGTACGAAGGCCAAAAGCCCCACGATCATCCGGCGATTCAGCGGATCGTCCATTGCCAGTCCTTAGCTGCTCTGCCCGAAACAAAAAACCCCGCCGTAGCGGGGTCTTGTGTTGGTTGCGGGGGTAGGATTTGAACCTACGACCTTCAGGTTATGAGCCTGACGAGCTACCGGGCTGCTCCACCCCGCGCCAACATCCCGTCCATGTAGGACGAATTCCTTCGGACACAAGGTCCAAAGACACAAAAAGGGCCGCGAACGGCCCTTTGAGCGCAGGGACTGATCCCCGTTAAAGGAGGCCCTGACATGTGAATGGGTTTTATAACCTGTACCCGCCGGCTTTAATGCCTGGCGACGTCCTACTCTTCCAACGCTTAAGCGGTAGTACCATTGGCGCTGTCAGGTTTCACGGCCGAGTTCGAGATGGGATCGGGTGGGGCACTGACGCTATGGCCACCAAGCAATAAAGCAGGCGGATACGGGTTTTAATCGATGCACGTATTACGTGTTTGTAGGCGTATCTGGCTGAAAATCGTCAACATCGCAGACAACAAAGCTGTCATTGATGGTGGGACTCTCAAGCATGATCAGAGTTATTAGGACCGGTTAGCTCCACACATTACTGCGCTTCCACACCCGGCCTATCAACGTGATGGTCTATCACGACTCGAAGATACCTTATCTTGAGGGAGGCTTCCCGCTTAGATGCTTTCAGCGGTTATCCCGTCCATGCAT
>NZ_JBEBKB010000026.1:0-34375 GCF_040079535.1 Novosphingobium sp. | reverse complement strand
TCCCGTAGGAGTCTGGGCCGTGTCTCAGTCCCAGTGTGGCTGATCATCCTCTCAGACCAGCTAAGGATCGTCGCCTTGGTGAGCCATTACCCCACCAACAAGCTAATCCTACGCGGGCTCATCCTTTGCCGATAAATCTTTGGTCTTGCGACATCATCCGGTATTAGCAGTCATTTCTAACTGTTATTCCGAAGCAAAGGGCAGATTCCCACGTGTTACGCACCCGTGCGCCACTAACCCCGAAGGGTTCGTTCGACTTGCATGTGTTAGGCATGCCGCCAGCGTTCGTTCTGAGCCAGGATCAAACTCTCAAGTTTGTGTCCAATCTCACAACAGCACAGGCCGAAGCCTGCCATCTGACGTAAAATTAATTCAGGGGTCAATTACCCTGCACATATCTAAACGTATGGTTACGTTAGGACATATGTAATGGTAACGACTATTTTAACTGCCACCCCGAGCCCTGAAGCCCCGGGAGCAGGCGCCGTCGCCCACATGTCCCTTCATCTAAAACCGACAATGTCAAAGAGCCACCAACTTACCACCGAAATGGCAAAACGAAGCGGACAACCAGCGTTCCCCGATCTTGTGATACCGGGGGACTGTTGTCCGTCTATGTTGGCGACCGGGGCGTTTCTGCCGTTTTGAAGCGGCGTTCCCGTCCGGTGAAGGGGCCTCTAAGCCTGCACCTTGATTCGGTCAACAGGGTTTTTGCAATTTTATTTCAATCGGGGTGAACCCCGCAGAATTGCGCGGTTTTCGGGTTGCCTATCTGGCGTGATTTGATGGCATCGTTGCTGATTTCGGTAACTTTTGGCCTGCCCCACCCGGTTTTTGGCTGAGATTTAGCGTGATTCACCTGGATTTCGGCCAGCAAGCCCTGTTCCCGGCGAATACCGAATGTTTACCCTGTCCCGCTAGGAAATCCGGCGACGCACAGTGCGTTGCATAGGCATTTGGCTTCGGGATCCTAACCATACAATGACCACCCCCGCCGTCTCGGTTGCGATGAGCGTCTATAACGGCGAGCGATTCCTTGCGCCCGCGATTGAGAGTGTGCTGGCCCAAACCATGGACCAGTTCGAACTGCTGATCCTTGATGATGGCTCTAAGGATAGCAGCCGCGAGATTGCCGCAGGCTACGCCGCCCGGGATTCGAGGGTGCGGCTGATCGCGCGCGAGAACCGCGGCCTGGTGATCAGCCTGAACCAGCTCCTTACCGAGGCCCGCGCACCACTGGTGGCCCGGATGGATGCTGATGACCTGTGTCTGCCCGAACGGTTCGAGCAGCAGCTGGCCTTTCTTGACGCCAACCCCGATCACGGCGTGTTGGGCACGCGCACCACCGATATCGACGAACACGATCATGCCTTCCCGCTAGACACCGGCGAGCATCCGCTGACCTACGAGGCGTTCCTGCACAACGTCGAATGCGGCGGACCACTGCTGGCGCACCCGACGGTGATGTACCGGCGCGCCGTGGTTCAGGCCGTGGGCGGGTATCATCAGGCCTTCAGGCACTGTGAGGACTATGACCTGTGGCTGCGGCTGGCCAACTCAACCCGCATTGCCAATCTTCCTGAACGACTGCTGCGCTATCGCCACTATGCCGATCAGGTATCATCGCGCCACGCGCTGGAACAGCAGATTGGGGTAGCGGTTTCATCCGTAGCCTATGCCGAACGCAAGGCCGGACGCTGTGATCCGACCGAACACCTAACCGCGCTGCCGCCAATTGACGCGCTGGACGCGTTGTTCGGCCGCACCGGCATTGCCCGCCAGGTTCGCGGACAAGCTGCCCGGGCCTTGATCTATTCCCGTGCTGAGATGCGCGGCGGCGCGTTCGACATGCTGATCGAACACATCGCGGAAGGCGGCGCCAAACTTGATCTGTGGCGCACCGTTGCACGCTTGGCCCGCTTTGGTGAGCCGCGCCGGGCGTTGCGCCTGGCGGCCGCGCTGGCCGGGGTTTGAGCGTGTGAGCATTCGCCGCGCCGCGATCTGGTCGTTTGCATCGCAATACGCCAGTTTCGTGATCCAGTTTGCAACCAGCGTAATCATCTCGCGCTATTATCTGCTTCCGGCTGATGTCGGGCTGTTCTCTATCGCGCTGGCTGCGGCAATGGTGGTGGCAATCTTCCAGGATATGGGGATCAGCCGCTTCGTAACCGGGCAGCCGGAAATGCGCGAAGAGCACCTGCGCGATTATGCCGCAGTGGCAGTCGGCCTGGGCTGGGGTATCGCTGCCCTGGTCGCCGCCGGGGCTGTGCCCCTTGCCCGGTTCTATGGCGAAGCCGGGTTGGCCAAGGTGATGCTGATTATCGCGGGATCCTATGCGCTGTTCCCGTTCTCGATCGTGCCCTCTGCAATGCTGACCCGCGCGCTCGACTTTCGCCGCTTGTTTCAGGCCAATGCCGGCAGCGCGCTGGCAGGTGCCGTCGTGGCCATTGCAACAGCGGCCAATGGCGCCGGACCAGCCGCGCTGGCCTGGGGAATGGTTGCGGCCACCCTGGCCCGGCTGATCCTGGTTATGGCCGCCTATCCGGTGCTTCCACGCCGCCCGGCCAGCCTTGAAATCGTCAAGCCGATGCTGGGGTTTGGTGGCTCTTCGTTTGTAATCAGCCTGTCGGGCGCGGTCGGGATGCGCTGCCAGGATCTGATTGTCGGGCGGATGCTGGGCGTTTCGGCGACCGGCCTGTTTACCCGGGCCAGCGCGCTGGCCGGACAGCTTACGACGCTAATGGTTGGTGCGATCAATTCGGTATTCTATCCCGCTTTCGCCAAAAAGCGCGATGCGGGCGAAGATCTTGCAGCCCCTTACCTGCACCTGATCGCCTGCAATACCGGGATTACCTGGGCCGCCGCAATCGGGCTGGCGCTGGCCGCCGAGCCGGTGGTTCATCTGCTCTATGGCCCAAACTGGGCCGATGTTGCCCCGCTGCTGCGCTGGACCGCGCTGGCTGAGCTATTCTTCGTGGCGATGCCGCTGCAAATGGACGTGCCGATTTTGCTTGGCCGGATCAAACCGCTGGTCTGGATCAACCTGCTGGATACCTTCATCACAGTGGTAATTCTGGTTGTGGCCAGCTTCTGGGGGCTTGAGGCTGCTGCGATTGGCCGAATCCTGACCGGGGCAATCTGGTTGGCAATCTACGCATCCTATATCCCGCGGCTGGTTGGCATCCGATATTCCGCGCTGGGCACGGCATATCTTAAAAGCGCGGCCGTGGCGCTGGCCGCTGGCGCGCCGCTGGCGCTATCGCGCTGGATGAGCGGTGCCGGGGCCGAAATGGGCTTCATTTCACTGCTGGGGCTAAGCCTGGCCGGAGTTTTCTGCTGGCTGGTTGCCTTGCCGCTGGTCCGCCATCCGTTCTGGCAGGAACTGCGCCTGGCGCTATCCCATATGGCCAAACTGCGCACCACCCAGGCTTGAGGATCAGCGCCATGGTGCAATTGGCCAAGCCGTGATAGCATTGCGGCCAGGGAGAATACGCCATGCCGATCAATCCCGCTTTTGCGCCGCTATTGCCGTTTGTGGCCATGGTTCCGGTGCTGACTGCCCAGCAATCCGCGCCGCAGGCCGCCGAAACCGATGTGATCGCAATCCGCACCGACAGCCATGACCGGATGACCGTGCCGGTGCGGATTTCAGAGCAGGGTCCGTTCCGCTTCATGATCGACACTGGATCGCAGAACACGGTTATATCCACCTCGCTGGCCAGCAGACTTTCGCTTGAGCCGCGCAACCGGGCGCGGCTGGTTGGGGTGGCCGGGTTTATGGATGTCGATACCGTTGCGATCGAGCAGATCGATCTGGGGCGGCGCAGCTATTATAGTGTGCGGGCCCCAACGCTGGCTCGCGACGATATCGGGGCCGACGGAATTTTGGGGTTGGACAGCTTGCAGGGCCAGCGCGTGCTGATCGATTTCCGCAAGGGCGTGATCATGGTCAACGATGCCAGGGCGCTGGGCGGCAATCAGGGTTTTGATCTGGTGGTCACCGCGCGACGCAAGTCGGGCCAGTTGATCATGGCCGATGCCAAGATCGATGGGGTGCGGGTCAATGTAGTGATCGATACCGGGGCCGAATATTCGATCGGCAACCGCGCCCTTCAGGACGCCTTGCGCAACCGCAGCCCACAAGGCCAGGCGGTGCTTAAAAGCGTTACCGGCCAGGAAATCACTGCCGATCTGGCGCTGGCAAAATCGCTGGTGATCGACGATATCAATTTCTCCAACGTGATCGTGGCCTATGCCGATGCTCCGCCGTTCGCGATTCTGGGGCTGAGTGAAAAGCCGGCGCTATTTCTGGGGATGCGCGATATGCGTTCGCTCGATCGGATCGCGATCGATTTCTCAACCCGGCGGATCTACTTCGACGTGCCGAACCGGGCTTTCGATAACTGAATAAAGCACAGGCGGACTCGACTGGAGCCGAAAGGTTCCTAAATGGGACCGATGCCTCCTGAAACACCATCCGCATTTCCCGCTGAAAAAATCTCCAGCCCTGAAGGCTGGAATACGCTGCGCCGTTTCCTGCCCTATCTGTGGCCGGCTGACCGCCCGGGCCTGCGGGTACGGATTGTCGCCGCGCTTGGGCTGGTCGTCATCTCCAAGCTGGTTCAACTGTCGATGGCCTGGCTTTATGGCCGCGCAGTTGATCGGATGGTCCCGGGAATGGAACCAGCGGCGGAGATCGCCGTGGCCCTGGTCGCCGCCTATGCCGCCGCGCGGTTTGGCGGGGTACTGTTCGACAATTTGCGCAATGTGGTGTTCGAACGGGTGGGCCAGGATGCCACCCGGCGACTGGCCGAACACGTTTTCATCCATCTCCATTCGCTGTCGCTGCGCTTCCATCTGAACCGGCGCACCGGCGCGGTAACCAAGGTGATCGAGCGCGGCACCAAGAGCATCGATGTGATGCTGTATTTCATGCTGTTCAACATCGCCCCAACCCTGCTTGAGCTGGTGCTGGTCTCGATCTACTTCAAACTGGTGTTTGGCTGGGGAATGGTGGCGGCCACCTGGGTGATGGTGGCGGCCTATATCCTGTTCACCGGACGGGTCACCAACTGGCGCAATGCCTTGCGCGAGAAAATGAACGAGCTGGATACCCAGACCGTCGCCAAATCGGTGGACAGCTTGCTCAACTATGAAACGGTCAAATACTTCAACGCCGAAAAGCGCGAGGCTGCGCGCTATAATGACGTGATCAGCCAATGGGCCGATGCTGCGGTCAAATCGGAAAATTCGCTGGCGCTGCTCAATATCGGCCAATCGCTGATTACCAATCTGATGATGGCCGGCGCGATGGGCTTTGTGGTCTGGGGCTGGTCGGTCGGGCGGTTTTCGACCGGCGATGTGGTGACAATCAACACCCTCTTGGCGCAATTGTTCCGCCCGCTCGACATGTTGGGGATGGTCTATCGCACGATCCGCCAGGGACTGACCGATATGGCCGCGATGTTCAATCTGCTTGATGAAGGGCAGGAGGTGGCCGACGTGCCGGGCGCGCCGGCGCTGGTTATCAAGCGGCCAACGCTGGCATTTGAAAACGTAGTGTTTGGATATGACCGCGATCGGACGATCCTGAACGGATTGTCGTTTGAAGTACCCGCGGGGCACCGCGTTGCGCTGGTTGGCCCATCGGGGGCAGGCAAAAGCACGATCGCCCGGCTGGTCTTCCGCTTTTACGATCCTTGGTCTGGGCGGATTCTGATCGATGGGCAAGACATCCGCGAAGTGACCCAGGCATCTCTGCGCGCCGCAATCGGGATCGTCCCGCAGGATTCGGTGCTGTTCAACGATACGATCGGCTACAACATTGCCTATGGCCGCGATGGCGCCGGGCACGATGAAATGGAGCAAGCCGCCCGCGCTGCTGCGCTGACGGGCCTGATAGCGCGATTGCCAGCCGGCTTTGAAACCGAAGTGGGTGAACGCGGGCTCAAGCTATCAGGCGGGGAAAAGCAGCGTGTGGCGATTGCCCGCACCCTGGTCAAGAACCCTCCGATCCTGCTGCTGGATGAAGCCACCAGCGCGCTGGATACCCGGACCGAGCAAGAAATTCTGGCCACATTGGACGCCGCAGCGCAAGGCCGCACCAGCCTGTCCATCGCACACCGGCTTTCCACAGTGGCTGATGCCGATACAATCCTGGTGCTGAATGAGGGCAGCCTGGCCGAACAGGGCACCCACGCCGAATTGCTACGTGGGCGCGGGCTCTATGCAGAAATGTGGGCCCGCCAGGCCGAAGCGATCGAGGAAGCTGCGGAGGCAGCCGAATAATGCTGCGCGACGTTCTCTTGTTGGCCAGCGGGGGAACGTTGGCGCTGCTGGCGCTATGGTCTTGGCTGCTTTGGCGAGACAATCGCAGCAGTCTGGCAGCCAAAACCGCGATTGCCATGAACCTGGGGATTGCCAGCTATGTTTACCAGACCACAGGCTGGATCGAACAGAACAACCTTCAAGGACTGGTTCTGGGACTGCTGGCCCGCGGCACACCCGCGCTGTTTTGGCTGTTTGCCAGAGTCTGGTTCAACGATCTGACCCGGCTGACCCGCTTCGATCTGACGGTCGTTGCCTTGTACATTGCAAATTCCATGGTGCTGCATTTCACATTCCAGACCATGGATGGGGTGTTTCTGATTTCCGGGGTGCTGTTCCGGATCGGCATGATCGCCTTTGCCGGTGCCGGGCTGTGGGAAGCCTGGCGCGGGCGCGAGGGCGATTTGATCGAGCCCCGACGGCGGCTGCGTTTGGCTCTAATTTGTGTCGTTGGGCTCTATGTTCTGGCAATCGCGGCGGCCGAAATCGCGGTGTTCAATGCCGATGCGCCCTATCTGATCATTTCGCTGATCGGCAGCAGCACCGTGTTGGCCACGCTGGCATTCTGCATCGCGATGTTTGCCGTACGCCGGCCTGACTTGTTTGGCCAAGATCCCATTCGCGGCGATTCTGCGCCCCCGGCACTTCAGGTCGATGATCCACTGGCTGCAAAATTGCTGGCGCTGATGCAGGCTGACAAGCCGCACCGCGACGAGCGCCTGACAATTGCGATGCTGGCCAGCCGGATGGGTGAGCAGGAGTATCGCTTGCGCCGGCTGATCAACCGTCAGCTAGGCCATCGCAATTTCGCGCAGTTCCTCAATTCATATCGCCTTGATGAAGTGAGGCAGGCACTGGCCGATCCGGCGCAACGCGATGTGCCGATCCTGATCATGGCGATCGATGCCGGGTTCGGATCACTCGGCCCGTTCAACCGCGCGTTCAAGGATTGCGAGGGGATCACTCCCAGCGAATACCGGGCAAAGTCACTAACCGATTCCGAAATCGGCTAGCCGCAATCGAAATCGGGAGAGCAGGAATACCGCATTCACAGCATTGAGAAGCCGTTCCGATTCGAAAGGCCCCTTTGCGATGAATACGCCGCCCACCCTGATCCAGATTACCCAGCAGATGGTGCTGGGCAGTTTCGCGTTTGACATGGCCCGCTATCTAGTTGCCGCCTCGCTTGTCGCTGGCGTGGTCTGGCTACTGCGCCGCACCAGCTGGGCCAGCCGCAAGATCCAGCGCCGCGAAGCCAATCGCGCGGATCTTGTGCGCGAGGTACTGGCGGCGGTGCGCACCGTGGTGGTCTATACGGCGATGTCGGTTCCCACCGTCTGGGCGTTTCGCCACGGTTACCTTGCGGAATACCGTGGTGCGCTGAGCCCGCTGGCTTTTGCCGGCTACCTGACCGCAATTCTGCTGGCGCATGATACCTGGTTTTATTGGACCCACCGGGCGATGCACACCAAGCCGCTGTATCGCGCCTTTCACCGCTTTCACCATTTGACCATCACCCCCACCGCCTGGACAGCCTACAGCTTCGCTATTCCCGAAGCCGCAATGATGTTCCTGTTCATGCCGGTATGGTTTTCGCTGGTCGCAACACCGGTGCCGGTGATCTTCACATTTCTGGCAGTGATGATCCTGCGCAATGCGATGGGCCATGCCGGACTGGAACTGCATCCACGCGGCTGGGCCCGCCATCCGCTGCTTCGCTGGATCAGCACCACCACCCACCACGATATGCATCACGGCACCAGCTATAACCACAACTACGGGTTCTATTTTACCTGGTGGGACAAACTGATGGGCACCGAGCATCCAGACTATGTGAAGACATTTGACCGGGTGACGACGGCGGCTCGGGCGGTTGAAAATCTTCCCGCGCCAGCTGCGACCTCGGCCTGAGCAGGGGAAAAGACGATGCGACGCCCATTGTTCATTGCCCGGCAATCGGGCCTTCCGCGCGGGCCCTTGGGACGATTGATCGCCGCAATCATGGTCCGCGAAACCGCCAGCACAAATCGCCAAGCAATTGCCGCGCTGGAAATCCGCCCTGGCGATAGTGCGCTCGATATCGGTTGCGGCAGCGGGCTAAGCGTTGAACTGCTGTTGCGGCTTGTGCCAAAGGGCCGCGTGACTGGGGCCGATCCTTCGCCCGTCATGGCGGCGCGGGCCAAGGCGCGCAATTATCGGGCGATTGCCAGCGGATTGGCCGAAATCGCCACCGCACCGGTCGAACATTTGCCTTTCCCGGATGCTTCGTTTGATGCTGTGATGAGCGTTCACACGCTATACTTCTGGGCAGACCTCGATATCGCCCTGCGCGAAATCGTCCGGGTGCTTCGGCCTGGCGGGAGGCTGGTCCTGGCCTGCAGAACTCCGGCGAACCCGGCGGCAGCTGCCAGTTTCCCGGCCGAAATCTATACCTTGCGCGGACTGAGCGAGATTGAAGAGGCATTGCGCGATGCCGGTTTGCAGATCACCGCCAGCACAGCAGACGAGCCAGGTGGCGAGCCTGCCCTAATCCGGGCGCACAAACCCTAGGTCATGAACTCACATCCGCCTGATGCCAGACCACAGCCTGTGCCACCTTCAGGCACAGATGCCCCTCATCCCACGACATCGCGGGCGAGCCATACAGCCGCCAGCCCTGTTCCAGCGCTTCGGACACGCGTTCGCAAAATTCGCGATCGTCCCTGCCGGTCAGCAGACGATAGACCGGGCGACCTTCGGGGGTATCTAAGACCATGGCTATTGGTTCCGCAGGGTTGGGCTATCGAGGTTCAGATCGGACGCCTTGATCACCACAACATCGCCGCGCACTGCGCGCAGGGCATCGATGAACGCCGATGCATCGCCGACGATCAGCACGGTTGCCGAACCCGGCAGAACATAGTGCGCCGCCGCCGCATTTACCGCCGCTGGTGAGACCCCGGCCAGCCGATCAGCAAACAGGAATGCCTCGCTGGGCAAGAGCCCTTGCAAGATCAGCCCACCGATCACACCGGAAAATCCTGAACTGGTTTCCAGCGCCCGCTGGGTTCCACCGGTCAGGAATAGCCGCCGTTTCTGCAGGGCATCTGCGCTGATCGGCTCAGTGCCCAGCCGCGTGAACTGATCGAGCATCACCTTGACAACTTCAGCGGCGCTTTCGTTCTTGGTCTGGGCACTGGCGATCAACAGCCCGGCTTCTGCCCGTGAAGCGAAGCTGCTGTAAGCCCCATAGCTAAGCCCTCGCTTGGTCCGCACTTCCTCAAACAAACGCCCGTTGGATCCAGCGCCCAACACCGAATTGGCCAGTTGTAATGCGTAAAAGTCCGGTTCTGACCGCCCCACCCCGCGCGTGGCGACATAGACTGCAGCCTGCCCGGCCCCCGGCAGATCAATCACCACTGTGCGCGGTGCAGGCGCTGGACCAGCCCGGCTAACCCGCATGGCAGGCGGAGGCGGCGCGGCATTCCATTTGCCAAACAGCCGCTCAGCCAGCGCGGTTCCTGCGGCCGGATCAATCCCGCCGCTGACCAGAATTTTGACCGAATGGGGGCTCCATTGCTGCTGCCGCTGCGCAGCAAGATCAGCCCGGGTCAAGCGGCCCAGCGAAGCAATCGTCCCTTGCCCCTGCATGCCATAGGGCGCCGAACCATAGAGCAGCGGCTGCAACGCCATCGCCCCCAGCGCACCCGGATCCTTGTAGGACGCTTGCAAGCCATCCAGGGCGCGCTTGCGTTCTCGTTCGAATGAAGCTTCCGGATAGTTCGCGTTCTGGATCATGTCGGCCAGCACTTCGGCAGCTGGGGCCAGATTGGCGGTGGGCGCCGATACCGAGAGCAAGGTACCATCAGCCGTGACGCTGGTTGAAAGCTCTGCACCCAGACTTTCAAACCGGGCCGCAATCTGCTCAGCGCTGCGGCTGGGAGTGCCCTCACCCGCCAGCCCGGCCACCATGTTTGCCAGCCCGGCCAAGCCCTGCGGATCGGTTGAGCTGCCGCCCGGAAATAGCACCGTAAAGGTAGCTACCGGGATCAGGCCGGTACGCGCTGAGACCACCGCAATCCCGTTGCTCAACTTGCTTTGGGTCATCTGCGGCGCACGAATTGCCGGCTTTGCGCCCGGTGCCGGCGGGGCCTGGCGGCTTGCCTCATCGCGCAGCACGCGCGGGCTGCCAGTGGCTGGATCAACCGAGCCGAAGACTGGCATCTTGAACGGATTGGCATAGGACGCCGGATTATCCACCCCAGCGCCATAGCGAAGCTCAAGCCGGGTCTGCGGACTGAAATAGGCCTTGGCCACCCGCAACACATCAGCCGCCGTTACCCGCGCCAGTGCCGCCAGCCGCCGATCAGCAGCGCGCGGATCGCCGGTAATCGCCAATTCCTCACCCAGTTCAAATGCCCGCCCTTGCGCGGTTTCACGGGCGCGCAGCGAATCCGATATCAGTTCGTTCTTGGCCTCAGCCAATTCAGCAGAGGTAACCGGCACAGCGCGAACCTTCTTCACCTCGCCATCCAGCAACCCGGCCACTTCATCCTGCGATTGGCCCTGCCCGATCACCGCCAACAGCACCGCAGAGCCGCCCTCGCGCGAGAAATTGAACTGCGGACTGGCGCTGACCGCCTTGCCGCTGCGGACCAGAACCTGGTTGAACCGGCTGTTATCACCCCGTCCGAGGATCGCATCCAGCACTTCCAGCGCGGGCCGATCGGACGAAAGCGCGCCGGGCAACTTCCACTGAAACGCCACGACTGGCAGCGGAACATTGGGCGCGGTCATATCCACCCGGCGCGGAGCGGTTCGGGGCGGTTCCAGTGTGGCGATTTCCAGCGGCACCGGCTTGGCCCGTGCGGGAATGGCACCAAACATGCGCTGGACATATTGCTTGAGCTGGGCCGGATCAAAATTGCCAGAGACGATCATGGTTGCCGTATCGGGGCCATAAAAGGCCTGATGAAAGGCGCGGGCATCGTCCAGCTTGGCTGCATCAAGTTGTGCGATCGAACCAATTGTTGAGCGGCGCTGCGGCAGCAGATCAAACCCGTTTTCAACCAGGGCCAGCCGCATCCGGCCATATGACGGGGCCATGATCCGCTGGCGATATTCTTCCTTCACGATCGAGCGCTCGCGTTCAAACACTTCGGCATCGACCACCGGGCGGGCCATCCGTTCGGCATGGGTCCACAGCAGGGTTTCAAGGTACTGGGCCGGAACGATCTCGTAATAGTTGGTACGATCATCGCTGGTACTGGCATTGCGCACCCCGCCTACGTCCTCGGTCAGGCGGTTGATCATATTGTAAGGCATATTCTCGGTCTTGCGGCTGAGGATATGTTCAAACAGGTGGGCAAAGCCCGAGCGGCCTTCGGGATCGTGCTTCGACCCCACGGCGTACCACACCGAAACCATCACATTGGCCGTGCTTTTGTCAGGAATCGCGATGACCTTAAGGCCATTGGGCAGGCGCCATTCAGTAAAGGCAATCGGCGGTGCCTTTAGCGCCGGGGCATGCGCCGCAGCAGCCGCATCGGCGCGGAACTGCATGATCCCCGGCATTGCCAGACTAAGTGCGACAACGGCAGCGCCAGTCAGAAAGCCAATTCGGATCATCATCGTATCTCCCCAATTGGCCAAAGTGTAACACCTTGATGGGGCAGATCAATCACTGCGCCGCACCGCTCGACGAACCGTCAACCTGCACCGATTGCGGGGCTGAATCTGGCTTGGTCTAGTCTTCCGGCATGCCTGGATAGCGTGCAAACACTGGCAGCTCATGCGCAGTTTCCATCCAGCCGATCCGTTCAGCCACCTGAATCTGCGCGCCGGCTGGCAAGGCCTGAGGATTGTCGAGCGTGGCCGACTGTATATCGACAATGCCCGGCAAGAACTCCTCGTTGCGATAGACAATCCCGGTGCCGCATTTCGGGCAGAAACTGCGCAGTGTGGTCCCGGATGAGTTGTAGGTGCTTAGATCACCCTGCTCGAGCGCAAACTCACTCTCAGCAAAAGCCGCCCAGCTCACCATTGGAGCGCCTGAGCTCTTGCGGCAATCGGCGCAATGGCACAACGCCACATGCTGCGGCTCACCCTCGACTGAATAGCGCACTGCGCCGCAGTGGCATCCACCGGTCAGCTTCATCGCAGATCTCCTTAGAATCGGGTTGGGAACAATACACGAACAAAGTCGATTTACAAGATGTACTTCGAAAGGTCGGTATCCTTGGCCAGGCTCGCCAGCCGGTCGCTGACATAATCAGCGTCGATCGTAACCGTCTCACCGCCGCGATCCTCGGCTTCGAAACTCAGCTCTTCAAGCAGCTTTTCCATCACGGTCTGAAGCCGCCGCGCACCGATATTCTCAACCGCTTCGTTAACCTGCGCAGCAATCCGGGCAACTGCGCGGATCGCTTCGGGGGTGAAATCAACCGTGACCTTTTCGGTGCCCAGCAGCGCCTGATACTGCTGCACCAGGTTGGCTCTGGTTTCCGACAGGATCCGCACAAAATCATCTTCGTTAAGCGCTTTGAGCTCAACCCGGATCGGCAGCCGGCCCTGCAGCTCGGGCAGCATATCGCTGGGCTTGGCGACATGAAACGCGCCCGATGCAATGAACAGCACGTGGTCGGTCTTCATCGGGCCGTATTTTGTCGCCACAGTGGTGCCTTCGATCAAAGGCAGCAGATCGCGCTGTACGCCTTCACGGCTGACCGATCCGCCACGCACATCAGAAACCGCGATCTTGTCAATCTCATCGAGAAAAACGATCCCGTTGGTTTCGGCATTGGCCAGCGCAACCCGGGCGACATCATCCTGGTCCATCCGTTTTTCGGCTTCTTCATCAACCAGCTTGGTCCAGGCATCGGGAACCTTCAGTTTGCGCTTTTTAAGGCTTTGTTTGCCCATCGCCTTGCCCATCATTTCCGACAGGTTGATCATCCCGATTCCGCCTGGCATTCCAGGGATGTCCATTGCGCCACCCGGGCTGTCCTCAACCTCGATCTCAACCTCGGTATCGTCCATCGCGCGTTCGCGGATCCGCTGGCGAAAACTTTCACGGGTAGCTTCTGAAGCTCCATCGCCAACCAGCGCCTTAAGCAGCCGGTCCATCGCGCCCTTTTCAGCCGCATCGCGCACGGCTTCGCGGCGGCGGTCTTTTTCAAGCCGGATCGCTTCTTCAACCAGATCGCGCGCAATCTGTTCAACATCGCGGCCAACATAGCCAACCTCGGTGAACTTGGTCGCTTCTACCTTGACGAAGGGTGCTTCGGCCAATTTGGCCAAGCGCCGCGAAATTTCGGTTTTGCCGCAGCCGGTCGGCCCGATCATAAGGATATTCTTGGGGCTCACCTCATCGCGCAGTTCGGGGCTAAGCCGCTGGCGACGCCAACGATTGCGCAGCGCCACGGCCACCGCGCGTTTGGCCTCTGCCTGGCCAACGATGTGTTCATCCAACGCCTTTACGATGGCTTTGGGGGTAAGGTTATCGATCATCGGGTTATATCACTTCCACGGTGACACGGTCGTTGGTGAAGACGCAGACATCGGCTGCCACCGCCATCGCGCGGCGGGCGATCGTTTCTGCATCCTGTTCGTAATCGGTCAGCGCCTTGGCGGCCGATAGCGCATAATTTCCGCCTGATCCGATTGCGGCGATGCCTTCTTCGGGTTCCAGCACATCGCCATTGCCAGTCAGGATCAGCAGCACGTCCTTATCGGCCACAATCATCAGCGCTTCCAGATTGCGCAGATATTTGTCGGTGCGCCAGTCCTTGGCCAGTTCAACCGCCGCGCGCAGCAGTTGGCCGCGGTTGGCCTCAAGCTTTTTTTCAAGCCGCTCGAACAGGGTAAAGGCATCGGCCGTGGCCCCGGCGAACCCGGCGATCACGCTGCCATCGCCCAAGCGCCGGACTTTTCTGGCATTGGGCTTCATCACGGTATTGCCCATGGAAACCTGGCCATCGCCAGCAATCACGGTCTTGCCGTTCTTCTTGACGCCGATGATGGTTGTGCCGTGCCACTGGATCAAGCCATGGCTGCTGTTGGAATGGTTCATGCCTGAGGATATATGTGCGATCCGTCAGGCTTCAATCCTAATTTCCGCCTTGGCCGCCCGGTGCGCCGCCGGCACCAACCTGGCCGATATTGCCAAACAGGTCTTCCAGGAAGGTCCGTTCGCGGCCTAGCGTGGGTGTTTTCGAGCCATCGGGATTAATCCGCGCAACCCGTTCAACCCCGCTGCGTTCAACCGAAACGACATTGCCCTTGTCATCAAACATCACCTTTACCATCAGGTGTTCGCTAGCCTCTGGCCTGCTGAACGCCGATTGTCGGGTGTTGGTGGAAACATAATACCAATCCTGCCGGCCGAACTGGCTGATAAAGCTTGGGCGGCCCAGCATCCGTTCAACCGAAACGCGGTTGTCGATCCCCGGCATGACCGAATCGAGCAAAGCCCCATCAACCAGATAACCACGGTGGTCCTTGATTGATGCACAGGCAGAAAGGGCCAGCGAAGCGGCGGCCACAAGCAGGATGTTTCGCATAAGGCGCATTTTCGTTTCGTCGCTCCGTCGGCCAGACCGGGCATTGCCGGGGGCCGTGATGTGATCTATCGCGCGCAGCCTTAGGCCGCCTTGGCCCGCCGCGCAACATGCGCGAGTTGGGCCGGGCGGGTTTAACTGCAACTGAATGGAACACCATGGGCCTGCTTGATCGCCTGCTTGGCCGCAACAAGGATGACAACGGCCTGACCCCGCTGTGGCACCGCGTGGTGGAAATTGCCCGCGAGCCGCAATGGTATGCGCGCGGCGGCATTGCCGATACCGTACCTGGGCGGTTTGATTGCATCACGATGGTGCTTTCGCTGGTGCTGGTGCGGATGGAGCAGGAAGAAAGCCTGCGCCACCGCACGGCCCGGCTGACCGAGCGGTTCGTGGCCGATATGGACGGACAGCTGCGCCAGAACGGCATCGGTGATCTGGTGGTGGGCAAACACATGGGCAAGCTGGTTTCAGCACTGGGCGGAAGGCTTGATGCCTATCGCGCTGCGCTGACACAGCCAGATGATGCCGCGCTGGTTGAAGCGGTTGAACGCAATGTCAGTCTGACCGGTGGCGGCGATGGCCGCGCCGTTGCCGGCGAAATGCGCCTGCTGGCGGCGGCCCTTGTCGCAACCCCCGAGGCCGAACTGCTGGCCGGGAATATCACACGATGAGCGAATTTGAACGGATCGTCGATGCCGCCCGCCTGCCGGTTGGCGCCCAGATATTTGATGCCACCACCAAGGAATGCGCTGCATTGGCCCAGCGGTTTGGCCTGGCTGCGGTGCACAGCCTGACGGCTACGGTTTCGCTGGCTGCCGATGGCCCGGTGGTGCGCGTGACCGGCACCGTCAAAGCCAGTGCAGTCCAAAGCTGCGCCATTTCGGGCGACGATCTGCCGGTGCAGATCTGTGAGCCGGTAGCGCTGCGGTTTGTCCCGCAATACTCCGCCGCGCCAAACGCCGACGAAGTGGAGTTATCGGCCGAAGAACTTGACGAGATCGAGATGGATGGCACCCGCTTCGATCTGGGTGAGGCGCTGGCGCAGACCATGGCGCTGGGGATCGATCCCTATGCCGAGGGGCCCGGCGCTGAAGAAGCCCGGCGCAAGGCCGGACTGCTTGATCCAAGCCAGGCCGGGCCGCTGGCTGGGCTGAGGGATTTGTTCAAAAAGTAGTGATCAGAACGGAATATCGTCGTCCAGATCGTCGGCGAAACCACCGCCGCCGCCAGCACCGGTTGGGGCATTGTTCCAGCCGCCGCCCTGGCCGGCATCGCCGCCGCCCGAGCGCTGTCCGCCGCCATAATTGCCGCCGCCACCGCCTTGGCCGCCGCCCTGACCACCGCCGGGCGCGCCATCAAGCATGGTCAGCACACCGCCCATGCCGCCCACCGATACTTCGGTGCTGTAGCGATCGTTGCCCGATTGATCCTGCCACTTGCGGGTGCGAAGCTGGCCTTCGATATAAACCTTGCTGCCCTTGCGCAGATAGCGTTCGGCCACGCCCACCAGCCCATCCGAATTGAGCACCACAGTGTGCCATTCGGTGCGTTCCTTCTTTTCGCCGGTGTTCTTGTCTTTCCAGTTTTCCGACGTTGCGATGCGCAGGTTTGCGATCCGTCCGCCATTCTGGAACGATTTCACTTCCGGATCGGCGCCCAGGTTGCCGATGAGAATGACCTTGTTAACGCTGCCTGCCATCGAATCGAATCCCTTGGAAATTTGCTTGGCCGTGGCCTAGCGCTTTGCCGGGCCGGGTGCCAGATTGCCAAGGCCGATTTCCCCACAGGTGTAGACCGGGCTAATTCAGACCTAGCCAGATGGCACCCCAATAGGTCAGCCCGGCGAACAGATAGGCCAGCGCAAACAGATAACCCAGCATGAAGGCCGGCCATTTCCAGCCATTGGTCTCTCGCCGGGTAACCGCGATCGTGCTCATGCATTGCGGCGCGAAGACGAACCACGCCAGAAATGCCAGGGCGGTCGGCAAAGACCAGCTGGCTTTCAGCCGGTCTCCCAATTGCTGGGCCTGCTGTTCTTCATCATTGGCCCCGACCGCATAAGATGTGGCAAGCGAGCTGACGGCCACTTCACGCGCCGCCATCGCCGGGATCAGCGAAAGCGCGATATCGCGGTTGAACCCGATCGGTTCGACCACCACCGCCAGCCCATTCGCAATATGCCCGGCAATCGAAGCATCGATCTGGTCTTCCCCCGGTGCGGCCCGCGGAAAATTCAGCAGCAGCCACAGCACCACAGTGACCATGAAGATGATCGTGCCCGCCCGGCGCAAAAATATCCATGCGCGCTGCCACAATCCGATCAGCAGGTCTTTGGGATGCGGCAGCTGATATTTGGGCAGTTCCATGATGAAACCGCTGGCCGCGCCTTTGGTTACGGTGCCGCGCAGCACCAGCGCGACCAGCATCGCCGAAACGATTCCGAACAGATAGAGCCCCAGCAAAACCAGCCCCTGCAAGCCAATTGGACCCAGCACCTTCCGGCTTGGAATGAACGCCGCGATAATTACCGCATAGACCGGCAGCCGTGCCGAACAGGTCATCAACGGGGCAACCAGGATCGTGGTCAGCCGGTCTTTGGGATCGGTAATGCTGCGGGTTGCCATGATCCCCGGGATTGCGCAGGCAAAGCTTGATAGCAGCGGTATGAAGCTGCGCCCTGAAAGTCCAACCCCGGCCATCAGCCGATCCATCAGGAAGGCCGCGCGGGCCATGTATCCTGATGCTTCCATCGCCAGGATGAAGAAGAACAGGATCACAATCTGCGGCAGGAACACAACCACCGAACCCACGCCCGAAAGGATCCCGTCGGTCAGCAGATCGCGCGGCAGCCCGCCGGGCAGGTTTGATCTGGCCAACTGGGTCAGCCAGCCAACGCCCGCTTCCAGCGCATCGGCAAACGGCGTGGCCCATGAGAATACCGCCTGAAACACCACGAACAGAAGCGCGAACAGGATGATCGGCCCCAACCAGGGGTGCAGAAGCACCTGATCCAGCCGGGCATGCAACCGGTGGCGGCGCGTTTCGGAAACAATTGCCGCTTCGGCAATGGCATGCGCGGTGACGCGCCGTTCGGTGAGCGAGGTGTGCGGCCGGTGATGTTCAGCCGAACGCACTTCGGCGGCGGCAATCGCCGCGGCCAGCTGCTCTAACCCGCGACGCCGCACGGCAACCGTTGGGATCACCGGAACACCCAGCGCATTTTCCAGCGCCGCAGGATCAAGCACCAGCCCATCGCGGCCAGCCAGATCAAGCATATTGAGCGCGATTACGCAGGGCCGGCCCAGCGCAATCACTTCCAGCGCAAAGACCAGATGCTGTTCAAGATTGGAAGCATCCAGCACCACTACCAGCACGTCGGGCGCGGCCTCACCCGGAAACTCACCCATGATGACCTTGCGGGTCACTTCTTCATCAGGGCTGGTGGCATTAAGACCGTATGAGCCGGGCAGATCGGTCAATTCGATCGCCCCGCCGCCGGGCAACATCAATCGCCCGGCCTTGCGCTCTACGGTAACGCCGGGATAGTTGGCGATCTTCTGGCGCGCCCCGGTAAGCGCGTTGAACAGCGCGCTTTTGCCGGCGTTGGGATTACCAACCAGGGCTGCGCTCTGAAAGCTCACACCGCCTCCACTTCGATGGCCTGGGCATGGACCCGGCGCACCGCCACGGTCATCCGCCCGATCGCCAGCGCAATCGGATCGCGCGTTCCAAAAATCCCGCGATGATCGACGCTGATCCGGGCCCCGCTGTCTATTCCAAGAGCCTGGAGCCGCTGCGCCTCTTCATCAACCAACCGCGCCCAATCGACCGCAACAATGCGCGCGGCCTGGCCAATAGGAAGCTGATCGAGTGTCATGCAAATGCCGCTGCCATAGCCAGCGGCCTATTGCAAGTCATTCGCAATAATCTTGATCTGGGTCAAATTTGCGGAGATTCCAGGTTCCTTTCCATTTTCGCCGAATGGCACAAATGGGGCGGACCTTTCTTATCGCGCCGGATACCTTAGCCGCCCCAGCAACCGGGCCGGGCTGAAACGCTCTACATCCGTGCTCAGTAGCCGTGCCTTGGCTTTTTCAAACTTCATGATGCCGTCAATCCGGCGCTCCAGAAAGGCTTTCGTATCGGCATGGTCCTCGCTTGTATCGTCAACATAGACCGCCAGCGTGGCAAGATAGATCGAACCCAGCGTCATCCGCTTGGTATAATGGTTGTAATCAGTTGCGGTATCACCGGCCTGGCGCCACATCGTATCGGCGCTGCGCCAGCCAAATTTCAGCGCCTGGCCCAGGTTCTGCGGCATCGCCATGATCGCCTGGGCGCGGCGCAAGGCTTCCTTGTGGGGCTCCATCGCGGCCAGCCGGGCCAGCACCTGCGCGCCGATCCGCCCCCGCACTTTCATCGCCGCCAGCTTGTCTGCTGGAAGCGCGGCGATCATCTGCGCGTCAACCCAGCCGATCCAGGCATCGATCATCGCCATCGCCCCGCCCGAAAAGGCATAGGCTGCTGCATCAGCATCTATCCCGGCCGCCCCGGCCGCTTCGCGCACGGCCGTATCGCTCCACCCGTCAAAAGCCGCCGCCGCGGCAATCTGCGGTGCCAGCGCCAGGCGCAATTGATCGAGGCTGCCAGCCTCCATCTTACTTGGGCCCAAACACTTGCGGGCCCTGGCCGGGCTTTGGCTTGGGCTTGGCATTGGCGTCAATCTCTCCCAGCAAGGTGTCGCTTTTGGGATCGAGCCGGGCATAGTCACGCGCACTGCGGCCTGAATTGTCGGTCCGATCGGGATCGGCTCCGGCCTTCAACAGGATCCTGATCAGGCCAATGTTGCGGTTGTGCATTGCGGTGATCAGCGGGGTTTCCCCGGTAGAGCTTGGCTCATCCACCTTGGCGCCGCTTTCAACCAACAGCTCCGCCCCCTCAACCCAGTTGAGGTTGCAGGCCACCACCAATGCGGTCTGGCCTTTGAAATTGCGGGCATTCACATTGGCGCCCTTGGCAATCAGAAACTCCATCCAGGTCAGATCGCGGCGCGCGGTTACGATGTGCAGCGCCGTATCACCGCTGGTTTGATCCTTGGTGTTGATCAGGTTGGGGCCGCCATTGTCGAGCAGCTCGGTAACCTTGTCGCCTTCCTTTTTGCGGACCGAATCGAGAAATTTGTAGCTATCGGAAAACTGGGCCTGCGCGGGCGCTGGCAGCACCGCTAGCACAGCAATGGGCGCAATCAGCGCTAGTGACAGCTGACGAAAGTGCGACACGGTAAGAATTCCTCCTGTTTGCGCGAGAATCGCCTCGGCTGTTGCGAAACGCTCCTTGCGCAGCGCGGTTTAGCAGAGCATGAACCGCCGCGCCATGTTGAAGCCAAACTTGCTTTTTCTTTTGCCCCTGCTGGCCGCCAGCGCTGCGTGCCAGCAACCGGCTGCTGCCCCCGCTGCGCCGCAGATCGAAGGCACCGCGCTGGATGGTTCGGGCATCGGCGGTCCGTTCACGCTGATCGGCAAGGATGGCCAGCAAGTAAGCTGGGATCAGTTCAAGGGCAAATACCGGATCGTCTATTTCGGCTACACCTTTTGCCCCGATGTCTGCCCGCTCGATCTGGGCCGGATGATGCAGGGCTATCTGAAATTTGCCGAACAGCACCGCGATTTGGCCGATCAGATCCAGCCGATCTTCATTACGATTGATCCGGCCCGCGATACGCCCGAACGGGTCGGCCAGTATGCCGCCAATTTTACCCCGAAGCTGCTGGGGCTAACCGGTAGCCAGGCCCAGATCGATGCCGCAGTTGCGGCCTTCAAAGTCAGCGCAACGCGCGGCGAGGACCGGCCCGGCGGATATTTGATGAACCATTCGCGCTTTGCCTATCTGATGGACCGCGATGGCAAACCGCTGGAAGCCTTGCCGATTGACAAGGGCCCCGAAGCGGTTGCTGCCGATCTTGCCCGGCAGGTGCGTTGAGCCTGCTTCGAGCCCAGTTCTGGCAGCTCCCGATCGAGCGTTTGAACCGCGCCGAATGGGAGGCTTTGTGCGATGGCTGCGGCCAATGCTGCATGCACAAGGCTGAGGATGAGGATACCGGCGACGTTTACCCCACCAATGTCGCCTGCAAGCTGCTTGATATCCAAAGCGCGCGCTGCAGTGACTATCCGAACCGCAAAAAGGCTGTGCCCGATTGCCTCAAGCTGAACCTTCGGCTGGCTGCCACGCTCACATGGCTTCCCCCGACCTGCGCCTATCGGCTGCGCGCCGATGGCGATCCTCTGCCTGATTGGCACTATCTGATTTCGGGTGATAGCGAAGCGGTTCACCGGGCCGGGATATCGGTGCGGGGCAAAGCCATCCCCGAAGCCCTTGCCGGGCCGCTGGAACAACATGTCATCCTGCCGCCCGGGATCGAGATTGCCGATGATTGACTGGCTGCTGGGGCGTGACAATCAGGATCCGCAGGTTGAAGTTGCCGGGCGGCTGTTGCCGCTGGTGATCCGCCGCAATGCCCAGGCCCGCCGGATGACCATGCGCCTGGCCCCCGATGGCAGTGAAGTGCGCGTAACCCTGCCCACCTGGGGCCGCAGCGCCGAAGCGCTGGCCTTTGCCCGAACCCGCGCCGGTTGGCTGGCCGGGCAACTGGCCGCGGTGCCCGTGCCGGTTGAACTGCAAAACGGCACGGATCTGGCTTATCTGGGTGCGCCGCTGGCGATAAACCATGATCCCGCCCGCCCGCGCAAGGTTGCTCTGGGCGAAGGCGAGCTGTTGATTGGCGGCCCGGCCGGATCGCTGCAATCGCGGATCAAACGCTGGCTCGAAGGTGAAGCCCGGCGGCTTATGGCCGAGGACCTGTCCTATTACTGCTTGCGCGCCGGCCAGCCGCAGCAGCGCCTGATGCTGACCAGCGCCAAGCGCCGCTGGGGTAGCTGTGCCCGCGATGGGACCATCCGGATCAACTGGCGGCTGGTGATGGCCCCTTCGTTTGTGCGGCGCAGCGTGGTAGCGCACGAAGTTGCGCATCTGGTCCATTTCGATCACAGTCCGGCCTTCCACGATTTTCTTGATGAAATATTCGAAGGCGATCTGCGCGGCGCAAATCGCTGGCTCAAGCGCGAGGGCAAAAACCTCTACCTGCCAATGGGTTGAACCCCATAGCCAATTGTTAACCACGATAGCGGACAATCGCACCATGGTTAGAGCGGCTTTTCTGGTCCTGACAGCCCTGCTGCTGACCGCCCCGGCGGGGGCGCAGCAATGCCGATTGTGCTATTCGGATCCGGCGGCAAAGCCCGGCGATCCACCTTTGGGAATCGAAATCTTCGCCGATCTCAATTTCTCCAAACTGGCCCTGACCGGCCGCGAAGGCGGCAGCGCTGAACTTTCCGCAACGGGCGGCGGCAAAAGCACCAGCGGCGAAATGATCGATCTGGGCGGGGTTTCGGTGGCGGGGCACGGCCGGATCACCGGAATCCCGGGCCGTGAAGTGCGGGTGGACCTGCCTGACCGGGTGGAAATGACCTCTGCCGATGGCGGCCGCGCCGAACTGGTTGGATTTACCACCGATCTGCCACCCCATCCCGTGCTTAACGCACGCGGCGAGCTGGAATTCAAATTTGGCGCGCGGCTGGTGGTGCACACCGGCAGGGGCGGAAATCTGCGTGGGAGAATCCCGATTTCGGTCGATTACAACTGACCACTGGCGCAAATGCGCTGCGCCGCTTATCTTGGCCCCATGTCGATCTGGAAAACTGCCAATCCCACCGGCGCTATCGCCGATTTTATCGAGGTTTACAAACAGGCCGGGGGCAACCGTTTGCGGATCGGCCTGGTGGCCGGATTGTGCACGTTCGGCGTCTTCTCGGTCATGATGACGCAAAGCTGGAAAGTGAAGCGCAGGCTGCCCGATATCACCTATATCAACTCCTGGCCGCTTGATCGGACACCAGCAGAAACCCGCGCCTTCATTGCGGCCAACCAGAAAAAGAAGGACGATCTGGAAAAGGCCCGCGCCGATGCCGCAGCCGAAGAACAGCGGCTGTGGATGGCGCTGGGCAAGGTTTCGGGAATGGATGTTGAGGCGATCAAGCGCAAATCCGAAGCGGATAAAGCGGCTGCGAAAGCCAAGGCCGAGGCCAAAGCGAAAGAGCAGCTTGGCCGCTGATCCCGATACTGCCTGGCTGGCCGCTACCGCCCGCCTGGCCGCGCGCGGCGTTCCGCTATCCCGCCCCAATCCGGCAGTCGGCGCGCTGATCGTAAACCACGGCAAAGTCATTGCGCGGGGCTGGACCCAGCCTGGCGGGCGGCCTCATGCCGAAGCCATGGCCTTGGCTGCCGCCGGTGATGCCGCGCGGGGCGCAACGCTTTATGTCAGCCTTGAACCGTGCGCCCATCACAGCACCCGCGGCCCGGCCTGCGCCGATCTGGTTGCAGCCAGCGGCCTGGCGCGGATAGTGATTGGCTGCGGCGATCCCGATCCACGCACCGCCGGGCAAGGCGCCGCGCGATGTGCAGCCGCCGGAATTGCGGTGGGTCTGGCTGAAAATGCAGACTGCGCCGCCAGTCTGGCGGGCTATCTCAGCCAGCGGCGGCTGGGCCGTCCGCACGTTACACTGAAGCTTGCCTTATCCCAGGATGCCCGGCTGGCCCCTCCGCAAGGCCAGTGGCTAACCGGACCAATCGCCCGCGCCCACACCCACGCCTGGCGGGCCCGGATGGATGCCATTCTGGTGGGCCGCGGCACCTTTGATGCGGACAGCCCCCGGCTTGATGTCCGCCTGCCGGGGATTGCGGATCGCAGCCCGCAGCGCTGGCTGCTGACCCATGGCCAAGCCCCCGCTGGTTGGCACGCGCTGGCTGATCCGCATGCGATCGCCGGAATGGCCGGTGTGCAATATCTGATGGTCGAAGGCGGTGCCCAAACCGCACAGGCGTTCCTTGAAGCCGATTTGGCCGATCGGCTGCTGATCTACCGCGCTCCGGCGATTGTGGGCGGCCACGGCCCAGCGCTGCCCGGCCTGACCCGCGATGCCCTTTCGAGCTCTGATTGGAAGCTCACCGACACGCGCCCGCTTGGCAACGATACGCTCGACGTCTACGAACGCAGCTGATGTTTACCGGGATAGTCACCGCCATCGGCGAAATTCGCGAAATCACGCAGCAGGGCGATCTGCGCGTGGTGATTGCTTGCCCCTATGATCCGGCGTTGATCGCGATCGGGGCCTCGATTGCGTGCTCGGGCGTCTGCCTGACCGTGGTCGATCGCGGCGGGAGCGCTGGCGATGCCTGGTTCGCAGTTGATGTTTCGGGCGAAACCATCAGCAAAACCGCGCAAGACCAGTGGCGCAGCGGGCGCAGGCTTAACCTTGAGCAGGCGCTGCGGCTGGGTGATGAACTGGGCGGGCATATCGTAACCGGCCATGTCGATGCCGTGGGCCGGGTTACCCTGCGCGAGGACGTCGGCGGATCGCTGCACGTTGCTGTAACCACCCCGGCTGAGATTTCACCGTTCATAGCCGCCAAGGGTTCGGTCACGGTTGATGGCGTCTCGCTTACTGTCAACGCGGTGGACGATGCCGCTGATGGCACCTGCACCTTCCACCTCAACGTGATCCCCCACACCGCCGAAGTCACCACCCTGGGCAGCCTGCAAGCCGGTGACGGGGTAAATCTGGAAATCGACGTTCTGGCGCGGTATCTGCAGCGGATGGAAAAGCTCAGGCGTTAAGCGGCCCGGCAGCAAACCCCTCCCGCGTGATTTCATAAACCACATGCCGCGCCGGACCGGTGGCGGTTTCGATCACCCCGCCATCGCGCTCGCTCAGCCGGCCGCCGATTTTCTCCATCGCCCGGCGTGACCGCAAGTTGGCTTCACCGATACGAAAATCGACCCGTTCAACAAATTCCAGCGCATGGGCCAGCATCAACCGCTTCATCTCGCGGTTGGTCCCCCCGCCCCAGTGATCACGGCCAAGGAAAGTCCAGCCGATCTCTACCGATCCGCCAGCTGCCGGATCATAGGCCTGCATCCGGGATGATCCGATCACCGCACCGCTGGTCTTGCTGATCACCGCCAAGGCCCCGCCCTGCGCCATCGCATCGGCGAAATAGGCGCGGAATACGTCTTCTTGCCAGCGATCGTTTGCAGGGTGCAGTTCCCAGACCTTGGGATCGCTGGCGACGGCATAAAGCGCATCCCAATCATCTTGCCGCAGCGGGCGCAGCAGCAGCGTTTCGCCTTCAAGGCGGGGCTGCCGGTTCACCTTACCCGCTCACCACAGCCAGATCGGCGATGAATTTATCGATATTGCCGGCGGTCAGCCCGGCAATGTTTACCCGGCCCGATCCGGCCATATAAATCCCGTGGTCCGAACGCAGCGTCTGGATCTGTTCGCTGCTAAGCGGCAGAACCGAAAATAGCCCGTTCTGATGGCCAAGCGGCGTCAGATCGATGCTGCCAGCCTGCCCGGCCGCAGCCAGCTTTGCCCGAACCTGGCTGATCCGGGTGCGCATGGTATCCAGTTCGTCCAGCCACATCGCGGTCAGGCCCGGATCCTCCAAAATCAGCCGTACCGCCGCGCCGCCATGATCGGGCGGCATCGACCAGGCCGCGCGAGCCAGCGCAAAGCCATTGGTCAGCACCCGGCCCAGCACTTCAGAATTTTCGGCCATGACATAGATCGCGCCAACCCGGTCGCGGTACATGCCAAAGTTCTTGTCACAGCTATAGGCGATCAGGGCTTCGGGCACGGCATCCAGCACCTTGCGCACGCCATAGGCATCTTCTTCCAGCCCTGCGCCCAGCCCTTGATAGGCCAGATCAAGGATTGGCAGCAGGCCCTTGGCCGCGATCAGTGCGGCGATCTCGTCCCACTGGGCATTGCTGTAATCGATCCCGGTGGGGTTGTGGCAGCAGCCATGCAGCATGATCGCATCGCCGCTTTGGCCCCCGGAAATTGCCGCGCGCAAGGCATCCATATCAACCTTGCCATCGGTTCCGGCGTGCTTGAAGCTGACCAGTTCAACTGCCAGATCGCCCAGGATCTGCGCGTGATTGGGCCAACTGGGCAGCCCCATGATGATCCGCCCCACGCCTGCGCGCTTGGCCAGAGCTACGGTCAGCCTGACCGCCCCGGTGCCGCCCGGGGTCTGCATCCCTTCGATCCGGCCACCCTTGGCTGGATCGTCCTGGCCGAAAATATAGGGCATCAGGGCATGGACAAAGCCCATATCGCCTTCGGGGCCAAGATAGCTTTTGCTGTCTTGCGTATCGACCAGTTTCTGTTCGGCCGCCTTGATCGCACCAAACACCGGGGTTGCCCCCTGCCCTGTCCGGTAAACGCCCACGCCAAGATCGATCTTGTCGGCGCGGGGGTCTTCGCCATGGAGCTTGATCAGCGCTAGCAGCGCATCGGCGGGCTGTTGTTCAAGATTGCTGAGCATGATGGCGCGGGCCTTAACCGGGGCTTGGGTCTGGCGGCAAGCCCCAAATCGGCAAAACCCGGCGGCCGCGTCTTGCCTTGCCAGGAAATCTGGCTAGAGCCGAATTGCAACACCGGTCGCGACTGGCAACAAGATAATGATAAAACGGGAAATATTGGTTGAAATGGCCCGCGGGCTTGCAGGCCTGCTGATCTTCACGGCGATCGTGGTGATCTCGCTTTGGCGGCTGCTCTGACCATCCGAAATTGACTTGCCAGCGCAACCAGCCGCGCCGATAGACCGGCCATGCTTGCTCCTGATAAACGCCCGAACCTGCCTGCCTCGCTTGGCCCCGCGATCTGGCGCGGGATCAAGGGACAATGCCCGCGCTGCGCAGAGGCAGGGCTGTTTCGCGCCTTTCTCAAGCCGATCACCCATTGCCCGGCGTGCCGGCAAGACTGGACCCACCAGCGCGCCGATGATTTTCCGCCCTACATCTCGATCTTCATCACCGGCCACCTGATGGCCGGCCCGATCATCTGGTTCGGTACGCAAAGTCCGCTGCCGCTATGGGCCGCGCTGGCCATCTGCCTGTCGATGGCAGCCGTGCTGATGATCGCGCTGCTTCAGCCAGCCAAAGGGGGCACGATTGCACTGCAATGGTGGCACGGCATGCACGGGTTCGTGCCTTCGGGAAAAGACGAAGTGCAAGGCCCCGCTGCCTCCAGTTCCGGCAGCCCCAACCAATAGCGCGTGATCGCGCTGTCCGTTGCTACCTCAGAACGGGAACCAGTTCTTTTTTCTTGAGAACTTCATGTACCCGGCGTTCACCCCCAGCCGCAGGCCAACGCCCATCCGGATCGGGATCAGCACCACATTGCCGCGGCGCAGATAGCTGACATTGAACCCGCCGATCAGGTAGGCCTGTCCTTCGCCGGCGGCAAACCGGTGATAGAGATCATCGGTGTTGTAGAGGTTATAAACCAGCACAAATGTGCTGCCCGCGCTGGCCCCGGCATCAAAGCCAACCGAGGGCCCGTTCCAATAGACCGGACGTTCTCCCTCAACCTTGTGAAACAGGGTGCCCGAACCATAGCGCAGCCCGATTACCAGGGCCCCGCCACCTTCGCGGCCGGTAATGTAGCCATTGGGCTCACCCTGCTTGCTCAGCAAATCTTCGATCAGCCCAGCCAGGCCCTTGGCGCCTTTGCCGAATGTGCCTTCTGCGGCGGAAAGGATATCGTCCTTCTTGTAGGTCGTTTCGCCGGGGAGCGGTGCTGGCATGGTATCGCCCGGTGCTGGCGGTGCGGCTTCGGGCGGCAGCCCGGCGCTGGTCGCAGCGGGAACCGGCGCAGGCGCGTTGGCAGGCACGCTTAGATCGCCGTCGATCGCCTTGTCGGGATCAACCGGCTGGATTTGCGCCGGGGCAGCCACCGGCCCCGCGATCAGAATCGCGCTAAGCAGCGCCAGCACCATGCTGCGGAGGATCGAGCGGGACTGAGGCATCGCGATTTCCCTTTTGCTGCAAAACCGCCGGCAAGGCAGTCTGCGACTATCTGCAGAATCGAAGCTGAACCGCGCGACAACGCCGCGGCGACGAGGCGAGTCGGATTTGCGACGGGAAGAGCTGAAAATAGCCTGAACCAGCCCCTTGCCGCCCGCCAAGACCCTCGCTATAGGCCGCGTTCGCCGCTGCGATCCGGAGACGTGGGTGAGTGGCTGAAACCAACGGTTTGCTAAACCGTCGTACTGGTAAATCCGGTACCGAGAGTTCGAATCTCTCCGTCTCCGCCACCAGCCATTGATTTTCTTAGATTTATTATCAATGTGCCGTGTGGTTCCCATAACCGCTCCCCGAAAACGTGAACGCTTGTCAGTCGATTGGCCCCGCTGGCAGCAGCAAGCTTTCGGTTGCCCCTCACATTTGATAACCCAGCGCCGAAGGGGGATAGCAAAATGAGGACTGCAATTTGCACGTCTGCCATTGCGGCGACTCTATTCCTCGCTGGTTGCGGTTCATCGTCCAGCACTGAGGCAGATCGGCACATTGTCGAAGGCTCCAGCACTCTTTTCAATTCCAAGGGCAAGTTCGACGAGGACTCGGCCCGCGCAGATGCCGTTGCAGACGTGTCGGCTAGCTCGTTTGAGAACGAGGGCGATACATCGAATTGCACCGATGATTGCTCAGGCCATAACGCGGGCTTTGAATGGGCCAAGGAAAACGCTGCCGGTGATCCAAGCATGTGCAGCGGCAATAGTGATTCATTTGTCGAAGGTTGCGCAGCTTTCTCGCAAGCGGTTGAGAATCACGTCACTGAAATGCGTGAAGAATGGGAAGCTGGCGAGGAATAGGACGCTGCGCGATGGCTTCGGACTGGTTTCGATTGCATGTCCCGGATCGCAATTGCGCCCGGTTAGCAGGTCACCCCCGCTGAGTTTGAAAATGGCACACACCGAACGCGACAGTTCGCACCGCTTAAGCTTCTGTATTTAGGAAATATTCTGCCAATTTTTCGGCGCGGTCACTTCTCAATCAGACTCAATCAGACTAAATTTGGAGCGCAGTCGGCAAATCAGAGCAAATTTGCCTAGGTGCGGAATGGCGGAATCCTGCGATGGCAGAAAGGCGTTGGGCGATCTCACTTTGCAAATTGCGTTGATTTGACTGCAATTCAGCGCATAATACCCGGCAAATGGGGGGACCATGCTCGACAAAGCGGATGCGATTTTCAAGCTCGCCCTTGCATTTGCCGCCGTGGCTATCGGTGGCGCTGTCGCTTACTATTATGCCTTGTTTCTACCCCAACAGTCTCAGCGGGCTGCCGACCGCGAGCTTGCGGCTGAAACTGCAAAACATCAGAATGAAGTGCGAGAATCCCTCGAAAAATCCAAGACCGCCAAGGAAGCGAAAGAAAAATACGATCTTTGCGTTTCTTTTGCTTACAGCGACTACAACAGTCGATGGGCAAAAACGTGCACGCGATTGAACAAATCCGACATTGCACGGCGAGATCAATGCCTTAATAACGGGTATAATGAAGCCTATTGTTCCACGATAAGCATAACTCCCGCGAAGGAATGCTCGCTTCCTAACGAATTAGCCGACGACTACGACAAGTCGCATGAAGATGCTAAAAAGCTCTGCCTCGAAGAATTTAAAGCTGCAACCTAGGCGCGGTTTTCGCGGACCAACCGGGCAAGCTCCCTTAGGTAGCGAGCAGCCGCCACGGTCGCGGCGGATCGTCCGCCATGCTTGAACGCATTGCGATTGCCCTCAGGCGCTCCCGGATTCGTCCCGCCGGGGATTGGCACTCCGCTCCCGAGCGGGTCCGGGCTAGGCAGCGCTGGGCTTGCGCCAGCCGCGCCGGTTGCATCGGATTGATCGGCGGTTTCTGCATTTTCTTCGGCCCCGGTGTGGTGATGGAATTGATCGGCAATCACGGCCTGCCCGCCCTCATTCACATGGACGTGACGCACGGTTTGCTCGCGCGGCTGGTGCAGCTTGGCAAGCGTGTCCAGCGTCGCGCGGCAGTTGCTCTGTGCCTTTAGCGCCAGCCGCCCATAGCGTTCCGCCGCGTTGATATATTCGCCCATGTTAAGCGCCGTGCGCCGCGCCAGCTCGGCAAACATACTATCCAAGGCGATTGCCTGAGCCGACAAGATGCGGCTGGCCATGTCGAGATCGCCGCCTGCTGCCTTCCCCGTCATGCTTTGAACGTGCGTCGCGTAGTCGGCGAGGCCGGGTTTCTCGATCCCGCTACCAAGCGCCTTGTCGGTGAAGGCAGAGGCCGCGACCGCATTCTTGAAGCTCGGCTGGAGCAGTTTCCTCGCCAGCGCCTGAGCACCGGTTTCATCCGGCGATTGCTGGATCGACAGGGAATTGTCGGCCTGCATTGCATCCACTGGTTTCGCCTTTTTCGCCATGGTCAATCCTTTGCCTTGCGCGCCTTCGCGCCGATGTTTTGAGAGGTGCCGCACCGCTTGCCGATCACGCGCCCGCCCGGCTCCAGCAAGGCCAGGTCGAATTGTGCCGCCGCTTTCGTGCTCGCCCCTTTCAGGACGTAAGACAGCGCCGCCTCCAGATTGACCGCGTGCAGTTCGGGGTTGCCGGTTTCCATGCCCAGCCGCCCCCCGATGGGTCGGCTCAGGATCACGCCCTTGCGGTATTGTTGACCGCTAATCAGGCGCAGCCATCCCCGTAACCGGCCCGTAATTTCGGGAACAAGCGCGGCTGGCACATGGGCGAGCAAATGGCAGTGTCCGCCCTTCCCGTCACCGCCTTCATGTGTCCAGAGCAAGGCTGAGCCGCTTTTGTGGCGAGTAAGGAATTTGGCCAGCATGTCGGTGAAGCGCCCGGTCGCTTTGGCCATGCCCGCCAGCGGTATCCCCGCCGCCTGCCAATGGATCGTCACCATGCGATTCAGCGGCAAACCGATTGCCCCGGCATGGCCCGCCGCCGCTATCAGATTGGCCACATGCGCCGCGCTCAGTGCATGGCTTTCACGGTCGGCACGGTTGCGCGCGCCGCCTCTGCCGGTGCTGCTAGGCGAATCTGGTGCAACACCTAATCTAAGATAACTAATCGCAAGCGCCGTGCCAGTTGCCAGGATTGCCGGATTTTCGGGCGAAAGCGGCTGGACCGGCGCGATTGAAACTTCACCGAATCCGGGAAACGGTGAAGTTTCAAATGCGCGGCCATGCCGGTCGCTGTCAAATGGCTTGGGCATGGCCGCGAGCATCATGCGGCGATCCACACAATCGCCAGCTTGCCGGTCGAATTGCGCCTGCGCCATCCGCTATCACGGATCAAACCCTTGCGGCGCAACTCACTGGTGCGCGGCTGGATCGACCAGCGATCCATGCCCAGCCGTGCCGCCAGTTCATCGGCGGTAAGGCCATACGCGCCAGCATCGCGGATCGCCGCCACTGTCATCCGCTGGAGACGCCCTAGCTTGGGGGCGAGCGCGGAAGCGGCGGCAATCGAGGTGTCCACATTGCGGTGGCCGGGAGCATCGGGATAGACGTTCATGGCGCGCCCTCCCCTGCCAGCGGGGGCAAGCCGTGCTTGGCCAGCAACGTGGCCAGCCAATCGCGTTGCTTGTCGCTCAGGACCGCCGCGACACAGACATGGCCCAGGAATCCAGCCGCCTTGTGCGACAGGTCCGGGCAGGCACTCAGCAGCGCCAGAGCGGCGGCGCGGTGATGTAGGAAGGGGCGCTCAGTCATTGTTGCAGCCCTCCCCAAAGCAGAGCCGCGCCATGTCCATCGCCAACCACGGCGACAGGTGGAATCGGGTGGCGAGCATTTGCGCCCGGCAGTCCGATGCGGTAGGGAAGGAATGCAACCAGCCGCCAAGTTGATTGCGTGAGACGCCGGGCTGCACCCCGGCGTTTCGCATATGTGCTGCCATCGCTCATGCCCCCGCCTGATACGCGGGAAGGCTCGCAAGATAGGCTTCGAGATCGGCAAACGAGATCAGCGTGCGCCGTCCTGCTTTCCGGGCAGAGAGGTCGCCGCGCTTCAACGCCTCATAGATCGAGGTGCGCGACATGCCGGTTGCCTGAACGGCATCCGGGATGGTGACTGCGATTGGAGCTTGCATGAGTGGGTATCCCACAAGGTCCACGCAGGATTGCCCGGACGTTGCGGGGCAGGTTGAACAGCCGATTTGTTCCGGTGAACATTAGTGGTTATTCGGAAACTTTCGGCAGCGGATTAACCCATTCGTGCGCCAGCAGTATTTTAGCCCAATCGAGTGGATTTGATCGTGCCACTTCACTGGACATGGATTGATCGACTTCCATTCGATCAGGTGAAAATCCCTTTTTCCGTTGCTGCACACGCTCCCGCAATTCGACCAAATCCCGCGCCGTAACGTGAACAGGCCAGGTCGATTCGTTGATTAGCTTTGCAGCCAAACGCGCGGCTGGCTCGACAAACGGGCGCTTCCCTTCCGCCCGACAATGACGCACGCAGCATTCAATCACGATTGCCAGCTTTCCTTCAAACTCAAGTTGCATAACGGACTTGGGCGGGGAGCCGCCCTTTGCGGTCCGGCTAGGTTCAAAGATGTGGCTACCCGCTCCATTGTCTGCATCGACTATCGCAGCCATGACTGCTTCGATTGGGCGGATAGTGGCATGTGGAATGCCTCGGCTGGTGAGATACTCGATCAGGTCGCCCATCGCCCGATAAACACCGTAACGGCCTCCGTCGCCATGATGCTGGAAAAACTCCGTCGCAACAGCCAGCCGCTCATGCAGTAGATCGAACGCCGCATTCCGGCTTGCGGTTGCAGGAAGCCTTTCCAACAATTTCTCCCTCGGTCGAACCCGAATGTCGCCGGTAGCTTGATCGACCGCATAGTTCGGCGCGGACAAGGGCAGCAGGACGCGCTTCACCTTGCCGCCCCAGCCCGGAGAGGCGTAACCTTGCCTCCCGCCGCGCCGCAACTGGCGCAGTATGTCGCCCAATCGGCCATGAGCCGCCGCCGCTTGTCGAATAGATCGCCGCGCCGATATGCGGCCTCGGCCTTGTTGCCGATCACATGGGCGAGCGCCATTTCGCAAACCTCATGGGCATAGCCGGTGCACTCGGCTGCCCAATCGCGAAAGCCCGAACGGAAGCCGTGCACGGTCGCTTCAACTTTCATGCGGCGCAGCAACATGGACATGGCCATGCCGGACAGCTTGCCGCCCTTGTCGGTTGGGAAAAGCCATTCGCTGCCTAACGGCTTGACCGCCTCCAGAATTTCGACGGCGCGCGGTGACAGCGGAACGCGATGTTCCTTACCCGCCTTCATCCGCACGGCTGGAATGGTCCAGAGCGCCTTGTCCAGATCGACCTCGCCCCAAGTCGCCTTAAGCACTTCGCTGGTGCGGGTGGCCGTCAGAATGACAAATTCCAGCGCCAGCGCCGCCATTGCTTCGCGCGCGCGTAACTGTGCAGCAAAGTCCGGCACGGCCTCATAGGGCAGCGCCTTATGGTGGCCACGCGTAAGGCGCGACCGGGCTGGCAGGATTTGAGCGATATGGCCACGCCAGCGGGCCGGGTTTTCGCCTTCGCGGTAGCCGCGCGCTTTGGCTGCATCGAGCACGGTTTCAATCCTGCCCCGGACCCGGCTGGCGGTTTCCGGCTTCGCTTGCCAGATCGGCTCCAGAATTTTCAGCACATGCGCTGTGCCAATGTCGGCAACCGGCAAATCGCCCATGACGGGATAGACATAGCTGGCCAGCGTGCTGCGCCATTGCGCCCGGTGCTTGTCATTGCGCCAGCTTGCCTCATTCGCGGCGACATAGGCCTCTGCCACGGCCTTGAAGGTAATTCCGGCTATCTGTGCCGCCTGAGCCGTCGCCAGCGCCTCAGCGGCCCCCCTGTGGCGCTCCGCAAGGGGATCGACGCCCGCCTTCACCTGCAACCGCAAGGCAGCGGCTTTGTCGCGCGCCGTGGCGAGCGAGATTGTTTCCGGCCCGGACGCAGCGCCCAAGCCAATGTCGCGCGCCTTGCCCTTCAACATGAAGCGATAGACCCAGGACCGCGCCCCGGTTTCCTTGACCAGCAAGTGCAGCCCGCCGCCGTCCGCATGGCGACCGGCCTTTGCGTTCTTCACCGCCAGCGGCGTTAGCGCGTTGCTCAGCTTCCGTGGCATCCCTGCCTCCCGTTCCCATAATCGTTCCCCGATAATAGTCCGGTTTTATGGGAACGCAACCGGACAATGCCGGACGCTTGGGGAAGCGATTGGCGCTCAATCTGTAGGATTTGAGGGGCTTAACTGGCTGCAATCGGATGGAAGCGGACGGTAGTTCGTCGGACTCCGTCTCCGCCATTCTATGTTGAAAGCAGTGCAAGCTTGCGGGCCAGCGGCACGGGCCGCCCGCATTGGCTTGGTGTGGCTTGCATGTGATCGCAGAACGGATCCGTTAAGATCGCGCAATAAGCATTTATATCAGATATTTAAACGCTTACCCGCAATGGTCAGCCACCTCATGCCGCCAGTGCGAGGTCGAGTCTTTGCCAGATTTCGGTGAGCGCCTTGGTCAGATCGCGGATCATGGCCGGGGTGTGGGCCGGGCCTGGGGTAAAGC
>NZ_JBEBKB010000025.1:0-35835 GCF_040079535.1 Novosphingobium sp. | reverse complement strand
CTTGGGGTGCTGGCCCATCGCCAGATAATCGTTCGAACACCACACCGTGATGTCCTTGGGACCGTTGTGCCCCGCAAAACACCGCGCATTGGGATAGGCGCCCTTGTTGCGCAAAATGTCGATAAATACCCGGTAACGCCCTTCCGAATGCAACCGGTCAATCGCGGTGTCGAACACTTGGTCATAGCTGAACATCAGTCGGGCTCCGTCAAATTGAAGGTGCGGAAGGCGATGACACCGGGTTTCCAGGCATGTCGGGACTGCCCAGCCAGCCATAGCCAGCCAGTGCGATCAGGATTGCCGCGCCGGCCAGTTCAAGCGCAGCGCGCGAGCAGCGCTTGCTGAAGTACAGCCCGGCAAAGGTCAGTGCCGCAAATATTGCAACGAACAGCCAGCCCATCAGACTTTCCTTATTTTCAAGCGGCGCGAAACCAGCCAGGCGCCGCCCAGCAACGCCAGCAGCGGCACCAGCCACAGCGGCGCAGTGGCCGATCGGATCACCGGTTTGAAGCTGACCCAATCGCCATATTTGCTGATCAGCATGGCCCGGACCGTTTCAGGCGTATCGCCGGCCGCAATCCGTTCGCGGATGATCCGGCGCATATCGCCGGCCAGACCGGCGTTGCTGCCTGATATCGGTTGGCCCTGACAAACCACACAGCGGATCGAATCCATCAGCGCCAGCGCCTGGGTTTCCTGGGCGGGATCGGCCAGTGAAATCTCGGCATAGTCTTGCGTCTGTGCCTGGGCGGGAATGGCGAGCACCAAAAGTAACCCGGCAAATGTGGTTCTGGAAATCATTGCCCAATCCCCAGCATGACCAGCAGCTTGGCTTTATCGGCTTCGGTCACGATGCCAATGTGCTGGTAGATGATCTTGCCCGCGCCATCGACAACAAAGGTTTCGGGCACCCCGGCAGAGCCAAACGCGATCTGGGCCTTGCCATCCTGATCCATTCCGATCCGCGAATAGGGATTGCCGTTGGTGGCCAGGAACCGGGCCAGATCGTCACTGTTATCATGGACCGCGATACCGACGACTTCGGCTCCGCTGGCCTTCAGCTCCATCAGCATCGGAATCTCGGCAACGCAGGGCACGCACCAGCTGGCAAAGATATTGAGCAGCCGCGGTTTGCCATCGCGAAAATCGGTGCTGGCAGCGCCGGGTTGCTGCGCAAAGGCCGGTCCCGCCGCAAATTCGGGCAGTTGTTGGCCCACCATCTTTGAGGCGATCACGTGATCATCGGGATTTCTCAGGCCAAGGTAGAACGCGCCGAACAGCGCAGCCATCAGCGCGAACGGCAACCACAGGATCAGCTTGCGGCTCATGCCGGTTTATCCGTGTCAATACGGGGCCAAGGCCACGGCCAGCGGTTGTCCCAGACATCGCGTTTTACCCGGCCCAGCAATGATAGCATGCCGCCAAGCGCAATCATCATTCCGCCCAGCCAGATCAACATGACAAACGGCTTCCACCACATCCGCAGCAGGAATTTGTTGCCGGCTGAATTTTCACCAAGGGTCAGATAAAGCTGGCCGTTCCAGAACGTTTCGATCGCGGCCTGGTTGGTGGTCATCTGCGGCTGGGTAAAGGCGTGGAGTTGCGGGGTCATCTCAAACGGCGCACCGGTGCCGCCCTTGCTGACCGAAAGTACCGCTTCAAGGATCTGGTAGTTCGGCCCCGGCCGCTCACGCACGCCCAGCAAGGTCACGGCAAACGGCCCGACATCGCGGGTTTCGTTGGCAGCGATTGAAACCATGTTCTCTTTGGTGAAAGCTGCATCGCAGGCCATCCCGGCGATGCTGACCGCACAGCCCAGATGGGCCAGAACCATGCCCCAGGTAAACAGCGGCGCACGTTTCAGATCGCGTTTCCACAGCGGCGCGACGCTGGCAGCTGCTACGATCGCGGCGACCACCAGGCCGAGCAGCGGCAAGACCCCGATCGAACCCCCAAATGCTGCCACCAGCAGCAACATGGCCGCGCCGGCAAACAGCGCCGGGGCCATCCGGTCGATCACTGCCCTGGGCCGATCACTGCGCCAGCGCAGCAACGGCCCCGCGCCAAGCAAGACCAGCAAGGCCAGGGCCAGTGGGCCAGCGACCGAATTGAAATAGGGCGCACCAACCGAAATCTTGCCCCCGCCCATGGCTTCAAGGATCAGCGGATAGAGCGTTCCGGCCAGCACCACGACCAGGATCACGGTCAGGATCAGATTGTTGATGACCAGCGCCGCCTCGCGGCTGACGAGTTCGAAGCGGGTGCCTTCGGCAATCGTCCGCGCCCGCAGTGCAAACAGCGCCAGCGCGCCAGTGATATAGATCGCCAGCAAAATCAGGATAAACAGCCCGCGCCGGGGATCGACCGCGAAGCTGTGGACGCTGGTCAGGATGCCCGAGCGGACCAGGAAAGTCCCGACCATCGACATTGAAAAGGCCAGCACCGCCAGCATGATCGTCCAGGTCCGAAGCCCGCCGCGGGTTGCCAGAACGGTTACCGAATGGAGCAGCGCCGTGGCCGCAAGCCAGGGCATCAGCGAGGCATTCTCTACCGGATCCCAGAACCACCAGCCGCCCCAGCCCAGCGTATAATAGGCCCAATAGGACCCGGCGGTTATGCCGATCGTCAGCAGGATCCACGCACCCAGAATCCACGGCCGCATGGCGCGGGCAAATTCGGGCCCGACATCGCGGGTAATCAAAGCCCCGATTGCAAACGAAAACGCCGCCGACATCCCGACATAGCCGGCATAAAGCGTGGGTGGGTGGAACGCGAGACCGGGATCCTGCAACAGCGGGTTAAGCCCGGCACCTTCCAGCACCCCGGTGATCCGGGTAAACGGATTGGAGGCAAACAGCAGGAAAACATAGAAACCCAGCGCAATCGCCGCCTGTGCAGCCAGCGTTGCCAGCCGGGTGTCTTCGCGCAGCTTGCGTTCAAATAGCGCGATCGTCGCCCCGGCCAGGCCCAGGATCGTCACCCACAGCAACATCGAGCCTTCGTGGTTTCCCCAGGTCCCCGAGATCTTGTAGATCATCGGCTTGGCCGAGTGGCTGTTGGCAGCGACCAGCAATACCGACATATCCGAACGCATGAACACCGCGATCAGGCAGGCAAAAGCCAAACTTACCAGCGCCGCCTGGGCCACCGCAACCGGTGCCACCGCACGACCCAGCGCAGGCTGGTTGCGCCCAACCGCCAGCGCGCCCAGTGCCAATTGCAGCAGAGCCATGGTGGCAGCCAGCCACAGGGCGGCCATTCCAGCTTCAGCGATCATCTATCCGTGGTCCTCACCGGTTGGCCAAATTCAGAAATCAAGCCGGTAGCCTGCCGTAAACACCCAGCCGGTTTCCTTGATCCGATCGAAAGCCGTACCGTTCCAGATGGTCTGGTTGGAGAAGTTGCCGCCAAACTCAATTTCGATCTCGGAATGCTTGATCGGGTAATAATTCAGACGGATGGTCGGCTGGAACTGGCTGTAGGTACCGGGCACCAGGACGGTGCTGGTCACCTTGCTATCGCGGTAGCCATAGCGCACCCGCGGGCTGAGCCGGAAGTTCGAGGTGATCGGGATGCGCGCGTTGAAATCGGCTGTGTAGATCCTGGCGCTCGCGGTGTTCGCCAGGCGGCCTGACAGGATGTAGATATCATTGCCCATGAACAGATCCGATCCGATCAGTTGCAGGCCATAGTAATACTCTTTCCCGGTGACAGGCAGCGCCAGGATTTCAGCCGTACTAACCGTTGCCGGGGTCCCCGGAGTACCGCCAGTATCCGTCAGCGAGAAATCGGCATTGACCTGCAACTTGCGGGTGATCGGCCGGGCATACGTGACGGTCAGGCTTTTGGCGATCAGCGTCCGGTCCTGCGCCAGCTGGTAAATCTGATCGTCGGTGAAGAACGGCCGCAGGCCGGTCAACTCTGTGATCGGGACATTGTTGATCGTATCGAACTGACCGATCAGCGCATTGGTGGTGGTCAGCATCGGTGAGCGCCGATAATCGCCGGTCAGGCTGATGTTCGAACCATCGGCGAAATTATAAGTCATCGAACCCAATGCAAGGTTGAGCTGACCAAATTTCACATCATAATCAAGCATCGCATAGGCATTGAAGCGCGGGCGCAGAAAGCGGGTTTCGATCCCGACCGAACGGCGATCGACGAAGCCGCCGGTGGCGCGCTGATCGAACCAGTAAACCGTGGTCTGGATCGGGCTGCGCTTGGCTCCGAGATCAACGCTGAAGCCATAGAACGGGCGTTCGGTAAGGACATAAGTCTGCCGTGATGACAAGACCGGAAATCCGCCCACCGCATTGAAGCGCAGCTTCGGGCTGGCCTGCCAGCCCAGCAGCGCGCCATCAAACCGGCCAAGCACACCCGATGAGTTTCGGCTTTGCCGCCCAACCCTTAGCTGGGTGTCCAGATCGTTGTCGGAATAGTCGAGATAAAGCGCAGTCACCGCGCCAATCCCGCCACCCGGCCTTGAGCGGAATGTCAGCACTTCGTTGCCGTTGTTGATCGTAGTGATCGAAGTACTGGTTCCAAAGTTCTGGGTGAACGAGCCTGCTGCCCGCAATTGGAACTGGCGGCGATCATTGCCGCCTGAAATTGTGATGTCACCCGAAGTCAGCAGCTGGTTGACGTTGACCGAATTATCAACTTCGGCCCCCAGCGTCGAAGAATCGATCAGGGTGCTGGTGCGGCCTTGATCGCGGAAATAGAACTGCGAAAAGCTTCCGCGCAGACCCCATTTCCAATCGCCCTTGCCGCCCAGCTTTCCAGCTTCGCGCAGCGGCGTACCGGGCTGCCCGGCCTGGCCAGTCTCACCCAGCGCGGCAAGCCGTTGGCGGACCCGATCGGCACCTTCACCGCTGGGATAGCGGCGCAGATATTCTTCATATTCCGCCCGGGCGTGGGCGCCTTGCCCCTTACGTTCACGGGTCAGGCCCAAAAGCTCAAGCGCGCGCGGCGTATTGGCATTTTCCGGCTTCTGAACCGCATTGGTCAGAAGCTGCACGGCCCGATCGAAATTATTCTCCTGAATGGCTAGCTCTGCCTCGCCAATAATTCTGGCGGTCACTGCGGCATCTGCATCGCTGCCTGCGCTGATCGAACCGGAAATGGCCGAAACTGGCGGCGGGGCCGGTTGCGCAAATCCAAGCCGCGAAGTGATCCCTTCGGATCGCTCTTGCGGGGTAACCTTGAGCACCCAGGCGTCAGGGAAAATCGCGACCAGCTTTGCGCGGGCTGCTTCCGCCTCGGCACGAGTGGTGTAGAAACCGGACCGCAGCCGATACCAGCGCTGCGAATCCTTTTCGAACTGAGACAGGTAAACAACACCGCTGCCCAGAGCCGCCTGCTGCTGCGGCGAAAGATTGGGTGCAGAGCCCTGCGACGACTGCAAGTTTACAACATAGAGTCCCGGCGGACCTGCATCTTGCTGGGGACCGGCCGCTGACTGGCTTGTTGTTTCTGCGGCGCTAGCGCAAACCTTGCTGCCCGGCGTTGCAATCCGGACCACAATGGTTTGCGGTTCCGGGCCTGGGCTGACGGTAAATTCCATGTCTTTGGTGAAAAACAGCGAAAGCCTTGGCCCAGCCGCGCTATCGCCTTCATATTCGATCGAACGCAATTCAGGCACCGAGCGCGGAGTTCTGAGCGATTCGCGCTGCTTGCCGGCAGCAGAATTATCCAACGTACTTAGCCGGATATGAAGCTCACGTCCTTTTGCCGGAAACGAGCTGAGCACCTGGAACCGGATGTTGAATGTGAAAGTAAGGGTAGTGCAGCCACCAGTGCTTTCTACTTTCACATCGGACATGGCCCGATCAGCCACGGTCTGGCCAAAGGCCGGCTCGGGAAGAGCGATAGCTGCGCTCGCAGCTACAGCTGCTGCGACAATGGAACTTGCAGTCGCAATGCGGGTAGTGGTCAAGTCTCGATTCCTTGCGGTTCGCTCGCCATTAGTCCCAATTTCGGGTGTTGTGGCAGGCAGCACAGTCTTGGGTTGTGGATGGGTGGTCTCTCGGTTTGCCTTCGGCAATCGTACCGTTGTGGCAAGAGTCGCAGCGACCAGCCACAGCGTTGTGGTTCATGTTTACGGACGTAAAGCTGGTGGTGCTGCGATGGCAACTCTCGCATGTGTTGGTTGTCTGGCCATGGCCCGGGTTTTTGCCGATCGCAGCCGTTCCGTTGTGACAGGACGAGCAATTGGTGGTGATGCCGGTGTGGCTGAAGTTGGCTGGCGTCCACGCATTGGTTGTATGGCAGCTGCTGCATTCAGCGCTGGTGTTGATGTGGCTAGCCGATTTGCCAAGCGCCTTGGTGCCGTTGTGGCAGCTGGAGCAGGTCCCGATCACATCAAGGTGGCTGACCGTCTTGGCCGGCGCCCAGGCCGTTGTCGTGTGGCAACTGGTGCAGTTGGTGGTCGTGGTTATGTGGGTCGCGTTCTTGCCAGTCGCGGTGGTGCCGTTGTGGCAGCTTGAACAGGTGCCGGTGGCATTGGCATGGCTGAAGTTCGCCGGCGTCCACGCATTGGTTGAATGGCAGGTGCTGCATTCAGCGCTGGTGTTGATGTGGCTTGCCGATTTGCCAAGCGCCTTGGTGCCATTGTGGCAGCTGGAGCAGGTCCCGATCACATCAAGATGATTGACCGTCTTGGCCGGGGCCCAGGCCGTTGTCGTGTGGCAGTTGGAGCAGGTGTTGCTGGTGTTGATGTGGGTAGCGTTCTTGCCGGTTGCGGTCGTGCCGTTGTGGCAACTGGAGCAGGTGCCGGTGGCATTGGCATGATTGAAGTTCGCCGGGGTCCATGCATTGGTTGAATGGCAGGTGCTGCATTCAGCACTGGTGTTGATGTGGCTGGCCGCCTTGCCAAGCGCCTTGGTGCCGTTGTGGCAGCTGGAGCATGTGCCGATCACATCATTGTGGTTGACCGTCTTGGCAGGCGCCCAGGCCGTCGAAGTATGGCAGTTGATGCAAGTGTTGCTGGTGTTCAGGTGGGTCGCACTCTTGCCGGTGGCATTGGTGCCGTTGTGGCAACTGGAGCAGGTGCCGGTGGCATTGGCGTGATTGAAATTGGCGGGCGTCCACGCGGTCGTCGCGTGGCAGGTGCCACATTCTGCTGTAGTGGTGATGTGCTTTGCCGATTTTCCGGCCGCCGTGCTGCCGTTGTGGCAACTTGAACAATTCGTCCCGGCAGACTTGTGATCGAATTTCGCCCCGGCCCACCCGGCGGTGGTGTGGCAACCAGCGCAATCCTGGGTGGTCGGGATATGGCTGGCGCTTTTGCCGGTGGCTTTGGTGCCGTTGTGACAGCTTGAACACGAACCCGTGACCCCGGTGTGGTCAAACCGCACGGCGTTCCAGTTTGCGGTGGAATGGCAGGCGCCGCATTCCTGCGCGGTCTGGATATGGGCGGCCGGTTTGCCGACAGCCTGAACCCCGTTGTGGCAGCTGGCGCAGGTTCCGGTGTATTTGCTGTGATCGAAATTGCCCACCTGCCACTGCTTGGTGGTGTGGCAAGTATCGCAGTTTTCGCGGGTGCGCAGGTGACTGGCCGGCAAGCCGGTTGCCCGAACCGCATTATGGCAGCTGAGGCAATCTTTCGGAGTGCCTTCGAATTGCCCGTCCTTGTGACAGCTTTCACAGCGCACCGCAGAGTGCGCGCCGGTCAGCGGAAAGCCGGTGCGGAAATGATCGAACTGGGTGTTGGCGGGTTTGGCGTCAGCAGGCATCGGCCACACTGCGACCAGCAGTGTAACCAGGACCGTCAGGAATGCCGCAAGGTAAGTCCTCGGCAAATCATCCACCTACAATTGCGACACGACCCGGTCGGCACCGCGCCGACTGATGTGTAAATTCTCTTTTCGTTGGGAGACTCTAAACACTGATACAAAGGATAGGGTATACGCAGCGCCTCGGTCTATCGCCGGAAGGAATCATCTGGCCGTTAAATCATCCACACTGCAAGGTTAATGTCAGTTTGGTGCTAGGTTCGCGGCCGCGGTCTTCCGATCAATATCTCGGAGAAGCTGGTTGTTGTGTGGCAGCGCGCGCAGTCATCACCAAAACCGCCGCGGTGCGGATCATGTTTGCGGTGGCAATCGACACACTGGTTGCCAAGCTTGGCCGGATCGCCGGGCCGGGCGTGGCAGGCTGAGCAGACCAGGCCTTTATGGCCGCCGGTCAGGGCAAAGCGGGACTGGGTATCGTGATCGAACCGCCAGACCTTCCAGTCAGTGGTATTGTGGCATGACTGGCACTGCGCGGGATTGCCCAGCGTCCCGTTATGGCGGGTATCGGGATGGCACGCCGCACAGGTCGTGCCCTTAGAGACAAAACTCTTGTCGGCGTGGCATCCCGCGCAGGTCAGAGCAGCGTGTTTGCCCAGCAGCGGAAAGCGGGTCAGGCCGTGATCAAAACGGACACCCTGGGTCCAGCTTTCGGCGTTGTGACAGCGGGCGCAATCGCTGCCCAGCTTGCCGGCATGCGGATCCTGCTTGGCGTGGCACGAGCTGCACTGTGCTGAAAGCTTAAGCTCGTTCGGCGGCTTGGTATGGCAACCTTCGCACCGCACCGCCGCATGCTTTCCGGCCAGGGCAAAGTTGGTCATGGTGTTGTGATTGAAGTTGACCGTCTTCCAGCTTGAAACCTGATGGCAGCGCGCACAATCCAGGCCATTGCCGCCCTTGTGGCTATCGTCCTTGGCATGGCAGCCAATGCAGGTGGTTGGCGGCTTGGCCACTTTGGGCGACTGCTTGTGGCACCCCTCGCACACCACGGCGCGGTGGGCGCCCTTCAGGGGAAAGCTGGTCATCGTGTTGTGATCGAAATTGGTCTGCTTCCAGCTGCGCGGATTGTGGCAATTGCCGCAGTCGGTGCCATTCGCGCCTTTATGGCTATCGTCGCGGGCGTGGCAGGCCACACAGGTGCGCGAGGGATGCTTGTTGGCATTACCGGCCCCGTGGCACTGCGCGCAAGCTGCCCCAGCATGTCCGCCAACCAGCGGAAACCCGGTAGAGGCATGATCAAACGAAGCGGCCTGCCAGGTCGCAGTGGAATGGCACGAAGCGCAATTGGTGCCGCGGCTACCGCGGTGCGCATCATCGCGGGCATGACAGGAAACACAGGTGCCCGACAGATTCTTCCAGCGCTGCCCGGCATGACAGCTCATGCAGGTCTTGGTCCGGTGCGCGCCGGTTAGCGGAAAGCCGGTTGCAGCATGATTGAAGCCCTGCACTTGTTTCCAGGCGCTGGTGTTGTGGCAGTTCTGGCAACTGCGGCCCAGCTGCCCCTTGTGCGGATCAAACGGCCCGTGGCAGCCAGCACAATCACGCGGGCGGCCGCGATAATCGTTGCCCCGGTGGCAGCTGCTGCATTTGGCGCGCTGATGCGCCCCGGTCAGCGCGAAATCGGTATAGGCATGATTGAAGCTGGCCTGATTGAGCACGATCAGGGTGTTGGCGCGGCCCCGGTGATCGCTGTGGCAGCTTTTGCAGGCGCCGGTGCGCGCGGGTGAAAATTTGCCGTGAAGCTTGGTTTTTGTCCGGATATCATTCGCCACCCCTTTGTGGCACGAAAGGCACCGGCCGTTCTGCGCTTCTTTGCGGAATGACGAGTGACACGAATCGCATTTCGATTCGAGCTTGGCATGCGCGCTGGATAGCGGCCCCGGCGTAACCAGCCGTTCCATCACCGATTGAGCAATCGCTGGCATCGCTGCGCAAAGGCAAGCAAGCCAGATCAAGGCCAGGATGCGGCGCATCAGTACATGTGCACCGCAACGATATGCAGGATCGCAGCCGCTACCAGCAGGAAGAACAGCGGCAAGTGAAACAGATGCCACAGCCGCAGCAGCCGGTCATAGAAAGCGAATTCGGCAGAGCGGCGCACCGCCTGGAAAAAATCACTGGTCAGCGCGCGCAGGTTCAATGTGCGGCGATCAGCGCCCCGGGGCATCGCTGCCAGCAATCGGCGTTCAGCAAATCGTGTCTCCACGCCCAGACCGATCACGGCCGCAGCGCTTGGCCAGAAGGCCGAACCGGCCCGGACCGCGCGGTCTTCGAACGCCTGAATATGCTCCAGCACACCATCATCAGAAATCCCAGCAGCCGCAAGCTGGGCAAGCAGCTCGTCCATTTCCCGCTTCAACGAACGCAGTTCAAGCTTGCGGCCGGAATAGCCGCGGTGAACCCGTGAATAGAAGAATCGCCCGACCAGCCCGCTGGATGCCACGATAACCATCGCGCCAAGCGCCATCGCACTGTTGAGCGCCCCCCAGGAGAAGCGTGAGTGATAAAGCACCGCCAATGGCCCCAGCAAACCCAGCAGCATGTGAAAGCGAAACCAGAACCCAACCGTTCCGGGGGCACGGGTTGCAGGCTTGGCGCGTTTGCGCAAAGGGTAGGCTAGCAGGATCAGCATCATTGATCCACCGCCAATGCCCAGCCAATAACCCAGGCCGTCTTCCGGATCGATCGGCAGCGCATCGCGGTGAAGCCAGCCCCAGGCGACGGCTGCCCCAACCGTCAGGATGACTAGCATGGAGATTACCCGCTCTGCTAGATCGGCATTTAGCCTTGGCTGCGGATCCGCTGCGGACCCGTTCTCTGCTTTGGAAACCATTGAAATTTGCAACTCGCTACCCTGGGACCGCGCCTTTTCTACCCAATGTGCTTAGCGTTTGGTTGCCAAAGGCGCGAAAAATCTGGCTCGGTTCGTCTTGCAGGAGAGTCTATCAGTCGCCCTTTGGGCTATTTGCAAGGTTTATGTCAGAAACAGGGTGGGCGTAGGGGGTAAAGCCTTCAAGAAGAATCGCGTAATCTGGGTGCGCGCCACAAGAACGGAAAACCGAATGCTACAATATATTTTGACCGGGCTAGCAGGAATTGCCCTGGGCATCGTCGCCATGCGTGTCTGGCAGGCCCGCGATCCTGCATCAGCAACTGCTGATGATGTCCCGGCAGATCCGGCCCAGGCCAGTCTGACTGGCAATTTGGGCAGCAGCCGCAACCTGCTGATCGGCGCAGCTGCATTGGTTGCGGGCGCCGCCGCTGTATTGGTTATGCGCGGCGGCACATCGCCGTCCGCTTCGCCCGCTGCGACAGCGCCGGCCGGGGCGAACCAACAGATCGCCGATGTCGATACGATGATTTCCAAACTTGCCGCCCGGCTTGAGAAAGAGCCCAATGACGGCGAAGGCTTTCGGATGCTTGGCTGGTCTTATCTGATGACCGGCCGCCCCCAGCAAGCGATCGCCCCGTTCAAGCGCGCGCTGGAACTTTTGCCCGATCAGGCAACGGTTCATTCGGGCTATGGCGAGGCACTGGTCGGGGTTGCGGCGGGCAAGGTTACGCCAGAGGCCAAGGCCGCGTTTGACCAAGCCCTGCGGCGCGATCCCAAAGAGCCGCGCGCGCGCTATTTCATTGGCCTGTGGCACGCCCAGAACGGGCGCGGCAAGGAAGCGCTGGCACTGTGGATCGAACTGGCCAACAGCGGACCCGCCGACGCCCCGTGGCAGCCCGAAGTGCAGGCCAAGATCCGCGATGAAGCCGCCAAACAGGGCGTTGATGTTTCAAGCCGCCTCAAAGTGGCCGCCGCAGCTTCGCCAGCAATGCCGGTCCAGCCCGGTCCGGCCCAACCCGATCCAGCCAAGGCTGCGGCAATCAGCCAGCTGCCGCCTGAGCAGCAGCAGGCCTCGATCGATGGCATGGTCAGCGGGCTGGCTGCGCGGCTGAAATCCAACCCCAAGGATGCCAAAGGCTGGTCGATGCTGTTCCGATCACGGATGGTGCTGAAGCAGGACAAACAGGCAGCCGCCGATCTTGCTGCGGCCCGCAGCGCATTTTCAGGTGATGCGGCGGGCCTGGCAGAGGTTAACGCTGCCGCCAAGGCGGCCGGAGTGCCCGGCGCCTGATATGGCCATTGACCCGCTCCTGCTGGTCTATGCCCTGCCTTTGCTTGCTGTATGGGCAGGCTGGGTGCTGCTGGCCAAAATGCGATCGGCAAAGGCGCGGGCAACCCTTGAAGACAATCGGCAGGCCGGGCTGACCGAACCGGCCACGCTCCATCCGGTGATCGAACCGGCGTTGTGCCTTGGCTGCGCGGCTTGCATCAGGGCTTGCCCCGAAAAGAAGATCCTGGGGCTGATCGATGGCAAGGCTGTGCTGATTGAGCCTACTTCCTGCGTTGGCCACGGCGCCTGCGCGACCGCCTGCCCCACCGATGCGATAACGCTGGTATTCGGCAGCGCGACCCGCGGGGTCGATATTCCGCTGCTGACGCCTGAATTCGAAACCACCGTACCGGGGATCTATATCGCCGGTGAATTGGGCGGAATGGGACTGATCAAGAACGCGATTGAGCAAGGCCGACAGGCGATTGCCGGGATCGCCCGCAAGGCTGGGCACATGCCCGGCGGCGAAGGCGTTCTTGATGTACTGATCGTTGGCTGCGGTCCGGCCGGAATTGCCGCCAGCCTTGGTGCAATCGAACGCAAACTTTCGTTTGCAACCGTTGATCAGGACAGTTTTGGCGGGACAGTGGCCCATTTCCCGCGCGGCAAAGTGGTGATGACCTCGCCTGCAACGCTGCCAATCATCGGCGAAATGCGCTTTGGAGAAGTAAGCAAAGAGCATTTGCTGGCCTATTGGGAAGGCGTCCAGCAGCAAACCGGTCTGAAGCCCCGGTTTGAAGAACAGGTGACCGCAGTTACGCGCAACGGCGGCCATTTCGATATCACAACCAGCAAGGCCAGCTACCGGGCCAAGATGGTCCTGCTGGCGATCGGTCGGCGCGGAACGCCGCGCCCGCTTGGCGTTCCGGGGGAAGAATTGGGCAAAGTGGTCTATCGCCTGATCGATCCCGAACAATATATCGGCAAGCGGGTGCTGGTGGTTGGCGGCGGCGATAGCGCGCTGGAAGCAGCCATCCGGGTGGCAGAGCAGCCCGGAACGACCGTAGCCATATCCTATCGCGGCAATTCCTATGCCCGGGCCCGCGCGAAAAATCGCAATCGGCTGCGCGATCTGGTCCAGGAAGGGCGGGTCCGCGAGATGCTGGGCAGTACCGTCAGCAAGATCGAACCGGACGCGGTCATCATGCAACTGGCCGCAGAAACCGAAACTCTGGCTAATGACGATGTCATTATCTGCGCCGGGGGCCTGATGCCAAACGACTTCTTGAATGCAACCGGGATCAGATCGGAAACCAAATTTGGGACGGTTTGACCAATGAATACGAACAAAAGTGCGATGCCGATTGGCATTGCGCTGCAATCGATCGGGGGACAGTATGAATAGCAACCACCGTGCATTCAGGGCGCAAAACAGCACCGCCCCGCAAAGGGACCTGTCATGCGCCTGCTGCTGATCGAGGATGATCCCCGGCTGGCCAACCGCTTGGCGGTGCGGCTGGCGAGCGACGGCATGATCGTAGAGCATGTTCCCAATGCCGAGGATGCTCTGAAAATCAGCGACTTTGAGAGCTTTGCCGCCCTGATTGTCGACATCGGCCTGCCCGGCATCGATGGCCTGGCATTCATTCGCAAGATCCGCGCCACCGGCTTTGCCATCCCGATCCTGATCCTTACCGCCCGCGGCAACTGGGAGGAAAAGGTTGATGGACTCAACTCCGGGGCTGATGACTACGTGGTCAAGCCGGTTCGCGCCGAAGAGTTGATCGCCCGGCTGAACGCGCTGTTACGGCGCGCATCGGGACAAACCGGCGAGCGGTTGATCGCTGACGGCATCGAACTTGATCTGCAAATGAAGGTAGCGGTGATGGATGGCGCATCGATCGAATTGACCCAGATCGAATTCCGCCTGCTCCAGCTGCTGCTGCTGCGGCGCGGGCACATCCTGTCACATGCAGAAATTCTCGATCAGCTGTATCCTGCGGCAAAGGGGCGTGAACCCAACACGATCGAAGTGAACATTGCGCGGCTGCGGCGCAAGATCGGCAAAAATACAATTCGCACGGTGCGTGGATTAGGCTATCGCCTCTGGCGATGAAATTTCGCCCTGACAGTCTGCGATTCCGCCTCCTAATCGGCACTGTGGTGTGGATTCTTATCGGCGTAGTTGCGGGCGGGATCATGGTTTCCTCGCTGTTCCGCTGGAACATCCTGCAAGGCTACCATGACGAGCTGGAGATTCACATTGATGAGCTCGCAGCTCTGACTGCGGTCGATGCGAAGGGCCAGCCATACATCCTCCGGCGCCTGTCGGATCCGCGCTATCTGCCGCTGGATTCCGGGTTTTATTGGCAAATCGCCCGGGAAGGTTACAGCACTGTCGCATCGCCATCGCTGGGCGAAAATCGCTTCGATCCGAAATTCGCCAACAGCACCACAATGAATATCGCGTGGACCCAAGGCCCCCACGGCAGCACGCTGGAATATGCCAAGCAGATCCCGCATGCCGGAGGCCCGCCATTGCGGCTGTTGCTGGCCACTGACAAGCGGCTGGTTGATGAGAATATGGCGGAATTCAATCGTTCGCTGTTTTTCGCGCTCGCCGGATTTACCGTGCTGATGATAGCCATCGGGGCGCTTCAGATCCGGTTTGGGCTAAAGCCGCTCAATCGGCTGAGCAAGGCGGTCGCGGATGTCCGATCTGGGGAAACCGATCGGATGCAGGGGTCATTTCCCTCCGAAATCACCCCATTGGTGGCGGATCTCAATGGCCTGATCGATTCCAGCGCGGCTTCGGTCCAGCGCAGCCGGATGGTTGCGGGTAATCTTGCCCACGGCCTGCGAACGCCGCTGGCCATTCTGGTCGATGAGGCTGACCGCTTGCGGCAGGCGGGCCACAACGAATCGGCCGATACGATCATGGAAGAATCGCGGCGGATGCAGCGCCAGATTGATTTCCATCTTGCCCGCGCGCGCCAGGCAGCAGCCCACCCTGCGCCGGGCCAGGCCACCGCGCTGGGCTCTAGCGCCGAAAAACTGGTCGAAGCCTTCACCCGGCTATACCAACAACGCCCCATAGCATTCCTGCTTGAACCCGGTGATGATGTTCGCGTTGCCTGCGATAGCCATGACCTCACCGAAATCCTCTCGAACCTGCTCGACAACGCTGGAAAATGGGCAAACTGGCAATGCACCATTCGCTGGCACAAGCTGGATCCTTCGGTTGTGATCGAAATTGAGGATGACGGCCCTGGCCTGCCCGAGGGCGCGCAGGAGGCTGCGTTTACGGTTGGCACCCGGCTTGATGATCTGAAGCCCGGATCAGGGCTGGGTCTTGCCATCTCGCGCGATCTGGCCCGCATCTATGGCGGCGATGTGGAGCTGGAAAAGGCCCCGTCCGGCGGGCTGAAAGCCATCGTCCGGCTGCCAGCCGTCTGATTAAGCACAGTGTTGGCCAGGCGAGTTTGCCGCCACCGCCGGCATGGCGCCGAACGGCCGACTAGCGCCGTTGGCGGACAACCCGTGGGCAAGCAGCAGAGCTGGCGGCGCGATCGATCCGGGCGGTTTGCAGGGTCATGGCAAAGCCGGCCCGCGCGGTCAGCCGCAGCGGCTGGCCGATCGCCGCAAGATTGGCCCCGCCGCGCTGAAAGCAGCGCAATGCAATCCGGGTTTTGATCGCTGTGCCGCCCCGTGCGGTGCGCACCAGCGCAGAGATATCCAGCGTGGCGCCGCCAAACGTCAAGTGAACCGGCCCGGTCCCGCGCCGATCGATCCGCCAATCAAGCGCCAGCGATCCGCGCGCCAACGGCCCGCCCAGGTTCACCGGATTGCCCTCGATAGTCAGCGCGCCCGGCGCCGACCAGCTGAACTGGCGGGCGTCCTCTTGCGCCGAAAGATCAACGGCGCGTTCGGTGATCGATCCGTCGGTTGACATATGCCACGGTGCCAGCGCCTTGCCGCGCACGAAGAATGAAGTGGCGGTATCGAACAGCGAAAGATCGATCCGGGGATCCTCGTTGACCGGGCCCAGCGTCCGCATCTCGCCATAGTGCAACCCATAGCCAGCCGGGAACAATGGTGCGGCAACCGGAGAGCGCGCATCGGCCGGCCAGGCAAAGGGCAGCCGCCCGGTGAAATCACGCGGAGCCTTCCCATCGCGGCTGGCTACAAGAACATCGGCAACGCCGGCGCCTTGGCTGCCGGGCAGCCAGGCTGCCACGAAAGCATCGGCCTGGTTGATCAGCGGACCGGTAAACAGCGGGCGACCCGAAAGAAACACTACCACCACCGGAATGCCCTGCGCCTTCAACTGCGCGATCAGCTTGGCTTCAGCGGGTTGCTGGGTAAACGCCAGGTGCGGCACATCACCCTGAAATTCAGCGTAGGGCGCTTCTCCGGTGACCACGATCGCTACGTCTGGCTTGGCAGAATGGCTGCCGTCCGGGGCAATCGCGGCCTTCCCGCCAGCCGCGATCACGGCATCGGCAATCGCCCGGCCGATCGTCTGGCCGTTGGGGAAATCCTTGGCCGAAGTATCCGTGCCTTGCCAGGTGATGGTCCAGCCACCAGCCTGCATCGCCATGCTATCGGCACCGAGGCCTGCCACCAGCACCTGCGCACCAGGCTTTACCGGCAGAACCGCGCCTTCGTTTTTAAGCAAGACCAACGATTTGGCAGCCGCTTCGCGCGCAACTGCCAGATGTTCAGGCGTGCCAACCATGGCCGGGTTGCCCCGCTGAACCAGATTATCGGACATCAGCCCAAGCTTGAATTTGACCCGCAGGATCCGCCGAACGGCATCGTCGATCCGGGCCGGAGCGATCCGCCCGTCACGCGCCGCGCGCAGGGTCGATTCGAACAAACCCTTCCAGCTATCGGGGGCCATAAACAGATCGAGCCCGGCGTTGATCGCGGCCGGGCAATCGGTGGCGCTGCATCCCGGCACCTGGCCGTGGCCATTCCAATCACCTACCACCAGCCCGGCGAACCCCATCCGGCCCTTGAGCACGTCAGTCAGCAAGGTAGAATTGCCGTGGTTCTTCACCCCGTTCCAGCTTGAAAAACTGACCATAACGGTCAGCGCCCCGGCATCGATTGCTGGCGGATAGCCAGCGGCATGGCGGGCCACCAATTCTGCTTCGTCAATCCGCGCGTCGCCTTGATCGCGGCCTTCAAACGTGCCCCCGTCGGCCAGAAAATGCTTGGCAGTTGCGGCGACCTGGTTGGCCCCAAGCGGCCGGCCCGATACCAATTCGCCCTGTAGGCCGATTGTCATCGAACGGGCATAGCTGGCAACCAATGCCGGGTCTGAAGCATAGCCTTCATAGCTGCGGCCCCAGCGCAGATCCTGCGGCACGGCAAGCGTTGGCGCAAAGGTCCATTCAATCCCACTGGCGGCAACTTCAGCGGCGGTCACCGTGCCGATCCGCTGGATCAAATCGGGATCGTGCGCCGCGCCAAGGCCGATGTTGTGCGGAAACAGCGTGGCGCCGGGCAAGTTTGAATGGCCGTGCACGGCATCAATCCCGAACAGGATCGGAATGCCAGCGCCAGTTGCGGCCGAGGCACTGCGGAATTCGCCCACGAGCTTCGCCCATTTTGCCGCATCACTGCGTTCATCGCCGTAGGGGCCCGAATTGCCCCCAGCCAGGATCGATCCCAGCGGATACTGCGCCAGATCAGCCGGAGAAATCGCGCTGATATCTGCCTGGATCAGCTGGCCCACTTTCTGTTCCAGCGTCATCTTGGCCAACAAGCCATCGATCTTCGCCTCAGTGGCGGGATCGGTTATCGCGGCAGGACTTTTCGCAGCAGGCCACAACTGGGCATGCGCGTTTGTGGCGCCGGGAAGGCCTGCCGCCTGTTCGGCCAATGCGGCTGCCGTAACGCCCGCGCCGCATAGCAACGCCAAAGCTGCAAAGCCCAAGTTCAGCCGCATTTCATCCCCGCCAATAGTTCTTGTGAACGTTCTCAGCAGCAATTGCACGCAGGGCTGGGAAAATCAAGCCAAGCCTTCAATCGCGGCGGGCGATAGTGCCAAGCAGCAACGCCGCAGCCAGCCCCAGCAGCGCCAGGATCAGGAACAGTGCCTGAAACCCGAACAGCGGCACCAGGGCAATCGCCAGCCACGGCATAATCAGCGAAGGCACGGTATTCGTCAGGTTGAACAGCCCCAGATCGCGCCCGCGCCGCCCTGGTCGCGGCAGTATCCTCAGTGTCTGGGATGAATGCAGCGAAAGGAATACCGCGCTGGCCAAGCCGAACAGGCCATAGGCAGCTATTGCCAGGCCAAGATCGCTGGTCAGCGCCATCACCAGCAGCCCTGCCGCCGATACCAGCGCCGAAACCGCCAATGGAGTGATCGGCTTGTCATGACGGTCCGACCAGCGCCCCGCTGCCAAAGCAACCGGGACCGATAGCACCATGATCACGCTGAACAAACGCGCGGTCTGATTTTCACTGATCGCGGGATTAAGCGTGCGCAGCCAGAACAATAGGTACGCGAACAAGGTTGCCTCTGCGACCTGCACTGCCAGACGCGCAAACCACATACCCATCACCGCCCGGCGCCGGGCCAGTCTGACACCAGACTGGCCGGCTTGATTGTCTGCCGCGGCCTGCGGCACGCGCCCGATTGGCGCGAACAGCAACACCGGCAGTACACAGCCCACCACCAGCGCCGCGACCAGCCATAGTCGCAGGTCATCTGGCACCAGCAGCGGCTGGGTAACGATCGCGCCAGCCAATGCCCCGCCGCCCGGAGCGAACGCCATCAACCCGCCCAGCAAGCCTTTTGCCGAATCGGGCACATGATCCCCGGCCCAGGCCGCCAGCGGCCCCAGCATCATGTTCAGGCCAAGCTGCCAGCCGATCACCGCCAGGATCAGGCCTTCCAGCGTTCTGGCCTGGCCGATCTGCGGCAGCAGCAGCGAAGACAGCACCAGCCCGGCCGCCACCCAGGCACGCCGGTTGCGGGTAACATCACTGAGATAACCGAACAGCACATTGCTCAGCGATGCCGCAACGGCCCCGGCCAAGGCGATCTGGGCCAGCCAGGAAACGCCCAGCTGGCTGCCCGCAAGCTCTGACACCTGGCTTGGCAGCAGAATGGTGAGCAGCGGGGTATAGGCCACCGCGCCGCCAGCCCAGGCCAGCGCGAACAGCAGCGTGAAGCGGTGACTTTGCACCGCTTCGCCGCGATCAATCACGCCGGGCAACCGAACCGCGTTCGACAATCGCGCCTTCGATAACTGTCAGTGCAATTGGCGCGGCATCGCCCTTTTGCGCAGCGATGATCAGTTCCACCGCTTTGGATGCGGTGGCAGCAATCGGCTGATCCACCGCCGTCAGCGGAGGCTGGGTGAAATGAACCAGCGGGGTGTTGTCAAAACTGATCAGCGAAAGTTCGTCCGGCACCGAAATTCCGCGCTGGCGCGCCATTTCGAGCGCAGCCAGTGCCATTTGATCATTGCTGGCGATGATCGCGCTGGGCGGCTGTTGCAGGTTCAGCAGCGCCAGCGCCGCTGCCTCGCCCGAGCCATAGGAAAAGTCCCCGGGCGCAAGCAACCCCGTGCAATCGAGTCCGGCGGCGGCCATCTCTGCCTGCCAGCCATCGACCCGCCAGCCGCTCAGCTCATACTCGCTCGATCCGGAAATGAAGCCGATCCGCTGATGCCCGCGCTCGATCAGATAGCGGGTCGCGGTCCGGGCCGATCCTTCATCGTCCATCGAAACCGGGATCCCGGTGCCGTTCTGCTTCGATCCAATCCGCACAAACGGCAGGTTCTGTTTGGCCAGCAAGCCAACAATCTGGGCATTGTCCGAATGCGGCGGGGTCAGGATGATCCCGTCTGGCTGAAGCGCGGCGATCGCGCCCAGCAGTTCGCGTTCGACATGATCTGAATGGGTATCAACCAGTTCAAAAATCATCCGATAGCCATGCTCGGCACATTTCAGCATGCCCCCCAGCAGCATCTGATCGACCCAGTCGGTACCTTGGCGCGCGGTCCAATCGGCGATGGTGCGTTCGCGGTCGTTGATTGCCAGGATCAGATAGCTTCGCGATCCGCTCATCCGTTGAGCCGCAATCGATGGGACATAGCCCAGCCGGTCAATCGAGGCCTGGACCCGGCTTTTCATCTCGGGCCGCACATTGGGCTCGCCATTGATGACGCGGCTGACCGTCTGCAGCGAAACGCCGGCGTCGGCGGCCACATGCTTGATCGTTACAGCCTGAAGCCGCCTTGCCATCTGCTAATTGCCCCCGGTCTTCACCGACCCTGCGGGGGCCCTAGCGCCGATGACAGGCTTTTGCCAGACGCGAACCCAATCCACTTCCATCCGTTTGGGATAGCCATCGTTGCGCACCCCGCCCAGCCCGCGCCCTTCGGGCAGCTTGCCGCCGATTGCCAGATTGAGGATCAGATGAAACGGCTGATCGAATGGAGCCCCCGGGGTCTTGGATCCGGCAGTAAACCATTCACCAGCCTTGCGTTCGGCATAGCTGCGGCCATCGACCTGCCAGATGATCCGATCCGCAAACCATTCAACCGCATAAGTGTGAAACCCGTCCAGCACTTCGAGAAAGCCGATTTCCGTGCCAGCCTGCGTGTTGCCGGGCGGCTTGGCACCGAAATGAATTGTGCCAAAAATCGTGTTCTCGCGCCCGCCTGGACACTTGGTGCAGATCACCCCAAGGTTGACGGCTTCCAGGATATCGATCTCGCCCGAAGCAGCCCAGGGGCCATACCGGGTTTTTTCTGGCAGCATCCAGATTGCCGGCCAGGTGCCTTGGCCCTGCGGCAACCTGGCGCGCACTTCGATCCGGCCATACTGCCACGAAGCCCGCCCCCGGGTGGTCAGCCGCGCCGATGAAAAATCACGGGTCGCCTCTCTGTCACCTTGGGAAGACTGGCGGCGCAACTGCAATGGCAGCGCCGCGCCTGTGGTGCGTTCATAGCGGGCGGTGATCACCAGCTTGCCGTCTTCGATCGCTGCATTGCGCCCGCTTTTGGTATAGCACTGCCGCTCGTCATTGCCGCCGCCCCAGCAATCGGCATCGAAGCCCCACTTGCGCTTGTCGATCGACGGGCCATCGAACTCGTCAGCCCAGACCAAAGCCCAGCCGGGCTCTGCGCGCGATGCGCTGGAAAGTGCCAGCGTTGCCAGCAGAGCCAGCGCGGACAGGGTCCGCTTCATGCTGGCGCTTCTTCCTTGGCGGCGCAATAACCGGAAATGTAATCCATCTGCTGCGGCAGTCCCGCCACGGTCTCGCTAACCGAACTGCGCAGCGCGGTCAGGAACCGGTCCAGCTCGTCCTGGCGCAGCTTGTCTGCCACCGGGTGATGGCTGTTCGGCATGATCCCCTGCCCCAGCATCACCTGGATCCAGCTGTTCTCGGCAAACAGTTCCTCGTTCTTGCGGAACACGCGGGCCGTTTCGCGGAACAGCTCGATTTTCTGTTCAAGGCTGTCTGGGATCGCCATCTCGGCGCATTGGCGCCAAAAGGCGCTGTCGCGGCGATTGGTGACCTTATAGTGCAGGATCAGGAAATCGCGGATCTGCTCCATGTCGGTAAAGGTCTGCTCGTTGAATTCGGTCACATCGCGCTGGCTGACAGGCCCGCCCGGCAGCATCCGGATCAGCCGCAGCACGGCGCGCTGAATCAGATGGATCGAAGTTGATTCAAGCGGTTCCATGAACCCGCCCGAAAGCCCCATCGCCACACAATTCCTGTGCCACTGTTTGCGCCGCACCCCGGTGCGATAGGCGATCACATTGGGCTGGGTCAGAACGGTCCCCTCTACCGAACCCAGCAGCCGCTCAAGCGCGGCTTCGCGGTCCAGATAGCGGCTGCAATAGACGATCCCATTGCCCTGCCGGTGCTGCAGCGGAATACGCCATTGCCACCCGGAATCATGCGCGATCGCCCGGGTATAGGGAATGGCCGGGCGGACACTGGCGGTCTGCACTGCAATTGCGCTGTCGCACGGCAGATAGTGGGTCCAGTCATCAAAACCGGCGTGCAGCGCGCCTTCGATCAACAAGGCGCGAAATCCTGTGCAATCGAGGAACAGATCACCCTCGATCCGGCGATCACCATCCAACAGCAACGCAGCGATATCCCCGCTTGCGCTGTCTAGTTCAACCTGGACAATCCGCCCTTCGATCCGCTTTGCCCCATCGCCCTCTGCTTTTTTGCGCAGGAATTGGGCATAGAGCGCGCTGTCGAGCTGGTAGGCATAGTTCATCCGGTCATCCGGCAGATGCGCAAACTTGCCTTCCAGCGCGGCTTTCAGTTCAAGGCTGTATTCGTCATAGCTATCCAGATGACCGCGCTTCAGCCCGCTTAGCCAGAAATGCTGGAACCCGGCCGACCAGTGATCCTTGCCGGCCGCGCCGAACGAATGGAAATAGCTTTCACCCACGTCCTTCCAGTTTTCAAACTTGATCCCGAGCTTGAAAGTGGCCTGGGTGGCGCGCATGAATTCGGCTTCGTTGATACCCAGCAGCCGGTTGAACAACAGCAGCGGCGGGATCGTGCTTTCACCCACCCCAATTGTACCGATTGCATCGCTTTCAACCAGGGTCAGATCAATCACCGAACCCAGCGTGTTTGCCAGCGCGGCGGCTGCCATCCATCCGGCGGTGCCGCCGCCAGCAACCACAACGCGCAGCTTGGGGGCCTGGTTCATCGCGACAATCCTCTTAGCAATTTGGCTTTGATCTGGCCCGCAGTTTCAGCGCTGAGCGGACCCAGCACCCCGCGCGCATGATCGGGCAGGTGCGCATTGGCTTCACTGCCGCCCGAAAATACATAGTGCTCGAACTGTTCACGCCAACACGCGCGGGCCGCATCGGGCAGATCGCGGATCGCCAGAATCGCATGATACAGCGCATCTTCGGGCTGTCCTAAAAAGGCCGGGACATCGCGCCACCAATAGTTGACCAGCACGTTGAATGCCGCCTGCCCTTCAACATGGTGCCACCACAGCGATGGCACATGGATCGCATCGCCAGGCTCCAGATCAGCCACCAGCGCGTGGTCCAATGCCTGTGCAAAACGCGGGTGGGCTGCCAGATCAGGAGCCCGGAAATCAACCATGCTGACCGGCCGACCAGCCGGGGTGTTATCAAGCGGGCCGGGATATAGGTTTGTCATCTGCCCCGGCGGGAATACTATAAACCGCCGCTTGCCCGCAGCACAGACCGCCAGATTGTCAGGAACATCATTGTGCGCGGCGATCCGGGTGCGATTGCCGATCCAGATACTGGTAATCGGTTCGCGGTCTCCCAGCGGCAGTGCATTGGCTGCGCCAAGCCCATTGAAGTAGGCTTCAACATCAACTGACGATAAATAGATCACCGGGGCATCGCGCTTGTCCGCATTGGCGATTATTCCGCCCAGGATCGCGTCCAGCGGGCCCTGCGCCATCTGGAAATTCACGTCCATCGCGGCATCGTAGAACAATCGGTCACCGCCGCCGGGCTGGCCAATGTTGACCGGGAACTGCCGATCACGGGCATGGCTGACAAGGTAATCCTTCACCGCCGCTGCACCGTGCAGCGCGGCTTGAACCAGCGGCCAGTGTGCCGCAAGGCCGCGCACCACGAACGGTTCACGCGCATCGCGAAGCGCTTGATCCAGCCCGGACTGATCCAGCGCCAGCTCGGCCACTTTGGGCAGCCCGGTCAAGATATCGGGCTGCTCAGCCATGGCCTTTGCGGTTCTTGCGGCGGACCAATTTGCCCAGGTTGCCAAGCGATGCCACCGCGAAATAGAGCGGCCCAAGATGTCCAGCAGCATAAAGTTCAGCCAGAATGCCCGGCTCCAGCGCAGCCAGCGCTTCCTCGTTGACGATGTTGTAGCCGACCAGCCGGTGCATTGCTCCGCTATCCAGCGTGACATCCATCGAAAACGGTTCAAGCAGTTCATAACGTTCGACAGCGGCAAAGAAATCTGTGCTGGCACGGTAGCCATCATCCAGTGCGCCCAGCATCTCGATCGCTTCTTCCAGGAACGGCGTGGGCCGTCCTTCACCATCGAACACGCGGATCCCCTCATCGCCAGCAGCGATCCGTGGATGGGCCATATCAATATGAACTTGCGCCGGGCCATCACCCTGCGCTGGCCGGCCAATCAGGAACGGCTGCACTGCCAACGATAGCGGGCGGCAGGCGGCATCCCAGCGCGTACCATCCAGATACAGATTTTCGCCCGGCTCAAACCCCAGCAACGCCAATGCAGACCAGCTGGCGGTGGCCGGATCACGGCGGAACAGCAGCGGGAATTCGCAGGCCAGCCGGCGAAACTCCGCCGGTACTGCCAGCGCGGCCATCACCCCATCGCCCAGATCGGTCCCGGCCTCTGCACGGATCCGCAGCTGGGCGTGGGCTTCGGGGGTCAGAATCTGATGCTGGCTCATTGCAGTGGTTCCGGTTCAAAAGGTGATCAGGCCGTTTGCACGGTCAAGGCATCAAGGTAGGCGCGGTTGCCCGGCAGGCCCGCTCGCAACCTGCGCGAACGATCCTGCACTTCGGCCAGCTGCGCCGCGGCGTCCGCCCCCGGCATGCCCCGCAAGGGAGGCGGGGGAAAGCCCATGCCATAAAGCACATAGTGCTGGCTGGCAGCAGAGAAGATTTCATCAACCTGCGGAAAATCCCAGCTCGACGGCGGCTGATCGCGCCACAGCATCAGGCTTTGCGCCAGCCGCGCCGGAACGCTGCCGGGATCGCGCTGGGCCTGCCAATAAGGTTCCGTGCGGCGGCTAAGCAGATAGTGCAACTTCAGGAATTCGACGATCCGATCCCAGCGATAGCGGAACAGCGTGTTGAACCGTTCGGCATGAATATCCATCGCGCTGCGGCTGGCCGGAAAATTCTCGGTCAGGGCGCGCAGCGACAGTTCGATCAGCACAATCGCCGATGCTTCAAGCGGTTCGATAAATCCGGCTGAAAGCCCGATCGCCAGGCAATTCCCCCGCCAGAACTGGGCCCGGTGGCCGGTCGAAAAGCGAAGCTTGCGCGGGATCATCGTGGATCGATCAATCTGCGGTAGCTGCTGGCCGATATAGTCAAACAGCACGTCTTCGGCCCGATCATCGTCCAGAAACAGCGAAGAATAGACACAGCCAATTCCGCGGCGGCCCGGCAGGGCGATATCCCACAGCCATCCAGCCCGGTGCGCGGTGCCGATTGTCTGCGATGCAATGACGCTGCCAGGCTGCACCGGGACCTGCAGGGCAAGCGCGCGATCGTTGAATGAAACATCGGACCGGTCAATCCAGTCGGCGCCGCAATGACCGCCGATCAGAAGTGCAGTCTGGCCGCTGCAATCGATGAACAGGTCCGCTGTCACCGCAGTGCCATCATCCAGATGCAAGGCTGCGATATCGCCGTTTTCTGCGGCTGCCACACCAGTCACGGTCGCCTGACGCAGCATTACGCCAAGCCGCGCGGTGCCGTGGCGCGCGAGCAGCGCAGCAAATTTTGCGGCATCAAGGTGATAGCCGTAATTTAGCGCCCCGGCATAGTCTGGCATCGCCCGCTGGCGCGGCGCCAGATCTTCGCCGCAGACGGCTGCCTGCGCGGTCATCGCGGTGGCAAAATCGGCAGAATCCGCTTTCGCCTGCCAAGCGGACAACAGATCGCGCATGTCGCCCGCTGGGGGCTGGGTAAATGGATGGAGGTAGCTTTCGCCAGCCGCACCGGTCAGCCAGCCATCAAACCGCGAACCTTGTTTGAACGAGGCATCGCAGGCGATCAAGAATTCGCCTTCCGAAATCCCGATCGATGCCAGCGTATCGCGCATCGTCGGCCAGGTCCCTTCGCCCACACCGATGGCCGGGATATCAGGGGATTCGATCAGGGTTATCGCCAGATCGGGCCGTTTCGCGGCAAGCACGCAGGCTGATAGCCAGCCGGCCGTTCCGCCGCCGACAATTGCCACCTGCCTGATTGCGTTTTCCACCCGGCCCACCTTCCAAGTTTACCTGGCCCCGATACGGATTGAGAGCCGCATCACCAAGGATACGGCTCTCAATCTGTTTTGATCAGGGATCAAGCCAAACCGATCAGAAGTTCAGTCGGAACCCTGCCGAATAGCGGCCATACCCAGGTGCCGCGAAGAACACCGTCTGGTCGTTGCGCATGTGGCCGCTGCGATCCGCATTGGTCACGTTGATGCCTTCGACGAAGACCGTATAGCCCTTCTTGATTTCCCAGCTCGCGCTGATATCGAACTGGCCATAGGCATTGGTGTAATACGGATCGAAGCCATAGCCGCCCAGGAATTCCGCCCGCCAGTTATAGGCTACGCGGAACTGGATGCCGTTCTTGTCGTAATAGACCACGGCGTTGGCGCTATCGCTTACCCCGTTGATCGCAAACTGCGTTACTGTGTAGCGCTGGGTGTTATCGAACTTGGTATCGCTGCGCACGATCGTGTAGTTCAGGATCGCACCGAAGCCGGTATCCCAGAACGAATGCTGGATCGCAAATTCCCAGCCCCACAGCTTGGCAACCTTGTCCGAATTGCCCGGACGCGTGGTGGTGAACTGCACCAGCGGATCGCCCGCCTGGCCCAGAATACCGCGCGGCACCGCGCCGCTGAATTCAACCACGCTGGGGTTGTTGACCGCAAGCCAGGCCAGGATCTGGGCAAAGGTGGGCGTTCCGCCCAGCGCCGTACGCGCCTGATTTGCAGCCGCGCCGGTTGACGGGTTGGTCAGGTTGAACAGCGGCTCCTGAACCGTGGTGTTAGCGATGAAGTTGCGCACATCCTTGTGGAAGAAGCCCACTGAAATGTAGCTTTCAGGGCCATAGAACCATTCAGCCGAGGCATCGATGTTCTTGGACTTGTAGGGGATCAGCCCCGGATTGCCGCTGCCGCCGGTGCTGCCGCCGCCCGGCCGCAAAGGCTGGTTAACGGTGATGCCGCCTTGCATGCTGGCATAGTCCGGACGGGTGATGGTGTGGCTGTAGGATAGCCGCATCTTCACATCGCGCATCGGGCTGATGTCAAAATCGATGGCCGGCAGCCAGTTCTGATAATGCCCGCGCAGCGTGCTGAAATCGGACTGACCGCCAAAGATCAGGCCGATTTCGTTGTCCGAAACCCAGCTGGTCTGGGTTGGGATCGGAACCAGCGCCGAAGAACTGATGTCGGTCGCTTCATAACGAACGCCCAGCCGCAGCTTGGTTGGCATATCGCCCAGATCAAACGAGAGCAGAGCCTGCGCATAAGGCGCGATGCTTTGTTCGGTAATCCGCCGGTCGGCCTGGAAATTGGCCAGGCAGGTGCCGGTGGCTGCCGATCCGGTCCACGGGCTTGAGCATACGCCGATTTGGCTTTCCAGCAGATTGATCAGGCCAACGGTGTCGATCTGGAAGAAATTGGGAAGGATGTTGGTGCCGTTCGAACCGTTCATCCCGGCCAGCTGTTCTGGCAGACCGGCCAGGGTATAAAGCGTATCGGGGGTTTGGCCCGCCGTCAGCGTGCCGCCCCAGCTATCGCTCTGGATAAAGCCATAGGCCGAACGCACCCTGTTGTCGGTATAGGTGACGCCGAAATCAAGGCTATCGACAATCCCGGCATCGAAATCATAGCCGCCGCGCAGCGCCACTTCGTTGATCCGGTCGTGCATGTAGGCGTTGCGGAACGCGTTGCCCGAAGGACGGATGTTCGCCGCGTTAAGCTCGCTGCCAGGATACATGTTGACCGAAATCACCGGCATCGCCGTGGTGAAATCAACCGTCTGGTTGCGCACGCCATAGATCGCGCTGCCAACAGCGATGTTGCTGCCATAGGGCGAGGTCGGCTTGCTTTCTGCGGTTGAATGGTGCGCATCGAATTCGAACCACAGGCCGTTGTCGCCCTTCCAGCGAGTGTTGAAACCGATGGACTGGTTGACCGAACGGTTAGCGGCCAATGCACCGGTAATCGCCAGATCCTTGCCATCGCCTGCCCCGAACGCTTCGGAATAGAAGTTGGCGCCCGCCGCCGGGCCATCGGTCCAGCTGCTGGTGGTGTTGTTGTGGTTGAACCACACCCCGATGCTGTTGGTGCGGGCATCGATGGTATTCTGTGAATAGGTGTAATCCAGCGTCATGCTCAACGTATCGGTCGGCTTGATCTGCAGCACAGCCTGGCCGTTGATCCGTTCACGCTCGATATCGGTGAAATCATAGCTGGCGTTCTGGGTTACCTGATAGACATCCGTGGCATCAGGATGATTGGTGACCTGGCCAAAATTGCCGCGCCAATCGTTGGCATCAACCGGCAGCGAGCCCCAGTTGTTTTCATTGCCCAGATAGCCTTCGCGCCATCCGGCATTGAACTGCGCCATGCTGGCTTTGCGCTTCTGATATGATCCGCTGATCAGGATCCCGATCGTGTCGTCGTTGAAGGTCTGGCTGACAATGCCCGAAATTTCCGGGGTGATCTGGGTACCTTCAAAGCTGTGATCGATCACACCCTTGACGCCCAGGCTGCCCTGGAAGCCAGCGCGATCAAGCGGACGCGGGGTGATGATGTTGATCACCGATCCGATCCCGCCAGTCGTCAGGTTGGCCCGACCAGACTTGTAGATTTCCACCCCGGCGATGCTTTCAGCCGCAAGGTTGGCAAAATCAAAGCTGCGCGATGCAGGCGCTTCGCAGCAGCTGCCCAGGCCCGAAGCCGGCATCTGACGGCCATTGAGCAACACCAGATTGAAATCGGGGCCAAACCCGCGGACCGTGACCTTGGAACCTTCGCCGCTGTTCCGATCGATCGAAACACCAGTAATGCGCTGGAGCGATTCGGCCAGGTTGGTATCGGGGAATTTGCCCATTTCTTCAGCCGAGATCGAATCAACCACGCCAACCGCATCACGCTTGGTCCGCAGTGAATTGCGCAAACTGGCCCGAATCCCGGTAACAATGATGTCTCCGGCCTGGGGCTCATCAGCCGCCGGTGCGGCATCTTGCGCCATCGCCGGCTGCGCCGCGAGGCCCATTGCCAGCAACGAAGCCCCGAACAACATCCGCCCAGCCAAACGCTTGCGCAGTCCCGTCATTTTTCGATTCCCTCCCCGAAATGCCTGCATCTTAAAAGCATGCAATGCACCAATGTGAACGTTCACCTAAATGATAACGTTCACTTCGTCAACACCCGCACTGTCTGCGTGCAAGGCCCAGCCGGGCTGCAAGGATAGGTTTGCAAAGGCGCAGGTGCCAGCGGGCATGGCGTTCCGCAAATCAAGGCGCGGACCGCAGGCCAGAGCAATGCCAAATCCAGCGGCAACGCCGCCCAGCATCGCCGATGCCATTGATAAAACGTGGTGAGCCCTGCTGGGTTCGAACCAGCGACCTACTGATTAAAAGTCAGTTGCTCTACCGACTGAGCTAAGGGCCCGACCACGCGGGCTCACCTAGGGATGCGGGGGCCGCTGGTCAAGCGCGCAGCGGCGCTGATCGCCGCAAACGGGCGCCAAGGTGCCGCACGGTGAGATTGCTGACCGGATCGCGCCAATCGGGTACCACCACAGCGGCTGGCTCAAGCACGAAATGGCGCTCTCGAAACAGCGGATGGGGCACGTTGAGGCCAGGCGTGGACCAGGCCCCGCCGCTCCACAGCACGATATCAAGATCAAGCACCCGGCTGGTCCAGCGCTGGCCGCCTGGGCGGCGGCCAAAAGCGCGCTCAATCGACTGCAATTCGGCCAGCAGGGGTTGGGGATCAAGCGGCGTTTCGATCAGGGCTGCGCTGTTGGCATAGCGCCGCAATGATGGGCCAACCGCCGCACTGCGCAGCACCGGCGCGGCTGCCAGCACGGCTATCCCGCGCGGTGCCAACGCGGCCAGTGCGGCAGCCAGCACGCGTTCTGGCCGACCGTGGCGATGGTGGCGCACGTTGGAACCCAGCGCGATCAGATAGCGCTGGCGCATGGCTCAGATATCCTCGGCAATCCGCCCGTAAAGCTGCGGGCGGCGATCGCGAAAGAAACCCATTCCGGCGCGGTGGGTTGCAGCACGCCCAAGATCGAGCCGGTGGACCAACACCCCGCTTTCGCCTGCACCGAATGCTTCCACCAGATCGCCCCACTCATCGCAAATAAACGAATGGCCGTAAAAGCTTTGCCCAGCTTCAACGCCGATCCGATTGGCCGCGATCACCGGCATGCAATTGGATACAGCATGGCCTTGCATCGCCCGGCGCCACATCCGGCTGGTATCCAGCCCGGCATCATAGGGTTCGGATCCGATTGCGGTGGGATAAAACAGAACCTCAGCCCCCATCAGCGCCATCACCCGCGCACATTCGGGATACCACTGGTCCCAGCAGATCCCCACGCCAATCCGCGCGCCGAAAACCGACCAGACTTTGAAGCCATCGTTACCGGGACGGAAATAGTACTTTTCTTCATACCCAGGCCCATCGGGGATATGGCTTTTGCGGTAAGTGCCGATGATTTGCCCATCGGGCCCGATCATCGCCACCGTGTTGTAATAGTGGTGCCCGTCGCGTTCAAAAAAGCTGGTCGGGATCGCAATTCTGAGCCCCGCCGCCAAAGCCTGCATCGCACGGACCGAAGGATGCTCGGCAGTTGGCCGGGCCAAGGCGAACAGCGCCTCATCTTCCACAGTGCAGAAATAGGGCCCGGAGAACAGCTCAGGCGGCAGCACCAGCTGCGCGCCCTTTGCCGCGGCCTCCTCGACCAGTTCAGAAACCGCGGCGATGTTCTCTGCCTCGTCAGCAGAGCCCAGTTCAAGCTGCAACGCAGCGACGGTGAGAATGCTCATCCGCCGCCCACTATCATTTGCGCTTGCGGAACAACAGCGTCATCCGGTCAGATTCGCCAATCTCGGTCAGACGGGCCTTTTCAGCGGGATCGGTCACACCCGAAAGGTTTGGCGGCAAGGTCCACACGCCGCCCGGCCAGTTGGCGGGATCCTTCTTGTTGGCGTTGATTTCGCTTTTGCCAACCAGTTCAAACCCGCAAGCCTCGATCAGCGCGATCACATCCTGCTGGCGCAGATAGCCCATCGAGCCATCAAGGTAACTGGCCGGAGCCTTGCCATTGGCGCGGTGCTGTTCGATACCCAGCATTCCGTCCTTGCCCAGCAGGCTCCACACCGTGGCCAGTTCGCGGCGCAGCAGGTCCGTCCGCCACAGGTTGTGCATTTCGCGCATGATCAGCACCCGATCAACCTTGCCCTTTAGATCGGCCGGCACATCATCGCTGTTCCAGGCATCGATTGTCCCGGTCCCGGTCATCCCGGCAAACCACGGCGCGGCCAACGCCGGGAAGGATTGGTGGGCGTTGGCAAAATTGGCCTTCATCCTGTCACTGCCAGCACGAACATCGGGGTTGAGCCCGATGTAACGGCCCTTTTCGCCCAGATAGGGCACCAGCACCCGGGCATACCAGCCGCTTGATGGCATGTAATCGATCACCGTCATCCCCGGCTTGACCTTGAAGAAGGTCAGCGTTTCCGCCGGATGGCGGTATTGATCGCGGACCCGGTCACTATCGCGGCGCGGATCGGCCAGCACCACGGCCAGCCGCTGGGCATCGGTCACCTTGTTACCGGCTTGGGCTGGGCTGTGTAACCCAACCGCCAGCGGAACCGAAAGAGCCAGAGCCGAAAGGGCAAGCATCGTGCGGCGCATCGCGAAAATCCTCCTGTTTACAATTGCCGCGCAAACTAGCGCACGCGCAGGCGATGACAAGGGCGGCGTTGATGTCTATCTAGATTGCAACAACAAAGGAGTTTGATACGTGGCTGAAGCGATCCTGGCAGGCGGGTGTTTCTGGTGCACCGAAGCGGTGTTTGGCCAGCTGGCGGGCGTCAGCAAGGTGGAAAGCGGCTATATCGGCGGGCCGGGCGTTGCACCCACCTATAAACAGGTCTGCACTGGCACCACCGGCCACGCCGAAGCGATCCGGGTGACTTATGATCCGGCCACGATCAGTTATGCCGATCTGCTCGATGTGTTCTTCGTGACCCACAATCCCACCCAATTGAACCGCCAGGGCGGCGATGTGGGCACACAATATCGCTCAGCCGTGTTTCTGGTGGACGGCACCGAACGCGCCGAAATCGAAGCCGCGATTGTGCGGGCAAAGGCCGATCACGCAGAGCCCATCGTCACCACAATCGAAGGCCCCGCCCCGTGGTGGCCGGCTGAGGATTACCATCAGGAATATTGGCAGGGCGAAGGCCAGCGCAATTCATACTGCATGGCAGTGATCCCGCCAAAGTTGGCGAAATTGCGCAAGGGGTTTGCGGAACGGCTGAAGGGGTGAAAAATATGGTGGCTCAATTTTAGCCACCCTTCACCACTTTCACGCCCTCAACATGCCCCTTCAGATCCTCAGGGTAAAAGTACACCGGCCTGAGGTTCCCCGACACATAGCGCCCCACCTGATCGCCGAAGTGCGGTGAGGCCGGGTTGCCGCTTTCACCGCCGTCCGTCACCGCCCGCGCCTTCACCTTTGGGCCGAATTCCACCACGGCGACAAAGCTGTTGCCATAGGTGCCGTAGAACCGCCTGGTTCCCGGATAGCGCTGCGCCCCGAAGGCCGCGAGCGAGCCCCAGTTGGCTGAGGCGAACATCACCGGGACGCTCGGTCTGGCATCATCAAAGGTCTGCTTGATCGCGGCGTCGTTGCGCTGATAGCGGTTGATTTCGCCCCACGGCACTTGCCACGATCCGAAGTCTGCGGTGAGGCGCGCCAGGGCATCATCCAGCGCGGCGAGGCGATCGGCGTCGGTGGCCCGGGTGCTGAGCCAGACATACATCGACACGCCTTCCTGCTCCGCCCGGGCTTTGCCGCGTTCCCACAGCGCCTCGCCCCAGAACACCGCCAGGCTGGTCTCGGTGGAGGCGGTGCTCCACTTGCAGTCCCATTCCTTTAGCATTGCAACCGCCGCCGCGCGCTTTGGATCGGGCGCCGCCGCATCGGCCCTGACCAGCGCCGGGATCAGCTCGGCGAAGGTCGAAAGCCACGGATCGTAAGCCGCACTGACCAGGCTATCGAGCGTGAAATTGGGTTGGCCATTCAGCACCGCCAGCGCATGGGCGGTGCGTGGTTGGCGGCCTTCGCTATCGGCATAGCGGGGATAGGCAGCCTGTTTCGGGCTGTCCTTGCCCGCCGCCCACCACGGCGCGTCGTTGACGTTCATCACCCAGCCGTTCGCCGGGTTCACCACTTGCGGCAGCGCGGACAGCGGGTGCAGGCCCTTCCAGTCGGTCGCCGGATCGCTGCCATCGACCGGCTTGGTATAATCAAACTCCGCCGAGCGGATCGGCAGGAACTGCGGGTGGAAATAGGCGTATTCGCCTTTGTTGCTGGCGAACAGGGTGTTGTTTGAACTGTTCGCCTTGAGCAGGCCAACCTTGCTAAACTGGGCCACCGAACGGACCTTGGTGCGCAAAAAGCTTTGCTGAAGCGCGGCCGGCGGCTTGTTCATCAGCGCAAAGGCGATCCACTTGCCCGCCTTTTCGCCGACAATTGGGCCATGGTGCGTGGAATATGTGGTGAAGGTGCGTTGGCCCAGCGATCCATCGGCTTTGCGGAAGGCCAGCGTGATCGGCTTCTGCTTCACCGCGCGCGCCGCTTTGCCATAGCGATAGGTGTAGCCGCCGCCGGGCCGCTGCTTCACTGTCTCGGCGAATTCATCGACGTTATCGACCCCGCTGGAAGTATGCATCCAGCCCGCTGCGTCATTGAAGCCCTGATAGATGAAGAACTGCCCCCAGGTGACCGCACCATAGGCATTGAGGCCCGCATCGCTTTGCACCTGCATTTCCGAGCGGAAGAAGAAGCTGGTGTGCGGGTTTATCAGCAGCAAGGGGTTGCCGCTCTTGCTGTGACTGGGGCCGATTGCAAAGCCGTTCGATCCGGCCGGTTCGCGGTAGGTCACCGCCCGCTCGGCCGCGGTCAATGAAATCTGCTTGCCGGTGTAGAAGGCTTCCAGCTGGCTGAGCGGGACATATTCGATATCACCGCCGATGCTGCCTTCGCTAAAACTCAGCGCCATCCACGGTTCGAAGTTAATGATGACCTTGGGCTTCACCTCAGGATGATCGGCCAGATACTGGTTGAGCCCCGCCGCCCAGGCCCGCATCAAGGCCTTCAGCCACGCCGGGCTGGAGGCATACTGACGCTGAAGATCAGCTGGATCGATGAACAGGCGCTGCCGCAGGTCAGACCAGATCGCACCTTCACCCTCAGCCTCGGCCAGCCGGCCCAGGTTGGTCAGGTAGTTCATTTCGATCCGATTGAAATCATCCTCGGCCTGGGCATAGATCATCCCGAACACCGCATCGGCATCGCTGCGCCCTTTTACGTGGGCGATGCCCCAATCGTCGCGGGTGATTGCCGCTTCATAGGCCAGCGCCGGGGCCGGCATGGCCAGTGCCAATGCGGTGAGCGAAAAAAGCAGGCGCATCGTTTGTCCCCCGATTGGCTATCGGGCGATAGTGCCAGCTTGGGCGGTGAGAGCAAGCGTTCAGTCGCGGCGCCAACGCGCCACGAAGAACCCATCAAGCCCGCCTGCATCGGCCAGCATCCCCGGATCGGTCCGCAACCAGCCTTCTGAAGTGGGGGCAAGGCCAGCCGGAAGTTCGGCTGCGCCAATCGGATCTGCGGCCAACCCGATTTTGGCGGCCTGCGCCTCGCCCTCATCGGCTTCGAGTGAGCAGACTGCATAGACCAGCTGCCCGCCCGGTTTGACCCAACTGGCCGCACGGCTGAGCAAGGCCGATTGCAATTCAGCCATCTCGGCAATCTGGCGCTGGCCGATCCGGTGGAGCACATCAGGATGGCGCCGGCAGGTGCCAGTAGCGCTGCACGGCGCATCAAGCAGCACCGCATCGAACAGCTCGTCCGGTTCCCAGCTGAGCGCATCGGCGGTGATTACCTGCGCGCTGAGGCCGGTGCGCTGAAGGTTTTCAGCCAACCGCTGAAGCCGCTTGGCACTGGCATCGATCGCCGTAACCTGCCACCCTGCCGCCGCCAGTTGCAGCGTCTTGCCGCCGGGCGCAGCGCACAGATCGAGCACGCGGCGGCCGCCCGATCCATTGGCCCCTGCGCTCAGCAGCTGGGCCGGGATGCTGGCGGCGAAATCCTGAACCCACCAGGTACCTTCGCTGAAGCCATCAAGGTTCTCCACCGCAGTTCCGCGAGGCAGCCGGATATGTCCCGGCCCAAATGAACTGCCGCCCAACCGCGCGGCCCATTCAGGCGTCGCGCCAGGATCGCGCAGCGAAAGATCGAGCGGCGGCAATGCCGCCAGCCCAGCGGCAATGGCCGGGGCACGGATGCCCCAGCGCGCCGCCACATCGCCAGGCAAAGTCGGCACCGCGGGCAGCGCCAGGCCGCGCTTGGTCAGGGTGGAGAACACCCCATGCGCTAGCCTTCTCGGGCCGCCGATCAGCAGCGGCAGGCCAGTGGCGATCACGGCATGAGGCGGGGTTTCCAGTCGCAGCCAGCCTGCCAGCATCAGCCGCAGCACCGAACGGACCTTGGCATCATCGGCCAGCACCAACCGGGTTGCGCTATCGATCATCACATCAAGATCGGTCAGCCAGCGCAGAACTTCACCGGCCAGCGCCCGCGCCAGCGCGCGATCGGCATGGCCCTTGATGCCCAGCAAAGCAGCATTTGCCGCCGCATCCATGGTTTCGCCCCGGCGCAGCACCGCATCGAGCAATTTGAGCGCACCCTTGCGCGCGGGAAGACCGGGAATATCCATTCGCGTCGCCCTAGCCCTTGGCCTCTGCGAGACAAAGCTCTAAGTCATACCAATGACACGCCGCGCCACCAAACGCCCTGCTGGCTTTCAGAAGCCCGCCCACTGGACCACCGATCCCGCGCCCCCGCCATTGCTCAACACGCCGGCTGATCCCTTGGCCAAGGGCATCGGCATAGTGG
>NZ_JBEBKB010000024.1:0-37545 GCF_040079535.1 Novosphingobium sp. | reverse complement strand
GGCCAGCGCGCGGCGCGGCACCGCCGCCGGGCGGCGGCGCGGGCGGCGCTCCGGCAGCGCCGCGCGCTGGCCGGGGGCCAACCGGTCCGCCAATGCCCTCAGCCTGACCGAACGCAGCAGACAGATTGATGCCCCAGCGCAGCCGGGCGCTTTCCTGGCGGTAAAACGTTACCGGACGTTGATCGATGCTAACCAGCCGCCCCGCCCCATCGCGCGTCACGCGCCCCGGATAGGCCGCCTCGATCGCCGGGGTCAGCAACGGAAAACTGGCCGTGACATTATCTGATCGGTTGCGGAAATATTCGATCACCAGGTTCGATCCGCTCAGCACCGGCATCTGCCAGTTGAGCCCAAGCTTCAGATCGCGCTGCTGTTCCTTGCGCAGCAACGGATTCCCGCCCGAGACGATACTCACCACCGCCGTTTCTCCGCGCCCAAAATCATAGACCGGGACGTTTACAATGGTCGTCACCGGATTGCCCAGCTGGCTGATCGTGGGTGCGCTTTGGTTGACGATGTAGCTGGCCTGCAGGTTAAGCTTGTTCACCGGGGTCCAGGTCAGCCCGGTGCTCCAGCCGTTGGTCGCGCCAAAATCGGATAGATGGGTAACATCGGCGCTTAGATTGAGCGTGAGATCGCCGATCCCGGCGCCGAAATTCTCCCGCCGGCTGGTCAGCGGAATGGCCAGATTGATCCCGCCCAGCACCCGGAACCGTTCAAGCGAGACCGGACCGCCCAGACTGCGCTGATCGGCGCTGTCAAACCCGATCCAGGTGAAGCCGCCCTTTAACGTGCTGGTCACTTCGCCGCCGGGCAGCCGAACCGGACGGCCGATCAGCGTGACCAGACTTTCGATCCGGTTTGAATTGCTGCGTGCAAAATCCTGCCCGGCTGAAAGAACCGCAGGCAATTGCGCCGTGATCGGCAATGCCCCGGTTGCAGCGGCCGCAACCAGCGCGCTGGTATCGGCGCGGCGATCGGTCAGACTGCGGTTTTCGCTGTGGGTTGCATCCAGCGTTGCGCTCAGCTGCCAGCGCCCCAGCGGGCGGTTGTATCCGGCCCCGGCCTGCACCGAGGTAACGTGGCTGAACTGCTCAAGCGGATCGGGCAGACTGCGCAGCGCGCTGGCCCCGCCCGGCGCGATCAGCCGCACGGTGTTCAGCCCCTGCCAGGAATGGCTATCGGCCCGGTTCGCCGCCGCGCTCAGCGTCAGTGTGCCGCCCATGCCGTCTTTGCCGTACCCCGCTGTCCAGGCAAAGTTCAGCCCGTAATTGCGCGAATGGCCGATCAGGGTGCGGTACCGTGCGGGATCGGGATCAGTGGCAACATCGGGCACGTTTCCCGCCGCCTGCACGATGGTGCGCTGGGATTCAAACAATGGGCTGGAGGCACTGATAGTGCCCGTCAGACTTAGCCGCGATGGCCCGGCAATCCGGGTCAACGACGTTTCAAGCGAGCCAGCAACAAACCCGCCGTGGGTGGGAAACGAGCTTCCTTCTTCCACTGCAAAACTGCGGAATTTCTTCTTGAGGATCAGATTTATCACCCGGCTATCGGGCGGAAAACCAAACCGCTGGGCGGTTTCCTCGGGCAGGATTTCCACCCGCTGGACCGCTTCGGGCGGAAAATTGCGCATTTCGCGGAAATTGGTGATCCGCTGGCCGTTGACCAATATCACCGGCATGCCATCACCGCGCCCCCGGCCCGATCCGGTTTGCGGGCTGACCCGCGAAATCAGTTCGCCGATCGAACCGACCCCCAGTGCCTGAATATCCTGTTCGTCCAGGGTCGCAATCGGGGCCTGCTGAGCATCAATCTGCCCGCGCAGGCGTTCTGCCACCACTACCAGCTCACCGGGAACCCGGCGGATTTCAGGAGCATCGGCCGGATCATCGGCCGGTGGGGCTTCGGCAGCCGGAACAACCGGAGCCTGCCCTTGCGCAAAAGCCGGATTTGCCACCAAAAGCAAAGGAAGAGGCCATGTATTGAGCGCGCGCATCGAAGAATTTGCCTGAACCATTTCAATGCGATTTCTACTGGCCGAGCCGCGTCCCGGTGGCAAGGCGATGTGGTGCAACAATTTGTCAGGCGGCAAACCCGGGCCGACAAACTGCTTGCCGATGGGCTGCGGGCTTTCCTTTTCAGCTTTGCGCCGCTATGGGCCCGGCACTTAAGGCAAAATGCTGAACAAGGATCGAAGGCGCGGATGGCGAAGGAAGAACTGCTCGAAATGCGAGGCACGGTAGTGGAACTGCTGCCCAACGCCATGTTCCGCGTGCGCCTGGAAAACGATCACGAGATCCTGGGCCACACCGCTGGCAAGATGCGCAAGAACCGCATTCGCGTGCTGGTTGGCGATGAAGTGCTGGTTGAGCTGACCCCCTATGATCTGACCAAGGGCCGGATCACCTACCGCTTTATGCCCGGCCGCGGCGGACCCGGCCAATTCAGCGCTTGATCGCGCCCAGCCTCGTCCTAGCCAGTTCATCCCCGCGCCGCCGCGATCTTCTGGCGCGGATCGGCGCACAGCCGGCCCGAATTGCCAGCCCCGATATCGATGAAAGCCCGCTAAAGGCGGAACAGCCGCGCGCCTATGCGCTGCGGCTGGCCATGGCCAAGGCCGCTGCGGTTGAGCGCGGACCAGGCGAAGTTGTGCTGGCCGGAGATACCACGGTGGCGGTTGGTCGGCGGATCCTTCCCCCGGCTGAAACCGAAGCGGTCCAGCGCAGCCTGCTGGGGCTGATTTCGGGCCGGCGCCACAGCTGCATTTCGGCTATTTGCGTGATCGATCTGGCTGGCACCGCCCGCACCCGGTTGGTCGAAACCGTGGTGACGTTCAAACGTCTGACCGAGACCGAGATTGACGCCTATATTGCCTGCGGTGAAGGCCTGGGCAAAGCCGGCGGCTATGCCATCCAAGGCCGCGCCGAAGCGCTGATCCGATATGTTGCGGGCAGCCATTCGGGCGTGATCGGGCTGCCGCTGTTCGAAACCCGCACACTTCTGAAAGCGGCCGGGGTGCCCCTTGGCTGAGTGGCTGGTCGAAGCCGGGATCGGCGAAGAGCGTGCGATCCTGGTCGATCGCGGTGAGGCGCTGGCCGCGCGGCTGCGCTGGCCGGGCGGGCTTGAGGCCGGACTGATCGAAGAAGCCAAACTGATCGCCCGCACATCCAATTCACGGCGCGGCACGGCCCGCTTTGCCGGCGGCGAGGAAGCGCTGGTCGATGGCATGCCGCATGAAACAACCGAAGGATCAAAGCTGCGGCTGGTGATAACCCGCGCGGCGATGGCCGAACGCGGGCGGCTTAAACGCGCGCAGGCCCGGCCCAGCAAGGATGCGCCCCGCCCCGCCCCATCATTGGCCGAGGAATTGGGCGCCCGCACCGTGCGGCGGTTTCCCGCAGGCTTATGGGAAGAGCTGTTTGGCGATGCCTGGTCGGGTGAGGCGGCATTTCCAGGCGGCGCGCTGACGATTACCCCGACCCCGGCGATGACGCTGGTCGATGTCGATGGCACCCTGCCACCGCGCGATCTGGCGCTGGCGGCGGTGGAGCCTTTGGCGGCCGCATTGGCCCGGCTTGATCTGGCCGGATCGATCGGGATCGATTTTCCTACCTTGCCGGAAAAGGATGATCGCAAGCAGGTTGATATGGCGATGGAGCGCGCGCTGGATGATTGGCCGGGCGAACGCACTGCCATGAACGGGTTTGGCTTTGTCCAGGTTGTCGCCCGGCTAAGCCGCCCTTCGCTGCTCCACCTGCTGGCGCGTGACCGGGCTGGCGCAGCCGCACGGTTTCTGCTGCGCCAGGCAGAGCTGGTCGAACAGCCCGGCGCATTGCTGCTGACCTGCCATCCCGCAGTTGCGGCCGCACTGCGGGCTGAATGGCTGGACGAGCTGGCCCGCCGCAGCGGCCGCACGGTTCGGATCAACCCGGATCCGGGCCTTGCCTTGCCCGGCGCTTTCGCTCAGGCGGTTCCGCTATGACCCTGCACCGCAAATGCTCGCTATGCGGCAAGCCGCGCCACGCGGACTTTACCCCGTTCTGTTCAAAGCAGTGCAAGGACCGCGATCTGCTGAAATGGCTGGGTGATGGCTATGCCCTGCCCGGCCGGCCGGCGATCGACGAAGACGAAGTCTGAATCCCCCTTGCCAAGCGCGCGCCGCTTCGCCATAGGCGCGCTTCCTGTCGCTATGGTCCCCTCTCGGGGTGCCTGAACTGGTGATGCCCGGATAGCTCAGCTGGTAGAGCAGCGGATTGAAAATCCGCGTGTCGGTGGTTCGAATCCGCCTCCGGGCACCAGTTGCTTGTCCGCGACTAGTCGCCAAAGCTTGAAAAAACCCCAAAAATCTGCCAATAATGACACCGGCCTAACCGCTGGCGTCCGCCTTTGACCGTCTACATTCAGACGAATCTGGGGGCCTTTTGGGGGGCCTTTGGAAATTGCTCGATCTGAAAGGCCCCCAAATGGCACTGACTGACACCGCAATCCGCGCACTGAAGCCCGGCGCAAAGGACTACAAGGCAGCCGACGAAAAGGGCCTTTACCTGCTGGTGACACCGACCGGCGGGCGGCTGTGGCGGCTCAAGTATCGTTCGCCCGGCGGCGTGGAGCGCAAGCTTTCACTGGGCGGCTATCCCGACGTTAGCCTGAAGGATGCCCGCGATCTGCGCGACGACGCGCGCAAGCTGCTGGCCAGTGGGGTCGATCCAGCCGAAAAGAAACGGCGCGACCGGCACGCGGCCAAGGTTAGCGCCGCCAATTCATTCGCGGCTGTGGCGCAATCCTATATCGAGAAAGGCAAGCGCGAAGGCCGGGCTGAGGCCACCACGGCCAAGCAAGAGTGGCTACTAAAATTGCTCTATAGGATGATTGGCCAGCGCCCCGTTGCTGAAATCGAGCCGTTCGAAATGCTGGACGCAGTCCGGCGCTACGAAACCACGGGCCGCACTGAGGCCGCGCACCGGGCGGTGCAATTCGCCAGCCAAGTGTTCCGCTATGCCATCGCCAACCAACTGGCGAAGTCGGACCCGACCCGTGATCTGCGCGGCGCGCTGGTAGGACACAAGGCCAAGCACCACGCGGCCATCCTGGAGCCGAAGCAGGCGGGCGAGTTGCTGCGCGCCATCGATGGCTATGAAGGCAGCCCGGTGACTCAACTTGCCTTGCAACTATCGGCGCTGCTGTTTGTGAGGCCGGGGGAACTGCGTCACGCCGAATGGGCGGAATTTGATATGGACGCGGCTATCTGGCGCATTCCCGGCGAAAAAATGAAGGGGCGGCTGGAGCATGTTGTCCCGCTGGCCGCTCGGTCGCTGGCTTTGCTCGAAACGCTGCGCGGCTTGACCGGGGACGGCAAATTCGTGTTCCCTTCGATCCGCACCCCGGCCCGGCCTATGTCCGAAAACACCGTGAACGCGGCACTGCGGCGGCTGGGATATACCAAAGACGATATGACTGCGCACGGCTTCCGGGCGATGGCCAGCACGCTGTTGAATGAATCCGGCAAGTGGTCGTCCGATGCAATCGAACGCGCACTGGCACACAAGGACAAGGACGCGGTGCGCGCCGCCTATCATCGCGGGTCGCATTGGGCAGAGCGGGTGGAAATGGCGCAATGGTGGGCGGATTATCTGGACACATTGCGCAACGGAGCTGACGTCGTCTATATTACTTCACGTAGTGCCTAGCCCAGAAACCCTCGCTGCATTTTCTGCCGACATAGAAAAGCGGTTGGCCGAAATCAATCGTCCGATTGTATTGGAGGCAGCTTCCGGTGAATGGATTTCGTCTCGCGAAGCAAAGTCGCTTGTGGAACGCCTCTGCCAAGTAGATGACAGCGACGCAATTCGGGCAATTTGCCGCCGTGCCGTGATGGTCGTTCCAGTAATGGTAGCAACGTGGAGTCGTAGCGAAGACCCGCACGATTACATTGATCGAATGGATTATTTCAGTGAGCAAGAACCAGATAATACACATTTTAGTCGAACGATAAATCGAAGAGCGTTTACTGAAATTTGCGATTTCTTTGTGGTTCTTGAGCAACATAAAGACATTGGCGTTGGGCAAATTCACCATGAAAATTGGGCAACAGGTGATTTTGAAGTCACAATCGAATGCGATTTTTCTGATGTGAAATTGACAATCGTTGGCTTGCAATTTGATCGAGTTGCCCTGATGCGCTCATTTACCGGCGGCGCAATCACATCTGCGTTGGATCATACTGAAAATCCGCGCAAGGGCGCGGGACGACCTGCAAGTCCGGCATGGCCGCAATGGATTGCCGAATTGGTATCTTATATTCATGAAAATGGCTTTCCTGCTGGGGAAGGTTCGCAAGGCCAAGAGTCCGTCATAAGCGCAGTGGCCGACCGCTTGGCCGAGCGCGGCTTGGAATGCCCTTCGCGCGCAACTGTGCAGACTGCGGTTAGTGCTGTTCTCGACCGGTTGCGATCTTCTCCTGCATAAGTTTCTGGCATTTCCGGCACGGTCTGGCAGCTATTCCTTGGCAACCGAAGATGATTGCCCCCGCCCACTAAGGGCTGGAGGCAAACAATGGAAAAGCTTGCATATTCAATCAACGACACCGCCCGGACGCTGAGCCTGGGGCGCACTTCGATCTACGCGATGATTGCCGACGGGCGGCTGGAGGCATTCAAGCTGGGGCGGCGCACGCTGATCCGGGCGGAATCGATCCGGCGGCTGGTCGCAGGCGAGGCTTAGGGCGATGCCAGCGCGCCGCGCCAATCCGCAGCGGATCAAGCTGCATCGCAGCTACAGCGTGCCGGAACTGGCGAAACGGCTGGGCGTGCACAAGAACACCGTGCGCCTGTGGCAGCAAGCCGGACTGAAGCCGATCGACGCCAGCCGCCCGGTGCTGTTTCAGGGCGCTGTGCTGAAGGCCTTTCTGGCCAAGCGCAATGCCAGCCGCAAGCGGCCATGCCCGCCCGGAACTATCTTTTGCTTCCGATGCCGGGAGCCGCGCAGGCCTGCGAACGGGGCGCTCGATTACGTGGCTGCAACACCGCTGTCCGGGCAGCTGCGCGCGCAATGCGAGGCTTGCGAGGCCATGATGCACCAGCACATTCGCCGTGCCGATCTGGCCGCAAAAATGCCTTGCCTGCATATCCAAATCAGGGAGGCCACTCCACGCATAGGTGGCAGCCCCTCCCCCTCCCCAAATTGTGACTCCGAAAAGAAGGTGAAAAAGTGACCAAGCACAGTGCCGCGAACGAGCGGATCAAGCGCGAATATTTTGGCTATCTGGTGCAAGCTAGGGGCCGCGATGAAGCGACGATCGATGGCGTGGCCAAGTCGCTCGCCCGGTTTGAAGAATCAACGCGGGGCAAAGACTTCAAGCGGTTTCACCGCGAACAAGCGGTGGCTTTCAAGACGCGGCTGGGCGAAGCGGTCAATGGCCGAACAGGCGAGCGACTAAGCAAGGCCACCATTCTTTCCACCCTGCGCGATCTGAAGGCATTCTTTTTCTGGCTGGCCCACCTGCCCGGTTTCAAATCACACATCCGTTATGACGACTGCGATTATTTCAGCCTGAGCGACAAGGACGTGGCGATTGCCCGCGCGACCCGCGACAAGCCGGTGCCGACGCTGGAACAGGTGCACCGAGTGCTCTCCACCATGCCAGCCGCCACGGTGCTGGAACGGCGCGACCGGGCCTTGATTGCATTCACGGCCATAACTGGCGCGCGCGCCAACGCGCTGGCGTCGTTCCGGCTGGGCCACGTTGATCTGGAGGCTGGCAAGGTGGTGCACGACGCGCGAACTGTGCGGACCAAGTTCGCCAAGACCTTCCTGACCTATTTCATGTCTGTCGGCGGCGGCGCGCTGGAAATCGTGCAAGACTGGATTGGCGAGCTGACACGCGAACACCTTTGGGGACCAGCCGATCCGCTGTTCCCGGCAACCGAAATGGGGCTGGACGAAAACGGGGGCTTCATCGGCAAGGGACTGTCGCGCCAAGGTTGGGGAACGAGCAACCCGGTGCGGGACATCTTTAAGCGCGCATTCGAAGCAGCGGGCCTGCCATACTATAACCCGCATTCCTTCCGGGCGATGCTGGTGCGGCACGCCATGTCTCTGGACCTGTCACAGCAGCAGATGAAGGCTTGGTCGCAGAACCTGGGCCATGCCGACGTACTCACAACCTTTACCAGCTACGGCACCATACCCGCGCACCTGCAAGGGGAATTGATCCGATCAGTCGGGGAAGTGCAAACGGGCGACGACTGGACCAAAGACGCGGACGTGCAAGCCATGCTGAAGGCGCTGGCGGCCAAGGCGCAGCGATCCCGGCGCGGTTAGTTCCGTCAGGCCATTGGCGATTGCGCCCAGCCGCGATAGGAGAGGGCAACGGAGGACCGAAATTGACCGAAGAACAGAAGCGCAAATTGGAGCAAAAGCTCTGGGATATTGCGAATACCCTGCGCGGCAAGATGGATGCGGACGAGTTCCGCGACTACATTCTGGGCTTCATCTTCTACAAATACCTGTCCGAGAAGATGCACCGCTACGCCAACCGTATTCTGGTGGAGGATGGCGTCGAATATCTCGACGTGCGTGAAGGCACTGAGGATGGCGACGCCATGCTGGCAGCGGTGCGCGAGGAATCGGTGGAGCAGCTGGGCTATTTCCTAAAGCCTTCCGAACTGTTCAGCGAGATCGCCAAGCGCGGCAACAGCAAGGGCCGCGATGGGGCGAGCAACTTCATCCTGGACGATCTTCAGAAGATCCTCAGCTCGATCGAGCAGTCCACGATGGGCACCGAGAGCGAGGACGATTTCGACAAGCTGTTCGAAGACCTGGACCTCGCCAGCACCAAGCTGGGCCGCACTGAAGCGGCCAAGAACGAGCTGATCGCCAAGGTGCTGGTGCATCTCGACGGGATCGATTTCGAGCTGGAAAAGGCTGACAGCGACGTGCTGGGCGATGCCTATGAATACCTGATCGGGCAGTTCGCCAGCGGCGCGGGGAAAAAGGCCGGGGAGTTCTATACCCCCAAAGAAGTCTCCACGATCCTCGCCCGGATTGTCACCACCGGCAAGCAGCGGCTCAAATCGATCTACGATCCAACTTGCGGTTCCGGCTCGCTGCTGCTGCGCGTGGCGCGTGAGGTGGAGAATGTCGGGCACTACTACGGACAGGAGATGAACCGGACGACTTACAACCTCGCCCGGATGAACATGCTGCTGCACGATATCCATTATTCGAGCTTCGATCTGCGTCAGGAAGACACGCTGACACATCCCGCTTTTGAACTTGATCAGCGGTTCGAAGCGGTGATCGCCAACCCGCCGTTCAGTGCTAACTGGAGTGCGAACGACATCTTCCTAGCCGACGACCGGTTTAGCCAATACGGGCGGCTGGCTCCTTCATCGAAGGCCGATTTCGCGTTCGTCCAGCATATGCTGCACCATCTGGACGAGAGCGGCACTATGGCGGTGATCCTGCCCCACGGTGTGCTGTTTCGCGGCGGGGCAGAGGGACATATCCGGCAATATCTGATCAAGGACAAGAACTGGCTGGACGCGGTGATCGGCTTGCCCGCCAACATCTTTTACGGCACCTCGATCCCCACCTGCATTCTGGTGTTCAAGAAATGCCGCGAGCATCCCGATGACGTGCTGTTCATCGATGCCAGCGGGCCGGACAATTTTGAGAAGCGCAAGAACCAGAACTATCTGCGCGAGGGGGATATCGAGCGGATCGTTTCGGCCTATCGCCAGCGGACGGTGGCAGAGAAATTCAGCCACCGGGCCAGCATGGCAGAGATTGCCGAGAACGATTTCAACCTCAATATCCCGCGCTATGTCGATACCTTTGAAGAGGAAGCACAGGTTGATCTGAACGCCGTGCTGGCTGAACTGAAGGCGGTGGATAGCGAGATGGCAGGGATCGACTCGGTGATTGCAGACTTTTGCGCTGAGCTTGGACTGGAGGCTCCGGCGTGAGTGAGGCCGGGGCGGTGATGAATGTGCCGAAGCTGCGCTTTCCTGAGTTCTCGGGGGCGTGGAAAGAAGTTCGACTTGCAAATCTTGGTCGCTTCAAATCGGGAGTTGGCTTCCCGGAACAAGAGCAAGGTGGGACTTCAGGAACGCCGTTTTTCAAAGTCTCGGATATGAATCTAGAAGGGAACGAGCACGTGATGTCTCGTGCCAATCACTACGTCACTCAGGATCAGATTCATCGGCTACGTTTTAGCGTCATAAATGATCGATCAATTATTTTTGCGAAAGTCGGTGCTGCAATATTTCTAGAGCGAAAGCGTCAAGCGGAACGATTCCTTTTTGACAATAATATGATGGCTTTTATACCGGGAAAGGAAATCACGTTCGAATTTTGCGTCCAAAAATTTTCGGCGATCCGGCTCTCTAGGTTCGCTCAAGTTGGCGCACTGCCTTCCTACAATAGCAGTGATATAGGCATCATAAAGGTGGCCTTTCCAACCCTACCCGAACAACAGAACATCGCTGATTTTCTGGGGGCTGTGGATGCACGTGTGGAGTTGCTCAAGCGGCGGCGCGAGGCGCTGGTGGCATATAAAAAAGCGATGATGCAACGCCTGTTCGCCCGCACCCTTCGCTTCACCAAACCCGACGGTTCCCCCTTCCCCGATTGGCAGCAAAAGCAGCTGGGGGAGATTGCTACCATACGGAAAGGGCAGCAACTAAACAGAGACACCCTTTCTGACGAGTGCGAGTTTCCCGTTATTAACGGCGGAATCAACGCTTCTGGATATACGGATGAATGGAACACAGAGGCTAATGTCATAACCCTGAGTGAAGGGGGAAATTCGTGCGGTTACGTTGACTGGCAAGACAAGAGATTTTGGCTCGGGGGACACTGCTATGCCATTTTGCCTAAGTCTTCTAAATGCTACGATCGCTTTTTATTGCAGGCTCTTAAATTGCTTCAGCCAGCCATCATGCGCTTGAGGGTCGGTTCAGGACTACCAAACATTCAGAAGGGCGATCTGACCAAACTGCCGTTGGACATTCCCCACTACGAAGAACAACATAAAATCGCCCAGTTCCTTGCTGCATTCGACAACAAGATCGCTGCCCTGAGCACCCAGATCGCCGTCACGCAGCGCTTCAAGCAGGGTCTGCTCCAGCAGATGTTTGTGTGAGGGAATCACATGTCCGGAACAGACTGGAAATCCTACGCTGACCAACTGCAAATCCTGAAAGATCGGGGTTTGCTGGTAGGCGATGATGTTCGCGCCCTGATCGACCTGGAGCGGATCGGCTACTATTGCCTTAGTGGCTATTGGTATCCCTTCCGGCAATTGAAGGCGCAGCCGGTCGGCCTTTCTTTTCGCCAAGATGATTTTATCGCTGGCTCCAAATTCGAAGGTGCCGTTGCGCTTTATGTTTTCGACAAGAACCTGCGCCTGTTGGCGCTCGATGCCTTAGAGCGGATCGAGCGTGCGATTCGTGTCGATGTCGCGCACTTGCTGGGCGCGCACGATTGTTTCGCCCAGCACAACCCTGCCCTGTTTCATGGCAATTTTGCCAAGCGGCAATTTGCGAAAGGGAGGAACGCGGGCAAGACTGAGCACGATGTTTGGCTTGAGCGGTATGCAATCCTTCTATTGCAAAACCGAAAGCAGCCTTTTGTGGCTCATAATCTGAGCAAGCATAATAAGTTGCCAATCTGGGTGGCTATCGAGATTCTTGATTTTGGTGCCTTGTCGCGTTTGTTCGCGGGGATGCAATTTAACGACAAGCAAGCGATTGCTGCAAAATATGGATTGGCCAGTGGTCAGGAGCTTGAGCAATGGTTGCGCAGTTTGAACTTGATCCGCAATGTTGCCGCCCACCACAGCCGCATGTGGAATATGAACGTGCTGGAGCTTTCGCCGGTTCCACAATATGATGCGCACTGGCAGTTGCTCAACAACGCCCGGCCCTTCATGTATTTCTGCATTATTCAGAAATTGATGTTGCAAATTGTTCCGACTTCCAGCTGGGGCGGTCGTTTCAAAGCGCTCGTCGGAGCGTTCCCGGAGCCGGGCAACAAGGCCGTGTCTGGTCAGGAATTTGGTTTGGTCGCGGGTTGGGAACAGTGGCAATTATGGGCATGAACGCGGGCCACAAAAGAAAACCGACACGTACACATTTCTGTGCAGCGGTGCCGGTCATATTGCATTCTTCCTTACGCGGATCGGCTGATTTGTCAATGAGAATCGGCGTCTTCCAATGACCCAGACCGAAGCCCAGCTTGAGGAGTCCCTCGTCCAGCGCCTGACCGGGTTGGGCTATGAACGCGTTACCATTCTTAACAGCGAGGAGCTGCTCGCCAACCTCAAGCGGCAACTGGAAAAGCACAATTCGGTCAGCCTGTCCGATGCCGAGTTCGAGCGCGTGCTCAATCATCTCGACAAGGGCAATGTGTTTGACCGCGCCAAGGTGCTGCGCGACCGGGTTCCGGTGTTGCGTGATGATGGTACCACCATCCGCATTCAGTTGCTCAACACCGAAGAATGGTGCCGCAATGAATATCAGGTGACCCACCAAGTCAGCCAGGAGGGCAGTTACAAGAACCGCTATGACGTGACCCTGCTGATCAACGGCTTGCCGCTGGTCCAGATCGAGCTGAAGCGGCGCGGGCTGGAAATGAAGGAGGCGTTCAACCAGATCAACCGCTATCAGCGACACAGTTTCTGGACTGCGCGCGGGCTGTTTGGCTATGTCCAGATTTTCGTGATCTCCAATGGCGTGAACACCAAATACTACGCCAACCAGCGGCGGCAGAGCTTCAAGCAAACCTTCTTCTGGGCGAACCGAGACAATACTACGATCCAGCAGCTCGACGAGTTTGCCGATGCCTTTCTGGAGAAGTGCCACATCTCCAAGATGATAGGCCGCTACACCGTTCTGCAAGAGACGGACCGGGTTCTGATGATTTTGCGCCCTTACCAGTATTACGCTGTCGAGGCGATTGTCGAACAGGTCCAGAAGGGCCGCAAGAACGGCTATATCTGGCACACCACCGGATCAGGAAAGACGCTGACCAGCTTCAAGGCGGCGCAAATCCTGACGCACAATCCCAAGGTCGCCAAGGTGGTGTTCGTGGTTGATCGCGCTGATCTCGATTATCAGACCCAGCGCGAGTTCAACCACTTTTCCAAAGGCAGCGTGGACGGCACCAGCAACACCGGTGCGCTGGTGAAGCAGTTCGGCGATGACAGCACCAAGCTGATTGTCACCACGATCCAGAAGCTAAATCACGCGATTTCGGCCAGCCGCCATGAAGCAGCGATGGACAAGCTGAAGGACAGCCGGATCGTCTTCATCTTCGACGAATGCCACCGCTCGCAGTTCGGAGAGACGCATAAGCGAATAAACGGCTTTTTCAGCAAGGCGCAGATGTTCGGCTTCACCGGAACGCCAATCTTCGCCGACAATGCCAGCCGCAATGATCTGGGCAAGCGAACGACCAAGGACCTGTTCGGCGAGCAGCTCCACCAATATGTCATCACAGACGCGATCCGCGATCAGAACGTGCTGAAGTTCGCGGTCGAATACTGGGGCAAGCTGCGCAAGAAGGACGGCAGCCTGATCGATGAAAAGGTGGCCGGGATTGATCTCAAGGAGTTTTGGGAGAACCCGGATCGTACCGACGCGATCGTGCAGTGGATCGTGGCAAACCATGGCCGCAAGACCCACGGCAAGGACTTCACCTCGATCATGGCGGTGAGCGGTGTCGATACGCTGATCCAGTATTACGAGCAGTTCAAGGCTCGGCACGCGGCTGGAGAGCACGATCTGCGCGTGGCGACGGTGTTCTCCTATGGCACCAATGAGGATGACAAGGACGCCGATGGGATCATCGGTGAGCCGGACTTTACCCTAGGCGCGGAAACCAGCGCCAATCGCCACACCCGCGAAAAGCTCGACGAGTTCATCGCCGACTATAACAAGCAGTTTGGCACGGCTTTCAGCACCAAGCAGCAAGAGGGCTTCTACAACTACTACAAGGATATCGGGAAGCGGATCAAAGCGCGCGACAAGGAAGGCGCGCAGGATAGTGACCGGATCGATATCCTGCTGGTGGTCAACATGTTCCTGACTGGCTTCGACGCCAAGAAGCTCAACACGCTCTATGTCGACAAGAACCTTCGCTACCACGGCCTGATCCAAGCCTATTCGCGCACCAACCGCATTCTGAGCGAGCTGAAGAGCCAGGGCAACATCGTTTGCTTCCGCAACCTCAAGGCCAACACCGACGAAGCGATTGCGCTGTTCTCTGACAAGAACGCGACCGAGACGATCCTGATCGAACCCTACGAATCCTATGTTACGGACTTCAACAACGGTGTGAAAACGCTGCTGTCGATTGCGCCCACGGTGGCCAGCGTCGATGCGCTGGAGTCGGAGGAGGAGGAGCTCAAGTTCATCAAGGCATTCCGCAACCTCATGCGGATTCTAAACGTGCTGAAAAGCTTCTCGCAGTTCACTTGGGCCGATCTGTGGATGGCCCAGCAAGCCTTTGAAGATTACAAAAGCAAGTATCTCGATCTCTATGACAAGGCTCGCGCCGACAAGGAGCCGGAAGCCAAGGCGTCGATCATCGAAGAGGTCGATTTCGAACTGGAGCTGATCCAGCGCGACGAAATCAACGTCACCTATATCCTCGCTTTGCTCGCCAAGCTGAAGGAAGCCGAGCAATCCGGTGACGAGCAGGAGCGGCAAACGGCTGGCAACCGAAAGCAAGCTATTTTCGATCTGCTCGGCTCGGAAGTGCAACTCCGCAGCAAGCGCGACCTGATCGAAAAGTTCATCACCGACCATTTGCCGAACGTTGGTTCAGCGGATCAGGTTGAAGTCAGCTTCAATGACTTCTGGAATGCGGAACGTGAAAAGCAGCTAATCGAAATTTGCGAAGAGGAAGGGCTAGTTCGGCAGGAAGTCGAAGAGATGATCAAGGCCTATCATTTCACCAACAAAGTGCCACTTCGCGAGACGATCGTTTCTGCTCTGAAAGTCAAGCCGAGGATCCTGGAGCGCAAAGCTCTGGTGCAGCGAATTTCCGACCGGATTATGGGGCTGATCGCGACGTTTGATGATCTCTAGGTCAATCAGGGTGGAAAATCTGGCCTCAAACGCTCACCCTGATTTCGTCGGCAAAGAGCTTTTCTGCCGCTCAATTCACCGCAAAAAGCGGGGACAAAATCTTTAAAGGGGGCCTTTTTGGGGGCATACGAAAGGTTTGGTCGAAGTTTGTTATTTTTATTCAATTAGATAGATGACGTATTCGATGCCGCCTCCGGCACCAGTTTTCGGAATCAGGAACAGTCCGGGGGACTGTTTCCCGAAAACTCCCGAGCGTAAGCGACGGGGCACGCCCTCAAACTCAAACTACCGATTCCAACAGTCACTGAGACCCCAGGGGACATCTTCCCAAAAAACTCCCTAGCGCAAGCAAGGGGCACGCTCTCAACCCAGAGATTCCGGTGCCAACAGTCACCTACCCCTTCAACACTCCCCAGGCCGCCATCGCCCGCGCCCGCCCTTCGGCGTGGCCGATCAGCTTGGCAGGATACCCGCGCACCCGCAGCGGCGGATCGTGGATCGCGGCATCGGGAAGATGCGCCAGTTCGGGCACCCACATACGGACATAATCGCCTGCGTCGAACTTCTCCGATTGGCTTAGCGGGGCCATGATCCGCACAAACATGTTGGCATCAACCCCGCTACCAGCGCTCCACTGCCAGTTGACTGCGTTCTGGCCGTAATCGGCATCCAGCAGCGTATCCCAGAACCATTGTTCGCCGCGCCGCCAATCGATCAGCAAGTGCTTGATCAGGAAGCTGGCCACGATCATCCGCACCCGGTTATGCATCCAGCCCGAATGCCACAACTGCCGCATCCCGGCATCGACGATGGGGTAGCCAGTGCGGCCCTGCTGCCAGGCGGTCAGATCGGCTTCCGCCTTTGGCCCGCTGCGCCAGGGGAAAGCATCGAACGCGGGCTTGGCATTGGTGCTGCCATAGGCCGGCAGTTGCAGGATCACGTTCTGCGCATAGTCCCGCCAACCCAGCTCACCCAGGAACGTGGCGGCCGATCCGCCCGCACCCGCCGCTGCATGCCATACTGTTGCCGGCGATATCTCGCCAAAGGCAAGGTGCGGGGATAGCCGCGAAGTCCCTTCAACCCGGGGCAGATTGCGGCATTCGGCATACCGCGCGGCGCGGTCCGCAAAATCGCCAAGCCGCTCCAGTGCGCCTGCCTCGCCAGGGGTCCATTCAGCCCGGAACCCACCGGCCCAATCGGGCTTGCCTGGCAGCAATCCCCAATCTTCCAGCCGGTCGCTGATCGGCCAGCGCGCGGGTGCAGGGATCGCCGCCGGAACCGCCAGCGGCGGCGCAGGGGGCAATCGTTCACCAAGCGCCCGCCAGAACGGGGTATAGATCTTGTATGGCGTACCAGCGCCCGTCAGCACCGTGCCCGGCGGAACCAGATAGTTGCCATGGTGCAGGTGCAGCGCCAACACTTTTCCCACCGCGCGTTCGGCGTTGCGCCACCACGGTTCGTAATGGTGCAGCGCATGAACCACGCCCGTGCCGATCTCCTCAGCGATTGCTTGCAACACATCTTCGCTGCGCCCGCGCCGCAGGATCAGGCGCGATCCCTTGGCCTGCAGCGCGCTGCCCAATCCAGCCAGGGAATGGTGCAGCCACCAGCGGCTGGCCCCGCCCATCGCGCGGTGCTGCGGGCTTTCATCATCAAGCACATAGACCGGAACCACCGGCCCCGCTGCACAGGCCGCAACCAGCGCCGCCTGATCGGCCAGCCGCAAGTCTCGCCGCAGCCAAAGGATTGTCAAAGCGGTCATCCCGCTGGCATTACTGGCCGGGCAACACAGGTCGACATGGCTCTTCGGACACGGTCACGGAAAACCTGTCACGCACGCGCGGATCATAGAACCGGGCATCGCGAAACACGATCCCTTGGCCCTGACGTTCTACAAACGGCGCGCGTGACCAGAACAGGAAGGCGGCCAGATCGGGCCGTGCGGCCTTGATCCGTTCAACATCAGGCCAAGCGCAGCGTGCCAATGTCAAAGCCTCTGCATTACGCGGACTGGGAACCTTTTCGGCCGGAATCAGGTGCCAATCATTGTGCCGTCCGATCAAAAGATCGCGCTCCCAGAACAGCACCGGGCGCGGCACGGCGATTGCCAGATCGCGCGATGGCATCCCCGGCGGAAGCCGCCCCTTGTTGTTCAGCGCCAGGGTCAGCAGCGCGCCGGCGGTGATCGCCAGATTTAGCGCAACATAGCCCGCCAGCCCCGCCAATGCGGTGATCGCGGGCCAGCGCCAGCCCCGCCCGGCCCGTTCACGCCGCAGCGAAAACCACACCGCCCAGCCCAGCCCGGCAATGATCCACACATCGATGATGAACAGCGTATCGCCATAGAACCACTGGTGCGAGAACGGCTCAAGCAAGCGGATGCCGTAGTTGTTGAACCAGTCAAACAGCGGGTGGCTGAAGGCGCCCAGATAGCACAGCGCCAACAACCAGCCGAACCGCACCGGCAACCGCGCCTCGGGCCGCTTGCCCCGCCCGGCTTGCCATTTATCGAACCACCAGATGATTGCAGCAAGCACCGCCGGTAGCACCAGCAGCGCGATCGGCCCATGGCTTAGCCCGCGCCGCATGGCTAGCGATTCAATCCCGAACACAGCACAAGGCGCATCTACATCTGGCAGATTTGCAGCCAGAATCAGCGCTGGCATGGCCAGCCCCGTCTTGCGCTTCAACCCGGCCTGGCCAAGTGCGGCACCGATCAGGGAATGGGTCAGGTTGTCCATTTTCGACTCACGCCAAAACGCAAAGGCGATGCATCATCACGGCTTCGCGTGAGCGCAGCAGCCTAGGCCGGATGCCCTTCTGCGGGCTCCACCGTCCAGGTCTGCCCCTTGGCCAGCAGCTTGCCCAGATCGGCCGATTTACCTTCGCGCATCTTGGCGTCCTGGCCCAGCAGCGATTGTTCAAAAGTCGGGCGGGGATCGTCATAGATCACCCCCAGCGCCATCGGGAATGGCCCGAACGGCATTTCAACCAGCATGTGCGCAATCGAACGATTGGTCACATCGTGGACGATCACGCCCGCACCTTTCCAATCACCATCGACCACATCGACGACTTTCAGCGTCAGATTTTCGACATCAAGGGCAATGCCCTGCGTACCTTTTGCGAACACCATCGGTTCGCCATTCTGCAACCACAGCTGATGATCCTCGGCACCCTTGGGCGCGGCGAAGGCATCGAACACATCCTTGTTATAGACGATGCAGTTCTGGAAGATCTCTACGAATGCCGCGCCCTGATGCTTGTAGGCGGCCTTCAGCACTTCGGGCAGGTTCTTCGATACGTCAAACCCGCGCGCGATGAACCGCGCGCCCGCGCCCAGCGCAAAGGCACATGGGCTGGCCGGGCGATCGACCGAGCCCATCGGAGTGGTTGGGCTGGTGGTGCCTTGCCGGCTGGTGGGCGAATACTGGCCTTTGGTCAGGCCATAGATCTCATTGTTGAACAGCAACACCTGGCAATTGAGGTTGCGGCGCAGCAGGTGCATCGTGTGGTTGCCGCCGATGCTCATCCCGTCGCCGTCACCCGTTACCAGCCAGATATCAAGCTGCGGATTGGCCAGCTTGATCCCCGTCGCCACCGCTGGCGCGCGGCCATGGATGGTGTGGAAGCCATAGCTCTCGACGTAATACGGAAACCGGCTGGAACAGCCGATCCCGCTGACGAACACGGTATTGGCCGGGTCTGCGCCCAATTCAGGCAGAGTGCGCTGCACCGCCTTGAGAATCGCATAGTCCCCGCAGCCCGGGCACCAGCGGACTTCCTGATCCGATTCCCAGTCCTTGAGGGTAGTGGTGATGGTGGAAATGGCGTTCATGGGCAACAATCCTAGTTCTGGATATCCAAGCCGTGTTCGTCACCCTGAACTTGTTTCAGGGTCCATTCCTCGGCCCGGGCAGAGGTGTGTGACGCAACCGACCATGCCGATAAGCCGCTTGCCACACCGCGCTCCGGCCTGAACGGCGAAATGGATCCTGAAACAAGTTCAGGATGACGGATAAGGGGAGAGGCGGAAGGAGCAATCACCCCACCGCCCCTTCAATCGCTGCTTCAAGCTCGGCAATCGTAAACGGCTGCCCGCTAACCTTGTTGAGCGGCCGGGCATCGACCAGAAACTGATCGCGCAGCACAGTTTTGAACTGGCCGGTGTTCATTTCTGGCACCAGCACCTTGTCGTAACCGCGCAGCAGATCGCCCAGGTTCTGTGGCAACGGCCAGATGTGGCGAACGTGGATGTGTGAAACGTCCAACCCCTTGGCCCGTGCCCGGCCAACCGCTTGGTGGATCGGGCCATAGGTGCTGCCCCAGCCAACCACGGCGAGCTTACCGCCAGCTTCGCCCAGCGTCACTTCCTGCGCGGGAATGCTGTTTGCCACGCCATCGATCTTGGCTTTGCGGGCATCGGTCATCGTCTGGTGCGCAGCGGCGCTGTAATCCAGGTTGCCGGTGCCGGGGTTCTTCTCGATCCCGCCGATCCGGTGGGTGAGGCCAGGTGTGCCCGGCTTGATCCACGGCCGCGCACCCTTTTCATCGCGGGCATAGGGCAGCAGTGTGCCATTGGGGCCGTTGCGCTGCGCAAGAAATGTGGCCGGGAACGGAGCATAGCTGGCCACATCTGGCACCGCCCATGGTTCGGCCGCGTTGGCGATATAGCCATCGGTCAGCAGGATCACCGGGGTCATATATTGGGTCGCGATCCGCACCGCCTCAATCGCGCAATCAAACGCATCGCCTGGACTACAGGCTGCGATCACCGGGATCGGGGTATCGCCGTTGCGGCCATAGAGCGCCTGATAGAGATCCGATTGCTCAGTTTTGGTAGGCAGCCCGGTTGATGGCCCGCCGCGCTGCGAATTGACGATCACCAGCGGCAGCTCGGTCATCACGGCCAGCCCCATCGCCTCACCTTTGAGCGCGATGCCCGGGCCAGAGCTTGAGGTGACCCCAAGGCTGCCAGCATACGAGGCCCCAATCGCAGAGGCGATTGCGGCGATCTCATCCTCAGCCTGAAAGGTGGTGACCCCAAATTCCTTCATCCCCACCAGATAGTGCAGGATCGAGCTGGCTGGCGTGATCGGATAACCACCAAAGAACATCGGCAGATGCGCCAGCTGCGCGCCTGCCACCAGCCCCATCGCCACGGCTTCTGCGCCGGTGATGGTCCGGTAAAGACCGGGCGGCGTTTCCACTTTATCGATATGCTGCTTGTGCAACTGCCCGCCCAGCTCAGCCGTTTCACCATAGGCATGCCCGGCATTAAGCGCGGCAATGTTGGCCTCTGCCAGTACCGGGTTCTTCCTGAACTTATTGGTCAGCCATTCGGTCAGCGGGGCCCGGTCGCGATCGAACATCCACAGCGCAAGGCCCAACGTCCACATGTTTTTGCAGCGCAGCGCATCCTTGTTGCCAAGGCCGAAGGGCTTCACCGCCTCTACCGTCAGTGCCGAGATATCGAAGGCCAGCACCTGCCATTTGGCCAGGCTGCCATCCTCAATCGGGCTGACTTCGTAGTGCGCCTTATCAAGGTTGCGCTTGGTGAACTCACCCGTATCGGCAATGATCAGCCCGCCGGGCTTGAGCATGCCGACATTGGTTTTCAGCGCCGCCGGGTTCATCGCCACCAGCACGTCCGGGGCATCACCAGCGGTGTCGATCGCAGTCGAGCCGAAATTGATCTGGAACGCAGATACGCCAAACAGTGTGCCCTGCGGCGCGCGGATTTCCGCCGGGAAATCGGGGAATGTGGCAAAATCGTTGCCGGCCAGCGCGCTGGAGAGGGTAAATTGCCCGCCGGTCAGCTGCATGCCATCGCCGCTATCGCCGGCAAAACGGACTACTACGGCTTCGGGGTGATTCAGGGTGGAAACGTTTGCTTCGGCGGTCTGGGTGGCCATGCTCTATCCTTGCGGGCGGCGGTATGCGCCGCCACTGTCGCCTCAATTGGACAGGCGCAATGAAGATTTTCTCCACAGCGCCCAAACGCAATCGACAAGAGAAGCGCGAAGGCGGCTAGTCAAGTGGCAATTGGCAATTTAACCTGTCGATTAAACAGGCTTGAGAGGATTCATGCATGACTGATGGCACACCCTTCATCCGCGATGATGTGCAGGGCTTTCTCGCGCTGGTAAACAGTTTGCCCGCCCCCGAAGCGCTGGTGCCCGAAGAGCAACGCGCCGGCTATCTGGGCCTGAAAGCCATGACCGAGGCCGATCCCAGGCCAATGGCAGTGATCAAGAACCTGGCCTGCCCCGGCCCCGCCGGCGATATCCCGGTGCGGTTCTATGATGTGCGCGAAAGCCGTGATCCCAGCCCGGTGATTCTGTTTTTCCATGGCGGTGGCTTCGTGATCGGTGATCTTGATTCGCACAATTCGCTGTGCACCGAACTGTCGCACGTGCTCGACCTGCCGGTTTTGGCGGTCAATTATCGCAAGGCCCCCGAACATCCGTTTCCCGCGGCGCCCGATGATTGCGAGGCTGTGGCGCGCTGGCTGGCCGCAAGCCCGGCCGAGCTGGGCCGCACAGTCACGGGCCTTGCCACGATCGGCGGCAGTGCTGGCGGAAATCTAGCGACGGTCACGGCCCGTGCGCTTTGCACCACACCGGCTGCCGCGCCGATGCTGTTGCAAGTGCTGCTCTATCCGGCAACCGACGAATCGCAGGATGGATCGATGGAAACATTTGCCGAAGGACACCTGCTGACCAAATTGGCGATGGACTGGTTCTATTCGTTGTACCTGCCCGAAAGCGGCAATCCGCGCGCCTTCCCGCTGCACGCCAGCGCACAAGGCATGTGCCCCTCGATCGTTGCCACCCCCGGACTCGATCCGCTGCAGGACCAGGGCCGGCGGATCGCCGCCAAGCTGGTCGATGCCGGGGTCGATACACTGTTCCTGCACTTCCCCGGGCTGACCCACGATTTCTCCTCCACCCGCAAGGCCTTGCCCAGCGCCCAGAAGGACGTGGAAACGATTATGGCGGCGATGAAGTTGATGTTGGAGAAGAATTCGGCTTAAGGGGCGACATGACCGACCTTGCCAATCTCCCCTATCGCCCTTGCGTGGGCATCATGATGGTGAATTCCACCGGCATGGCCTTTGTTGGCCGCCGGATCGATACCCGCGGCCAACCTGACGAAGGCGGGGTCTATTGGCAAATGCCCCAAGGCGGGGTGGATGAAGGCGAAGATCTGCGCGATGCTGCGCTGCGCGAGCTGTGGGAAGAAACCGGGGTGGAAGAACGCCACGTTACCCTGATCGCGCAGACCGCCGAAGAACTGCTCTATGATCTGCCCGATTATCTGATCGGCAAGCTGTGGAAGGGCCGCTATCGCGGGCAACGCCAGCACTGGTTTCTGGCGCGCTTTTCTGGCGAGGATGCCGATATTCATCTGGCCCGGCACGATCCGCCCGAATTCAGCCACTGGCAATGGTCGAACCCCGACGAGCTGCCCGATCTGATCGTGCCGTTCAAAAAGCGCGTTTACCGCGCAGTGCTGGATGAGTTCAGGGATCTGATTTGAACCGCCGACCCGGATCAAGTCCGGGCGGTTGCGATCCTAGTTCGGCGTAACGACGGGCTTCGCTTCAACCTGGGCAGAGGAAACCTCGGCTTTTGGCTCTACCTGCGCGGCGGTCACAACCGGTGGCGGCGGACCTTTTGCAATGGCGGCAGCAAGCTGTTTGGCCGGGGCACACTTGTCATTCCCGCACAGCTGGACCAGCCGATCATAATTGCGCCGGGCTTTTTCAACCGCGCCTTTTTCAACCAGCGCCGCGCCTTCACCGGCCAAGGCATACTGGTTATTGGGGTCAATCGCCAGCGCGACCCGGTAGTAATGCAGGGCCTTGCCCAGCATTCCCTGCTGGCGCGTGGCATCGGCCAGATTGAGCAAGATCGCGACATGGCCGGGCTGGATCGCCAGCGCGGCCTCAAAATCGCTGATTGCATCATCGACATTGCCTGCGGCCATGGCCGTTCGTCCAGCCTGAACGAGCGTTGCAGCCCGCGGATCAAGCGGCATTGGCGGTGCCGAATAACTGGTACTGGCCGAAACAGCGACAAGCAGCGCAAGCGCAAGCGCAGCGGGAGTATAACGCATTATCTGCTCCTTGAGCGATACCATTTGCCGATCTGTTATCACGGCGAAACAAAACGTGCGATGAAAAATCCGTCGGTTGCATCGTGCGCTGGTGACAGGCGCAGGCCAGGCTCACGGGGGGTCCCGGCCGGCAGATCAAGCGGCACCGCGCGCCAATCAGGATGCCTTGCCAGGAACTGCCGGGCCTGGTTGGCGCCTTCATCATCCAGCACCGAGCAAGTAACATAATTCAGCCGCCCGCCGGGCTTGACCAGCGCTGCCGCCAGATCAAGCAGCCGCGCCTGGATCGCGGTCAGCCGCTCCAGTTCCTTGCTATTCAACCGCCAGCGCGCTTCAGGATTGCGCCGCCAGGTGCCGGTGCCCGAACACGGCGCATCAACCAATACCGCATCGGCCTGCCCGGCCAGATCGGCCAGTGCTTCGCTTTCACGCCCGGGATTGAGCAGTCGCTGTTCGATAATTATCACCCCGGCGCGGTCAGCGCGCGGGGCCAGCCTTGATAGCCGGGCCCGATCAATATCGCAGGCGATCAGGCGCCCACGGTTGTCCATCGCTGCGGCCAGTGCCAGCGACTTTCCTCCTGCCCCAGCGCACAGATCAACCACCGTTTCGCCGGGCAAAGCTGCCACCGCATGCCCGGCCAGCTGCGATCCGGCATCCTGCACCTCGATCTGCCCGGCCTTGAACGCATCCCATTGCTCCACCGGTGTTCCGGGGGGATAGCGCAGGCCCAGCGGGCTATGCAGCGGTTCGCCAGATTGTGGCAGTTCGGCACTTCCGCGCAAAGGGTTGAGCCGAATGTCGAGCGGCGCACGTTCCAGCATCGCGGGCCAGTCTGCCGGATCAATCGCGCTTTCGATCAGCCGGGCTTCAAGCCACTGCGGCGCAGTTCCGCCCAGCCCGATCGGCTCATCCAGCCCAATCGGCTGCGGCCCGTGGTGCGATCCATCGAACAGCGCGGGTAGCGCTGGATCGGCCTGAGCCAATCGCAGCATCGCCGCCCTGCCGCTGGCCGGGATCGGCCCGCAGCTGCGGATTGCGGCAAATACCAGCTCGCGCACCGCGCGGCGATCCTTGCTGCCGGCAAAACGGTGGCTGCGAAACCAATCGGCAACGATCTTGTCTGCACTGGCCCCGCCGCTGGTGGCAGCCGTGATAACCAGATCGAGGATCTCGATTGCCGATTGAACGCGCGCAGCAGGCGTCACAACTTGTAGTTCGGGGCCTCGCGGGTGATCGTCACGTCATGGACGTGGCTTTCCTTAAGGCCCGCACCCGTAATCCGCACAAATTGGCCGCGCTCCTGAAGCTGTTCGATCGTGGCGCTGCCGGTATATCCCATCGCTGCCTTGATCCCGCCGACCAGTTGGTGAACCACGTCCTTGGCCGGGCCTTTGTACGGCACCTGGCCTTCGATCCCTTCGGGCACCAGCTTCATCTGGTCCTTGATATCGCCCTGGAAATAGCGGTCTGCACTGCCCCGGCCCATTGCGCCGACCGAGCCCATGCCGCGATAGCTTTTATAGACGCGGCCCTGATACAGGAACGTCTCGCCCGGCGCCTCTTCGGTTCCGGCCAGCATCGATCCAACCATGATCGTCGAAGCCCCGCCGGCCAGCGCCTTGGCTGCATCGCCTGATGTGCGCAGACCCCCATCGGCGATGATCGGCACGCCGCTATCCTTGGCCGCGCGTGCCGCATCCATGATCGCGGTCAGCTGCGGCACGCCAACGCCGGCAACCACGCGGGTGGTGCAGATAGAGCCAGGCCCGATCCCCACTTTCACGGCATCCGCCCCGGCATCGATTAGCGCGCGGGTCGCTTCATAGGTGGCAACATTTCCGGCGATCACTTGCGCCGAATTGGATAGTTTCTTGACCCGTTCAACTGCGCGGGCAACGTCCTTGTTGTGGCCATGCGCAGTATCGATAATCACCACATCGCATTCGGCTGCCAGCAGCGCTTCGGTGCGTTCAAAGCCCTTATCACCCACAGTGGTGGCAGCGGCAACGCGCAGTCGCCCGGCAGCGTCCTTGGTCGCATCGGGATAATTGACCGCTTTTTCGATATCCTTGACTGTAATCAGCCCGGTGCAGTGGAATTGATCGTCAACCACCAGCAGCTTTTCGATCCGGCGGGCATGCAGCAAACGCCGCGCCTCATCCTCGCTCACCCCGGTGCGGACCGTGGCAAGGTTTTCGTGGGTCATCAGTTCGCGCACCGGCTGCGCGGGATTGGCGGCAAATCGAACGTCACGGTTGGTCAGGATGCCAACCAGCTTGCCGCCGGCCTCAACCACCGGAATTCCGGAAATCCGATTGGCTTCCATCAGCGCGCGGGCTTCGCCCAGCGTCGCTTCGGGTGAAATAGTGATCGGATTGATCACCATCCCGCTTTCAAACCGCTTGACCGCGCGCACCGCAGCGCACTGTTCCTCAACCGTCAGATTGCGGTGGAGCACCCCGATGCCGCCCAATTGCGCCATGACAATCGCCATGTCAGCTTCGGTCACGGTATCCATCGCCGATGAGATGACCGGGATGTTGAGCGCGATGTCGCGCGTCAGATGGGTGCGGGTGTCTGCCATTGAAGGCAGCACTTCGGATTCGGCCGGACGCAGCAAAACATCGTCAAAAGTCAGACCAAGCGGGATTTCGATAGTTGCCACAGTGCCTCTGGGTTGGGGTGCGATTCGTGGCGGCCCATGTAACCGCACTGTGGCAAAAGGGCTAGGCCTTACAGGATTGGCTAAATTTTGGGCCGGTATGGCACCTTCTTGGGATCGGCAAACCAGCGCACCAGCGCGGTCAGAAATTCAACGTCATCGGCCGCCCCGCCCAGTTCAAGATCGGGCTTCACGATATCGCTGGGGCGGTGATAATCGCTGTCCATAAAGGCCTCTACCCGGGCAAAATCCCCCCACGAGCTTGATACCATTACCGCCGGGACATCGTGTTGCAACAGCTCCCAGCCGTCCTGGCGGCGGGCAAAGGCATTGGCGCGATCATCCTGGACCAGCTTCTTTTTCTGCTGCTTGGCGACTAGCGCGATCTGCGCATCAAGCGGTGTCATCCCCCGTCCGACAATTGCAAAGGGTTGACCAGCCGGTGCCAGTGCCACGCTGTCTATATTGAACGCGGCCACAAATTGGCTCAGCGGGATCGGCGGGTTTTCGGCAAATGCCCGGGCCCCCAGCAAGCCCAATTCTTCCGCCGTGGTCGCCAGAAAATAGACATCGCGGTCCATCTGCGGCCCTTTGGCCAGGCGCCGTGCCACTTCGATCATCACCGCCAGCCCGCTGGCATTGTCTATCGCGCCGTTGCAGATCAGGTGTTCGGCCGGTGGCTGCGCACAAGTGCCAAAATGGTCCCAATGCGCCACCAGCAGTACCGCGCCTTGCGAAGGGCGTTTGCCCGGCAATTTGCCGATGAAGTTATGGCTGCGGATTTTGGTTTCGCGGGTGGTGGCTTCAAGCGAGATCACCAGATCAATCGGCATGAACACAAAATTGGGGGCAGCGGCGCTCGTCTGGAGGCTTTTTACCGAGAGCTTGTTCCCGGCCAGTACCCCATCCAGCGCCTTGGCGGCAATGAACCCGTCGATATCGCCGCCCAGTTCCTCATTGGCCAGCGCATAGCCCTGACGCTGGCGCCGGGCGGTGACGTTTTCAAGCGTTCGCGTTCCATCAAGCACAGTCAGGACACCCGCCGCCCCGGCCTGGATCAGTGCGTTCTGACGGTCCGAATTCTCAATCCCGTTATCCAGCAGCAATGCCACCCGCCCTGCCAGATCGGCCCGCGAGGGAACGATCTTGCCGGTTCCGACAAATACGATCGGCGCATTTTCAACCAGCGCGCGCTTGCCCGAGGTGTAAACCTGGACGTCCTGCTGCAACACGAAAACCCGCCGGCCCTTGCGGGCGAACACCGCCCGGCTGGTCGCCGGCTCGCGCCCCAGCAGGGTAACGGGGGTAAACCAGGGGTGTCCCGGATCGTTGGTGCCCGAAACCAGCCCCATGTCGAAAAACTGTTTGCCGATATAGCGCAGCGTCTTGGTTTCGCCGTCGGTCCCCGGTTCGCGCCCACCATAGGCATCGCTGGCCAGTTCGGTGATATGGGCCATCAGCTGCAATCTAAGCTCGGCTGCGGCCCGTTCCTGGCGCGATGCAGCCGCCAGCGGATCAAGCAACAGCGCGGCCGCAACCAGCAGCACCGCCAATCGTTTCATCGCTGATGCAAGACACTTCATCCCGGCGGACACACACCAAAACACGCGCGCCTGCAAGCAGCGAACGCGGTAAACGGTGGTTCAACCATCTGACGTGGCAAGTTGGCCACGCTGCACGCGCTATTCGGCGGTCCAGCCGCCATCCATGCTGATGTTGGTTCCGGTGATATTGGCTGCAGCGTCACGGCACAGGAACACAGCCATTTCGCCGATGTCCGAAGGCTGAACGAACTTGCGGGTGGGCTGCCGCACCAACATCACATCATTGATAACCTGATCGCGGGTAAGCCCGCGCGCCGCCATGGTATCGGGAATCTGGCCTTCGACCAGCGGGGTCCAGACATAGCCGGGGCAGATGCAATTGGCCGTTATGTTGTGCGTCGCCAGTTCCAGCGCCAGGGTCTTGGTCAGGCCTGAAAGCCCGTGCTTGGCCGCAACATAGGCCGATTTGTATGGCGATGCAGTTAGCGCGTGGGCACTAGCGGTGTTGATGATCCGGCCCCAGCCCGCCGCCTTCATATGCGGGATCGCCAGGCGGCAGGCATCGAACGCGGCGGTCAGATTGAGCGAGAGGATCATATCCCACTTTTCAACCGGAAACTCTTCCACCGGAGCCACATGCTGAACCCCGGCATTGTTGACCAGTATGTCGATTGCACCGGCCCCGGCCATCAGCGCTTCCACCCCTTCGCGCCGCGATAGATCGGCGGGAATATGAACCGCGCCCAGTTCTTCGCGCAGCCCGGCGATCACCGCAGCCTCGCCAAAGCCCGAAAGCACAACCTCAGCCCCTTCGGCGCGCAACGCGCGGGCCACGGCCAGCCCGATTCCCGAAGTTGAACCGGTTACCAGTGCGCGTTTGCCCTGAAGAAACATAATCGACTCCACCCGTTGCGCAAATGCGCTATAGCTGGCCGCCATACGGTGGGCAGACAATCTGTCCAGCCATTGGGGAGCCAATTCATGCGCCTGGACGATTTCGATCCCGATGCCATCAAGGTTGAAGATCAGCGCGGCAGCGGCGGCCGGGGATTTCCGATGGGCCGCGGTGGACAAATGGGCTGCGGCACATTGGTGATCGTGATGATCGCATCGATGGTGCTGGGGGTTGATCCGGGGCAGTTGATCGGCGGGCTTGAACAGGCCCAACCGCAAGAACAATCTGGTGTGGTTGGCGGCACCGATGAGACGACCAGTTGCCGGATCGATGCCGGCAGCAAGCAAAGCTGCGATGCGCTTACCTCGCTCAACAAAACCTGGCAGCCGCTGTTTGCGGCCGCCAACATTCGCTTCATCGATCCAAAACTGGTGTTCTATTCGCAGAACGGTAATTCAGGCTGCGGCGCAGCGCAAAGCGCGATGGGGCCGTTCTACTGCCCGGAAGATGGCGGGATCTACCTCGATACCGATTTCTTCAGCCAGATGGACCGCGAATTGGGCGCCAGCGGCCCGTTTGCGCGCGATTACGTGATCGCGCACGAATATGGCCATCATCTCCAGAAACTGCTGGGCATGTCGGATCAGGTCCGCAGCCTTCAGGCCCAAAATCCGCGCCGCGCCAACGAACTTTCGGTGCGGTTGGAATTGCAGGCCGATTGCTATGCCGGGGTCTGGGCCGCGAAGAACAAGGACCGGCTGGAACCAGGCGACATGGAAAGCGGATTGAACGCAGCGCATGCGATCGGCGATGATACGCTGATGCAGAATGCCGGCCGCCGCGCATCGCCCGAGGCATTTACCCACGGCACCAGCGAACAGCGCACACAGTGGCTGCGCCGGGGCATGGAAACCGGCAACGAAGATAGCTGCGATACTTTTTCCGATCTCCGGCGCTGATGCGCCTTACCGATTGCCACAATATCGATGATTTCCGGCGGCTGGCAAAGCAGCGTCTGCCCTGGCCGGTGTTTGACTATATCGACGGCGCGGCTGACGATGAACTGACCAAGGTCCGCAACACCCAGGCCTATGATCGCGCCGATCTGGTGCCCGATGTGCTCGCCGGGGTTGAAACGATTGATACCAGTTGCACGATCCTGGGCCGGCAAAGCGCGCTGCCGCTGGTGCTGTCCCCCACCGCCTTGCAGCGCGTGTTTCACTGGCAAGGCGAACGCGCAGTGGCGCGCGCCGCAGACAAATTTGGCCTGTGGTGCGGGATTTCAAGCCTGGCCACGGTCAGCATTGAGGAGATCGCGGCGCTGACCAGCGGACCCAAGATGTTTCAGCTCTATGTTCACAAGGACAAGGCGCTCAATGCCAGCATGATTGAACGCTGCAAGGCGGCCAAGTTCGATGCGATCGTGTTGACAGTGGACACTATTGTTGGCGGCAAGCGCGAACGCTGTCTGCGCTCAGGATTCTCTTCGCCGCCCAAATTCACTGCCAGATCGGCGCTGTCCTATGCGCTGAAGCCACGCTGGGCGCTGGACTATCTCTTGCGTGAGAGGTTTTCGCTGCCCAATCTTGATACCCATGTGCGTGAAGGCACCGCCCAATCGGTTTCGATCCAGAAGTATTTCTCCGAAATGCTTGACCAGTCGATGGACTGGAAAATGGTTGAGCAGATCCGCGCCGATTGGGGCGGCAAGTTCGCGCTGAAAGGCGTGATGAGCGCCGCCGATGCCGTGCGCGCGGCCGATATGGGGATCGATGCGATAATGATCTCGAATCACGGCGGCCGCCAGCTTGATGGCAGCCGCGCGCCGTTCGATCAGTTGCCCGAGATTGTCGCTGCGGTGGACGGCCGGATCGAGATCATCTGCGATGGCGGGGTGCGGCGCGGCACCCATGTGCTCAAGAGCCTCTGCGCCGGGGCCTCTGCGGCATCGGGCGGGCGGCTCTATCTGTATGCGCTGGCCGCTGCCGGGCAGGACGGGGTAGAACGAGCGCTGATGATCCTGAAGGAAGAGATTGAGCGCGCGATGAAGCTGATGGGGGTTACGCGGATCAATCAATTCAATCCCGAACGGTTGCGCTGGCGTTAGGGGCTGGACCTTTCCCGCGCTCTGACGCAAAGGCAAACCGACACCAAGGGTCAGGTTTGAAAATGGGCCGGCTTAGCTCAGTTGGTAGAGCACCTGATTTGTAATCAGGGGGCCAGGGGTTCGAATCCTCTAGCCGGCACCAGACCAGAACAAGGATGCGCGCGCCACCATGCTTGCCGAAATGATCGAACGTCTGCTGGACCGGAACCTTGACGATACCGCTCAGGCCCAAGCCCGCAGCGGCGAATGGTTGCCGCAGCTGTGGTCAGAGGTTGAAGAAATGGGGCTGCCGTTGGCCTTGCTAACCGAAGTGCAAGGCGGGTTTGGGTTGAGCTTTGCCGAAGCGGGCGAGGCGCTGCGCCTGCTGGGCCGGCATGCGATGCCGCTGCCCGTGGCCGAGACCATGGCCGCAAACCAGCTGCTTGCCAACGCCGGTCTGCCGCTGGCCGAGGGGCCGGCTGGTCTGGCCCGCGGCGATGATATCAATGTGGATGGCGTCCGGCTTTTTGGCAGGGCCGAACGCGTATCCTGGGGCGAAAATCTTGATTGCCTGGCGCTTGCCGTCGGCGAAACGCTTTACCGCATTCCGCGCTCTGGCTGGGCGCTGGCCGAACCTGGCACCGCGCTCAATTTCCATCCGCGTCCTTCGCTGATGATCGACTGGACGGTCGATGCGAGCGCTGCCCTGCCCTATTGCCCGTTGGCCGCAGGCGCGACCGTTCGTGCTTTCCAGATCGCTGGCGCGCTTGAAGCCTGCCTTGATCTTACGCTGGATCATACCAGCACCCGGGTGCAATTCGGCAAGGCATTGCAGAAGTTTCAGGTGGTCCAGCACGAATTGGCCAAGCTGGCCGGCGAGCTGGCCTGCGCCACCGCCGCCGCCGATCTGGCCGGCGAAGCACTGGCGCGCGGCGATCTGCGCGGGGTGGCTGCAGGATCGTTGCGCGCGCGCGAAGCAGCCGGAAACGGGGCAGCCATTGCAACCCAGATGCACGGCGCAATCGGATTTACCCGCGAACACCGCCTGCACCTTTACACCACCAGTCTGTGGACCTGGCGCGACGAATTTGGCGGGCAGGTTTCATGGGCAAAGCTGCTGGGCCAGGCCGCGCTTGATGCAGGAGAGGCCGGCTACTGGCCGATGGTGACACAATTATGAGCGCTATTCCTTTCCCCGCCCCGCCCGTCGATACCGACGCCGTAATCGCGCTGCGATCAGAGTTCCGCGCGTTCCTGGACCAGCAATTGGGCCACCGCACCCCGCGCCAGCGCAGCGATAACTGGTACGGCTTCAGCCGTGAATTTTCACTCGCGATGGGCCAGGCCGGATACCTTGGCATGACCTGGCCCAAGCAGTATGGCGGACATGAACGCAGCGCATTCGAGCGTGCGGTAATAGTTGAGGAATCGCTTGCCTTTGGCGCCCCGGTGGGGGCGCACTGGATCGCCGATCGGCAAAGCGGGCCCTCGATCATCAAGTTCGGCACCGATGCTCAAAAAGAAACGATCCTGCCGCGGATCGCCAAAGGCGAACTGGCCTTCGGGATCGGAATGAGCGAACCCGATTCCGGATCAGACCTTGCCGCCACCCGGACCAAGGCGGTGCGTGATGGCGATCTTTATCGCGTCACCGGCACCAAAGTCTGGACCAGCTTTGCCCACGAGGCGGACTATGTGATCCTGTTCTGCCGGACCAGCGGCACCCCCGCAGACCGCCACGCCGGAACCAGTCAGCTGCTGATCGATCTGAAAAATACCCCCGGCCTGACGATCAAGCCGATCATCGATCTGGCTGGGCAGCATCACTTCAACGAAATGCATTTTGAGGATGCCGCCGTTCCGGCGGGCAACCTGCTGGGCCAGGAAGGCGATGGCTGGAACCAGGTGATGAGCGAGCTGGCTTTTGAACGATCGGGCCCGGAACGGTTCCTCTCCTCAATCGAGCTGATGTATCAATTGATCGCGATGTTGCAGGGCAAGGATAGCGATGCCGCGCTGATCACGCTGGGCCGATTGACCGGACAGCTTGCGGTGCTGCGGCGGCTGTCACGCTCTGTTGCAGGAATGCTGCAAAACAAGCAGGACGCCGGATTGCAGGCCGCGATCGTCAAGGATGTTGGCGCAGTGTGGGAACAGGTGCTGCCCGATGTGGCCCGTACGCTGATCGATGCCGAAGCCGATCCGCGCAGCCAAAAAGCCTATGCCGGGGTGCTGGCCAATATCGTCCACAATGCCCCCAGCTGGTCTTTGCGCGGGGGCACGCGCGAGATCCTGCGCGGGATCATCGCGCGCGGTCTTGGAACGCGCTGACGCAAGAGCGGCGTGCGGTATATCTGATCCACCGTGATTGCTCTGGGAAGTTCCGTGGGGAGGAGCAGTCCGAAGGGCGGGCCGATTTTGGCCCGTGGGAGCGTTGCTTGTCGATCACGATGCTACGGCATCGCTCACTCCTCGCGCCTCCCCACGAACCAAAATCGGCTCCGTCACGGTGGGTCAGATATACCGCACGCCGCTCTATGTGGGCCAGATAAGGCTGTTTGTCGGATTTGGATTGCCGCTCTGGGGACACAGGCCCAGACTGTTCTGCTGGGACACCGATTGGGAGAGCACCGATGAAATTCCGCCCCGCCATGCTGGCACTGCTAGCTGCAACCGCGATTGCCGGATGCAAACCGGCCACGCCCAAGCTGGAATTTTCCGCTTTCACCCAAAGCACCATTGATGGCTGGCTGAAGCATGATCCCTATTTTGCGGTTTATCAGGGCGCGCATCAGTTTGATGGCAAATGGGCCGATTGGTCTGACGCCGGGCTGAAAGCGCGCGGCGATTTTCTGCGCGGGGTGATTGCTTCGGCCAAGGCCTATGAAGGCCTGTCGGACAAGGACCGTTTTACGCGCGATTACATGGTCAAAGCCGCCGAAGGGCAGCTGTTCTGGCTGGAGGAAGCGGACCAGCCGCACAAGAACCCGGCCTGGTATGTCGGCAACTTCGATCCCAATGTCTATCTTGCCCGCGAATATGCCGATCGGCCAACCCGGCTCAAAGCCCTGATCGCGTTTCTGCAAGGTGTTCCAGGTGCCGCGCAGCAGGCTCAGGCCAATCTCAAGGGCCCGCTTCCCGCCAGCTTCATCAAATTCGGATCAAGCGCGTTTGGTGGCTATGCCGAATTTTATGGCGGCGACATGATCAAGGCTTTCGCCGATGTCAAAGACCCAGATCTGCAAAAGCAGCTTGCCGATGCTGCCAGCAAAGCGTCTGCCGCGATGGCGGGGCTGACTGCGTGGCTGGGGGGGCAAGAGAAAGACGCGACCCAGGACTTCATGCTGGGCGAAGCCAAATTCGCCCGGATGCTGAGCGCAAGCGAAGCCGTGGACGTACCGCTGGCTGAACTGGAAAGAGCCGGGCGCGCCGATATGGCCCGCAATCAGGCGGCGCTCAAGCAAGAGTGCGACAAGTTCGCCCCCGGCAAAAGCGTTCAGTACTGCATGGTGAAGCTTAACGCCAACCTTCCCGAAGGCGGCGCCGTGGCCGAGGCAACCCGCCAGATCCCTGAACTGACCGCTTTCGTCAAAGCCCAGAACATCGTTTCGATACCAGGCACGGAACAGGCGCTGGTCCGCCAAAGCCCGCCCTACAACGCGCAGAACGGGGCCTATATCGATCCGCCAGGGCCGTTCGAAAAGGGTATCCCGTCTATCTACTATATCGCCGCGCCCGATCCTTCGTGGCCAGCGGAAAAGCAGCGGGCCTATATTCCGGGCAAGAAGGACCTGCTGTTCACCAGTGTTCACGAAGTGATGCCGGGCCACTTCCTGCAATTCGTTCACGCCAATCGCAGCCCGTCGATGTTCGGGCGGTTGTTCGTTGGCTATGCCTTTGCCGAAGGCTGGGCGCATTATAGCGAGGAAATGATGTGGGAGGCCGGATACGGCGCAGGCGATCCAGAGACACACATCGGCCAGCTTTCCAACGCACTGCTGCGCAATTGTCGCTACCTTTCAGCGATTGGCCTGCACACCGGAAAGATGACGCAGGAACAATCCAAGCAATTGTTCATGGCCGAATGTTTCCAGGATGAAGGCACCGCCGAACAGCAGGCAGCGCGCGGCACCTATGATCCGGCCTACCTCAACTATACACTTGGCAAGCTGATGATCCGCAAGCTGCGCACCGATTGGACTGCCAGCCGCGGTGATCGGGCCGCGTGGAAGGACTTTCACGACACGTTCCTGAGCTATGGTGGCCCGCCAATCCCGCTGGTGCGCCAATCGATGCTGGGTGAGAGCGAAGCCAAGGCTGCGTTTTAAAGTCTGTTCCACTTACGTGGACGCAACACCGGCCCACTCCCCCTCCCGGCCACCCAATTTTTGGGCAACCTATGGGTGGCCGGGAGGGGGAGTGGGCCGGTGTTGTGCGGTTTCAGACTAACTGAAACAAACCCCAGTCCTGCATTTACTTGCAAATGAAACCAGTTTTGCCATGGTCGCGGGATGACTGATTCCGCGCCCATGACCTACGCCCGCTACCTTGATCTGGACGCGCTGCTTGCTTGCCAGCAGCCGCGTTCCGATTGCGATGATGAGATGCTGTTCATCGTGATCCATCAATCGAAGGAGCTGTGGCTGAAACAGGCGATCCGCGAGCTGAAGCTGGCCGTTTCGCAGGTTCAGGCCGATCAGCTGATCCATGCCTACAAGGCGCTGGCGCGGGTCAGCCGGATCCAGGCGGTGCTGACGCTCAGCTGGGACGTGCTCAGCACAATGACCCCAAGCGACTATACCCGGTTCCGCGATGTGCTAGGCCCATCCAGCGGGTTCCAGTCTGACCAGTTCCGCACGATCGAATATATGCTGGGGCTGAAGGATCCGCGCTTTCTGGCCTATCAGGATGATCGCCCCCAGGCCCGTTCGGCGATGGAAGCCGCGCTTGGCGCACCCAGCATGTGGGATGAAGCGATCCGCGCCGCCGCTCGCGCCGGCCTTCCGATTCCCAATGCAGTGCTAACCCGCGACGTGACCCTGCCTTATAAGGCAGACGACGGCGTAGAGGCCGCTTTCCTGATCGTATATCAACAGCCCGAACGCTATTGGGAACTGTATCAGCTGGCTGAAAAGCTGATCGATATCGATGATGCCATGGCGGTCTGGCGGCACAAGCACGTGCTGACCGTAGAGCGTGTGATCGGCGCCAAAATGGGCACCGGCGGTACGGCCGGAGTGGCCTATCTGCAATCGACACTGGGCAAGCGGGCGTTCCCTGAACTGTGGAGCCTGAGGACCACACTGTGAGCTTCAAGCGCCTGTTCAGCCGCGCGCTGGGGGCCGCACCGGGCCGGCTGCACTTTGCCGCGCACAGCCATCATCTGTGGCCTGATGCCAGCTTTGCCGGGCAGATGCAGGCTTGGGAAGACGCAGCGGTGCTAGCCGATCACAAGTGGGAACGGATTTTTGCCGAGGTCGTTCCCGAAGCGCAGCGCCACATCGCCCGCGAACTGGTGCTGCCCGATCCGGCAACGATCGCCTTTTCGCCCAACACCCACGATTTTGTGGTGCGGATTTTTTCCGCACTGCCGGTTCAGCGCCCCCGCGTGCTGGCCAGCGATGGAGAGTTTCATTCGTTCCGCCGCCAATCATTGCGCTGGGCCGAAGCAGGGCGAATTGATCTGGTCACGGTGCCGCTCGACCGGCTGGTTGAAACGGCTGAAGTCGGCGGGTTTGATCTGATCTTCACCAGCCAGGTCCAGTTCAATTCCGGCCGCGCGCTGGACGCGATCGATCGTCTGGCCGCACTTGCCCGGCCCGATGGCCCGTGGGTGGTGATCGATGGTTATCATGGCTTCATGGCCATTCCGACTGATCTTTCAGCGGTGGCGAGCCGGGTTTTCTATCTTGCCGGCGGCTACAAATACGCGATGGCCGGCGAAGGTGTTTGCTTTATGCATGCCCCGCCCGGCTTTGGTCCGCGCCCCGAAATAACCGGCTGGTACGCGGCCTTTGATGATCTGGCTGCGCAGCAAGGCGGGATTGGCTTTGCCCCCGATGGACGCCGGTTTCTGGGCAGCACATTCGATGCCACGGGGCTTTTCCGGTTCAATGCGGTCCGGCGGATGCTGGCCGATGAAGGCCTTACCACTGCCGCGATTTCAACCCATTGTAACGGCCTTAAGGCCCGATTTCTGGCCGCCAATCCGCTGCCCGGCCTGCAATGCATCAGCGGCGCCGATGCCCGCTTTCTGGCGTTGCAGGGTGAAACCGCCCCCGCGATTTACGATGCCTTGACCAGGGCCGGAGTGGTGGCTGACCTGCGCGGCGATGTGCTGCGGATCGGCTTTGCAGTCTATCACGATGCAGCCGATGTCGATGCGCTGATCGCGCGGCTACGGCTTTAGTGCCAACACCTAACTAACCCCGCCCACGATAGCTGGCCACACCCTGATCGGGCACCCACAGCCCGTCTGGCGCGGGCCCGCTTTGCCAGAACACATCGATCGGCATCCCGCCGCGCGGGTACCAGTAGCCGCCGATCCGCAGCCAGCGGGGCTGCATCTCATCCACCAGGCGCTGGCCGATCCCCACGGTCATATCCTCGTGAAACCCGGCATGATTGCGAAACGAGCCCAGGAACAGCTTGAGGCTTTTGGATTCCACGATCGTTTTGCCCGGCGCATAATCAATCACCAGATGCGCAAAATCGGGCTGGCCGGTTACGGGGCACAGCGAGGTAAATTCGGGCACGGCAAATCGGGCAAGATAGAGTGCAGTTGGGCGCGGGTTGGGCACGTAATCGAGCACGGCCTTATCCGGCGAGGCGGGAAGCGCGCTCTGCTGTCCCAGATGAAGTGTGTCTGCCATGCAACGCGCCATGCCCCGATCGCGACAAATGCACAAGTCAGCGGTTGGAACGCGAAGGTTCACTTCCTATTAAAGCCAAGTGGGACTATCGACCCGCATTCGCGCAGCTATCGGACAAGAAAATGAACAAGTCTGGGGGGATAATGCAAGCCGCCGGTGCCTTGGCACTGCTGCTGGCGCTCGCTCCGGCTGCGCTGATCGCGCAGGCCCGGCCCGATTTCAGCATCCCCGGTTCGCGGCCCAGCACCAATCCAGGCGCCCAGGGCC
>NZ_JBEBKB010000023.1:0-37621 GCF_040079535.1 Novosphingobium sp. | reverse complement strand
GACCCAGAGTCGCCCAACACCGCCCTAGGTCCCCGCCTGCGCGGGAATGACGAGGGTGGGGTTTGCGACCACGTGACATTCGAAGCCCACGTCTCCAAAGGCACCTACATCCGCAGCCTCGCCCGCGATATCGCGCTCGCGCTTGGCACGGTCGGCCATGTAACCATGCTGCGCCGGACCAAGGCCGGACCGTTCACCCTTTCGCAGGCGATTTCGCTGGACAAATTGAACGAACTGGGTAAGGGCGCGGCGCTTGAGCAGATACTCTTGCCGTTTGAGGCAGGGCTGGACGACATCCCGGCTCTACCTCTCAACCCGGAACAGGCAAGGGCGGTCCAGCAGGGCCGCGTTCTAACCGGGTTGCCCCAGGGCGATGGGCTGTACCTGGCGCGCGAAGGACTGGTTCCTCGCGCTCTCGTTCAGCTTTCAGGCGGCAACGCTTGCGTGGTCCGGGGGTTCAACCTTTCATGATGTCGCGGAGTATAAAGCATGTCGGTTTCTGCCGAAAAGAAAGCTGAAATCATCGCGGATAACGCGCGCGCATCGGGTGATACCGGTTCGCCGGAAGTCCAGGTGGCGATCCTGACCAGCCGTATCAACACGCTGCAGGGCCACTTCAAGGACCACCACAAGGATAACCACTCGCGCCGGGGCCTGCTGACCATGGTCAACAAGCGTCGCACGCTGCTGGCCTATCTGAAGCGCAAGGACGTTGATCGTTACAACGCGTTGATTGCCAAGCTTGGTCTTCGGAAATAACCAAAACGGAGCGGCCCCTTGCGGGCCGCTTCTTGCATCCGGGAGTATCGCGCGAAAACTGGGAATTGTGTTCCGTTTTTGCCGATCCGACCAAATATCAAGGTTTTCCTTCGCATTTCGGTGAAGGGCCTTTGGGGCAGACAAGGCCCCGCACCGGACCGGGACGGTAGACCCCGGCAGCAAACCCGCGCGATAGCAATTTGGGCAATAGGGCCTGCGGGCTGAAGGAATTGAAATGTTCGACGTTAAAACCGTATCGATGGAGTGGGGCGGAAAGACCCTCACTCTGGAAACCGGCCGCATTGCCCGTCAGGCAGACGGCGCGGTCCTTGCCACTTATGGCGAAACTGTTGTGCTCTGCGCCGTCACGGCCGCCAAGAGCGTCAAGGAAGGTCAGGATTTCTTCCCGCTGACCGTTCACTATCAGGAAAAGTTCTTCGCTGCCGGGCGTATCCCGGGCGGCTTCTTCAAGCGTGAACGCGGCGCGACCGAAAAGGAAACGCTGGTTTCGCGCCTGATCGATCGTCCGGTTCGCCCGCTGTTCCCCGAAGGTTTCTATAACGAAATCAACGTCATTTGCCATGTAATGAGCTATGACGGTGAGATCGAACCCGATGTGCTGGCGATGATTGCCGCTTCGGCCGCGCTGACCATTTCAGGCGTGCCGTTCATGGGCCCGATCGGCGCTGCACGCGTTGGTTATGTTGACGGCGAATATACCCTCAACCCGCGCCAGGACGTGGCCGCCGCTGGCGATCTCGATCTGGTTGTTGCCGCTACCGGCAATGCCGTGATGATGGTCGAATCGCAGGCCCGCGAGCTTGACGAAGAGATCATGCTGGGCGCCGTTCTGTTCGCACACGATGAATGCAAGAAGGTGGTCAATCTGATCATCGATCTGGCTGAAAAGGCTGCCAAGGATCCCTGGGACGTTGCCGTAACCGACAACACCGCGATCAAGGATCAGCTCAAGAAACTGATCGGCAAGGACATTGCCGCAGCTTACAAGCTGTCTGACAAATCGGCCCGCTCAAATGCGCTCAATACTGCCCGCGCCAAGGCCAAGGAAGCATTCGCCGGTGAAGATGCGCAGACCCAGATGGCCGCGATGAAATCGGTCAAGAAGGTCGAAGGCGATATCGTGCGCGGTGCAATCCTCAAGGACGGCACCCGGATTGATGGCCGCAAGGTCGATCAGGTTCGTGCCATCGAAGCCATGGTTGGTTTCCTGCCGCGCACCCACGGTTCGGCATTGTTCACCCGCGGTGAAACGCAGTCGATCTGCACCACCACCTTGGGCACCAAGGACAGCGAACAGATGATCGATGGCCTTGAAGGCCTGTCGTATTCGAACTTCATGCTGCACTATAACTTCCCGCCCTATTCGGTTGGCGAAGTGGGCCGCTTCGGGGCGCCTTCGCGCCGCGATACCGGCCACGGCAAGCTGGCATGGCGCGCGCTGCAGGCGGTTTTGCCCAGCAAGGAAGAATTCCCTTATACGATCCGCGTTGTTTCGGACATTACCGAAAGCAACGGTTCATCCTCAATGGCCACCGTTTGCGGCGGCGCATTGTCGATGATGGATGCCGGTGTGCCGATCAAGCGCCCGGTTTCGGGCATCGCGATGGGCCTGATCCTTGAAGGCGATGAATTCTCGGTTCTGTCCGATATTCTGGGTGATGAAGATCACCTGGGCGATATGGATTTCAAGGTTGCCGGCACGTCTGAAGGCATCACCACGATGCAGATGGACATCAAGATCGCCGGGATCACCCGCGAGATCTTTGCCGCTGCACTGAACCAGGCCAAGGCCGGCCGCGCGCATATCCTGGGTGAAATGCAGAAGGCGCTGGGCTCTGCCCGGACCGAGCTTTCGGCCCACGCTCCGCGCATCGAAACCTTGCAGATCGACAAATCGAAGATCCGTGAAGTGATCGGCACCGGCGGCAAGGTGATCCGTGAAATCGTCGCCGAAACCGGCGCCAAGGTTGATATCGATGATGAAGGCCTGATCAAGATCTCGTCTTCGGACCTGTCGCAGATCGAAGCTGCCAAGAACTGGATCCTGGGCATTGTCGAGGAAGCTGAAGTCGGCAAGGTCTATGACGGCAAGGTTGTCACGATTGTTGATTTCGGTGCGTTCGTGAACTTCATGGGCGGCAAGGACGGTCTGGTCCACGTTTCCGAAATGAAGAACGAGCGGGTCGAACGCCCCGGTGACGTGGTTTCCGAAGGCATGGCCGTAAAGGTCAAGGTGCTTGAGATCGATCCGCGCGGCAAGGTTCGCCTGTCGATGCGGGTGGTCGATCAGGAAACCGGCGCTGAACTGGAAGATACCCGTCCGCCGCGCGAACCGCGTGAACCGCGCAGCGATCGTGGTGATCGTGGTGATCGTCGCCCTGGTGGCGGTGGCGGCGGACGCGGCGGTGACCGTGATCGCGGCCCGCGCCGTGAAGGTGGCGATCGTGGTCCCAGAACCGACCGTGGCCGCGATGGTGGCGGCGATCGCGGCCCCAGAACCGACCGGGGCCGTGATGATGGCCCGGCGCCTGATCACGTTCCGGCGTTCCTTAAGGGCGACGATTGATCTAGCCCGCGTTTTACGCGCAAAATCACACGAAGGGGGCTGCTGCGGCGGCCCCCTTTTTGCTTGCGCACAAAGCCCAAACGCGGGATTCATTGCAGCCTTACACGCGGATGGAGGCCGGAATGAAGGTAATGGGTTACAAGGCACTGATGGCACTTGGCCTGATCGGCACTTCGGCCGCTGCTTTTGCCTGCGCAGACAGCAGCTGCTATCCCAGATGGAAGCTGTTTGGCGGAGGACGCGGCTGTGAAGACCGCGGATTTCTGGCACCGGGCAACGATACCAGAACCAACCTGAACTTCCTGATCGCAGATAAACCGCACAAACTGCCGCTAGGTGATCGCTATCCCAAGCCCAGCTATGGCACGGCCGGCTATGGCTCTGTCTTTCTGGATCCTTATGTTCAGCGTGCCGCCTATTTTGGTGGCCGCAACACCAAGGATGGTGATGGGCCGACCACCGAAGCCGCAAGCTCCAGCCAATACGAGGGCACGCGCTGCGGCAGTTATGAGCGCGGCAGCGCCGGGTTGGACGCTGCAATGCAAGCCAATGGCGCGCTTCCTCTAGCAGAGCGAAACGCAATAGCTGCAGCGCGGGCATCGGCCGAAGTAGTTTGTGCCGGCAATGGCGGCGATGAAACCAGGCCGGCCCGGATCAAGTTGTGGCCGGTGATGGCCAGCAAGCCGGGGCAGGAATTTTTGCGCTATGCCCAGGCCAGCGATGCTTTCTATGCCGATGATTTTCCCGCCGCGCGCGATGGCTTTGCTGCACTGGCCAAAGCGGGCGATCCGTGGGTCAGGGAAACCGCCGCCTATATGCTGATCCGCACCGAATATGCTGCATCGCAATCCGCTGCGATTGGCGAATATGGCGATTTCGAAGCTGCCAAGGTTGATCTCAGTGCGGTGAAGCGCGGTCTGGCCGCTAACGGGGCCTATCTGAATGCCTGGCCAACCGGGCGCTATTCCGCCTCTGCGCAAGGGTTGGTGCGGCGCGGGCTGTGGCTTGCAGGTGATTATGCCGGGCTCGCCAAGCAGTACGAATACCTGATCGAAACCGCCGATCTGGGCCATGCCGCCGGCGGTGATCTGGCCTTTGAGATCGACAACAAATGGCTGTTCAACCCGCTGGCTGAAGGGGCAAAGCCGCAGGCGCCAACCATGCTGGCGGTGCAAGATCTTTACGCGATGCGCACCGAACTGGACGAAGGCGGCGATATCTGGCGTGAGCCGACCCTCACCGCCGCGCAGCTTGAGGCGCAAAAGCCGGTGTTTGCTGCTCAGCCAGAGCTGTTCTCGTTCCTGGAGGCCACCCATGCTCTTTACATCGGCAAGAACCCGCGCCGGGTGCTGTCGTTAGTGCCCGATGACGCGAAAAAGCCCAGCTATTCAAACCTTGCCTTCAGCCGCCAGGTGCTGCGTGGGCAAGCGCTGGCCGCGCTGAAAGACCGCAACGAAGAGGGTTTCTGGCTTGAACTGTTGGGCGGGGCCAAGGGCTTGTGGCAGCGTCCCACCGCCGAATTGGGCCTGGCGATGAGCTGGGAACGCAGCGGCAAGCTGGCTGCCGTTTTCGCCCAGGGTTCGCCCATCCAGGAAAGCATGATCCGGCGCGAACTGATCATCCATTCGGCCAGCCCGGCGATGCTGCGAACCGCTGCCAGCGATTCCACTCGCGGCCAGTATGAGCGCGATCTGGCGGCTTTTGTGCTGTTGTTGAAGGGGCTTAGCCGGGGCGATTACAAGGCCTTTGCCGAAGATCGCAAACTGGTCCGTCCGGGGGCCAATACAGATGGCTACATGTATTTCCTGCCCGATCAGGAAGGTATTCCGGTAGGCCTGTTCACCAAGGGCAAGTGGGCTGATGGCTACAATTGCCCTGCGCTGGATCAGACCGCACGAACGCTGGCGGCCAATCCAAACGCGGTTGGCGCGCGGCTGTGCCTGGGGGATTTCTGGCGGCTCAATGGATTTGATGATTTGGGCGGGCTTGATGGCCTGAACAAGCCTGATGAACTGGGCGGGGTGGCGGGCCTGTTCCCCGGCAAGCCCAGCCCGCGCAGTGCAATTTACGCCAGCGTGATCGCCGATCCCAGGGCAGCTGGGCCAGATAAGGCCTATGCGCTGTACCGCGCGGTGATGTGCTATGCCCCGGCAAAGACCAATACCTGCGGCGGTAAGGATGTGGCCCAGGGCCAGCGCAAGGCCTGGTACGATCAGCTGAAGCGTGATTATCCCTCAAGCCAATGGGCCAAGAAGTTGCGCTATTTCTGGTGAGGCGCGCGGGCCAGGCCCTGCTGGCTTTGGTTGCAGCCTGTAGCGGCCCAGCAGCGGCGCGGGTTGATCCGGCGGATTATGACGCGTTCTTTTTGTGGGCCGGGGTGAAGCCGCCGGCACTGCTGGCGCGCGCGAAGGTGCTGTATCTGCTGGCCGGAGAAGTGCGGCGGCAGGGCGACTTTGTTTCACTGCGCGGCATACCGCGTGCGGCAAAGGCTGAGGTTTGGCTAGTGGTCCGCACCCAGCGGATCGATTGGGATGAAGGCGTAATGCAGGTGGTGCTGCGCGAACTGGCGAAGTGGCAAGCCGGGGGCAGCCGGATCGTGGGACTTCAGATTGATTTCGATAGCTCAGCCAAGGGACTTGGTGATTATGCGGCCTTTCTCAAAGCCTTGAAAGCGAAACTTCCCGCCGGACAGAAGCTCTCAATCACCGGCCTGATGGACTGGAGCGCCAATGCTGATCCTGCCGCCTTGGGGCTGCTGCGCGGCGTGGTCGATGAAGTGGTGGTGCAAAGCTATCAGGGTCGCGAGACGATTCCGGGTTATGAGGCCTACCTCGCCAAGCTCGCCCGCGTGCCGGTGCCGCACAAGGTGGCGCTGGTTGAGGGCGGGGAATGGCGCGAGGTACCGGCGCTAAAAAGCGATCCGCTGTTCCGGGGCTATGTGGTGTTTCTGGTCAATCCGAAGTAACCTCGCAGACCGACCAACAAAAAGCCCGCCCATCCTGAGCTTGTCGAAGGACTGTTCTGGTCCTTCGTGCCGCACGCGCTGCCGCCAGAATAAAAAGGCAGTCCTTCGACAAGCTCAGGATAAACGGAGTTTGAGGTAGGGGGAGCTCGCTCCGCGAGACCCCGCGCTATTCCGCCGCCTCAATCCGTGCCAGCAAAGCCTCGACCTGCACCTGCCCACCGGGCACGGCGGAAAGCTGTGCCACTACGCCATCGAACGGCGCGGTCAGGGTGTGTTCCATCTTCATCGCTTCCAGCGTCAGCAGCTTTTGCCCCTTGGTCACCGCCTGACCTTCGCTAACCTCAACCGCGATGATCTTGCCCGGCATGGGCGAGAGGATGTCGCCATCGTGGGCGGAGTGGCCGGTGGACGAGACCGGGCGACCGAAAACGAATGTTTCACCCCGATCCGAAACCACCAGGCCATTTACGGTGTATCGGGTGAAGGGACCTGGTTCTTCGGAGCGTTCGGCAGTGAAGGTTCTTGTTCCTATCGAAAGCCAAACCGTCTTCGCTGGTTCTCGGTTCGGTCTGAAGCCGTCGGCGAGTTGCCAAGGAGATGTCGGTTTGTTGGCATGGTTGAATTCCTGCTCGTTGCCATCCCACGCCGAAACAAAAGCCGCATAATCAGCAGCAGCGTTCAACACTTGCTGTGTGGGCTCGCCATCGCCCGCCAGCGCGTCGAGTTCACGTCCAATTAGGCCGGTGTCAACGTTACCGCTGCGAAAAAGCGAGTGCGAAAAAACCCTCGTGAGGAATCCAGCATTGGATTTTACGGGCCAGACGGTGACGTTGCTTGTGACCGCCTCAAGCGCTTCCAAAGCGGCGATTCGGGTTTCGCGGTGAACGATCAGCTTCGCAATCATTGGGTCGTAATAAGGGCTGACTTCATCGCCTTGGCTAACGCCAGTTTCAATGCGAACGGGCCTTGTGTGGCGGTTTCTTCCAAGCAAAAGTTCACTAAGGCGCCCCGTACTCGGCAAAAACCCCTTCGCAGGATCCTCGGCATAAAGTCGCGCTTCCATTGCCCAGCCGTTGATGCTGAGCTCCTCTTGGCGGAGCGGCAGCGGCTCGCCGCTGGCAACGCGCAGCTGCCATTCGACCAGATCGACCCCGGTGATTTCCTCGGTCACCGGGTGTTCCACCTGCAGGCGGGTGTTCATTTCCATGAACCAGATCCGGTCGGCGCGCAGGCCGTCGCTGGCATCCGCAATAAATTCGATCGTGCCCGCGCCTTCATAGTCCACTGCCTTGGCCGCGCGGACGGCGGCGGCGCAGACGGCCTCGCGGGTGACTTCGTCCATGCCGGGGGCGGGGGCTTCCTCGATCACTTTCTGGTGGCGGCGCTGAAGGCTGCAATCGCGCTCGAACAGGTGGACCACATTGCCGTGGCTATCGCCGAACACCTGCACTTCGATGTGGCGGGGGGAGAGCACGTATTTCTCGATCAGCACATGCGCATTGCCGAACGAGGCGCTGGCCTCGCGCTGGCATGAGGCCAGGGCGTCGGCGAAATCGGCGGGTGCTTCAACCAGCCGCATCCCCTTGCCGCCGCCGCCGGCCACCGCCTTGATCAGCACCGGATAGCCGATTTTCGCCGCTTCCTGCGCCAGATGTGCGGGATCCTGGTTCTCACCCAGATAGCCCGGCGTGCAGGGCACCCCAGCCGCCAGCATCAGCGTCTTGGCCGCATCCTTTAGCCCCATTGCGGTGATCGAGGCAGGCTTGGGCCCGACCCAGACCAGCCCCGCATCGATCACGGCTTGCGCAAATTCGGCGTTTTCGGACAGGAAGCCGTAACCCGGATGCACCGCCTCCGCGCCGCTGGCCTTGGCCGCGGCGATGATCTTCGCCCCCACCAGATAGCTTTCGCGCGCAGGCGAGGGGCCGATATGCACCGCCTCGTCCGCTGAGCGCACATGCAGAGCCTTGGCATCGGCATCGGAATAGACCGCGACGGTGCGAATGCCCATGCTGCGCGCCGTGCGGATGATCCGGCAGGCGATTTCGCCGCGGTTGGCGATGAGGAGGGATTGGATCATTCGGCTGTCCCGGTCACTTTGTGAGGTGTGTGCAAGAAATGCGTCGAATTGTCGTCAACTTCCAAGTCCCACTACGCCTTTCGCCATTCATTTGGTGAACACAAATATCTCGGTCCCGATCACCTCCACCCTCAGGGTGATAGCGGAACTCGGTGGTGTTTACCGATGCGGCAAATTGATTTCCATTCGACCAGACATGCAAATCATTGAATGTCCAGGCGTCATATCTGGCTGGATCATCAAACCTGAAATGCTTGTTTTGATGCTCCTTCCAAACGGCGTTGTTGTAAGCTGTCCAGCCGCCTCCCGACTTCGCGTTGAAATACTTTGAAATTGCTGATCGGGCCGAACGATACCGATCAACTCCAGCATATGCCGTGACGGAGCAGGCGAGCAAAACCGCAAGAATGAAGGATTTTGCGATTCTCACATCCGGAACACCCCAAACGCCGGCCGCTCCGGTATCGGAGCCTCCAGCGCCGCCGCCAGCGCCAGCCCCAGCACATCGCGGGTCTGCGCCGGATCGATCACCCCATCGTCCCACAGCCGCGCGGTGGCGTGGTAGGGGTTGCCTTCGGCTTCGTAGGTCGCACGGATCGGGGCTTTGAAGGCTTCGGCCTGCTCCGGCGTCCAGCTTTCCGCATCGCGGTGGACGGTGGCCAGCACAGAGGCCGCCTGTTCCCCCCCCATCACCGAAATCCGGGCATTGGGCCAGGTGAACAGGAAGCGCGGGGAATAGGCCCGCCCGCACATGCCGTAATTGCCCGCGCCGAACGAACCGCCGATCAGCACGGTCAGCTTGGGCACAGATGCGGTGGCGACGGCGGTGACCAGCTTGGCGCCGTGCTTGGCGATGCCTTCGGCCTCATACTTGCCGCCGACCATGAAGCCGGAGATGTTCTGCAGGAACAACAGCGGGATTTTGCGCTGGCAGGCCAGCTCTATGAAGTGCGCACCTTTGACCGCGCTTTCGGAAAACAGCACCCCGTTGTTGGCCAGGATCGCCACCGGCATCCCCCAGATATGCGCGAACCCGCAGACCAGCGTGGAGCCGTAAAGCGCCTTGAATTCGTGAAACTCGCTGCCATCGACCAGCCGGGCGATCACTTCATGGACATCATAAGGTGCGCGGACATCATCGGGGACCACGGCGTAGAGTTCTTCGGCATCGTACTTCGGCGCGCGGGGTTCCTTCAGCGGAAGGCCGTGCTGGTGGACCGGGCCAAGGTGGCTGATGATATCGCGAACGATCGTCAGCGCGTGCTCGTCATTCTCGGCCAGATGATCGACCACGCCAGACTTGCGCGCATGCAGATCGCCGCCGCCCAGATCCTCGGCACTGATTTCCTCGCCGGTCGCGGCTTTTACCAAAGGCGGCCCGGCCAGAAAGATCGTGCCCTGTTCGCGCACGATCACAGACTCGTCACTCATCGCGGGCACATAGGCCCCGCCGGCGGTGCAGCTGCCCATCACGCAAGCGATCTGGGGGATGCCCTTGGCGCTCATCTGCGCCTGGTTGTAGAAAATTCGCCCGAAGTGATCGCGGTCGGGGAAGACCTCGCTCTGGTGCGGCAGGTTGGCCCCGCCGCTATCGACCAGATAGATGCAGGGCAGATGGTTCGCCTCGGCAATTTCCTGCGCGCGCAGGTGCTTCTTGACCGTCATCGGATAATACGTGCCACCTTTGACCGTGGCATCGTTGGCAACGATCATGCACATCCGGCCCGAGACCCGGCCGATAGCGGTGATGATCCCGGCACCGGGAATCTCGCCCTCATACATGTCACAGGCGGCGAGCTGCCCGATCTCAAGCAAAGGCGAGCCGGGATCGAGCAGGCGCTCAACTCGTTCTCTTGGCAAGAGCTTGCCGCGCAACGTGTGGCGTTCGCGCGACTTCGCGTTCCCGCCCAGCGCCGCCTGCGCCACCTTGGCGCGCAGCTCCTGCGCCAGCGCACGGTTGTGCGCAGCGCGGGCCTGCGCCTGCGGATCATCGGGGTTGAGGGTGGTAGGGAGGACGGGGGCGGTCAATTGTCGGCTCCTTCACGATCCATCACTGTCGGCAAAGGCTCCGCCCTTAGTCCACGCTTGTCCCGCTTGCGATATTTGCTTTGATACTCTCGCCGCTGCTTCGTGATCTCGTAGAGAACGATTCCAGACGATGTGCCCAAATTGAAACTTTCAATCATTCCGAACATCGGGATCGCAACACAGGCATCGCTGCGCTCGATTGCGCGCTCGCTGATACCGCGCTTTTCATTGCCGAACCAAACCGCAAGTTTTGCGTGTTCGGTATAATCGCCTTCGTGGAGGATTAGATTGACCCGCCCTTTGACGTGCGGAGAGGTAACGAAAGAATGAAAGTTATTTCCTTCCAGATGGTCAAAGCAGTCGTCCGTGCTGTCAAATCGCTTCACAAAGCTCCATTTCACAGCAGAAACTGAGGTCTTCGACAGCGAAGGCCTTTCGCGCATCTCTTGCCAATCGTCCGGCAGGGCTTTTCGCGGATCAACGACATAGACTTTCTCGACGCCCAGTGCGTTGACGTTGCGAATGACAGTGCCGATGTTTTTGATGTCAGACGGGTCCTCGATCACGGCAATAAGGTTCTTGCAAACGAACTGCTTGATCGCATCGGAGCGCGCTCGGACCAATGGCTTGGAGCGCCTTTGCTCTTCTCCCTCAACTATTGGCATCGTTCTAAGTCCCAGCCCCGATCAGTTCGCGCCCGATCAGCATCCGCCTGATCTCATTGGTCCCCGCGCCGATATCGAGCAATTTGGCATCGCGCAGATAGCGTTCCACCGGCCAGTCTTTGGTGTAACCGGCGCCGCCCAGCGCTTGCACCGCTTCGCACGAAACGCGGAAAGCGTTTTCGCTCGCCAGCAGGATCGCGCCCGCTGCATCGAAGCGGGTGGTCTGGCCGGCATCGCAGTTTTTCGCCACGGCATAGGTATAGGCCCGGGCCGATTGCAGCGCGACGTACATGTCGGCCACTTTGGCCTGCATCAGCTGGAACGCGCCGATCGGTTTGCCGAATTGCTTTCGTTCGCGAAGGTAAGGGATGACCGTATCGAGGCAGGCCTGCATGATGCCAAGTTGCAGCCCGGCGAGGACAACGCGCTCGTAATCGAGGCCCGACATGAGCACGCCCACGCCGCCGTGCAGCGGGCCCATGATGCGGTCTTCGGGGATGAAGCAATCGTTGAATACCAGCTCGGCCGTGGGGCTGCCGCGCATGCCCATCTTGTCGATCTTCTGGCCGATGGAGAAGCCTTCGTCCCCCTTTTCGATCAGGAATGCGGTAATCCCGCGCGATCCGGCTTCGGGCGCGGACTTGGCATAGACCACCAGCGTATCGGCATGGGTGGCGTTGGTGATCCAGAATTTGGTTCCGTTTAGCAAGTATCCGCCCTGCGCAGCATCGGCCTTGAGCTTCATCGAAACCACGTCTGATCCGGCGCCAACTTCGGACATGGCCAGGCTGCCAACATGCGCGCCGCTGACAAGTCCCGGCAGATATTTCGCCTTTTGCTCCTCATTACCCCAGCGGCGGATCTGGTTGACGCACAGGTTGCTGTGCGCGCCATAGGAAAGCCCGATTGAGGCACTGGCCCGGCTGACTTCTTCCACCGCGATGACATGATCGAGATAGCCTAGACCCAGCCCGCCCCATTCTTCCTCCACGGTGATCCCGTGCAGGCCAAGATCGCCCATCGCCTGCCACAATTCGTCACGCGGAAACCAGTCTTCGGCGTCTGCGCGGGCGGCCAGCGGGGCAATTTTTTCATCCGCAAAGCGGCCCGCTGCTTCGCGGATCATCATCGCGCTTTCGGGCAGGGCAAAATCGAAATCGGGGGTGGCGCGCACCGTGGCATCTCCTGCTGCCGGTAATATTGTTGCGCAGGGTAGGCGCACCGGGGCGCCACGCGCAACACCTGATTGCATCGCCGCAGGTGACGCGGCCCGGCCAAGGCGATATGGCGCGCAACAATGGATCCGGTTGACGCACCCTCTAACTCAGTCTGGCGCTCTGCCCGCGCGGCGCGGGCCCATGTGGTGATCGATGCGTCGGCCTACTATGTGCTGATGCAAAAGGCCATGGAACGCGCGCGCCAGCGGATCCAGCTGATCGGTTGGGATTTCGATACCCGGATGCATCTGGGTCCGGGGCGACGGTTCTGGAACCTGCCGCGCAAAGCGGTGAAGCCGGCGCGATTGGGGCCGTTTGTGATCTGGCTGTGTGAACGCACGCCGGGGCTGGAAGTACGGGTGCTCAAATGGAATTTCGGCGCGTTGAAGTTTTTGCTGCGCGGCACAATGATTGTCGATCTGATCCGCTGGTGGCTGCACCGCGGGATTACGTTCAAGTTTGATGCGGCCCATCCACTGGGCTGCAGCCACCACCAGAAGGTTGTGGTGATCGATGATAGCTTTGCGGTATGCGGCGGGATCGATATGACCAGTGACCGCTGGGACACGCCCGAACACCGTGAGGCCGACCCGCGCCGCACGCGGCCATTCAGTCGGAAGCTCTATGGGCCGTGGCACGATCTGACTATGATGGTTGAAGGCGATGCAGCCGCGGTATTGGCCGAATTGGGGCGTGAGCGCTGGGTGCAGGCCGGGGGCAGCACCATGTTGCCATGCGCGCCGCAAGCCGAAAGCGCCTGGCCGCAGCAGCTCAAGGCGGAATTTGTCGATGTGGAGGTGGGGATTGCCCGCACCCGTTCAGCCTGGGGCGGCCAAGGCGAAGTGCGTGAGGTTGAGGCGCTGTTCGTTGAACACATTCTGCGCGCAAAGCATTTCATCTATGCCGAAAGCCAGTATTTCGCCTCGCGCACGGTGGCCGAGGCCATAGCCGAACGGCTGGCCCGGCCGGATCCACCAGAGATAGTCCTGATCAATCCGCATTCGGCCGAAGGTTGGCTGGAGCAGGCTGCGATGGACGGCGCGCGGGTGCGGTTGTGCCACGCCATTGGCGAGGTTGATCCGCAGCGACGGTTCCGGATCTTCGTGCCCCGCAATGCCGCCGGTACGCCAATCTACGTCCATTCCAAGACGATGATCGTTGATGATGAGATCATCCGCGTCGGCTCAGCCAATATGAACAACCGGTCGATGGGGCTCGATAGCGAATGCGATATGTTCATCGATGCCGCGCGCACTGGAAACGACCATGCCGGTCCGGTCATCCGGCGGATCAGGATGGCGCTTTTGGCTGAACATACCGGGCTGACCCGCCAAGCAGTGGAACACGCGCTGGAAGCCGATCCATCAATGGTCAACCTGATCCAAGGGGCACCCCAAACCGGCAAGCGGCTGGTACCTTTTGTCTTGCGTCCGATGACCGATGCGGAGAAAGCTGTGGCGGATAATGCGCTGCTCGATCCTGAGCGGCCCGAGGAAATGTTTGAGCCTTTCAGCAAACACCGCGGTCTGTTTCGGCGGGGCGGGCTCTTGCGGCATCCACGGACATGGAGATTGCGATGAGCTGCGATAGTGACTGCGGAGATTCCGGCCCAATGGCCAAGCTGCCAGTACCGGACGAAGTGCAGGATGCAATCCGCACGTTGATCCGCTGGTCAGGCGATGACCCGTCCCGCGAAGGCCTGCTCGATACCCCGGCCCGGGTGGCGCGGGCCTGGAAGGAATATTGCCAGGGCTATGACAGCGATCCGGCGCAGCATCTTGCCCGCCAGTTTGAGGAAGTGGGCGGCTATGACGAGCTGGTCCTGCTGAAGGATATCCCGTTCCAATCGCACTGCGAACACCACATGGCACCGATCACCGGCAAGGCGGCGATTGCCTATATGCCGCGCGACAAGGTTGTCGGCATCTCAAAGCTGGCGCGGGTGTTGCACGGCTTTGCCCAGCGCTTGCAGATCCAGGAACGGCTGACCGCCGAAGTGGCCAGCTGCATCTGGGATAACCTCCACCCGCACGGCGTGGCCGTGGTGATCGAGGCGCAGCACGGCTGCATGACCGGGCGCGGGGTGAAAACGCCCGGCGTTGGCATGGTCACCAGCCGCCTGATGGGCTGCTTTCTGGAAGATCACCGCAGCCGCAAGGAAGTGATGAGCTTGATGGGGTATTGAGGAGCGCTGACCCCCGGGACACTGACCTGGAGCGGCGGATGGATAATTTGAATCATTTATTCCAAACCCCGCCTGTCCTGAGCTTGTCGAAGGACTGTACTTTTTAAGGCGGTTGCGGCTGCGGCACGAAGAAAAGTACAGTGCTTCGACAAGCTCAGCATAGACGAAATTTAGGCCAGTATTAGCGTAGCCCTAATCTGGTTTTAGATCAAACAAAGGTTGCGCCAAATACGTTCCCGTTCAAGGAGTAAACGAGCCGTTGGGCTTTTTGTGATCTCTTCCATTGCTCGTATAGCGTCAGAACCATGGTGCCCTCTAGCGAAGCGCATAGTTGGACTATCGAACATTGTCTCGATCAACTGGCCAACCGTGCTTTTTTGATATCCTGCTGCACATTGCATTGCTTGGCTGGTCAAATTCTGGATCGCTAGACTTCTCGCTGTCGCCTCCAGATCACCACGCGCGACCTGCATCATTCGCGAATCCAACATTCCTCCAGCAGACGCGATGGCCATTAAGTTTTGGTGGCCTGGCGACATTTGGGAAGCAAGTTTTTCGCAGCTTAAGCGACTTTGAGCCAGGTTTTCTGGAGCATTTGAACGTCCCGTCTTTGGCGGAGTGATGGCTCGTGCTTGTCGTCTCTTTTGGGCTTCGATTAGCAAATGCTTCCCGCCTTCCCGCCATTTGCGACTTAGGCGTCGAACAAAGCTATCTGTCCACTCAGGCTCAACCAGCTTGATTGCAGCCGTTGGACAAAGAAATGGCTTTTCCTCTATAAGGTCCGCAATCGCAGCAAGATGCGTTTGGTCGATCGGAATTCCGCTACCCGTGGGGCGTCCGCGTGTTCTCTTCGTTTCCATGGCTGACTCCAATTTCTTCGCTCGCAAGATCCGCATTTGATTGCTGGCGCGCAAGCTCAATAAATCATCGATCCAGAGAATTCCGCAGACTGAAATTCATACTTATGGTGCACCGCAGCGGACAAAAATTGCTCCTGCGAATGTTTGGGGCACCGGCTGGCAGTGCCCCAAAGCATCTTTACAGCTGCTCAAGCACATACTCGGCGCTGCTGACCTTGAATTCGCCCGGTGCTTCGACGTGGAGCTGTTCGACGGTGCCGTCGTTCACGACCATAGCAAAACGTTGACCGCGCTTGCCAAGGCCGAATGCGCTGCCATCCATCACCAGGCCCAGGGCCTGCGCAAAATCGCCGTTGCCATCAGCCAGCATGGTCACGTCGGCGCTGCCGCCGCTTTTGCCCCAGGCGCCCATCACAAACGGATCGTTGACGGCGGTGCAGGCGATCTCATCGATCCCCTTGGCTTTGAAGTCAGCCGCTTTTTCAACGTAGCCCGGCAGGTGCTTGGCTGAGCAGGTGGGGGTGAAGGCACCTGGAACCGAAAACAGCGCGACACGCTTGCCGGCGAAATAGTCTGCGCTCTGGACGGCTTCGGGGCCTGCTTCGCCAGCCTTTACCAGCTTAACGTCGGGCAGCTTATCGCCAACTGCGATTGTCATGTCATATCTCCTATGGTCGAAAATTTGCGAGTCTCTCGCAGCATATAGGCGCTCGGCCCTGCTCTGCAACGGGCGCGGTCGTGGTTAAATTCGCTTTACTGCCCCGCTTTAAGAACCGGTAAACCTGATCCGGCACTGTGGTCCTTGCGGGAACGGGCCCGCCGGGAGACTGCACATGAACTTCAAGAGGGTCGCGGCCAGCCTAGCCGCTGTGGGATTGCTCATTTCGTTTCCGGCCAGCGCCGGCAATTTCAGCCAGGCCGAAAAGCTGCGCCGGCTGGATATCATGCTGATGGTCACGGGGCTGCGCTGCCGCAACACGGCAGACAATTTCACGCGCGAATACGGGCGCTTCACCACCGCGCACCTTTCAGAACTGAATGCCGCAGCGGCCACGCTCAAGCAGGAATTGACCGCGCGGCACGGTGCTGCAGGGGCCAATAAGGCGCTCGATCGGCTCAGTGTGCAGATGGCCAACACTTATGGCCAGGGCCACCCCTGGCTCAACTGCGGCCAGCTCAAGCAAGTGGCAGGTTCGCTCGCCGTGATGCGCGGCGGTGCAGCGCTGGCCGAAGCGGCCAACGATCTGCTGGAGGATCGCTCGCACCAGCTGGCCTGGCTGCGCTGATCTGAACTATCTGGGAAAGACATAAAGAATTCTTTATATTTGCCTCATGTAGGGCAAGCGGCTAAGGGCGGCGCCATTGGGCATGCCGCCCTTAGACCGTTTGAACGCAGGAGAATTCCCGTGGCCACTACCGCTACCGCCGCCCCGGACTATGCCGTTGCCGATCTTTCGCTGGCCGAATTTGGCCGCGCCGAAATTCGTATCGCTGAAACAGAAATGCCAGGGCTGATGGCCCTGCGTCAGGAATTTGGCGCAGCGCAGCCGCTTAAGGGTGCGCGTATCACGGGATCGTTGCACATGACGATCCAGACCGCAGTACTGATCGAAACGCTGACTGCGCTGGGCGCCGATGTGCGCTGGGCCACCTGCAACATCTATTCAACCCAGGACCATGCGGCCGCAGCAATCGCTGCCACGGGCGTGCCGGTCTTCGCGATCAAGGGTGAAAGCCTGGCCGATTATTGGGACTATGTCGGCTCGATCTTCGATTGGGGCGATCATACCGCCAACATGATCCTGGACGATGGCGGCGATGCCACCATGTTTGCGCTGTGGGGCGCACGGGTTGAAGCTGGCGAAGATCTGTTTGAACCCAGCAATGAGGAAGAGATCGAATTCGTCCGCGCGTTGAAGGCTTTCCTCAAAGCCAAGCCGGGTTACCTGACGATGTCAGTGGCGCATATCAAGGGTGTGTCGGAAGAAACCACAACCGGGGTTCACCGCCTCTATCAGATCGCCAAGGACGGCAAGCTGCCGTTCCCGGCGATCAATGTGAATGACAGCGTGACCAAATCGAAGTTTGATAACCTGTATGGCTGCAAGGAATCGCTGGTCGATGCGATCCGCCGCGCGACTGACGTGATGCTGGCCGGTAAGGTCGCCTGCGTCGCCGGTTTCGGCGATGTCGGCAAGGGATCAGCCGCCTCGCTCCGCCAGGGCGGGGCGCGTGTGATGGTCACCGAAGTCGATCCGATCTGTGCATTGCAGGCGGCGATGGAAGGCTATGAAGTTGTCACCATGGAAGAAGCGGTGACCCGCTGCGATATCTTTGTGACCGCCACCGGCAACGAAGGTGTGATCACGGCAGAGCACATGAAGGCGATGAAGCCGATGAGCATCGTGTGCAACATCGGCCACTTTGATAGCGAAATTCAGATCGCTGCGCTTTCGAACTACAAGTGGACCGAAATCAAGCCCGGTACCGATCTGGTTGAATTCCCCTCTGAAAACGGACAGGCGGGCAAGCAGATCCTGATCCTGGCCAAGGGGCGGCTGGTCAACCTGGGCTGCGCAACCGGCCATCCCAGCTTCGTGATGAGCAGCAGCTTCACCAACCAGACGCTGGCGCAGATCGAACTTTTCACCAACCCGGCGCAATACAAAAACGAAGTCTACGTGTTGCCCAAACACCTTGATGAAAAGGTTGCTGCGCTCCATCTTGAAAAGCTGGGGGTCAAGCTGACCAAGCTTTCGCAAAAGCAGGCGGACTATATCGGCGTTTCAACCGAAGGGCCGTTCAAGCCGGATCACTACCGCTACTAGGTTCTGGCCAGGCGCGGCGATCTTTCGCCGCGCCGTGCTATTTGCGCAGCGAACTTTCACGGACCAGCAATTTGACTGGGACGCGCCGGGCCTCGTGCGGTTCACCTGCGATGGCTGCGATCAATTTGTCCACCATCATCTCACCCGCAGCGCGGAAATCAGGCTCGACCGAGGTAAGCGGCGGGGCCGAGTAAGCGCCTGCGCGAATTCCATCGAAGCCGACCAGGGCGGTATCGCCCGGAACAGCCAGATTGCGGGCGTGCAGCTCGTCCAGCGCGCCCAGTGCGATCGGATCGCAAACCGCGAACAGCGCGTCAAACGCGGCGCCCTGCTCGATCAGGGCCGCAACCGCGCGCTGGCCTTGCTCTTCACGGGCAAACCCCTTGTCGATCGGCGCCAGTACCGGCTCCAGCCCGGCAGCGCGCATTTCTTCGGCATAGCCTTCATAGCGCTCACCGAACTGGCGCTGGGGCGACGTTTCAGAGCCGATGCAGACGATCTGGCTGTAGCCTTGCTCGATCAGATGGCGGGTCGCCATCCGGCCGCCGCCATGGTTGTCAGAGCGGATCCATTCAACATCATCAAACGGTGCGCCCCAACAGACCCAATGCATGCCCCTGTCGTCTTGATTGGCGTTGCTGAGCTCGCGGAAATAATCCCAGGCTGAGTAGTTTTCCGTGGTGCCGATCACTGCCAGCCCATCGGCCTTGCGCTGTTCTTGATAGCGGCCGTTGAAATTTTCCGGGCCATCCTGAAAGCTGACCAGCGTTTCATAGCCCCGCAGCGATGCCGCGCCGCACAGCGATGCAAGCAGGGCTGAATGGAACGGGTTCAGGTCTTTGCGATCTTCGCCTGGGCGGCAGATCACTACCACCGCCAGGGTTCCCGTCCTGCCGGTACGCAGCCGGGCAGCGTTTTCATCGACGAAATAGTTGAGCTTGCGCGCAGCTTCTGACACCCGCAGCCGGGTCGCCTCGCTCACCACCGGGTCGCCCGCCAGTGCACGGCTGACGGTTGATTGGCTGACCCCAGCTTCGGCCGCAACATCGAACGATGTGACGCGAATCTGGCGCGGGCGGGGCTTGGTCGGGGTGTCTCCCATCGGCTGGCTCTACATTGCCGAAATGCCGCCGTCGAGTTTCAGCTCGGCGCCGGTCATGAAGCGGCTTTCGTCGCTGGCCAGATAGAGTACGCCGTTGGCGATATCGTCTGGGTGGCCCACGCGCTTTAGCGGAATCTGGCGTGCCAACTTTTCCATGATCACCTCTTTGGGTTTGCCGGTGTTGGCCGCCATGCCATCAAGGATCGGGGTGTCTACGAAGGTTGGGTGGACCGAATTGCTGCGAATATCCCAGCCCATCTTGGCGCAATAGAGCGCAACCGATTTTGACAGCATCCACACGGCGGCTTTGCTGGCGTTGTAGCCCGGCATGGTATCGCTGGCGATCAATCCGGCGATCGAGGAAATGTTGATGATCGAGCCGGGCTGGTGATCCTTCATCAGTGGCAGCGCCTTCTGGCAGCCCAGAAATACCGAATCGACATTGATCGCGAAACCGCGCTGCCAATCAGCCAGTGTGCAGGTTTCGATATTGCCGCGCACGCCCACGCCCGCATTGTTGACCAGCACCGATAACCCGCCCATCAGCTCGTCAGCGGCCTCGATTGCCTCGATCCACTGATTTTCGCTGGTCACATCCAGCGCCACGGCATGGGCATGGCCCGCGCCCAGCGCAACGTTGATGGCGTCGGCCTGCGCCGCCGCGCCCGAAGCATTGATATCGGCCAGCAAGACCTGTGCACCTTGGCGCGCCAGCATCATCGCCTGCGCTGCACCCAGGCCCTGTGCTGCCCCGGTGATCAATGCCTTTTTGCCTGCAACGCGTCCGCTCATGTCAGTCTCCTCTCAACAGCTGCGGAGCCAGCAGCATCAGCAGCCTGACGTCAATCCCCAATCCGCGTGCGCGGGCCATTTGGACAAATTGCGGTAGGTGGGAAAGGGCAACACGGTGGACGGTGATATCTTCGCCATCGGTGCCGCCGCCTGGGCCGGTGCGGGCCAAGCCATGCGCGCGCACCAGGGTAAAGCTCTCGCTGACCATTCCTGGCGAGGAATAGAATTCGCCCAGGTTCTCGATGCGATCCGCACTGAAGCCGGTTTCCTCTTCCAGCTCGCGCGCGGCGGCAGCCAGCGGATCCTCGCCTTCAATGCTGTCATCGTCGCCGATCAAGCCAGCTGGCAGTTCCAGGCAATTGCGCTGTAAAGGCACGCGGTACTGCTCAACCAGCAGAACATGGTCATCATCGTCGATGGCCAGGATTACCGCCGCGCGGATGCCGCGCGCGCGGGTGACATATTCCCATTTGCCGCGGGTGCGCGCCGTGATGAACTTGCCGGCCCAGCGGATCTCTTCGGGTTCGTTGGTCATTGGCCTCCCTTTGCCGGGAGGGCTTAGACTTCGATCAGGCGATCGGGCAATTCGTTTATGTCACCCTCAGCGCGTGGGAAGTGCTCGGCCAGCACTGTGCCGACAGCTTCGATCGCCAGAACCAATCCATGACCGGCCCGGCCGGCGCGAATTTCGCCGATCAGACCGGCCATCGCCGCGCCCCAGACTTCGGGCGATACCTTGCCGGCAATCGCCTCGTCAGCAATGATTTCGGCGCGGTGTTCAGCCACGCTCAGGTAGATCAGCACCCCGGTGCGGCCGTGGGTGCGGCGTTCGGCACCAATCTTGAAACTGGTGACTGCCCTGGTCCGCACGCGGCGATGCTTCAACGGGCCGGGAACCAGCGCCATTCGCAGCGGCTGCCACAGAAGGATCAAGTAAGCGGCAATAAATTTGGCCACCGCGATGAATAACGCCAGGCCAAGTACGCGCCCGGGGCTCCATTCGGTTTGCCAGGCACCAGTCATCTGATCGATCAACCCAAGGCAAAGTGGCGCGAACCAACTCGCCACAGCCAGCGCTGTCATTGCCGCGGCCGCAGACCACCACAGGGCAACATCGTGGTAGCTATCCGACCGATCGGCCATGATCGTCACGATTTCGCCGGCGGTCTGGTCTTCTGCGCGGGCCACGGCCTGGCTAACTGCGGCGCGATCGGCCTCGGTCAGGATGAATTGGGCTGCCATGCGTGCCTCCTACCAACCGCCCGAGGAGCCGCCGCCGCCGAAGCTTCCGCCGCCGCCGCTCCAGCCGCCGCCGCCGCCGCCGCCGCCCCAGGACGATCCGCCACTGCTACCGCCGCCGCGACTGATCCCATCCAGAACGTTCCACATGATGATCGGGCCCAGTCCGCTTGAATTGTAACGCCGTCCGCCAGCCACCCGCCGGATCATCGGTAAGACGAAGAACAGCACGAAGATAATCAACCAGATGATAAAGCCCGGATCAATTCCGCTGCTCTTGCTGGCCTTGGCAGCCTGTGCGGCGGCCTGGCGGGCCTGATCGGGCGGCAATTGCAGTTGCTTGATCAGGGCATCGGTGCCTGCCTCGATCCCGCCGGGCATATCGCCGGCCTTGAAGCGCGGGACAATTTCCTTGCGGATGATCTGCGATGAAAGCGCATCAGTAAGCGTGGCTTCAAGGCCATAGCCCACCTCGATCCGAACCTTGCGTTCGCTGGGCGCAATCAGCAGCAGCGCGCCATCGTTGCGCTCTTTATCGCCGATTCCCCAGGCCCGGCCCAGCTGATAGCCATAATCGGATATTTCATAGCCTTGCAGATCGGTCACTGTCGCCACCTGCAATTGGCGTCCGCTCTGCTGGTTGAAGGCCAGCAATTTCTGCGTCATCCGCGCTTCGACATCAGCGGGAATGACGTTTGCCGCATCAACGACCGGGCCGGTCAGCGGCGGAAAGGTCTGTGCCGCCGCCCAGCCGGGAGCCAGCAGGGCGGCAAGCCACAGCAGCGCGCCCGCGATACGGGCAAACGCATGGTCTGGTCTGGTCAAGGGGCGGGGCCCCATGGTCGGATTCCTGTCCTAGATCTTGCCTTCAAGGCTGGGTGCAGCTTCTGCGCCCGGGGTAACGGCCTGATAGGGCACCATTTGCTTGGCGCCATAAATTACCTTGGCCCCGATCACACTGGGGAAGGTGCGAATTTCGGTATTATACTGGCGCACAGCCTCGTTATAATCACGCAGTGCCACGCGGATGCGGTTTTCAGAACCTTCGATCTGGCTTTGCAGCGTCTGGTAGTTTTCGATGCTTTTAAGGTTGGGGTAAGCCTCAACATTGGCGAGCAGGCGGCCAAAGCCCATCATCGAATTTGAAAGTCCGTTCTGCGCGTCCTGAAAAGCCTTCATCTTGGCCGGATCGGTCAGATCGCCGGGGCTAAGCTGTACACTGGTTGCCTTTGCGCGGGCTTCAACCACGCCAACCAGAATGCCCTTTTCCTGTGCGGCTGCACCCTTGGCCACAGCGGCCAGATTGGGCAGAAGATTGGCGCGTTCCTGGAATGCTGCCTGGACATCGGCCCATTTGGCCTTGGCATTTTCCTCAGCAGTCGGGATCGAATTGATCCCGCAGCCAGCAACGGAAACGGCAGCTACGGCAACGATTGCTGCGCGCGAGAACTGGATCGGAAACGATGCGGACATGGGCCTGAAGTTCCTTGTCATAAGCGGATAAAGCATCCGCAGCTGGGATGGAATGTAGCGTGACTGTGGCCCACTTCAAGCGGCACGCCGCGAAATAATGCAGACATCATGCAGGCTTGCCGCGCTGCGCCAACGGTGGCAGGTCCTCCACCAGGGAAATTGCCCGGGGAGCCAATGCAATGTTGAATGAGTTTAAAGCCTTTATAGCACGCGGAAACGTGCTTGATCTGGCGGTTGGTGTGATCATCGGCGCCGCTTTTGGCAAGATCGTCACTTCGTTCACCGACGATTTGCTGATGCCGTTGATCGGATCGGTTGTTGGCGATACTGATTTTACCAACAAATACATGGTATTGAGCGGAAATGTGGCTGAAGGTACGCCGCTGGCGGCCGCGCGTGAGGCCGGGGCCAATGTGCTGGCCTGGGGCAGTCTGGTTACGGCGCTGATCAATTTCCTGATCGTTGCATTCGTGCTGTTCCTGATCGTTCGCCAGGCCAACAAGGCAATGCCGCCGGCTGCCGCTGGCCCCAGCGAAGTCGATCTGCTCACCGAAATCCGGGACTCGCTGAAGAAGAAGTAACGGAAATTTCGTTGAAATATGGGGGCGGGGGCTGCGTGTGCAGCTTCCGCCCTTTTCATTTACGGATGTGCGCCTATATCGGGCAGTGCCGGTTTCGGCCGGATATGGTGATAAAGTGTTGCGTGCAATAGATGCAGCGGACCCGGGGGCGGTACCCGGCGGCTCCACCATTACTACTCTGTTTTTTGCAGGGGCCCTGTTGTCGCAGGGGTAATGATGGGGCCGAACTAGGATCGACGTGTGTTGAAAAGCGCAGTTTTTACCCGGGCTGAGTAACCCGATCAAGGCTCAAAACTCACAAGTGCCAACGACAACGAAGCACTTGCTCTCGCAGCGTAATGTGACGGCCTCACGGCCTGAATTTACAAAACGACAGCACGGTTCGGACCGAACCGGGTAACAGAATCGGAAACCGGGCGTCCGGGGGTACGTAGCAACAGAAACCCCCACTTTCAGGCATTCAGGAAGGGCGGGCGTTCAGGCGCTTCAAGCCGCTGCTTCGGGCTGCTCTTTCAGGCGTTTTTCGTGTTTGATGCAGTCCAGGATCTTGGCCCCGGCCATGAACACCGCGCCAGAGCAAGCCAGGAACAGCAGCTGGCCGCCAAAGCCGGGAAACTGAACCAGATAAACCTTGCCGCGTTCGGCTGCGCCAAGCGCCAGAGCATAGATGATGAAATAGGCTTCGATCGGGGTCTTGATCACGAACAGCCGTTTGATCTTCTGAAACATTGCGAACCCCGAATCGTTAATCCTTCAATCAGCAATGATCATGCCAGTCGTGCATTGCAGCGCAAGGCAATGGTTAGCGGCTGTCCCGGATGTAAACGGTTCCGACACGAAGTCTCAAGCCAGTTCAGCAAGGTCCACAGCATCAAGCAGTGCCGCGCGCGCTGCAACCACGATCCCGGCCAGCGCCGGATCGCCGATCTGGCCGGGCGCAATTGCTTCGGGCCAATGCGCTGCGATTACCTGTTCGATCCGGCTGGCCTTGGCATCGTCCAGCATAAAGCGCGGGTCAACGGTTGCGGGATCAGCCACCACACGCAGGCGCAAACAGGCCGGGCCGCCGCCGTTGGCCATCGATTGGCGGACATCAACTGGCAGCACCCGGCGAATCGGGCCGTTGCTGGCCAGCATCGCGTCAAGCCAACCGTGAACACGCGGGTGTTCCCAGGCTTCGAGCGGTATCACCAAGCCCATTTCGCCTGATGGCAGGGTGAGGAGCTGGGCATTGAACAGATAGCTTCTGATCGCATCGCTAAGGCTGACGGCATCGGCAGGGACCACGACAATTTCTGCCTCGGGCAGGGCCGCGCGGATTGCGGAATAGGTGGCGGCGGGGTCTGCAAAAGCCTGTTCGTGGATAAACAGCACCCGTTCATTCGCCACGGCAACAACATCGTTGTGAAACGCTCCGGCTGCGATTGCTTCGGGGTTTTGTTCGATGAACAGCGTGCGCGCCGGATCAAGTCTGTGCAGGCGGGCTACAGCACGGCTTGCTTGTTCATGCTGACGCGCGGGGTAGGCCCCGCCGCCTTTGCCATAGACGAACAATTCCAGGCCAGGGGCATCATGGGCGGCGGCCATCCGCATGTGATTGGCCGCGCCTTCATCGCCGAAACAGGGCGGTACAGCATCGTGGACTGCAAAGTGCGCCGGATCGGCAAAAGCAGTGCGCAATTGGCGCGCGGTATCGCCCCATTCCTGACTGCGATGCGGCATGGTGACAAGGTTGGCGGCGGTCAGATGGCAGCGCCGGTCAGCTGTATCCGCAGCGGGAGAAACGGTGGCAGCATTGGCGGTCCACATCGAACTTGCAGACCAGGCCGCAGCCATCAACCGCCGGTCTTCGCTGCCATCGGCGGCGATTGCAGCTAGAAACGGGTCATTGGGCCGGGGCAGAGGCAGCAGAAAGCCTTGTGCCAGGCCCAGCGCCATGTTGTGGCGCATCTTGCCTAAACCCTGAAGCGCGGCTGCGCGGGGGTATGAAACCTCTCCCGCATTGCTGGCGGAGGCAAGGTTGCCAAGGCTTAGTCCAGCATAGTTGTGGCTGGGGCCAACGATCCCATCGAAGTTGATTTCACGCACGGCCATGGCTTACCACCGGGCCACATTGGTAACGCTATCGCCGGTATCCACGCCCAATGTCCGGGCGCAGGCCGGATCGATTGCAATGCCGCCGTCGCGCTGTTGGGTCCAGCCATATGCGGCCCTGAAATCGACCAGACGCCCGTGGGAGCACAGGCGCTTTTCGCCTTCCAATTGATCGCCAAGCCGATCATCAATCGCCACGATCACATCGTCGCGGGCTTCCTTGACAGAGCGGATCTGATCGGTCCGTGCGGTCATGGTTGGGCCGCCATCGAATATGTCGATGTAATTTTCCCAGGCAAAGCCTTCCACTTCCAGCATCCGCATGGCAGCGCGGCCGCTGGGGTGCGGCATGCCAATGACATGGCGTGCAGCCTCGGTCAGCATGGCGATATAGACCGGGTGCTTGGGCATCAGATCGGCAATGAACTGATTGCCGTACTTGGCGTTGAATTCGTCCGCATCCTGGAAATTCATCCCGAAAAAGCGGCCAGCGACCCCATCCCAGAACGTCGAACCGCCAGACTCGTCAATTACACCGCGTAGTTCGGCAAAAGTCTTGTCGGCAAAGCGCGACCGGTGCTGACGGATAAACAGGTAGCGGCTGCGGGCCAGCAACATGCCATGCCCGCCCGAACGCTCGCCCGGGTGCAGGAATAGCCCGCCCACTTCGGACTGGCCTTCCATATCAGTAGATAGGTTGAGGATATCGGCCCGGAAAGTCCGGCCCAGCTCTTCGCTGTGCTGGGTCAGTGCGCCGATCCGGTAGGAATAGAACGGCCATTTGAGGCCCACTGCCGAAAAGATCTGACAGGTTCCGCGCACTTCCTTCGTTTCGGTATTTTCCAGCATGAACAGGAACAGATCATCGCCCACGCTATCTTCATCGCGGGCGAACCCTTGCGCGGCGCGTTCAAGCTTTGCTGTCAGCGCATTGCGATCGGGCGGCAAATTGGTGAAGCCGCCGCCGGTGCGCTTGGCCATTTCATACAGGTGCTGAAGATCGTCGGCGCGGGCTGCGCGGATTACGAAGGTCACAAGGGTGCTCCAGTAGCAAGGCGATGAAGCACCAACGCGGAAAGCCGCGCGCGTTCTTCAAGGCTGGGGACGATCAGAAACTCGTCCGGTGAATGGATCGCGCCGCCGCGCACGCCCATGGTATCAACCACTGGCACGCCGCACGCGGCAATGTTGTTGCCATCGCAAACCCCGCCAGAGGCTATGCGGGAGATCGGATGACCCAGTAGCGCGCTGCATTCCTCAACGATCCCGAACAGCTTTTCAGCGCGGGCGTCGATTGGCTTGGGCGGGCGGCTGATCCCGCCGTGCAGGTGCACGGATACATCGTGTTCCGCCTCAACATTAACGATCAAAGCTTTGAGTAAAATCAGAAATTCATCCGCTGAAGCCGCTTCGCGCGGGCGGATGTTGAAGCGCAGGACGGCCAGATCGGGCACCACATTGTTGGCGCTGCCGCCGTCGATCCTGGCTGGGTTGACCGACAGGCCATCGCGGTGCAGCGCCTTGAGGCCCAGCGCCAGCGCGGCAGCGGCGACAATCGCATTGCGGCCATCATCGGGATTGCGCCCGGCATGGGCTGATTTACCGCGCACCGTTATTGACCAGTTTCCGCTGCCAGCGCGAGCACCGGCCAGAGTGCCATCGGGCAGTGCAGATGGTTCAAAGGTCAGCGCGGCGGCTTTGCCGCAGGCCAGCTTGGCAATTAACGGGGCGGAGGACAGGCTGCCGGTTTCCTCATCGGCATTGATCAGCACGTCATAGCCGATTGCCGCTGCTGCTGAGCTGGCTTCAAACGCCTGAAGCGCGGCCAGTATCACGCTGATCCCGCCCTTCATGTCAGCCACACCGGGGCCGTTCAGTGTTGCCTCATCAAGCCAGGTCTGGCTCTGGAACGGATCGCTGGCCGGGAACACGGTATCCATGTGTCCGGTCAGCAGAAACCGGCGCTGGGCATCAGGCCGAACCCGCAGCACCAGATGCTGGCCATATTCAACCGGCACTTCAGCGCCGCCTGCCGAAACCGCATTGATCGCGGCGGGTGCTTCAAGCGTCAGATTTCCGGGCAGCATCGCAAAAGCATCTGCAAGCAGCGCGGCTTGCTGGGCCAGCCCGGCCAGATTGCCGGTGCCGGTGTTGATTGCGCTCCACACCTTAACCTGCCCCAGCATGGGCGCGGCATCGACGCTTTCAAGCAGCGCCGTTTCAAGGGTCGAAAACTGTTGCATATGAAACCGCCTCTAGCCCACTGAAGAGGGCAGTCCAACCCCTAGCGGACAGGAGCCCGGACAGCGGCGTTGCGCTGCCTTCGCAAGTGCGGCATAGGCGCTGGCATTCCTCCCCGGAATCGACGACGAACCTTGGCGGCGGCGCATCTGCGGCGGCGCTACATTCCTTTGCGAGGACATATGAGCGACCGGGTTGAGAAGAGCGGGCTGAAGGTTGACGCGGCGCTGGCCGCCTTTGTTGAAGGCGAAGTCTTGGCACCGCTGGGCCTGGGTGCCAGCCGGTTCTGGGCCGGATTTGCCGATCTGCTGGCCAAATTTGCCCCCGAAAACCACCGACTGCTGGCCAAGCGTGAAACCCTGCAAACCCAGATCGACGCCTGGTATCTGGCTCGCGCTGGGCAGCCGATTGACCAGGCCGCATATCAGGCTTTTTTGACCCAGATCGGCTATCTGGTGCCAGAACCCGCACCATTCCGGATCGGCACCCAAAACGTTGATCCAGAAATTGCGACAATGGCCGGGCCGCAACTGGTGGTCCCGGTGCTCAACGCGCGGTTCCTTTTGAATGCTGCCAATGCCCGTTGGGGCAGCCTTTACGATGCCTATTATGGGACCGATGCGCTTGATGCCGCGCCCGCCCAGGCGGGCGGCTATGATCCGGTGCGCGGGGCCGCTGTGATCAAGGGCGCGCGCGTCTTTCTGGATGGCGCAATCCCCGGTTGGCAGGCGGCGCTGGAAGGCGGCGAAAGTGAATATCTGATTGCCCGGCGCGCCGGTGGTTTTCTTTTCCGTAACAATGGACTGCACATCGAAGTACTGATCGACCCGGAGCATCCGGTTGGCAAAACTGATCCGCTGCACATTGCAGATGTGATGCTGGAAAGCGCACTGACAACGATTTGCGATATGGAAGATTCGGTCACGGCCGTAGACGCTGAAGATAAGCTCAATGCCTATCGCAACTGGCTGGGTGTGATCCGCGGCGATCTGGCCGAAAGCTTTGAAAAGGGCGGACGCACTTTGATCCGCACACTGAACCCTGATCGCCAGTGGGGTGAGCTGACCCTGCCGGGGCGCAGCTTGCTGTTCGTGCGTAATGTTGGCCATCTGATGACCAACCCGGCGATCCTGCTGGCCGACGGCAGCGAGATTCCTGAAGGGATCCTGGACGCGGTGCTGACCAGCGCAATTGGCGCACACGATGGGGCGAGGCTGGGCCAGTACCGCAACAGCCGTTCAGGCAGCATCTATATCGTCAAGCCCAAGCAGCATGGGCCAGAAGAATGTAGCTTCACCAACGATCTGTTCGATGCGGTGGAAGACCTGCTGGGCCTTGCCCGGCACACCATCAAGGTCGGGGTGATGGACGAGGAGCGCCGGACCAGCGCAAATCTGGCTGCTTGCATCCATGCTGTCCGTGACCGGATTGTTTTCATCAACACCGGCTTCCTTGATCGCACCGGGGATGAAATCCACACCGCGATGCGGGCTGGCGCGATGATCCGCAAGGCCGAGATGAAAGCCAGCAGCTGGATTGCCGCTTATGAAGCGCGCAATGTCCAGATCGGACTGGCCTGTGGTCTTTCAGGGCGCGCGCAGATTGGCAAGGGCATGTGGGCTGCACCTGATTTGATGGGCGATATGATGGTTCAAAAGATTGGCCATCCCAAATCGGGCGCCAATACCGCCTGGGTGCCATCGCCTACCGCCGCCACATTGCATGCGATGCACTATCACGCGGTTGATGTCTTCGCGGTGCAAAGTGAACTGGCCGGGCAGCCAACCCCTGGGCTTGAACCGTTGCTATCGGTGCCGCTGGCGCTGGGCACCAACTGGTCCGACGACGAGGTGCGCGAAGAGCTTGATAACAATGCACAAGGGTTGCTTGGCTACGTGGTGCGCTGGATCGATGCCGGGGTCGGCTGCTCCAAGGTGCCCGATTTGCACGATGTCGGCCTGATGGAAGACCGCGCCACCTTGCGCATTTCGTCGCAGCACATGGCCAATTGGCTGCTCCACGGGGTCTGCACTGAAAGCCAGGTTATGGATTCGCTTCGCCGGATGGCTGCCAAGGTCGATGCGCAGAACGCGGGCGATCCAGCATATCAACCACTGGTTGGCAGCGAAGACGCGCCAGCGTTCCGGGCTGCGCTTGATTTGGTGTTCAAGGGTGTCGAGCAGCCCAGCGGTTATACCGAGCCGCTGCTGCATGCCTGGCGGCGGCGCAAGAAGAGATAGCCTATCAATGATCCTCTCCATTTTTGCCGAATGGCACAAATGGGGAGGTGGCAGCGGCTTCAGCCGCTGACGGAGGGGTTTGGAGGCTGGCGCAGAGGCCCCTCCGTCTCGTCCTTCGGACGATCCACCTCCCCATTTGCGGCCTTCGCCGAAAATGGAGAGGATCTGTGCTGATTTGCCCCGCAGCCGTTAGATCAGATCCAGCCGCTGCTGCTGTTCCTGCATGGCCGATCCCCTGAAATCATCCGATTGCCATTGATGTATCAGCCAATCGTTGTGATTGGATTATGCAAGCGTGACGGATGCGGCGATCACGCCAGACTGGCAGGGTGCTGCGGGCAATTTGATACCAAGTGCAATGTTCTAATTGGGCCGCTCAATCCGGTCCAAACGCCGCGCTGTTACCAGCGTTTGCCAGATAAACAGAGTGTTGAGCACAACCGCCGCGGCACCAACAAACCAATCGAAGCCAGATGTGCGCGCGTCTGTGCGGCCAGCATCGGGGCCCAGCACCATCATCGCCAGGGTCAGTCCGATCAGCACAAAGCGTAGTTCGGTGGGTCCGAAGTTCAGGTAGGATAGCTTGAACTCTCCCAGCACGCGCGCCGCCAGATAGGCGTGGATTGACAGCAACAGATAGCCGGCTGTTGCAAATAGCGCGGCATCCATCCGAACATAGGGGCTCATCCCCATGCCGGCCATGATCAACAGGATCACCAGGCCATCAACGCTGTGATCGATGAAATAGCCAAATCGTGGCCGCTCGATCTTTCGCCAGCGGGCGATGCTGCCATCAAGCGAATCTCCGAACCATTGAAACACATAGCCGGCAATAGAAAGCCACATCCAATGGAACGAAAGTCCGCTCAGGGCATAGCCAACCAGAATCACGAAAGCGCCAAAAACGCCAAAGCCGGTCAACCGATCGGGTGTGACCCACATCGGCAGCCGCGGGCAAATCCAGTTGAGCAGGCGGCGTTCGCCCTTGGCCAGTACGTTCTGCTGGATCCGGTCAAGCGGTTCAGGAATGTGGGAGTTCTCGTCAGTCATGCCCGGCCATACTCCTAGAAAGTCGGATTGCAAAGGGGCGCAGGGCTAACCCCATCAGGCTCTAGCTCAACACTTTGGCAATCGCCACAAACTCATCCACGCTAAGTGTCTCGGCCCGGCGCTGTGAATCAATTCCCAGTGTCTCAAGCGCGGCCAGGGCACCGGGCATTCCTTTCAGGCTTTGGCGCAGCATCTTGCGGCGCTGGCCAAAGGCTGCCTCAGTCAGCCGTTCCAGTTTGCGCGCGCTGACCCGGGCAGGCATCTGCGCCGGGGTAACATGGATCACGGCGCTCATCACTTTGGGCGGCGGCGTGAAGGCGCTACGGTGTACTTTCATCGCGATTTTGGGGGTCGAGCGCCACTGTGCCAGCACCGCGAGACGGCCATAGGCATCGCTGCCGGCCCCAGAGATGATCCGGTTTGCCACTTCAAGCTGGAACATCAGCGTCAGGCTGGACCAATTAGGCGGCCAAGACTCACCCCCCAACCAGCCAACGAACAGCGCTGTGCCAACATTGTAGGGCAGGTTGGCAACGACATGGAATGGCCCCTCGATCCCGTGGGCCACCTTGGTAGCATCGCCTTCGATCACAGTAAGTTGTCCAGGGAAGGCTTCGGCCAGCTCGGCCAGCGCGGGCAGGCAACGGCGGTCCATCTCGATCGCGGTGACCAACGCCCCGGCCCGCAGCAAGGCCCGGGTCAGGCCGCCAGGACCGGGTCCGATTTCGAGCACTTGCGCGCCCCGCAGTTTGCCCGGGATTGCCGCGATCCGGGCCAGCAATTGTTCGTCAAACAGGAAATTCTGGCCCAGCGCCTTGGTTGCAAGCAGCCCGTGGCGCGCGATGATTTCGCGCAGCGGCGGAAGTTCAGTCATCCAGCAGCCCCATCCGGCGCGCGGCGCATTCGCCGGCCATGCGGATCGCGGCGATCATCGCGCCGGGATCGGCCCTGTTCTGTCCGGCAATGCCAAAGGCGGTGCCATGATCCGGGCTGGTGCGGACAATCGGAAGACCCAGCGTGACGTTCACGCCGCTATCGAAATCAAGTGTTTTTAGAGGGATAAGGGCTTGATCGTGGTACATGCACAGGGCCACATCATAGCTTTCGCGGGTATGCGCCGTGAACAGTCCGTCGGCGGAATGCGGCCCTGTGATAGCGATGCCCTCATCGCCCAGTGCCGCCACCGCCGGGCCAACAATGTCCAGATCCTCGCGCCCCATCCGGCCATCCTCACCGGCATGCGGATTGAGTGCGGCCACGGCCAGGCGCGGGCTGGCAATTCCGAAATCACGATACAGCGCCGAAGCGACAATCCGTGCCTTGCGCTCTATCAATGCCGGGGTGATCAACCCGGGTACGTCCTTCAAGGCGACGTGGACGGTTAGGGGAACGGTGCGCAGTTGCGGCCCGGCCAGCATCATCACCGCATCACCCGGTGCGAAGGAGCAGGCCGCGGCGACGAATTCTGTCTGCCCGGGATGGTCAAACCCCACTTCGGCCAACCGGGCCTTGGCAATCGGGGATGTGACCAAAGCCGCTGCCTCACCAGTGCGGGCCAGCTCGGTTGCTTCGGTCAGCGATGCAAGCGCAAGCTTGGACCCGCTGCGATCGGGCTTGCCCGGTGTGAATTCCCCATCGGCCCCGGCCAGAACCGGCAGCGAATGATCAAACAGGGCCAACGCTTCGGCGGGGTGGAAAATTTCGATCACCGGCATCGCTATGCCGCGGCTTTGGGCTGCGCTGCGCAGCACATCGGCCCCGCCGGCTACGAAAAAAGGCGGCAGCGCCTCAGCCTCGCGGGCAGCCCATGCCGCCGCGATCAGCTCTGGCCCGACCCCTGCAGGATCGCCCAGCGATACTGCCAGGGGCGGGAAATCCATTAGTTGCCGTAATCAATCACTGCATCGCGGCGTAAATCGCGCATGTAGGCGCGCGAGCGGCGGTTGATCCGTTCGTCAAGGATCTGGTTTTCAACATCCTCGAACGAAGGTCCGCCAGCCACAGAGGGATCATCGCGGCCACATAACATCAGCACGCTGACCCCTTCCGTCAGCGAACCGAATGGCGGGGTCGCCTGTCCGACATTGAGGCTTAGCACCATATTCTGGAGCGGGCCGGGCAGATCGCGCGCCTTGACCTGATCGTTGGTAATCACTTCGGCGCCAATTTGCTGGGCGATGCCATCCGCAGCAGCGCAGCCCTTGGCTCCGGCCATGGCTTCGGCAAAAATTCCGGCTTTCTGATTGGCCTGGGCTTCGGTGGTGCCGGTTGGAAATTTGATCGAGACCTGCTTGAGGCTAAGCACGGCATCGCGCGGATCGGCGGTCAGTACCTTGCGCTTGTCGATCAGCAAGACGATCGAGAATCCGCCGCGCACTTCAACCGGACCGACCATCTGGCCCGGCTCCAGCCCGGCCACAGCTTGCTGCAATTCGGGTGGAAGCATCCCAAGCTTGACCCAGCCCAGATCGCCGCCAACCGGGGCGGTTGATGCTTCTGAAAACTGGCGGGCATAGGCCACAAAATTGCCGCCGCCCTTGATCTGTTCAACAATTTTCAGTGCATTTTGCGCCACCGCATCGCGGTTTTCGCTGGTTGCGTAGAGGAAAATTTCACCCACGCGGTATTCGTCGGTGCCCTTGGCCTGCTCCATCCGGGTGATCGCTTCGCGTACTTCATCGTCCGAGACGTTGACGAACGGGGTGACATTGCGGCGCAGCAGCCGCTGCCAGGCCAGCTCTCCGCGAATCTGCCGCTTGAGCGATGCCGGCGAAGATCCGATCTTGGCCAGATAAGCGTCCATCGCCTTGGGATCCTGGCCGAAATTCTGCCGGGCGATCCGCGCGTAGCTTTCCTCAACCTCAGCGTCTTCCACTGCCATGTCTTGCGCTTTGGCTTCCTGGATCTGGAGCGTTTCGTCCATCAGGTTGCGCAGAACCTGCATCCGCAGCCGTTCCATTTCTTCGGGCGCAACCTTGCCGCCATTGGCCGCGACAACCAGCGCCACGCGCTGATCGACATCGGTTCCGGTGATCACTTCACCGTTGATGATTACCATCGCGGTGCGGTGATTGGGATCCTGCTTGCCGAAAATTTGCGGGTTATCAGGCAGGGCAAGACCGCCATCGAAATCGTCCTGAGCCACAGCTGCGCCAGACAGAGCGATGGCTATCGCGCCAAGCGGAGCAAGGATCAGGCGGGGCGCAATGCGGCCGAACAAACGTGAAGTCACCGTGGTAAAATTCCCGAATAACGCGCCGGGAAACCCGGCGCCAAACATGCCATGGCGGATGCCGGACCCCGGCTTAACCTTGGCTGAGCAAGCGCGGATAGCGTTTTTGCGACGGACTGCCAACGCCCAAGCGATACCACGCAATCTTGCCTGTTCAAAAGCCCAGATTCCGGAACGCCAGATGGATCTGGAATGTGTTGCCCTGCTGCGCATCGCCGGTGGTCACATAATCGCGCCGCCAGGTGAAATCGAGTTCTAGGCAATCGTCCTGATAGGCTACCCCCAGCCGGGTGCGGATCGGCTGAAAACCATCGACATTGACCAGGCTGGGATCGTCGCTGATCCCGGTCAGATCAAACACGCCCGAGCCAAATATTGACCAGTTTCCGGCCACGGCAACCCGGCCGGCCAGGCGCAGTTCCTCGCGGTCCTTCAGATCCTCAATCCCGCCGCCAACATCACGGTTTAGCCGCAGATAACCCAGTTCAAGATAGGTTGATTGACTGCCAATGGCGGCATCGAATTCATTGCGCCGCACCGCAAAATTATCTTTGTCGAGCCGGAAGCGGTGCGTGAAGGTGATGAAATTGCGATAGCGGATTTCGGTCCGCCCGACGATATCAGAAGTGCGCGCGCTAAGCCCGGTGCCGTCGGGCAGCAAGCTGGGGCGAGCGGTCAGGCGATAGGATTGACCGATGGTGGTCTTGACCCGCCAGCCTGGCCGTTCAAATTCCCAATCGATCCCATAGGTAACGCGCACGCCGTCCTCAACCCGGTCATATCCGGGAAAGCGGTTGAGCGCGAAGAGGTTCGAATCTTCCAGATCGATCGCACGGGCATCTTCGTTGGGCACGGCCAGATTGCGCAGTTCAGGGGTGGCTACCACCTGAAACCGCGGGGTCAGCACCTGGGTTCCGCCCATCAGGGTTCCCACGAACGGCCATTTTACGTCGAAGGCCATGGTTGCCAGGCCGCGGCTTTGCCAGCCGGGATTGCCGCGATAGCTGGCAGTGGTGGTCAACGCGTTTTCATCTGAATGATAGATATCGCCGCGAACCAGCCCGGTCAGGCTTACTTCCTGGCCCCACGGGGTAAGCCGGCGCAGGTCCCACTGGGCGCTGGCAAAGCCGCGCTGGGTGTCCTGGCCGCTGCTGCGGGCAATTGCCATGGTGTTGAATTGCAGCTGGATCCGGCCGCCCAGCAGGGGATCGTGCATTCGCCGGCGATAGTCGATCACCGGAATGGCAAACGGAACCTGGCCCTGCTGATCGTTGACCCGCAGCGTCTGCGTGGCCCAGCCTGACAGCGAGAAGTACGAATTCTCGTCGATCCGTTCCAGCTCTGCGGTTGAACGCAAACGGTCATCGCGGCTGATATCATAACGCCGCAGAAAGGTGCGGTCCGAAGCAATCCGGGTCGAAAAGATCAACCCCCAGTTGGGCGTGAACTGGAACTTGCCGTTGCCGTATAGATAGCCGCGAAAATCCTTCTGGCTCGAAGCCGGATTTCCACCGATCGGAATACGCGAGGAACGGGTGGCATAGCCGGTTACCTGGAAAGCTCCGGTGCTGGTTAACTGACGATACTGCGCTGAAACCATCGGCAGCGCCTTGGTAAAAACATAGCCGGTCACTGCCAGTTCGGCATTGGGCGCCAGGCGCTGATACCAGGTATCGGAAAACTGCACTCCGTTTGACGCCGAAAGCTGGACATCGGGAATCAGCAGGCCCGAGATTGGCCGGCCATCGGTGGCCAGTGTAATCGGCGGCATTGGCAGCAGCGATATTCCGAACAGTTCAATCCGCGCGCCATAAAAGCGCACGGTTTTGCCTTCCGGATCAAATACCACCCGCCTGGCCGTGATCCGCCAACTGGGGCGCCGCGGGCAGCCTGCGCTGTCTTCTACGGCGCAGGCGGAATAGGCAGCCTGGGTAAGCTCGATCTTGCCGTCGGCGGTGCGCTCCCCTTTGCCAGCGGCCAGGCGGCCACCTTCGCGCAGCACAATCAGCATGTCCTGCATGGCTCCGGCCTTAAGTTCGTCGGTCAGCTCAAGGTGTTCGGTAAACAGCTGGTTGCCATTGGCATCGACGAAGCGGACATTGCCCTGAGCGGTGATCGTGCCGCTTTTGCGGTTCCAGACGATCTTGTCTGCCCGAACCGACTGGCCTTCGCGCCGCAGCACGACATTGCCGAAAACACTCAGCTCTTCGCTATTGTCGTTATAGTTTGCGCCGTCTGCTTCGAAACTGACCGGCTCATCCTGATCGGGTGGCGGCGACGGAACCGGCCGGGTGACCGCAGACGGTTCCCCGGTGACCGGTTGAGAGGTTTCCTGAGCAACTTGCGCTGCAGCTTCAAGCGGCAGCCCGCCCGCGCTCAGCGCCAATGCAGCAAGCATCGGCCGGGGCCAGGAAATACAGGCAAGTGAATGCAGCACGATTGGCCGCCGAGGCAGGAGCATGGCTTGCCTATCGCACCGGTGAAGCCTAACTGCAATCCATGCCAGCGCTGACCAACAACGGTTTGGCGCGGCCACTTCTTTTTCGCCTTGGGAGCAAGCATGAAAATTGAATTCGTTGCCGCCGTATCCAGTCCCGTGGCCCAGCTGGTCAATCAAGATGCGATGCCCGCCGGGCTCGATCCAGTGATCGCCGAAGGGGCCAAGGCCAACCGTTTTGCAGGCAAGGCCGGGCAGCTTCACGAAGGTTTCATCAGCCGCGATGGTGCGGTGGTTCGCATGGCCCTGGCCGGCGCAGGTGAAAAAGGCGCGAAAGACCGGATCAGCGCCCTGGAACGGGCCGGAGCCGCGATCACGGCCAAATATATCGCATCGGGCGTGGCGGCGGTTTCAATCGATCTTACCGATGCCGGCCTATCTGCGCCGGAAGCCGCTGCGGTAATCCTGGGTGCCCGGCTGCGCGGCTGGCGCTACGATATTTATCGCACCAAACTGCCCGGCGATCAGCAAGCCTCGCTAACCACGATCCGGGTTGTCGGCGCGCCTGAAGGCAGCGAAGCGGCCTGGGCAATTGAAGAAGCACTGGCAGACGGGGTTGAACTGACCCGCGAACTGGTGACTGAACCGGCCAATATCATCTATCCAGAAAGCTTTGTGGCGCGCGTTTCCAAGCGGCTTGAAGGCACCGGGATGAAAGTCCGCGTGTTGGAAGAGGCAGAGATGAAGGCGCTGGGCATGGGTGCTTTGCTGGGCGTGGCGCAGGGTTCGGTCCGTTCGCCGCGCTTGCTGGTGATGGAATGGGACGGCGGCAAGCCGGGCGAAAAGCCCACGGCATTTGTTGGCAAGGGCGTTACATTCGATACCGGCGGGATTTCGATCAAGCCGGCCGCCGGCATGGAAGACATGAAGTGGGATATGGGCGGGGCTGGGGCCGTTGCCGGGGCG
>NZ_JBEBKB010000022.1:0-39881 GCF_040079535.1 Novosphingobium sp. | reverse complement strand
CGCGGGGATGACGAAGGTTGGGACGGGGATGCCGAACCGGTGTTCGGGTGGACATTTACGCAAAATCGCGACAAAGCCTTCGTTATGTCCTTCAACACATTTGGCCACTTGCTGCGTTTTACCACCTGGGGCGAAAGCCACGGGCCGGCCTTGGGCGCGGTTGTTGATGGGTGCCCGCCGGGACTGGAAATCAGCGAGGACGTGATCCAGCCGTTCCTTGATGCGCGGCGCCCGGGGCAATCGAAATATACCACCCAGCGCCAGGAACCCGATGCGGTGCGGATCCTGTCTGGTACTTTCGAAGGGCGCACCACCGGCACTCCGATTTCGCTGATGATCGAAAATGTCGATCAGCGCAGCAAGGACTATTCCGAAGTGGCCAATGCCTATCGCCCGGGCCACGCTGACTATGCCTATGATGCCAAATATGGTTTCCGGGATTATCGCGGCGGCGGGCGATCCAGCGCGCGCGAAACCGCGGCACGGGTTGCGGCAGGGGCGGTTGCGCGGCTGGTGATCCCCGAAGTGGCGGTGCTGGGCTATGTTTCCGAAATCGGCGGCGATGCGATTGATATGGCCAATTTCGATCCGGCACAGATTGGCCAAAATCCGTTCTTCTGCCCGGATGCGGCGGCGGCCACGCGATGGGAAAAAATCGTTGATGATGCGCGGCTGGCCGGCAGCTCAGTCGGCGCGGTGGTCGAATGTGTGGCCAGCGGCGTGCCCGCCGGCTGGGGCGCGCCAATCTATGCCAAGCTTGATGCCGAACTGGCTGCTGCGATGATGGGCATCAACGCGGTCAAAGGCGTGGAAATCGGCGATGGGTTTGCCGCCGCACGGCTGACCGGTGAACAGAATGCCGATCCGATGCGGCCCAATGACGGCAAAGCGGGAAATGTTAGCCCGCAATTCACCGCCAACCATGCCGGCGGGATTGCCGGCGGGATCAGCACCGGCCAGCCAGTGCTGGTGCGCGTGGCGTTCAAACCGACCAGCTCGATCCTGACCCCGGTTGAAACGATTGACCGTGATGGCCAGGCCGCAGAAATCCGCACCAAGGGCCGCCACGATCCGTGTGTCGGGATCAGGGGCGTGCCGGTGGTGGAAGCGATGATGGCGCTGGTGCTGGCCGATCACAAGCTGCTGCACCGCGGGCAGTGCGGCTAGGATGTGGCTGTATCTGCTGGCCTTTTCATTCCCGCTTGGGCTGGCCTGGTGGTTTTACTTTAATCGCCAGAAACGGCTTGATGCCGATCCCGGCCAGCATCAGCTTGCCGCGTTACTGATAGCTGCCGCCAATGGACAGGACGGGGCGACCCGCCGGGACGTGACTGCACACCTTGCCGCTCTTGCCAAAGGCCAAACCCAGCGCCGCGTCCGGCTGACCCACGCGGTCCTGATGATCCGCAGCGAAGCCGCACCGGATTTGTACGAACGCGTGCTGAAGCTATCGCGCGGGCTTTAACCCCGCAGCACGGCCCCCAGTTTTGCCGCCGCGCTGGTAACCCGCTCGGCAATCGCTTTCAGTTCGGCCTCGTCAAAGCTTTTCTCGCCCGGTTGCAGCGTAACCTCGATCGCCAGTGATAGCTTGCCGTCAGGCATTTCGAACCGATCAAACAGCCGCACGCCCACCACATTCGCCTTGTCGCAGCCCTTGACCGCACGGACCAGATCGCCAGCGGGAAGCGCGGCATCGACCAGGAAGGCAAAGTCACGCGTCACAGCCTGCAAGGCCGGCGGGGCATAGGCCGCGCGGGCAAAGCTGCCGGGCATTTTGGCGGGCAGTGCATCGAGGTGGATCCCGGCCACCGCCACCGGGCCGTCGATATCGAAGGCTTTCAGTGTTGCGGGGTGGACCATGCCAAAGCTGGCGACGACCGTTTTGGGCCCCAGCCGCAGCGTGGCTGACTGGCCGGGGTGATAGTGGTTGCCTTGCCCAGAATCAACAAGGCCCATGACCATCAGGTTATCAACCGGCGCGCCCATTTCACGCAGCAGTTCCAGACACAGCGCCTTGGCATCGAACGCGTCAAATGCGGCGGCCTTGCCGTGCTGCCATGATCGCGCCGCCTTGTTACCGGCCAGCACCAGCACCAGCGTGGGATGCTCGGCATCTGCCAGATAGCGCCGCCCGATCTCGAACAGCCGAACCGAGCTGGCCCCGCGATCCATATTGCGCTGGACCGCCGAAAGCAGCCCCGGCAACAGCGATGGGCGCATCACCTTCATGTCTTCGCTGATCGGGTTTTGCAGCACCCAGGTGCCGCCGCCCACAGCCTCGGCTTCGCGCTCGGAAATGAACGACCAGGTGACAGCTTCATTGAGCCCCAGCGCAGCGGCGGCGCGGCGCAGTTTGCGCTCCTGCTGCTGCTCAGCGGTCGCGGTTGGCCGGGCAACACCTTCGGCGCGCGGCAGGGCTACGCTGGCCACATTGTCCAGCCCGTGGATCCGCACCACCTCTTCGACCAGATCGGGTGCGCCATCCACATCGGGGCGCCAGCTGGGCACGGTTACGGTCCATGCCGCGTCGGCGGTAAAGCCCAGTGCGGAAAGCGTGGCGCGCTGCTGTGCTTCTGGGATCGCCACCCCGCCAAGGCTTTCGGCCATGGCGGGATCGTATTTGACCAGCTTGGGCGTAGTCGGCGCTTCGCCGGCACGGATCAGCTCGCTGGGCTCACCGCCGCAGATGCTGACGATCAGATCGGTCAGGATCGCAAGTCCGGCATCAAGGAACACCGGATCAACCCCGCGTTCAAACCGCTGGCGGGCATCCGAAGTGAGGTTCAGCGCGCGGCCGGTATTCCCGATCCGCACGGGATCAAAATACGCCACTTCCAGCAGCACATCGGTGGTCTGATCGCAGCAGCCCGAATGCTCGCCGCCCATGATCCCGGCGATGTCATGGACGCCGTTGTCATCGGCGATCACGGTCATGTCGCTGGTGAGCGTGTACTCCTTGCCGTTGAGCGCCAGGCAGGTCTCACCATCCTTGGCGCGGCGGGCGAAGATCGCGCCCGAGAGCTTGGAAAGGTCATAGGCATGCGCCGGGCGGCCATAGGCCAGCATCACGTAGTTGGTGATGTCCACCAAGGCCGAGATCGGGCGCTGGCCCGCGCTGATCAGGCGGTCTTGAATCCATTTCGGCGATGGGCCGTTTGTCACGCCTCTGATCACGCGGCCATAGAACGCCGGGCAACTTTCTGCGTCGTCGGTGCGGATCGGAATGGGGCAGGGGAAGCTGCCCGGCACGGCTTGCGCAGCGATCGGCTTCAGCGTGCCCAGGCCGGCCGCAGCCAGATCGCGGGCAATGCCGTAAACCCCCATGCAATCCGGCCGGTTTGGCGTGATCGCCACATCAAACACCGGATCGGCGCCGTGATAGTCTGCAAACGGCGTCCCAACGGGTGCATCGGCGGGAAGCTCGATGATCCCGTCGTGCTCATCGCCCAGCTCCAGTTCGCGCACCGAACACATCATGCCGTTCGATTCGACGCCCCTGATCGCTGACTTTTTAAGCTCGAACCCACCGCCCGGAACGATTGCGCCAGCCAGGCCCAGCACCCCGATCATGCCGGCGCGGGCGTTGGGCGCGCCGCAAACAACCTGCAATGGTGCGGCCTCCCCGGCATCGACGGTAAGAACCTGCAACTTATCGGCATTGGGGTGGGGCGCGGCGGTTAGCACGCGGGCAACCTTGAACCCGCCAAGCTTGTCGGCCGGGTTCTCGATCCCCTCAACCTCAAGCCCGATGGCGTTGAGTTTGGCGGAAATGGCCTCAAGCGCAGCCGCCGTTTCAAGGTGGTCCTTCAGCCAGGTCAGCGAAAACTTCATGGCCGCACTCCTACGCCGCCGGAAAGGGTCGGCACATCGTGGGCTGAAAAGCCATAGTGCTGCAGCCAGCGCACATCGCCATCAAAGAAGGCCCGCAGATCGTCCATCCCGTATTTCAGCATGGCCAGCCGATCGACCCCAACACCAAAGGCAAAGCCCTGCCATTCATCGGGATCAAATCCGCCGGCTTCGATCACCTTGCGGTTCACCATGCCGCTGCCCAGCAGTTCCATCCAGCCGTGCCCTGGCGCATCGCCGCTGCCGCCCAGCACGCGCTTGCCGTTTATGATTGCGAAGCCGGCATCAACTTCGATCGAAGGCTCGGTGAAGGGGAAATAGCTGGGACGCAGCCGCAGCACGATGTCCTCGCGCTCAAAAAAGGCCTTGAGAAAGGTCTCAAGCGTCCATTTGAGGTGGCCCAGATGAATTCCCTTGTCGATCACCAGGCCTTCAACCTGATGAAACATCGGGGTGTGGGTGGCATCGCTATCGCTGCGATAGACCCGGCCCGGCGCGATGATCCGGATCGGCGCGCCGCCTGGATTGGTTTTGACAGCGTCCAGCATGGTGCGGATCTGAACCGGGCTGGTGTGGGTCCGCAGCAGCATCTTCTGCCCGACCTGTGCCATCTGGTCGGGGAAATAGAACGTATCGTGCATCGCCCGCGCCGGGTGGCTTTCAGGAATGTTTAGCGCGGTGAAATTGTGCCAATCGTCCTCAATTTCAGGACCGGTTGCCACCGCGAAGCCCAGATCGGCAAAAATTTCGGCCAATTCATCCATCACCTGGCTAACCGGGTGGACCGTACCGCGCAGGGCTTCGCAAGCGGGCAGCGAAAGGTCTACCGTCTCGTGCGCCAATTGGGCTTGCAGGGCGGCGCTTTCGAGCTGGTCCTTTGCTTCGCCGAGCGCCTGGCTGACGCTTTCGCGCAGCGCGTGGATCTGCGGGCCAAGCGCCTGGCGTTCTTCCGGGGACATCCCGCCCAGTGTCTTCAGCAAGCCTGATATTGAACCTGATTTTCCAAGCAATTCCACGCGCAGCGCCTCAACCGCGCCCAAATCCTGTGCATCGGCAACGCGTGCCAGCGCCTCGTCTCGGGTTGCTGCGTAGTCCACTATCTGAAATTCCACTTAGGCAATTGGGATTGAGGCACGGCCTTTAGCCTTCGCCTCAGCCAAATTCCAAGGAAAACTCAGGCCGCCGTCTTGCCCACTCCGCCAGGCCGATCGAGCGTTTGCACAGCAGAGGCCAGCGCCTGGTTACGTTCCTGCGTAAATCGTTTCAGCACCGGGTGCGACTGCGAGGAATATTCGCGCGGGCTGATACCCATGAATTCGCGGAAATCGCGGACAAATTGGGCCTGGTCGTGATAGTGGCAATCCATCGCCCCGATCCATTTCAGACTGGGATCGATCATGAATTGGGCCAGGCTGCGCATGAAGCGCTGGCGGCGCAGCAGCAATTTGGGCGAAAAGCCAAAGTGCTTGTGGCTGATCCGCTCAATCGTGCGCTGGCTGGCGGCAACCCGCGAAACCAGTTCCTGCACGGTGGTGAGCTGCGGATCAACCAGGGCTTCGTGGATCGCGGTGATCCGCTTTGCATCGATCGGATCTTTCGCTGGAAAAGCGCGGAAGAATGCGATCATCCGCTCCAGCTCGGCGGCTTCATCGGGCACATCGCCGAACAGGGTTTGGGCCAGCGGACGAAATGGTTCACATCCGGGATGGGTAAAGCCATCGCACAGCCGGTTGGCCATTTGGCCTGCGGGCAGGCGGACATATTTGGCCCAGCCAAGCGGCAACAGGCCAAGCCCCCAGGTTCGGGTCTTGGGCAGCTCAAAATGGATCGGGTGCGAACTGGGGCCCTGGGTGATGAAGGCGCAATTGGCCAGCCGATCACCGCCATCGTTCCAGGCGACCGGGCCAGTTGGCGAAAAGAACCGCATTCCGGCCCATTCGGGATGCAGGCTATCACGCAGAACATCGGCCGATCCGGGATCGAATTCGCTGACGTAGAAGGTTGTGAAGTACCGGCGCAGGTCTTCAGGTGGCGGGTAAAACCGCACTCTTATCACATGATCTTGCGACACCGAGGTTTCCCCGTTTTCAGCAACCCGTTCAAATTCTGCACAAAGTCTGCCCCGCTGACAAGCGCATTGTCACATTGCAGTCTGTTTCAGTAAAACTGAAACAGCACACCACCGGCCCACCCCCCCTCACGGCCACCCATAGAATACCCTAATGTTGGGTGGCCGTGAGGGGGAGCGGGCCGATGGTGCTTCCACGTAAGTGGAACAGGCTAGGTCCTCCCTAATGTCCGGAAATGCGCAGCGGCAAGGTCTTCAGCCCGCCCACGAAGGTGCTTTTGGCGCGCCTGGGCTCGCCCGCCAATTCGATGCTATCGACCCGGTCCAGCAAGGCTTCGAACAGCAACCGCATTTCCAGCCGCGCCAGGTGCAGCCCCAGGCATTGGTGCGCGCCGGCACCGAAAGCCAGGTGGCGGTTGGCATCGCGGGTTGCATCAAATTTGCGCGGATTATCGAACTGCTCTGGATCGTGGTTCGCAGCGACATAGTTGATCATCAGCCAATCACCGGCCCGGACCGTTACATCGCCGAACTGGCAATCTGCGACGGCGGTGCGCATGAAGTGCTGGACCGGGCTGGTCCAGCGGATCGCTTCCTCGACAATCCCGGGAACCAGACTGCGGTCTGCCTTGGCCCGCGCGAACTGCTCAGGGTCTTGGGCCAGGGCCAGCATCGCACCGGCGGTTGAAGCGCTGGTGGTGTCATGCCCGGCAGCGGCAACGATGATATAATAGCCCGCCCGGTCACGCGCGCTGATCGGCTCGCCGTCAATCTGCGCCGTGGCCAGAATGGTCGCGACATCACCGGTTGGATTGGCGCGGCGCTGTGCGGCCAGACCTTCGAAATAGGTTTCAAATTCGGCCACCGCCCCGAACACGATCTGGCTGATCATTTCAGGCGTCATCTGGGCCATGCCGCTTTGTGAAAGATCTTCGTCCTGCCCGCCGAACATCTGCTGGGTCAGGAACAGCATCTTGGGTTCGTCTGCTTCGGGAACCCCCAGGATCTGCATTACCACGTGCAGCGGGTATGGCGCGGCAACAAGTGGCACAAAATCAACCACTTCATTGCCACCTTGCGATGCTTCGATGAACCGATCGACCGTCTTGATCGCCAGATCGCGGATTGCGGCTTCGATATTGCGCAGGTTCTTGGGCATGAACCATTCCTGGGTCAGGCGGCGCAATTTTGGGTGCTTTGGGGCATCGATCACCACCAGCGAGCTTACCAGATTGGGGCTTTCTTCACCCTGGCGGGCCGTAACCTCGCGGGCCAGCGCTTCACCGGCCTTGTTGGTAAAAACCGTTGAACGCGGGGCATTTAGAAAGCCGGCGTTGTCCTTGGACACCCGCATCGCGTCCTCATAACGGGTCAAAAGCCAGAACGGATCGAAGCTGCCATCGGGACACTCGATCCGCACCACCGGGCTCTCCCCGCGTAGCCGATCAAACAGATCAAGCGCAGAGTTCCAATCAGCATAGCTATTGGGATCGACAACAGCGAGCGAGTCGGCAGGCGATGCGTTTGGTCCGGTCTTCACATTCATGCTCCTGCCTGAGCCTTTTCATAGGCTTGCTTGTACTCATCGCGCAGCAATCGCTTGTAGAGTTTACCGGTCAGTTCACGTGGCAACTGTTCGCGAAAATCAATTTGGCGCGGCATTTTGACCCGGCTGAGCTGCGGGGCGAGGTAGGCCGCAAGTTCTTCAGCCAATTGCGGTGTGGCATCAGCTATGTCCAGCGGCTGGACCACCGCAACTACCCTTTCCCCCATATCGGGATCAGGCGCGCCGATCACAGCGGCATCGGCCACCTTGGGGTGGGTGATCAGCAGATTTTCGATTTCTTGCGGGTAGATGTTAACCCCGCCCGAGATGATCATGAAGCTCTTGCGGTCGGTCAGGAACAGGTAGCCGTCACTGTCCATATAACCAACGTCACCCAGGCTCGACCAGCCATGCTTGTTCTTGGCGTCAGCGGTTTTAGCCGGGTCGTTGTGGTATTCGAACGGCATCATGCCTTCTGTCGGTTCGAAAAACACCTGGCCTTCGGTGCCGGGCGGCACGTCATCACCGTTTTCGTCACAGATATGCAGAATGCCCGAAAGCGCCTTGCCGACCGAGCCTGGCTTGCCCAGCCATTCGGCGCTGGTGATGAAGGTCGATCCGTTGCCTTCGGTCCCGGCATAGTATTCGAACAGGACTGGCCCCCACCATTCGATCATCGCCTGTTTGATCGGCACCGGGCACGGCGCGGCAGCGTGGATCGCGCACTTTAGGGTCGAAACATCGTACTTCTTGCGCACGTCTTCAGGCAGCTTGAGCATTCGCACAAAATGGGTTGGTACAAATTGACTGTCGGTGATCTTGTACTTTTCAATCGCGGCCAGCGCGGCTTCCGGATCAAACCGTTCCATCACCACCACCGTGCCGCCGATCTTGTGCACGGTCATTGACCAGCGCAGCGGCGCCGCGTGATAGAGCGGCGCAGGGGAGAGATAGACCGCGTCCGCGTTGATTCCATAAGCCATCATCGCCAACTGAACGAGCACATTGGTGGCATCGATCGCTGGATCGGCAGGCAGCGGGATCTTCACCCCTTTGGGCTGCCCTGTGGTGCCCGAGGAATACAGCATATCGGCGCCGGCGCGCTCATCGGCAATCGGCGTGTTCGGCATTGCGGCCAGCGCGTGTTCTGCGTCCAGGCCAAAGCGCAATTGCGGTACCTGCGGAGCCAGCGTCGCCACTTCATCCAGCGCCGGGGCCAGATAGGCCGATCCGAACAGGATTTTGGCCCCGCTATCCGCAAGAATATAGGCGGTTTCGGGCGCCGTCAGGCGGCTGGAGATGCCAACATAGTGCACGCCCGCGCGCTGGAACCCCCAAGCCAGGCAGAAGAACCACGGATGGTTTTCCAGACACATCGCGACCGTATCGCCGATCCCGATCCCGCGCGCGCGCAGCAATTGCGCAACCTGGTTTGAGCGCCGATCAAGTTCAGCATAGCTGATCGTCTCACCACTGCCGGCCATGATTATGGCAGGCTTGTCGGGGGTAGTCCGGGCGTGGACGCTGGGATGCATCGCTTTCTCCATCGCAGCCCAGGTCGGCCGCCTTGGGGAGAGGTTTAACCGAACGATTAAATCACGCAATTGGAAATTTGGAGCGGTGATTGGGAAATCTGCATCACCTTTCCTCCCCGCCCCCGTCTATCCTGGGCTTGTCGAAAGATTGCTTTTTTCTTCAAGAAGTTGCGCCCCGCTATAGGCCGCGTTCGTAAGGGGCGCGTACAGCTGCGCAACAAACGAAAAGGGCGACGGTTGCCCGTCGCCCATTCAAACCAGCGCGAAGCTGAAGTTTAGTCTTCGTCCCCGCCGCCGATCGCGGCAACCTGGGCGGCCGGAGCAGGCGCTGCAGCCTGCTGCGCTCCGCCTTGCAGATAAGGCACCGGATTTACGGCGGCACCGGCAATCCGCACTTCATAGTGCAGATGCGGGCCGGTTGAGCGGCCGGTTGAGCCGACATAGCCGATCAGATCACCCTTGCGGACAGTCTGTCCAGCGGCAACATTGAGCCGCGAGAGGTGGCCATAACGGGTCTGGATATTGCCGCCATGCTCTACCGAGATGAACAGGCCATAGCTTGAAAACCAGTCAGCGCGGCTGATCACGCCATCGGCAGTGGCATAGACCGGGGTGCCAGTGGGCATCGCAAGATCGATACCCTTGTGCTGGCGGCGGCCGCCAATCACCGGGTGAAACCGCATGCCATAGCCGCTGGTCAGCGCTGCGCCGTTAACGGGCATGCGTGATGGGATCGACACAGTGACCGGGCGATAGGTTGGGGCAGCGGCAGTGGCAGGGCCAGCACCGGTTTGCGTGGCCGAAACGGCCAAACCGCCATTGTCAGCCGATTTCCAGCCGGTGAACAGCTGGTGAAATTCTTCATCGCCGCCAGCAGCCGAAGGGCGCGCAGCCTGTGCAGCACGCAGCGGAGCGGTAACATCAGCGTTGGCGGCTGCACTGTTGGCCAGCGCGGGCTGGGCATTCGCCACACCCACTGCTGCTGCCAGCACTGTAGCCAGTCCACGGAACTTGGCAAAAAACGAAAGCGCGACCACTCAGAACTACCTTAATTTGCCGGCCAGTTGTTGCCGGGCGAACCCTATTTTCGAGATGGTCGGTAAGCCCCCAGCCGTCTCGAAAGGGGGCTTGAAGGGGCAAGAGTTAACATGCAACCCCACTGTAGAAAGAGCGCGGTAAACCGGCACTGAGGCGCGCTGAGTCGTTGAATGGTGGCTTAACGGCCCCCTGAAAACGGCGCGCAACCAGCATTTTCCAAAACGATTCAGCGGATTCGCCGCGAGATTCGGCCAGTGCGATAAAGTGTGTTGAACCAAAACGGACGTGAGCAATTTCGTCGTCAAGGATTCGTTCGAGAATTCGTGCGCCGCCAATCGCGCACCAGCGCGCGGGCTTGGATCACCTTTGTCCGCGGATCGCATTCCAGCAGAGCTGAGCGGTTGGCCCGTGCGGCAGAACTTACAGCGCCTGGGCTGCTTCCAGCACTTCCTGAGCGTGGCCCTTGACCTTGACCGGGCTCCAGATCCGGGCAATCGCGCCATCATTGCCCAGCAGATAGGTTGAACGGACCATGCCCATATAGCTGCGGCCATACATCGATTTCTCGGTCCAGATCCCCAAAGCGTCAGATAATCCATCCGCCTCGGCATCACTGGCCAGCGGTGCGGCCAGCGCATGCTTTTCAATGAATCGAAGGTGCTTCTTTGGGGGGTCCTTGCTGATCCCCAGCAAGACGGTGCCGGCTTGCGAAAACTGATCGGCCAGCGCGGAGAAATCCTTGTTTTCAGTGGTGCAGCCGGACGTATCGTCTTTGGGATAGAAGAACAGGACCACCTTTTTCCCCGCAAAATTGGTCAGGCGCAGGGTGCTGCCATCGGGCGCGGTCAATGCCAGATCGGGCAGGCTATCGCCCAGCGCTGGAAACTTGCTCATTGTTCAAACCCTTCCAAAGTTTCGTCAAACAGATCGGCCCAGACTGCGGCCACGATCCGGCGCGATTCGCCCAGCAAGGCGATCAGACTGTCCCAATCGCGGCTATGGCAAGCGCTGGCAAGCACCGCGCGCGCCGCCGGCGGCGGCGCCTGGGTATCGGGTGCAAGCAACCGCGAGGCGATCAGAAACCGGCTGAGCGCCCCGTGGGCCGCAATCAGATCGGGCGAAACCAGCCCGGTTTGCGCCAGCATCACAAGCGCGGCCGGGATCGAAGGGGATAGCGCCGTACCTTCGCGCAGCTGCAGGAAATGGGTGATGAATTCCACATCAACCAGCCCGCCGCGAACCAGTTTGATATCAAGCGGCCCCTTGGCCGGCTTGTGCCGCGCCATCTCTCCGCGCATTGCCAGAACGTCTTCCTTCAGTTTGGCCGGATCGCGCGGAGCAGACAGGACCTGTTTGATGATCGCGCCCAGTTGCGCCAGGCCGTTTGCCGAGCCGAACAGCGGGCGGGCGCGGGCCAGTGCCATATGTTCCCAGGTCCACGCGCTTTCGTTCTGGTAACGGGCAAAGGCATCAAGGCTGACCGCGATTGGCCCTTGCGCACCCGATGGGCGCAGGCGGGTATCAACTTCATACAGCGCCCCTTCCGCCGTGGGGACTGAAAGCGCAGCGATTACCCGCTGGGCCAAGCGGTTGAAATAAAGCGTTGCACCCAGCGGCCGTGCGCCATCGCTTTCGCCGGTATGTTCGCCGGTAAACAGGAACACCAGATCAAGATCCGAGGCATGGGTCAATGCCCCGCCGCCCAAGCGGCCAAGACCAAGCACCAGCAGTTCGCTGCCAGCAATCCGGCCGTGGATTTTTTCAAATTCGGCGGTTGCGGCGCGGGTCAGCGCAGTAAGCGCGGCTTCGGCAACGCGCGCCAACGCCTCGCCCAAAGCGATCGGATCACGCGATCCCTCGATTAGCTGGACCCCCAGCTTGAAGCGCAGCTCACCTACGCGGCGGCGAACCCGGTCAAGCGTCTGCTCATAATCGTCATCGGCCTCGCCGCGGGCGAATTGCTCGATCAAATCAGCAACGCTGCCGGGCAGATCAAAGGCGGTGGCATCGATCAGCGGATCCAGCAAATTGCTGCGCCGGGCCAAGGCATCGGCCAGCGGCGGAGCCAAGCCAAGAATCCGGGCCAGCAATGCCAGCAGTGCGGGCCGGGCCTCAAGCAGGCGGAACAGGTTGATCGCGCTGGACAGGCCCGCCAGCAATTCTTCCCAGCGCAGCAGCGCGCGCATCGGCTCTGGCGCCCGTGCAAACGCGGCCAGCAGCGGCATCAGGATTGCATCGAAGGCGGCCCGGGCGGCCTCGCTGCGTAAAGACCGGACCTTGCCTGATCGCCAACCCTGGATTCGGGCCTCCAGCGCGGCCGGGTCTTCAAAGCCCAATCGGGCCAGCTCGCTCTCGAGCGCCGACCCGCCGCGAACGGCCACTTGCACCGTGTCTGTATCGCCGCCGTGCAGGGCTATCAGCCGATCATACCGCTGGCCCACCGCTTCGGTGATGGCGGTCAGTTCTGCAACCAACGCGGCGCCATCGGCCAGACCATCTAATCGCGCCACATTATCCAGCGCGGCGGGATCGATCGGAAGACTGTGGGTTTGCTGATCCGCCACCATTTGCAGCCGATGCTCGATCGTGCGCAGCCGGTCATAGCTTTCACCCAGCAGATGTGCATCGTCGCTGCCGATCAGGCTCGCTTCGGCCAAGGCATCAAGGCTGGCACGGGTGCCGCGCAGCCGCACCGCTGGATGGCGTCCGCCATGGATCAACTGGTGGGTCTGGGCGAAAAATTCGATTTCGCGAATGCCGCCGCGGCCTTGCTTGATATTGAAGCCAGGACCGGGCCGGCCGGGTCCTGAATGGTTGGCGCGGATCCGTGTGGTCAATCGGCCGATTTCATTGATCGCACCAAAATCCAGGCTTTTACGCCACACAAATGGCCGGATCGCAGCCAGGAAGGCGTCCCCTGCGGCCAGGTCTCCAGCGCAAGACCGCGATCGGATGAAGGCTGCCCGCTCCCACGCCAAGGCAGAGCTTTCGTAATGGCTGAGTGCCCCTTCGAACGGGATAGCCAGCGGGGTAACTTCGCTGGCCGGACGCAGCCTCAAGTCGATCCGGAAAACATAGCCATCGTGGGTAACGTGGCTCATCAATTCCACCAGCTTGCGGGCAATCCGCTGGGCGGCTTCGCCGGGCTCGTCGCGGTCCCGGCGGGGCAGGCTGGCCGGATCGTACAGCAGGATCGGGTCGATATCGGAACTGTAGTTAAGCTCCTCTGCACCGTGCTTGCCCAGCGCCAGCACGGTAAATCCGGCCGGCTCGCAATCTGCCACCCGTTCGCGGATTGCAGCGGCAATCGCCCGGTCCAGCGCGCGATCGGCAAAGCCGGAAAGTTCGCCCATCACCCGTGCCAGTGGGAAGGATCCGGCCAGATCACCCAGCGCCAGTGCCAGCGCGAGCGCGCGCTTTTCGCGGCGTAGCGCAACCCCGGTATCGTCAATGCCCACGCCAGCCTGTTTGGCCAGCGTCAGCGCGGCTTCGCCTTGGCCCGCTGCCAGCAATTCGCTCAGATCACCCCAGCGGCTCAGCCCTTCTGCCAGAAAAGGGGAATGCGCTTGGGCGCGGGCCAGGGCATTGGTCCAATCGGACTGGGTCATGCTTCGGCGATGCCCTGCCGCGAGGGCGCGGGTCAAGCGGTTAAACGGATGGTGCCTTGCGCGCGGACGCGGGCTTTGCCACTGTCGCTGGTGCGTACTCTTGAATGAAGGTTTGCCCGCGATGATTGCTAACCCGACCCGCAACTTCCTGTTTGCCGCCGCCGCCGCCGCCGCCGCCGCTGCATTGGCGCTGGGCGCGGCCGTTGCTGCCAAGCCGGTGGGCCTTTCATTTGCGCCGATCCCCAAGGTGGCGCTGCCAAAAATTTCGGCCGAAACTTTGCGCGGCGTGACCGAGGAGCTGTCAAGCGACCGCTATGAAGGCCGCGGCCCGGCAACTCGGGCCGAAGACCTGACAATCACTTACATCATCAAGCGCTTCCAGGCCGCCGGGCTGAAGCCGGGCAACAAGGGTAGCTGGCTACAGGAAGTGCCCACGGTTGAGATTGAGTCGCAGAACGCATCGGGCCTGCATGTCGATGTGGGCGGCAAGGCGCTGCATTTCGATTTCGGCAAGGATATGGTGGCCGGCAGCTACCGCGCCGTGCCGCGGACCGAGATCAAGGAGGCCCCGATGGTCTTCGTGGGTTACGGGGTCAACGCGCCGGAACTGGGCTGGAATGACTATGCCGGGATCGACATGAAGGGCAAGATCGCGGTCGTGCTGGTCAACGATCCAGACTATGAACAGGCCGACGAAAAGGGCATCTTCAAGGGCCGGCGGATGACCTATTATGGCCGCTGGACCTACAAGTATGAAGAGGCCGCCCGCCAGGGCGCAGCGGGCGTGCTGTTGATCCACGATACCTTCCCGGCGGCCTATGGCTGGCAAGTGGTCAATTCCAGCTGGACCGGCCCGCAGATGTATATCCAGAGCGCCGATAACGGCATGAGCCAGACCCAGGCCAACGGCTGGATCCAGAAGCCGGTGGCCGAAGCGATCCTTGCCGCATCAGGGCAGGATCTGGCTGCGTTGAGCGCCAGGGCCAAACAAAAAGGCTTCAAGGCAGTGGCGCTGGATGCCAAGGCCAGTCTGGCGTTTGACAACAAGATCACCAAAGGTGTCTCGCGCAATGTGATCGGGATCCAGCCGGGCAAAACCCGGCCGCGCGATTATGTGCTGTACACCGCACATTGGGATCATCTGGGGCGCTGCACACCCGATGCCAGCGGCGATGATATCTGCAATGGCTCGATCGATAATGCTACCGGGATCGCCGCGATGGTGGCGATTGCCGAAGCCAGCAAACGGGCCGGGCCGGCCGCTCGTAGTCAAGTGTTCCTGGCGGTGACACTGGAAGAATCCGGGCTGCTGGGCTCAAAATACTATGCTGAGCATCCGGTCTATCCGCTTTCGCGCACGGTCGGCGGGGTGAATATGGACGGGGTCGGTCCGGGCAGTCCCAGCCGCGATGTGTCTGTAACCGGCGGCGACAAGAACCAGCTGACCCGATATTTGAACGCGGCGATGAAGCAGATGAGTTTTTACCAGACGCCTGAAGATCACCCAGAGCGCGGCGGCTATTACCGCAGCGATCACTTCAGCTTCGCCAAACTGGGCGTGCCAATGTTTGCTGTGGGCCGGGGATCAGATTGGATCAATGGCGGCAAGCCAGCCGGTAGCGCGGCTTCGGATGATTACCTGCAACACCGCTATCATCAGCCCAGTGATGCATTCGATCCAGCTTGGGATTGGTCAGGCGCACAGCAGGAAGTGCAGCTTTACTATCTGCTGGGCCGGATGCTGGCCATGGGCAGCGATTGGCCCAATTGGCACAAAGGTGATGAATTCCGCGCCATTCGCGATCAAAGCCGGGCCAGCGGGAAATAACAATGACCGTGATGCCGCCCGAATGGCACCCGCAACAATGGCTGTGGGTTGGATTTCCGCATCTGGCTGATGAGTGGCCGGGGTTTCTGGGGCGGGCGCAGAAACAGATTGCCCGGTTTGCCAGTGCCGTGGCGGATAGCGGCCAGGAAGTGCGCCTGATTGTGCGCGATGCAGCTAACCACGCAGCGGCAGCGGCGCTGTGTTCGTCGGCAGTCAAGCTTGAGATCAGATGCTACGGCGATGTCTGGCTGCGCGATACCGGGCCCTTGGTGGTTGAGCGTGGCGGTGCGCAGATCGGCCAGCGGTTTGGTTTTAACGGCTGGGGCGGCAAATATCTGATGCATGGCGATCAGCAGATTGGCGCAGATCTGGCAGCCAGCGCCGGGTTGTCGGTCAGCACCGCTGATTGGGTGCTGGAAGGCGGCGCGCTCGATTGCGATGGCACCGGCCTTGTCGCCACCACCGAGCAGTGCCTGCTGAACCCCTACCGCAACCCGCAGCTTTCGCGCGGGGATATCGAAGCGCGGCTGGAGCGCGATCTGGGCTTTGATCGGGTGCTGTGGCTGGGTGATGGCTTGATCAATGATCACACCGATGGCCATGTCGATAATCTGGCGCGGTTTGTGGCGCCCGGTGTGCTGGCCCTTCCGCGCGCTACCGGATCGGATGATCCGAACGCCGCGATCTATTCCGATGCCAAGGCGCGGGCCGAGGCGTTTGGGCTAACGGTGCGCGAAGTGCCATCGCCGGGCCGGGTGGAAACCGGCGGACGGATCGAACCGGCAAGCTATATGAATTTTGCGATCACTTCGAAGCTGGTGGTGGTGCCGGTCTATGGCACGGCGCATGACATTGATGGGGTTGCAGCTGTGGCTGAACTGTTCCCCGGCCACGATGTGATCGGGATCATGGCCGATGCCGTGCTGGCCGGCGGGGGCAGTTTTCATTGCGCCAGCCAGCAAATGCCAGAGCGCTTGGCCCGATGAGCGGCAAGCTCCTCCTCGCCTCGATCCACGATGTCGGACCACGGTTTGAACGTGAGGTCGATCAGCTGGCCGAGCTGCTCTGTGGAATCCTTGGTGGACCCAGGTTTGCAATGCTGGTGGTGCCCGATCACTGGGGCGAAGCGCCGCTGGCCGGCAATCCGGCCTTCCAGCAGCGGCTGCGCGATTGGGCTGATCTGGGCGTGGAAATGTTCGTCCATGGCTGGTTTCATAAGGATCGGGCAGAGCATTCGCGGGCCACGGCGCTTGTCGCCAAGCACATGACCGATGGCGAGGGTGAGTTTCTGGGGCTGAGCCGCGATGTTGCCGCGCAGCGCATGGCCGATGGCCGCAAGTTGATCGAAGATGTGATCGGGCGCGAAGTGGCAGGCTTTATCGCGCCGGCCTGGCTCTATGGCGAAGGCGCCCATGCCGCGCTGGCGCAAAGCGGCTTTGCCCTGGCGGAGGATCACATGAAGGTCTGGAGGCCCGCATCGGGCCAGGTTCTGGCCAAGGGGCCGGTGATTACCTGGGCCAGCCGATCAGTCCCGCGCCAGATATCCTCGCGGATGGTCGCGGCAATTGCCCGCCATGCCTTGCACCCACAACGGGTGATGCGGATCGCGGTCCACCCTGGCGATACCGCCGTTCCGGCGCTGCTGGACAGCATTACCGCGACATTTTCAGCATTTTCCGCCCGGCGCGCCGTGGGGCGTTATGCCGATTTGCTGGCGCAATGAAGATCGCAGTTCCAATCCATAGCTTTGAGCCGGGCGGGGTTGAACGCGTTGCGCTCAACCTATGTGCAGCATGGCAAGCCCAGCATGAGCAGGTGACCGTGGTGCTGGGGCGCGAAGCAGGCGCGATGCGCAGTTCGGTGCCCGCCGGGTTATGCTATGCGATAGAGCCTGAACCGGTTCCAACCGCTGCTTTCGAAACGCTCTGGATGATCCGGTTACTGCGCCGATACCTTGCGCGCGGCCAGACCGATGTGGTCTTCGCATCGGGCAACACCTATGGAATCGTTGCGGTTGCAATGAAGCTGCTGCTGGGGCGGCGCTGCCCGCCGATCGTGCTCAAGCTCAGCAATGATCTTTATCGCAAGGATATGCCCGCACCCTATCGCGCGGCCTATCATCTGTGGTTGCGCGCGCAGGGGCGCTGGCTCGACCACTTCGTCGGGATGGCTCAGCCGATGCGGGCTGAAATCGCTGAATTGATGCGGGTTCCCGGTGACAGAATCACGGTGATCGAAGACCCTTCGCTGGAAGAAGGGCAATATGCCGCGCTGATCGCCCTGCCGCGGTCCGCTGGTGTCCGCGCACCTGATTACATTGCGGTCGGGCGATTGGCCGGGCAAAAGAATTTTCCCATGCTGCTGCGCGCCTTTGCCCGGATTGGTGATCCGGACGCGCAGCTGACAATCCTGGGCGAAGGTCCAGAACGCGGCAGATTGGAACAGCTCGCCGCGGAACTGGGAATTGCCGATCGGCTGCACTTGCCCGGCCATATCGCCGATCCATTGCCCTACCTTGCGCGGGCATCGGTCTTTGTGCTTTCTTCCGACTACGAAGGCGTCCCGGCAGTTGTGATAGAGGCTTTGGCTGCGGGGCTGCCAATCGCAGCTACCGATTGCGCAGCATCGATGCGCCAGCTGACCGGGGATGGGCAGTTCGGCCTGTTGGTCCCGCCGCGCGAACCGGCGCAGTTGGCCCAAGCGATGCAAGCCGCCCTGACCATGCCATACGATCCGGCCGCCGCCCGCAGATCGGCGCAGCCCTATCGCATAGACAAAGCCTGTGCCGCTTACCGCGCATTGTTTGCTACTGTGGCCGCGCCGCACTAAACGGACCAATTCATGGTTCGTTCACTGCCTTGCCGCAACAGGCCGCCACTATGCTGGAAACTGCCGATCTTTGCGCATCGCTGCCCGGCGAGCACTGCCGGGATCAGCCGATGAATGCGGCTGGGGCGCCTGCGGCCGATGCTGGCCAAAGCCGCTGGGCGGCGCTGGCCAGCATGGCGGTTTCGCTGGCGCTGCTGGTTGCCGTTGCGTTCCAGTTCCGTGATCTTGACACCGCCGAAATGGCGCGGCTGTTGCCCAGTGCGCCGCAGTTCTGGCTGGCTTTTGCCGGCTATTATCTGGCGCTGCCGATCAGCGAATGGGTGATCTATCGGCGGCTGTGGCATTTTCCGCCGGCTGGGTTTGGGGCATTGCTGCGCAAGCTGGTTTCCAACGAATTGCTGCTGGGCTATTTGGGTGAGGCGCAATTTTATGCCTGGGCGCGCGCGCGCGGCAATCTAGATGCAGCGCCGTTCGGAGCGATCAAGGATATCACGATCCTTTCCGCGTTGACCGGCAATCTGGCCACGCTGGTGATGCTGGTTCTGGCCTGGCCGTTCGTTACCGCAGGGCAACTGGGGGTTGAAGGAACCACTGCTTTTGCCGCGCTGGGGATCGTGCTGCTAACGTCGCTGGTGATCCTGTTGTTTCGGCAAAAGCTGTTCACCTTGCCGCGCCGCGAACTGTTGCTGATTTCGGGCATCCATCTGGTGCGGATCGCGGCGGTCTTGTTCCTTTCGGCGGTGATGTGGCAGGCTGTTTTGCCAGAGGTCGCCTTGACCATGTGGCTGGTGCTGGCAACGCTGCGCCAACTGATCTCGCGCTTGCCCTTGATGCCCAACAAGGATGTGGTCTTTGCCGGGATAACGGTACTGCTGCTTGGCAACAGCGCCCAGGTGGCGGCATTGATGGCGATGATGGCCGTGCTTTTGCTGGCGACGCATCTTTTGGTAGGAACCCTTTTTGGCCTGGTTGGCCTGTTTGATACGGAGAAAGCGAAATGAAGCCGATTGCTGTGACTTTGGCAGCAGCCTTGCTGCTGGCCGCTGGGCCGGCGCTGCGTTCCAGCCCCGATCTTGGCAAAGCCGAAGGGCGCTGCCGCGCTGGTGAACCTGGCCCGGCACTGCTGGTCGAAGCGGCCGGTTTGAAAGATCGCACCGGGCAATTGAAGGTTGAGCTTTATCCTTCGAACGACCAGGATTTCCTGGCCGATGACAATGTTCTGATTGCCGCCGGCAAGGTGTTCCGCCGGGTCGAAGCGCCGACTCCCAGATCGGGCGCAGCGGTGCTGTGCATCCGCATTCCTGGCCCCGGCACCTATTCGCTGATGCTGCTGCATGATCGTGATCTGGACCACCGGTTCAACTACAAGGTTGATGGCATCGGATTTGCCAGCAATCCCAAGCTGGGTTGGTCCAAACCAAAGGCGCGGGTTACCCGGGTGATTGTCAATACTGGCGGGGTTTCCAAGATCTCTGTGGTGATGAATTACAAGAACGGGCTGGGCGTCGGCCCGATCAAGAACTGATCTGTGCATCTGGTTGATGTCTGTGCGTTCTACACCCCCCACGGCGGCGGGGTGAAGACCTATATCGAACAGAAATTGCGGATCGGCCCGTCGCTGGGCGCACGCATCACGGTGCTTGCGCCGGGTGATGAACATGCGGTAATTCCGTTCGGCGAAGGCGCGCAGATTGTCACCATTCCGGGGCCACGGCTGGCGGTGGACAAGAACTATTGGTATTTTGGAGATCAGGCCGCGCTGCATGCGGCGCTGGATCGTTTGAAGCCCGATCTGGTTGAATGTTCATCGCCGTGGCGCAGTCCGGTCTGGGTAGCCAATTGGGCGGGAGATGTGCCGCGCAGCCTGTTCATGCATGCCGATCCCTTGACCGCCTATGCCTATCGTTGGTGCGATCCGCTGCTGCCGCGCGCGATCACCGATCAGCTGTTTGCGCCGTATTGGCGCCACATCCGGGCGCTGGGGGCAAGCTATGCCAGTGTAATCTGCGCCAGCCGCGATCTGCGTGATCGGATGGCGACGGGCGGAGTGCCCAACACCCGGCTGGAGCCAATGGGGGTGGACGAAGGCGTCTTTGCTGCGGCCAATCGTGATCCGGTGCTCAGAACCCATTTGCTGGCCGAACTTGGCCTGCCCAGTAGCGCCGGTCTGCTGATCGGGGTTGGCCGGCTTGCCGGGGAAAAGCGCTGGCCGATGGTGATTGAAGCGGTGCGCCGCGCTCGCCAGCAGCGACCGCTGGGGCTGATCCTGCTGGGCGGCGGGCGGCAAGAGGCACAGGTTCGTGCTGCAATCGGGCCTGATCCCCAGATCAAATTGCTTGATCCGGTACGCGATCGGACGCGGTTTGCCGCAATTCTGGCCAGTGCCGATGCACTGGTTCATGGCTGCGAGGCAGAAACTTATGGCCTGGCTGCTGCAGAAGCGCGAGCCAGCGGGGTGCCGGTGGTGGTGCCCGATCGCGGCGGCGCGGCCGAACAGGCGGATGGCGGCGGAGGGTTGACCTATCGCAGCGCCGATCCCGATGCATTGGCTGCTGCAGTGTTGGAACTTGGCCGGCAAGGCTGGCCCCGCACCAATGGCCAGGTGCAGACAATGCGCGGGCATTTTGAACAGCTGTTTGCCCACTACCGGGATCTGATCGCGGCCGGCTGACTTGACTCCCGACCTGCGGTAAACTAGTTGCATTTGCAACCAATTGCCTCTGCGGAGATACCCATGCCCGATCTGTTCGACAATCCGATTGGCCTCAATGGCTTTGAATTCATCGAATTCTGTGCGCCTGAAAAAGGCCTGCTTGAACCGGTGTTCGAAAGCATGGGTTTTGCGCGGATTGCCCAGCACCGTTCAAAAGACGTCCATCTGTGGCGGCAGGGTGAAATCAACCTGATCGCCAACTATGAACCACGCAGTCCAGCGGCCTATTTCGCGGCTGAGCACGGTGCCTCTGCTTGTGGCATGGCTTTTCGGGTCAGGGATGCGGCGGCGGCCTATAAGGAAGTGATCGAGCGCGGGGCAGAACCGGTTGAGAGCCGAACCGGGGTGATGGAACTGCGCATTCCTGCGATCAAGGGAATCGGCGGCGCGTTCATCTATCTGGTTGATCGGTATGCTGCCCTCGACAATCCAGATGCCCTGTCAATCTACGACATCGATTTCGTCTATCTGCCGGGTGCAGATCGCAATCCCGCTGGCGCTGGCTTCAAGAAAATCGATCACCTGACCCACAACGTCTATGGCGGACGGATGGCGCATTGGGGCGCGTGGTATGAGCGGATCTTCAATTTCCGCGAGATCCGCTATTTCGACATCAAGGGTGAATACACCGGCCTGACCAGCCGGGCGATGACCGCGCCTGACGGCAAGATCCGCATTCCGCTTAACGAGGAGGGCAAGGCTGGCGGTGGGCAGATCGAAGAGTTCTTGCGCCAGTATAACGGCGAAGGGATCCAGCACATCGCCCTGATCTGCGATGATTTGATCGCCTGCTGGGACAACCTCAAAAAGCTTGGTGTGCCCTTCATGACTGCGCCGCCTGCAACCTACTATGCAATGCTTGAGGGCCGCCTTGCCGGCCATGGGCAGCCTGCCGATGCGTTGCAGCAACGCGGAATTCTGCTGGATGGGACAACCCAGGGCGGCCCGCCTCGCCTGCTATTGCAGATCTTCGCCCAGCCGCAGATCGGCCCGGTGTTCTTCGAATTCATCCAGCGCAAGGGCGATGAGGGTTTTGGCGAAGGCAATTTCAAGGCCCTGTTTGAAAGCATCGAACGCGATCAGATTGATCGCGGCGTGCTCCAGGCCGAAGGGGCAGCGCAATGACCGCTCCTGTACTCAGCCGGATCCATCACGTTGCCTATCGGTGCCGCGATGCCAAAGAGACGGTCGATTGGTATTCACGCGTGCTGGGCATGACCTACACCACCGCATTCGCCGAGGACCACGTCCCCTCAACCGGCGAATTCGATCCCTATATGCATGTGTTTCTGGATTGTGGCGGGGGCAATGTCGTGGCCTTCTTCGAACTGCCGCAGCAGCCTGAGATGGGCAAGGATCCCAACACCCCGGCCTGGGTCCAGCACCTGGCTTTCGAGGTTGATGACGTAAACGCGTTACTTGCCGCCAAGGCGCATATCGAGGCCGAGGGGATAGAGGTACTGGGGCCGACTTATCACGGCATTTTCCGCTCGATCTATTTCTTCGATCCCAATGGCCACCGGCTGGAACTGGCCTGTAATATCGGCACTGCCGATCAATATGCCGAACTGCGCGCACTGGCCCCGGTGATGCTAAACGATTGGGCCGCCACCAAGCGCGCGCCGCGCCATGCGGCCTGGTTGCACGAGGACCCGGCAGAACGCGGTGACGGCTAGGCCGGCCGGGTCAGCGCGGTAGTGGCCTTCATCTTTTCCATCGAAAAGCTGGAGCTGACATCGGCCAGATCGGGCACCGCGGCGATCAACCTGCGGTAGATCCGATCATAATGGGCAATATCGCGCACCACGATCTTGAGCAGGTAATCGACATCACCGGCCATCCGGTGGCACTCGCTGATCTCATCGATTTGCTCAATCCCCTTGCTGAAGGCCGCAAGCCAATCCGGATCGTGCCGCTGGGTGCGGATAGCCACAAATACGGTGGTGGCCAGCCCAAGCTTTTCGGGATCAAGCAAGGCCACCCGCCGGGCGATTACGCCGCTGTCATCCAGCCGCTTGATCCGGCGCCAGCAGGCATTGCTGGACAGGCCAACACGTTCGCCCACTTCGTGCACCGGCAATGCGGCATTGTGCTGGAGCACACCAAGGATTGCCCAGTCTATGGTATCAAGTTGTGAAAAATCAGCCATTCTTGGGATGAAATATGGCAACATAATGCAAATAGCCAGACATTTGGTGATGATTTTGCCAACTTACTGCGATACAATTCGAAAACGATCGCAATTCGGCAAGATCAGGAGCTACCATGAACCCCATCCGCCTGTTCACACAGCACCCCGCCTCTATCGGCGAAAGCTATGGCGAGCATCTGGCGATGGCGGGCGGATTTGGAGTCAGGATGATCCTTGGCGGGTTTGCTTGCCTGATCCACGGCCTGTTGCCGTTCCTGTTCGTGCGAACCGGCAGCGCACAAATTTCCACTTTGCACCAGACCATGGTTACAAACCGTCAGCGCAAGCAAATGCCTGCGATCCTTGATTTCGTGATCTGACCCTAGGGCGGAGGCAAGGGATCACCCTTGCCGCGTCCGGTTGCCTCGTTGAGGAAGTCCTCATTGACGGCAGGCGGCGGATTGACCGGTTCAAGCCCGCCATCGCGATAGGCATCGCCAGGGCCGGGATCTTCGATCACTCCGGGTTTCTGGCGCTCACCCTGATTGTTGCTGGGCGGCTCTACCAGATTGCCGTTCTCATCAACGTAGTAATACTGGTCCGGGCTGCCACTGAAATTGGCTTCGTCATCGGGTGAAAGCTGCCAGGCTGGCGCGATCATATCGGTCTGGAACTTTTCCACCGGACGGCCTGCCACGGCAACTTTCATATAGGCGGCAAACGCGCGGGCCGGGGCATGGCCGCCTTGCAGGCCGTTAACGGGGCGGCTGTCATCGCGGCCCATCCATACGCCCGTGGTAACTCCGCTGGAAAAGCCCAGGAACCAGCCATCCTTGTTGGACGTTGTAGTGCCAGTTTTGCCCGCGACTGGCCGGCCGATCTGCGCGGCCTTGCCGGTCCCGATCGAGACGGTGCTTTGCAGCAGATCCGTGATCCCGTTGGCGACGTTTTCCGGGACCAGCTGGGTCGATTCCTTTTTTTCGTGCTGATACAGCACTTTGCCGTCGGTGGTTGCGATCTTGATGATCCCATACGGTTCGATCGAGCGGCCGCGCGCGGATACTGCTGCAAAGGCGCGGGTCATATCGATCACCCGCACTTCGTTTGAACCCAGCACCATCGAAGGCACAGTTGAAATCGGCGTGGTGATGCCAAACCGCTTGGCCATCGCCGCTACTGACGAGAAGCCGACTTCGTTGCCCAACTGCGCAGCCACGGTATTTTTCGAATAGGCGAATGCGGTGCGGACATCGATCTTGCCGGCAAAGCCGCCGCCGGAATTTTGCGGGCTCCAGCCCTGGATCGTCACCGGCTCGTCAACCACTTCGGTTGACGGGGTATAGCCGGCCTCAAGCGCGGCGAGATAGACGAACAGCTTCCATGCAGAACCGGGCTGGCGCACCGCATTGGTTGCGCGATTGTAGTTCGAGCTGACGTAATCCGTGCCGCCAACCATTGCCAGCACCGCGCCGTCGCGATCAATGCTGACCAGCGCGCCTTGCGCTCCGGCGGGAACATTGTTCCTGATCGCAGCAGCAGCGGTGTTCTGCAGTTTCACGTCAAGCGTGGTCCAGACTTCGATTGGCGCGTCATTTTCGCCCAGCAGGATGTCCAGCTGCGGCAATGCCCAATCGGTGAAATAGCGGACCGAATTCTGCCCGCCTTCCTGGGTGAACTTGATTGCCTTGAAATTGACAGCGCCGGCCTGGGCCGCACTTACCTTGCCGTTTTCCTGCATTAGCCCCAGCACAACCTGGGCACGATCAACCGCGGCCTGGGCATCGGCTGTGGGCGCATAGTGCGATGGTGCCTTGACCAGCCCCGCAATAACCGCAGCCTCTGTCAGCGAAAGCTGGTTGCCTGGATGGCCGAAGAATTTGCGGCTGGCCGAATCTATTCCATAAGCGCCGCCGCCGAAATAGACCTTGTTGAGGTATAGCTCGAGGATCTGTTCCTTGGAGAATTTCCATTCCAGCGCCAATGCCAGCACCGCTTCGCGAACCTTGCGGGTGAACGTGCGCGAATTGTTGAGGAATACCGTGCGCGCTAGCTGCTGGGTGATGGTAGACCCGCCCTGGCGAAAACGTCCTTGCTGATAGCGAACATAAAAAGAGCGCGCGACACCGATCGGATCGACCCCGATGTGATTGTAATAGCGCCTGTCCTCGGTCGAGAGGATCGCGTCCTTCATCACTTGCGGAATCTCGCCCGCAGGCAGCCACTTGCCATAGCTTGGCCCGATGCTGACCAGTTCGGTGCCATCACGCGCGCGCACCACGATCATCTGTTCGTTCTGGCTGGCCTTGAGCTGATCATAATTGGGCAGTGACTGGGCGGCGAGGCCGACTGCGACTGCCAGTGACAACACGCCAAGCAGTGCCAGCGAAAAGCTCCATACAAACAGGCGCCGGAAAAACAGGCGAATGCCCCGCGGGGCTGGTTTGGCGGGTTTGCCGCCGCGCGGCGGCGGGGCAGAGCGCCGGATATCAGTCCTGGCCATTGGGTTCGACTATTCCTCCCGTGCGCCGGCTTGATAGGGCCGTTGCTGCGCAGGGTTAATGGGGGCGATGTGCGATTTCAGTGCAGATACTCAACCACCAGAACCACGCCGTCATGCGCGGTAACTCGCATCCGGGTGCCCGGTTCGGCATCGGGGCCCTTGGCCAGCCATTCACTGTCACCCAGCTTGACCCGGCCCTGGCCGCTTTCAATAACCTGGGTAACCACCACCAGTTCGCCGATCGCTTGCGCGCCGCGGTCGTTCATTCTGGGATCGGCGCTCTGGATCGGATTGCGGCGCAAATAATTGCGGCCAATGAAAACCGATGTCACCGCCAGAACCGCAAACAGCACGATTTCCAGCGGCAAGCCCAGCGGTACCAGCCACGTTACCACGCCGGTGATCAGCGCAGCACCCGCAAGCCAGATCAGGAACACGCCGGGGATCGCCACTTCGGCGATTGCCAGCACCAAACCCAGCCCAAGCCACAGCCAGTGCGACGATAGACTTTCCAGCCAAGCCATTGCCTTAGCCCTCCTTGGTTCCAAGTGCGTCCCTGACCAGTTCGCCAATTCCGCCGATCGAACCGATCAGCTGGGTTGCCTCAACCGGGAACAGGATGGTCTTGGCATTGGGCGAAGTGGCAAAGGCGGTGACGGCTTCGGTGTATTTCTGAGCGACGAAGTAATTGAGCGCCTGGGTCCCCGAAGTGGCGATTGCTTCAGACACCACCTGGGTCGCGCGGGCTTCGGCTTCGGCTGAACGTTCGCGCGCTTCGGCATCCCGATAGGCGGCTTCCTTGCGGCCCTCGGCTGAAAGGATCGCACTCTGCTTTTCGCCTTCGGCTTTAAGGATTTCGGCCTGACGGAACCCTTCGGCTTCAAGGATATTGGCGCGCTTTTCGCGTTCTGCCTTCATCTGGCGGGCCATGGCGTTGGAAATATCGGCCGGTGGGCGGATATCCTTGATTTCGATCCGGGTGATTTTCACACCCCACGGCGAAGTGGCGTGATCGATTACCGACAGCAGCTTGGCGTTGATTTCGTCACGCTTGGACAGCGTTTCATCCAGATCCATGCTGCCCATCACCGTGCGCAGGTTGGTGGTGGTCAGCTGCATGATCGCGACATAGAGGTTGGATACCTCATACGCAGCCTTGCCGGCATCAAGTACCTGGAAGAAAACGATCGCATCGACACCGACCATCGCGTTGTCGCGGGTGATGATTTCCTGGCCCGGAATATCCAGTACCTGTTCCATCACATTGACCTTGTGGCCAACCCGATCAAAAAACGGGATCAGGATGTGCAGGCCAGGTTCCGCCGCAAGGGTGAATTTCCCCAACCGTTCGATCGTATAGACATAGCCCTGGCGGACCACCCGCACGCCCATCAGCAGTAGTATAAAAACCAAACCCAGCAGCGCAATCAGGGTACCAAGCATCGTTCCCACCTTTATACGTGTTCGTAGCATCAAAGCTTAGCGGCTGGGGGCCCGTGGGCAAGCGAAACCCGACAGCTTAACCTGAAAGTAACCATGCTGCGCTAACCCTTGCGGCATGATCCAGCAGAACCCGAAAGATTGGTCGCAAGGCTTCTGGGGCAGTGAGCACCCCGAAACCGCCGCGTTGCGTGTCCAGAAAGACTATGTCGATACCATGGTTTCGCTCAAACGCGAGAATATGGACCGGATATATGCCTATCTTACCGGCCTGATCGAAAAGGCCAAGGATGAGCTTGCGCTGGCCCGCGGCGGCGGACAAAGCGCGGATGGCCGGCGCATGGCGCTGAAGCAGCACGTCGATGAAATTTCCGCTTATCTCAAAGCGCAGGCGCTGCAGGTAGAGCTGCCGCGCACGTACCCGGTTCCCGAAGGCAGCAATGCCCCTGCGCACTATGTGCTGGAAGACGTTCCGCTGTTTTTCGGACGGGTAAAATGCGTTCTAGATCAATGGTATGACAGCCACCTTCTATCGCTTTACGATGAAGTGCTGATGCTGGTGAAGCCCAAGGGCGCCAAACCTGCGGGGACGCCTGCCGCATCCTAGGTTATGAGTTCATGACCTAGAGCTTTTTGTACAATTCCAGCAGATGCGCGCGCGCGCGATTGGCTTCGCCGTTATCGAATGAAGGTGCATCAGATGTGCACCAGCCGTGATCGGCATTGTAGACATCGATCACGGCCCGGCGCCGCGCAGCAGCGGCTGCGGCCCGCAAGGCATCCTTGTCAGCTGGTGAACGCGCATCATCGTTGCGGGCGATCGCGATCAGGAAGCTGGCCTTTGATTTTCCGAACAACTTGTGCGGGCTATCCGGGGCCTGGGTTACCAGCCCGCCGCCGTGAAACGATGCTGCAACTCCGATCCGATCAGGCCGGGCGGCTGCGGCGCGAATGGCGAAAGCGCCCGTCTGGCAATAGCCTTGCGTACCGATTTTGCGCTTGGTTGAGACGGCCTTGTGCCGGTCAAGCCAATTGACAAAGGCCTCGGTATCGCGCGCGGTGCCTTGGGCAGACAGGCTGGCGATAGCCGGTTTCAGCTTTTCCTGGCCCTCGGGCGTGCGCCATTCCAGCATGGTGGCTAGCAACGGCGCCTTGGCCACCCGGTAATAGTGGTTGACCAGCAATACCGCATATCCCGACGAAGCCAGCAACAGCGCCATCCCTTCATAGGCAGGCCGCATGCCGGCAACATCGGGCCACATGATCACGGCCGGATATTTGCCCCGCTCAGGCCGGAACAGCATTGCATCGCAGACGCCGTCTGGCGTCTTGATCATCGCATGGTCCACCACCAGCGAGAGTTCTTTCGCTGCGCTTTGGGCCGAAACGGCGCTGGCAATCAGCCCCGCAGCGCCGATAGCCGCAAATTCGCGGCGGCTAAGGCCGCGCGCGGCAAGCGCTTGTTCGTCTTCGATCGCAGTGAAATCATCGCACATTGCGGTTCCCCTTTGGCTGTCAGACTAGACAAGGCCAGCCTCCTGTCCAGCTTGCGATAGGGCTTTGCCAAGCGGCGCAGCTTGGGGCATGGAGCGGCCCAAGGGGGACGCCATGGGCCAGCACAGCAACCAGCCAGCAAAGCAAGCGATCGATTGGGATCAATTGCCCTATGGCGGTGACCTGTTTGGTGAGATCCAACTTGCCGAAAACGAGCGCGCAGCAGCCCCAAGCGAAAAGGCACCGGGGTTGTTTCCCGGGCTGGCACTGTGCGCAGTGGGTGCGGCTACCGCGGCCTGGCTTTCAGAGCATTATGGCTTCCCTATCATCCTGCTGGGCTTGCTGGTTGGTCTGGCGCTCAATTTCATCAGCCACGATCCGCGCAGCCACCCGGGGCTCGATTTCGCTTCGCGGACATGCTTGCGCTGGGGGATCGTGGTGCTGGGGCTGCAAGTTACAATCGCCCAGATCATCACGCTTGGACCGGCGCCATTTGCCGCGCTGGGTGTGGTGATGGCGGTTACTTTTACGGCTGGCCTGGCCGGTGCGCGGATCGCCGGGCAATCGCGCTATGCCGGGATCCTGGCCGGCGGGGCCACCGCGATCTGCGGGGCCAGCGCGGCATTGGCGCTATACGGGGTAATCGGCAAGGATCGGCTCAGCCAGGCGCAATTTGCCCTGACGCTGGTGGGCGTTTCATTGGCCAGCGCCTTTGCGATGTCGGTCTATCCGGTGCTGGCAGAGGAGTTCGGGCTGTCGGATGGCCAGGCGGGTTTCCTGATCGGGGCCTCAATCCACGATGTCGCCCAGGCGATTGGCGGGGGCTATGCGTTCTCTGACCCGGCCGGAAACTATGCGACGATCGTCAAGCTGGCGCGGGTGGCGATGCTGGCCCCGGTAGTGGCGCTGGTCGGCCTTTGGATTGGCCCTGCTGAAGGGGCAACGGGCGGCAACCTGTGGCGGCGGCTGGCGCTGCCATGGTTCATCCTGGCCTTTTTGGGTGTGGTGGCGTTGAATAGCATGGTTGCTGTTCCAGCGCCGCTGATCGGTGCTGGACTGATCCTGTCCAAGGCGTTGCTGCTGCTGGCCGTTACCGCCACGGCGATGCGCAGCCGGATGGATCTGTTGCTGCAGATGGGCTGGCGGGCGGCGGTGCCGGTCGTCACCGCCACCCTGGCCAGCTTTGCCGCCGCCTTGGGCTTTGCCGTTCTGTTGCTCTAGTTGCGCAGGCGCAGCGCAATGAAGATGGTGCCCTGCTCGCCCGGGCGCATCATTTCCAGGGTCAGACTGGGCCGGCCCGCGGCCTTGGCGGCCTTGATCGCGGCGTCCAGTTCGGCTGTGCCGGAGATCGGGCCGAAATTCGCCGCCACCACGATATCGCCGCGCTGAAAGCCGCGATTGGCTGCATCCGATGCGCTATCAACATCGGCGATCACCGCCCCGCGGGTAGTGCTGGGCAGGCGTAACTGCATGGCGATTTCGGGCGACATATCGAGCACTTGCAACCCAAGCGCTGCCCCGGCCAGACCCTGCCCACGCGCATTTTCAAGCGGATTGCTGGCGCCTGGCCGACCCTGGCCAAGGCTTTGGGCCATTTCCTGCTGGCTGGGACGGCGCGCCACTTCGGCCTTCAGCGCCATCGGTTTGCCCTGACGGATCAGATCGATCGAAATCGCAGTTCCCGGCGCGATATCCGCGACAATCGCCGAAATCGTCCGATCGGCGGTAACTTCAACGCCGTTGGCCTTAAGCAGAATATCGCCGGGCCGGACCCCGGCCTTGGCCCCGGGCATGCCTGGCACAACAGCGCGCACCAGCTCACCGCGCCCGTGCGGCAGGCCAAGCGAATCCGCGATATCATCCGAAACCGGCATCAATTGCAGGCCCAGGAACCCGCGTTCGATCGCTTTTCCGCTCAACAGCTTGTCAACAATCGGCTTGGCGGTATCGGAAGGAATCGCAAATCCGATCCCGACATTGCCGCCGGCCGGGGCGACGATCCAGTTGTTGATGCCGATAACGTTGCCGGCCATGTCAAACATCGGTCCGCCCGAATTGCCAGAATTGATCGACGCATCGGTCTGGATGAAGTGGTTGAAGGCACCGCTTCCGGCATTGCGGTTGACCGAAGAGATGATTCCCGAGGTTACCGTTCCGCCCAGCCCAAATGGGTTGCCGATCGCAATTACCCAATCGCCGGCCCGGGCCTTGCTTGATTGACCGAACTTTACGAACGGCAGCGGGGCCGGAGCATCGATTTTGATCAGCGCGATATCGCTATCAGCGTCGCGACCGATCAGGCGGGCTTCGTATTCGGTGCCGTCAGCCAATTTGACCGAGATGGTATCGGCCACGCCCTGCTGATCAAGGCTGATGACGTGATTGTTGGTAACGATATAGCCATCGGACGAAATGATGAAGCCCGATCCGGCCCCTTCGGCCAGTCGCGCGCCGCCGCCCCGGCCCATCATCTGGGCCATGGGCGATGCCGGTGTCTGGATCTTCTGGCGAACCGAAATGTTGACCACCGCGGGCTGCAGCTGGGCGGTCAGATCGGCAAAGCTTTCCGGTGCGCCGGGCCGCGGCACCACGCCGCGCATCTGGGTATCGTCGTTCTGCGCAACCTGGGCGCCGGCCGGAAGGCCGCTTACCAACGAGATGGCCGCGCCGCCCAGCAGCAAGGCAGAGGTAATTCCATAAGCGTATCGCACAGGTATCGGTCCTTTTGCTCGATCCAAATCCATCCGCCCCCGGCCGGCAGGTTTCACGCCGGATCGGCTGAACCGGGATTGAACGCCTTACTGGCCGTTGAAATGCCGAAGATAGGCACTGCCGGGTGGGATTACGATAGTCGGCGGATTTTTTGGGTTTGGCACCTCGAACACGATGGCATAGCTGCGAAGTGCGCGGAAGAAATCGTAAAACTCTGGATCGATCCCGGCGCTGGCCTGCAGAATTGCGCCTGTTTCGGCGGCCACTGCGGCCCGGGTCTGGTGGGAATCGCTAACCTGCGTTTCGGCAATCGCATCCACTTCGCGCAAGTGCCGCGCCTGCATGATTTCATAGGTCATTTGCAGCGCGGCATCACCCGGCATCACCCGCCCGATCCGAAGATCGATCACTTGCACGCCAAAGCTGCGGGCCTTGGCATCTATGGCTGAACGCAGCGCCGGTGCCGCGCCGCCATTGCCGGGCAGGGCAATCGTAGCGGCTGGCAGGCGATCAAGCTGATCCCCCAGCAGTGCTGGCAGGATCGTGCCCAGTTCGGCCTCCATCCGCTCGGCCGATCCCAGGCGATTGGCCAGGCGCACCGGATCGATGATCCGATAGGTCAGATCGGCATCGACCAGCAGGTCCTGGGCATCGACGCTGCGCACTTTCTGGCCGCCCAGCGAATACCCCTGCAATCCGCGCGCCAGCGAAACCGTCTGTTCAATGAAGGGCAGTTTCAAAACCACGCCGGCGCCGCTTGTCCCGTCGGTGCGGAACCGGTTTACCACCCGCACTGGCTTGCCCAGGCGTTCGATAACCACCTGTTCGCCTTCGCCAACAATCACCACGCTGGAAGCGGCGCACAGCCCTGCCAGTGCCAGCACAAACAGCAGCAACCGATTGGCCTGAAGAAGTCTTGCCATGGTTATTGCTCCGCCGGTTTGGCTGATGGTGCCGGCGGCTGGGGCGTGCCCGCCGCGTTGCCACCTGCAACCACTGTGTTGTTGCGCAGGATGCGCTCCATCGTCTCATAATACATCTTCTGCCGGATCACCGCCGGAGCGATCTTGTACTGGGCATAGACCCGGTCGAATTCGGCCGCTTCGTGCCGGGCATTGGCCAATTGCTGCTGACGCCAGGCCTGATCATTCTCACGCTGGCGGCGGGCATTGTCGCGGGCGGTTTCGATCTTCTGAAACGTTTCCGCCAGCCGCGCCGGCGGGCCGACACGGACCAGTTCAATGCTGACAATCTTCACCCCGGAATGCCAGCCATCCAGCACCCGCTGCATCCGTTCGGCTGCGCGCAATTGCAGTTGGCCGCGCTTGTCGCTGCCATAGGCGGCGCTGAACGGCAACTCGGCCACGGCGGCGCGGACCTGGGCATCGCCCAGCCGCCGCAAGGCAGCTTCGCCTTCGGGCAGATTGAAGACAAACGCCTGCAGATCTGTGACCCGCCAACGAATCCGAAATGAAACGTCGATCAACTCGCCATCACGGGTTGGCATCAGTGTTTCGCCGTCCTTATCAGGAACCATGGTCATTTCGTCGCCGAGCGCCTTGCGCCGCACCACGGATTGGAGCGGCCAGGGCAGGGTAAGATTGACGCCGGGTCCGATCGTGTGGCTGAACCGCCCCATGGTCAGCACCAGCCCGCGCTGATCACGGTCCAGCATATGGAGCGAAGTCGCAACCAGCCAGGCCCCGATCAGACCGAACAGCAGCAGACCGGCCCAGCTGCTGCGAAGCTGACCGGGAACGCGGGGGCGTTGCCGCAGAATATCCTCAATGCTGGCCGAACGGCGCGGCTTTGGCGCAACCTCATCCGGGCTTAGCCAGGGATTGCGCGGCTCTGCGCCATCCGCCTGATTGGCGTCATCGGTGCTTTTTTCCTCGCCTGGTTCATCCCCGCTGCCGCCGCCCCATGGGCTTTTGCCGCGGGCCATTCGCAAGGGTTGGGGGCGCTTGGTGGGTTCAGATCCGTCCATCCGCCCGCTTATAGGAAGCATACCGATACAAAAACAGAGGCTCGCAACGCTTTTTTCTTTGCTAGGGGGCTTGGCGATGACCGATCCAACCGAATCCTTGCGCACTGCGCTACCGCCACTCGCCCTGTCCCGCCTGCAATCGCTGCGCCTTTCCCAAGGCCGCGCGGTGGTGGTGCTGGATGCCACCGGCCTAGATGCGCTTGAGCGCGAACGGCTGGAAAGCGCGGTTAAACAGGCTCTGGCTGACCAGAGCGATGTGACCGAAGTGCATGTTGCCTTGATGGCGGACAAGGTTCAGCGGCGGATCATCGCGGTTGGATCGGGCAAGGGCGGGGTCGGCAAAAGCACCGTATCGGCCAATCTGGCGATTGCACTGGCGCGGATGGGCCGCAAGGTCGGGTTGGTCGATGCCGATATCTATGGCCCATCGCAGCCGCGGCTGCTGGGTAGCGAGGGGATCAAACCACAGGCCCGTGCAGACAAGCTTATCCCGGTCCCCAACCAGTGGGGTGTGCCGCTGCTTTCGATGGGGCAATTGATCGAGCCGGACAAAGCGATCGCCTGGCGCGGGCCGATGGCGGGCAATGCCCTGGGCCAGCTGGTCGATGCCGATTGGGGGGATGCCGAAATTCTGGTGGTCGATCTGCCGCCGGGTACGGGCGATGTTCAATTGACCATGCTCCAGCGCCATAAGCCAGCGGGCGCGGTGATCGTCTCAACCCCGCAGGATCTGGCGCTGATCGATGCGCGCCGTGCAATCCAGCTGTTCGAAGTTGGGCAGGTTCCGGTGATCGGAATGGTTGAAAACATGGCCGGCTATGTCTGCCCGCATTGCGGTGAGCAGTCTGATCCGTTCGGCAGCGGCGGCGCAGAAGCTGCGGCGGCAGATCTGGGCATGGCGTTCCTGGGCCGGATCCCGCTGGAACTTGCGATCCGCAAGGCCAGCGATGCCGGAACCCCGCCCGCCGCCGGCGATAGTGCTGCGGGCGAAGCGTTTGCCGCCGTGGCCCGGCGGGTTGCGACTTGGCTCGACAACCAGTGACGTTCGGCTAGGAACGGGTCCATGCAGGTCACACGGCGGGGGATATTGCTGGGAATGGGGGCCGCCGGCGGACTGGTGGCCGCCTGGGCGCTGACCCCGCGCCAATTCGCTCCGCCGCTGAAGGCTGCCGACGGCGAATTTGCGTTCGATGCCTGGCTGAAAATCGGCACTGACGGCGTGGTCAGTGTGGCTGTGCCCGATTGTGAAATGGGACAGGGTATTTCCACTTTGATCCCGCAGATCGTTGCGATGGAACTGGGGGCGGATTGGCGGCAAGTAGCGGTAGAGCCGGCCCCGGTCAGCGGCGCCTATGGCAATCCGGTGCTGGCGGCGCGCTGGTCGCAATTGTGGCTGCCGATAGCCTCGGGTCTGGCCGATCAGCCTGACAGCATTCTGGCGCGCCGGATGGCCGAAAACGATGTATTTGTGGCAACTGCCGATGGGACCGCGCTGGCCGCACATGAAGCCGCAGCGCGCGCTGCCGCCGCCGGCGCCCGGGCAATGCTGGCCAAAGCGGCCGCCGCAAAATGGGGCGTCGGCTGGGAGGAATGTGAGGCTCAGGACGGCTTCATTCTGAACGGCAAGAACAAGCTGCCATTTGGCGCCCTGGCCATGGCCGCTGCGGGCTATTCGCCGCCTGATCCACCGGTGCTGCGGGCCGCGCCTCCGCAAGAGCACGCGGCTGAATTTCCGCCTGGTGCCAAGCTGCGCTTCGTCAGGCTGGATTTGCCCAGCAAGGTTGATGGCAGCCACATCTTTGCGGGCGACGTGCGCTTGCCCGATATGGTTCATGCCGCGATCCGCCATGCGCCGGTTGGTGCCGCGCGCTTGGGCAAGTACGATCCCAGGCGCGCATCAGGAATGCCTGGCTATCTGCAATTGGTTGCCGGACCGGACTGGCTGGCGGCAGTGGGCACCAATTGGTGGTCGGCGGATCAGGCATTGGCCCGGATTGCGCCGCAGTTTTCCGTAAGTGGCGCAGCCGATAGCGCTGCCATTGACGCGGCGCTGAAAGAGGCTTTGCGTTATGGCAAGGCGGATCGGATCGCTTCGCGAGGCGATCCTGAAAAGTGGCTGCGCGGCAAGTTTGAACACACTGCAATCTACACCATAGCCCCGGCGCTCCACGGCGGGCTTGAAACCGCTAGCGCAACTGCGCGGTTTGAGAATGGCCGCCTGGAACTATGGGCGGCCAGCCAGGCGCCGCAAGCCTTGCGGCTGGCAGTAGCCAAAGCGCTCGATATTTCGCCATCGGACGTAACGCTCTATCCGGTTCAGGCTGGCGGCAGTTTCGATGCGCGGCTGCACGGCGATCATGCTGTGGAAGCTGCGCTGATCGCCAAAACGGTGAAGAAACCGGTTCAGCTGGCCTGGTCACGCTGGCAAGAGCACCTGGCAGTGCCGCCGCGCGCACCGGCCCGGGCCGTGCTGGCGGCGCGCACCGCTGTTGATGGCTCGCTCACCGCGCTGGAAGTAAGGGCGGCGATGCCTTCTAGTTCGCGTGAGCTGGGCGGGCGCTTGTTTGATCAGCGCAGCGCCCAGGCAGCGCTCGGGCTGCAATCAGCGTCTGATCGGCTGGCGGGAGAAGAGCTGGTTCCGCCCTACGCAATCGCCAATCTGAAGGTTGAGCACGTGCCGGTTGAGATTGGCCTGCCAACCGGCCGGATGCGCGGCAATTCGCATGGGATCGGGGCCTTTCTGGTCGAAACCTTCATTGATGAGCTGGCCCACCGCGCTGGGCGCGAGCCGCTGTCCTACCGGATGTTCCTGCTCGCCTCTGATCCGCGCCTTGCAGAATGCCTTCAGCGCGCCGCAACGCTGGCCGAATGGGGCGGCGGCGCGGCCGGGACCGGACAGGGGCTGGCCTGCTGGAAGATGACCATGGGTGACCGGGTGGGCCGGATTGCGGTGGTGGCCAGCGCCCGCCGCGACGAACGCGGGGTGCGGGTCGACAGGCTGACCGCTGTGGCAGATATCGGACGGATCGTTAATGTCGATATCGCGCGTCAGCAGATCGAAGGTGGGCTGATTTTCGGTCTTGGGCTGGCCAACGGTTCAAGCACCGATTTTGCCAATGGCCTGCCAACAGTGGCCCGGCTTGGCATGTTGGGTCTGCCGCAACTGGCGGACTGCCCCGAAGTGCTGGTTGAATTTGTCGATGGAAACGACGAACCATTCGATCCAGGCGAGCTGGGCGCGGTTGTGGCCCCGCCGGCGATCGCCAATGCCCTCTATTCGGCGGGTTCGGTGCGCTTGCATCACCTGCCACTAACTGCGGAGCAAGGGTGATGTTGCCGGCCGATCATCCCGTTGTCCCGCCGCCAAGGATCGGCGTGTTGCTGGTTAACCTTGGCACCCCAGATGCACCCACCCCGGGTGCGGTGCGGCGCTATCTTAAAGAGTTCCTGTGGGATCGCCGGGTGGTGGAAATCCCGCGCGCAGTGTGGTGGCCGATCCTAAACCTGATCATTCTCAACACCCGCCCAAGGAAAAGCGCGCACGCTTATAGCCAGGTCTGGACGCCGGATGGCTCGCCGCTTGCCGCGATCACCAAGGAACAGGCCAATGGCTTGCAACTGCGGTTGGGGCAAGGCGTGATGGTGTCTTGGGCGATGCGTTATGGCAATCCGGCAATCGGGGCGGAATTGCAACGGATGAAGGACGCAGGTTGTGATCGGGTTTTGGTTGCCCCGCTTTACCCGCAATACTCCGCAGCAACCACCGCCACGGCGATCGATGCCATTGGCGCGCAACTGGCGGCGATGCGCTGGCAACCAGCGCTGCGCACGTTGCCGCCCTATTACGACGATGCGGCGCATATCGAAGCCTTGCGCACCGATACGGCGCGGCAATTGCAGGCACTGGCATTCAAGCCCGAAGTCTTGTTGCTATCCTTCCACGGCATGCCCGAGCGCACGCTTCACTTGGGCGATCCGTATCACTGCCAATGTCAGAAGACCGGAAGGCTTCTGGCCGAAGCGTTGAAAGCTGATTTCCCGGACTTGCGGATTGAAGTGACCTTCCAGTCGCGCTTCGGCAAGGCCAAGTGGCTCGAACCAGCGACCGATGCGGTTCTGGCTGCGGAAGGCGCGAACGGCACCAAACGGCTGGCGATCGCTGCCCCTGGCTTTTCCGCCGATTGTCTTGAAACCCGCGAAGAGCTGGCAATCCGGGGCAAAGAGCAGTTTCTGGCGGCGGGCGGCGCAGAATTTGCGGCGCTCGACTGCCTCAACGCGGGCGATGCCGGGCTGGCAATGCTGGAAACGTTGGTTCGGCGCGAACTGGCGGGGTGGTTTTAACCGTTCGGTTAAGTTACAGCGGTGTCAGCAAGGAGCAAGCAATGGCTAGTTTGGCGACCGATACCACCGCATTTTCCCATTGGTCACAGCGCCAACCAGCGGAGGCGCTGGACCATATTCCAGGTGAAGATGGCTGGCCGATCATCGGCACCACGCTGGAATTGCTGGCCGATCCGATCGGCTATGGCCACAAAATGCAGGCCAAATACGGCAACGTCTATCGCAATCGGGGGTTTGGCCGGCGCGGGGTGATTCTGTTGGGCGCAGAAGCGAACGAACTGGTGCTGTTCGATCGCGACAAGATTTTCTCATCTGAGCAGGGCTGGGGCCCGGTACTTGATCTGCTGTTCCCGCGCGGGCTGATGCTGCTGGATTTCGATCACCACCGGATCGATCGCCGGGCACTGTCGATCGCGTTCAAGCCCGGTCCGATGCGCCACTATGCCGATGCCCTTGGCCAGGGGATCAGCCAACGGGTTGAGCAATGGCGGGGGCGGGAGCTGCAGTTTTATCCCGCGATCAAGCAGCTCACGCTTGATCTGGCGGCAGACAGCTTCATGGGCTTGCCGCTGGGGCCAGAAGCGGACCAGATCAACAAGGCCTTTGTCGATATGGTTGCCGCATCGATTGGCGTGATCAGAAAGCCGCTGCCCTTCACAGCGATGGGCCGGGGTGTGGCAGGCCGCAATTTTCTGATCGACTATTTCACGCGTGAGGCGATCCGCCGCCGCAGCGAAGGCGCCCAGGAAACCGGCGGCCAAGACATGTTCAGCCAGTTTGCCACCGCAACCCGCGAAGATGGCTCGATGCTGCCGGTCGATGAAGTGGTCGATCACATGATCTTCCTGATGATGGCGGCACACGATACGATCACATCGTCGGCCACCTCGTTGGTCTGGTTGCTGGCCAAGAACCCGGATTGGCAAGACAAGCTGCGGGCCGAATTGCTGGCTGTAACCGGCGGGGCCGGGCGGCCGCTGGCTTACGATGATCTGGGCAAGGTTGAACTGACCGAAATGGCCTTCAAGGAGGCACTGCGGCTGATCCCGCCGGTGCCATCGCTGCCGCGCCGTGCGCTTAAGGAATTCACCTTTGGCGGCTATCGGATCCCGGCTGGGACGGGGATTGGAATTAGCCCGGCCAGTGTTCACATGATGGAAGAATACTGGCCAGAACCGGCCCGCTTCGATCCACTGCGGTTCAGCCCCGAAGCCGTGGCTGCGCGCCACAAATATGCCTGGGTGCCTTTCGGCGGCGGCGCGCACATGTGCCTGGGCCTGCATTTCGCCTATATGCAGATCAAGATACTGATGGCCCAGATTTTGACCCGGTACCGGATCGAGATTGCGCCTGGCTATGATCCGCAATGGCAACCCTGGCCGATCCCCAAGCCCAAGGACGGGCTGACGGTTCGGTTCACGCCGCTTTAGAGGCCTGCCGCTCGGCGCAGCTCATCATTAATCTTCGTCTGCCAGCCCTCGCCCTTGCGCTTGAACCAATCGAGCACATCGGCATCAAGCCGCAGCGAAACCGGCTTTTTCGGGTTGGCTGCACGCGGACGGCCGCGGCGCACAAGTTTGGTGCCAACATAGGCGTCAGCTTCGGCGAACCAGTCGTCGTCAAGCTCAGGCTTGATTTCATCCGGATCTTTCGCGAGTAACGCGATAGCTTTTTCTTTCTCGGTCATTTGCTTTCCACATCGTAATAATACGGCGCAGCGTGCCTCGAGGTGTCCACGCAATAATGACCACTGTCTCATCAAGCTGGGCTGTCGAGAGAAACCTCTGTTCAGACGCACTATGCCTGTGATCGGGGCTGATCGTATGAAATCCTTCGAAAGCGTCGCCGCAGCGGGCTATGTCGAGCCCGCGTGCCGCAAGGACTAAATCGCGTTTAGCGGGGTCGTACTCGATCTCCATTGGAGAGTCTCCAGTTTCGGGCCGCTTTCCAGCGACAAGCAATGTTCATTGGCATGTCCCGTTCTCCGGTCTGAAATCGCAGGTTGCTGCGACAATTTGTGTATGCACACAAATCACCAGCCTTGTCAATATATGTATATACACAAATCGTGTTTCAAAAATCAACCGCCACGCCTTTGCGGACCCAATCGCCATAGCGGGTGGGGGAAAGGCCATCGGGATCCGTTTCGTCCTTGGCCGCTTCGGGCGGGGGCGCGGGATCGGTGGTCCAGTGGGCGGGCTTCTGAAAGCCAGCAGGGCGTTTGGTGGCGCGGCGTGTCATTGGTATGACTTAGAGCTTTGT
>NZ_JBEBKB010000021.1:0-42209 GCF_040079535.1 Novosphingobium sp. | reverse complement strand
GCCCGGCCCCGTGGGTTCCCAGCATCAAATTGGCATCATCGGGCGGGGATCGGGGCTTTCTGCGAGCCACACGATCAACGGCCACTCGGTCGCGTTTCGGCTGCGCTATGGCAATGTCCGGTTTCTGTTCACCGGCGATCTCAATCAGGAAGCTGGCGAGCGTTTGCGCAAAGCGCTGCCAAACGCGTCGCTGCGGTGCGAAATCCTGAAGGCCCCGCATCACGGATCAGCCGATTTCGATATGGAGTTCCTGAAAGAGGCCGGGCCAGTCGTCTCGCTGATCTCATCGGGTGATGAAAGCGCGCAAAAGGAATACATCCACCCGCGCGCGACGCTGATGTCGGCGCTGGGCAAGGCCAGCCGCACCACGCCCGGGGTAATCTTCTGCACAGAGCTGGCGGCGTTCTTCAGCTATATGGGCCGGATCGCGGTGCCGATCCCGGACAAGCCGGGGCAGACCCGGATGGTTGACAGTTTTGAACGGACCAACTTTGGGATCATTCACGTCCGCACCGATGGGGAACGGGTGCTGGCGTTCACCCATTCGGGACGCGAAGGAATGAACGAGGCTTATCGGTTTACCGTATCACCCAACGGTGAAGTGACCTTTGCCGATGAAGCCAGCAAAATCAGCGCGCCCAAAGCTGCCTGATCAAGGTTAAACCGGGCAGGACCAGTTGGCAGTTTTGGCCTGGCCAATCGCGCGGGCCAGCATATCGGCGATCCGGTAGCCGCCGGTCGCGATCCGGCGCTGCGCGATCCGGATCGCCAGCGCCTGTTCCGCTTCGCTGATCGGCGCGGCCCGATCCTTGTCGGGTGAGGCCAGCAGATAGCTGCCCTGATAGGCGACCTTGCCGGCAAGTTCCGCGCTTTCATCAAGAATGCTGGCAAACACGGTTTGGGGATCGCCCTGCCGTGATAGCTCGCGCGAAAGCCGCTGGCGCGGCCACAGCGCGGTTAGCGCCTCGGCCCAGCTGGGCGCGCCGGCAGGCAGAGCCGCGCCGCTATCGTCCAGGGTCATGTCCCAGTATTGATGCAGATCGGTGACGACCCCATTGGGCCGTTTGACCCAGGCCAGCCCGCCGGCGCGGTCGGTCATACTGAAATCGCCGGTCATCTGATGGCCGGCATGGAGCGGCTGCTGCACATCGCCAACGATGTGGATCAGCCAGCCGATCGCCTTGGCTCGCTCTGCCGCAGGGGCGCAGGGATTGGCCAGCTTGGCGTAATTATAGCCAAACCCAAACGCGGCATTGCCGTTTTCAAACGGCCACAGCCAGGTCCGGCCATGCACCACCCGCAGTTGATAGTGCCAATCGGGATGATCTTCCGGGCCGCCGCGCACATCATCAGGCCAGCGTGCCAGGGTTTCAAACAGCGCGCGTTCCTGCTGATCGGCGGGCAGGGCTGCAATCGCCGGGGCAAAGCGGGCAAAATCCGGATGTTGCCGGATCAGCGCCATCAGTTCGGTCAGTTCAGCCGGGTGGCTGCGCTTCAGATCTTGCCAGGCAATCGCCCCGGTGGTCTGATGGCCCAAATTGGACCAGGCCAGCGCCGAACCAGAAACCAAGGCAGCGCCAAGCGCGGCAAAGCCGGCCAGCGACTGCCATAGCAAGGCCCGGCGAGCCTTCACGGACTAGCGAACCCGCGGGCCGCCAAACGGCAGCGGCGGGGGAGGGCGGCGATGACCGCGCGGCAATTGCGCTTGATAGGCGCGCCCGCAGTGCTGGACGCAATAGGGGAAGCCGGGGTTCACTTTATCACCGCAGAAATGGAAATCAGGTTCACCAGGATGGCCCATTGGCCAGCGGCAAATTCGGTCATTCAGTTCCAGAAGGCTGGTCTTCTCAGCCATTTCCGGGCTGGGCTTGGCCGGAACCAGCCGGCGCGGCGGCGCTGGCGGGATCGGGGCCTGCTGATCGCCGGGGCCCTGACGCAGGAATCCACCCGGACCAACCGAAACAATCCGCGGCATATCGCTCTTGGGAATGGGCTGGCTGCCATCACCGCTGGGTGCAGCGGCGGGCGCGGCGGTGCGCGGCGCTGCCGGGGCAGCGCGCGGCGCGGCCGGCGCTGGCCGCGGCGCGGCGGCCTTGGGCGCTTTTGCGGCGGGCGAAGCGGCTTCCTTTTCGTTGGCTTTGACCGGGCTGGGGCGCGCCTTCAGGCCAAGCCGATGTGCCTTGCCGATCACGGCATTGCGGCTGACCCCGCCCAATTCATCGGCGATCTGGCTGGCGGTGGAGCCACCTTCCCACATCTTGGTCAGCTTTTCGATCCGTTCGTCGGTCCAGCTCATGTGCCCGTTTTCTCTTTCTACAGCGGCATTGCGCCGCGCTATTGCAAGGTGGCCGTGGCGGCGATAGTCGCACCAGCATGGCCAATCAACCCAAACCCGCTGCCGAACCCGCAAAGCCCGCTGCTGCTGCAGCGGTGGCTCCCGGATTTCCGACAAGGGGAGTGCCCGTTTTCAGCTCGATCAACCGGCTGGGGCTGTGGACCCTCTATATGAAGGAAGTGCGCCGGTTTTTCAAGGTCCAGACCCAGACGATCTGGGCCCCGGCGATGACCACGCTGCTTTACCTGATGATCTTTACCGTCGCGATGGGCGGCGGCGGTCGGCAAGTGCTGGGGGTTTCCTTTGCCAGCTTCATTGCGCCGGGGCTGATCGTGATGGGCATGATGGGCAATGCCTTTGCCAATACCAGCTTCAATTTTCTGGCCGGCAAGATCCAGGGCACGATCGTCGATTACCTGATGCCGCCGCTTTCGAACGGTGAACTGATCATCGGCCTGATCGGTGCAGCGGTAACCCGCGCGGTGCTGGTCGGCCTGGCGATCAGCGCGGCGATGCTGCTGTGGCCTGGCGTTCACCTGGCGGTTGCCCATCCGTGGGCGGTGGTATGGTTCGGCCTGATGGGATCGGTGCTGCTGGCCGTGATCGGGCTGATTACCTCGGTTTGGGCAGACAAATTTGATCACGCTGCAATGATCAGCAATTTCGTGATTACGCCGCTGACGATGCTTTCAGGCACGTTCTATGTGATCGACAATCTCTCACCAGCGTTTCAGGCAGTCAGCCGGGTCAACCCGTTCTTCTACGTGATCTCGGGCTTCCGTTTTGGTTTCCTGGGGCAAAGCGATATTGGTGCCACCAACGCGGCGGTGATGAACGGGGCGATCTATGTCGGTGTGCTCAACGTGGTGCTGGGCGCGGCACTTTACTGGCTGCTTAAAAGCGGGTGGAAGCTGAAGAGCTGACCCTAGAAATCCAGTGGGGCATTTTCCTTCACTTCCTTCATGACAAAGAAAGTCCGGGTCTGGCGTACGCCGGGCAGGGTCAGCAAGCGGCCGCCGTGGAGCGCGTTGAAATCGGCGATATCGCGCACCCGGATTTTCAGCAGGTAATCGAAATCCCCCGCGACCAGATTGCAATCGAGCACCTGTTTGAGTTTCAGCACCGCGCTTTCGAACGCGGCAAAGCTTTCTGGTGTTGAGCGATCGAGCACCACGCCGACCATCACCAGTGTTCCCAGGCCAACCACACCGGGCTCTATCGCGGCGCGAAACCCGCTGATTGCGCCGCTTTGGGTTAACCGCTGGACCCGGCGGTGGCAGGTGGCCGGGCTGATATTGGCCAATTCGGCCAGATCCTGATTCGATCGGCGGCCATCGATTTGCAGCAAGCGCAGAAGATTGCGATCGATCCGGTCAATTTCGTGATTGGATAATTGTTCCATTTTTGGCGCCAGTTTAAAAGTAAAATTCCGTCAAATTACTAATATCAGACCATATCGCGTTTTGAAATCGTCAATTTTGCAAGCACCTTTCGCATTGCATCGGCTAGCCTTGGGCCGAATCGTCAATGCTACGGAGCCTGCAATGTCCCTCCTCACCAAATTCGAACGCTATCCGCTGACTTATGGGCCGACCCCGATCGAGCACTTGCCACGGCTGTCTAAGGCGCTGGGCGGAAAGGTGGAGATCTGGGCCAAGCGCGATGACTGCAATTCGGGGCTGGCCTTTGGCGGCAACAAGCTGCGCAAGCTTGAATACATCGTCCCCGATGCGATTGCGAGCGGGGCCGATACGCTGGTCTCAATCGGGGGGGTGCAATCGAACCACACCCGGATGGTGGCCGCCACTGCCGCCAAGATCGGGATGAAATGCGTGGTGGTGCAAGAGAAATGGGTGCCCCACCATGATGCCGTCTATGATCGGGTGGGCAATATCCTGCTGACCAGATTGATGGGGGCCGACAGCCGGCTCGTCGATGAAGGCTTCGATATCGGGATCCGGCAAAGCTGGGAGGATGCGATCCAATCGGTGATTGACGCGGGCGGCAAGCCCTATCCAATCCCGGCCGGGGCCTCGGTCCACAAATTCGGTGCGCTAGGCTATGTTGGCTTTGCCGAAGAAGTTGCGAACCAAGAGGCCGAGCTGGGTTTCAAATTCGATTACATCGTGGTCTGTGTGGTCACCGGATCGACCCAGGGCGGGATGATCGTGGGCTTTGCGGCGCAAGACCGGGCAACCCAGGTGATCGGGATCGATGCATCGGGCACGCTGGAACAGACCCGCGCGCAGGTGCGCAGCATCGTTGATAACACCGCGCAGCTGGTCGGCCTGGGCCGAAAGGTTCGCGAGGACGAGATCGTGATCAATCCAGACTATGCCTACCCGGCTTACGGCGTTCCCTCTGACGAAACCAACGATGCGATCCGGCTGGCCGCGCAGACCGAGGCGATGATCACCGATCCGGTCTATGAAGGCAAATCGCTGCAGGGGATGATCGATCTGACGCGCAAGGGCTTTTTCCCAGATGGGGCCCGCGTGCTCTATGCGCATCTGGGTGGGGCGCCTGCGATCAACGGCTATTCTTACTACTACAAGGACGGCTAAAGCCGCTTTATGTCAGGTGCTTGCAAGGTCTTGGTGGATTAGTTCTTAAAGCGCCTTTCGCAGGCCGGATGAATGCACCACCTTTGGTGCACGATGATTCTGTTTGGGGCACGATCACCGCTGGTTGTCGATTTTGAAGAGACACTGGCGCGCAAGGGGATTGCGTTGGCGGCTAGCGTCAGCGTGGGCGGCGCTGCGCGGGTGATTGATCGAACGCGGCTGATCGATCTGGCCGAATTCGTGCCCGAAAGTGGCGCTGAATTTCTGGCCCCGGCATTCGCGCCGCTGCGCCGCGCCGCACTGATCGCCCAGGCCGAAGCGCTGGGGCTGATCAAGGCCGCTGCGCTGATTGATCCCACCGCAGTGCTGCCGCGATCGATCCGGATCGGGGCGGGCAGTTATATCAATGCCGGGGTTGTGATCGGGGCCATGTCGATGCTGGGCGAAGGCGTGCTGATCAACCGCGCGGCATCGCTGGGGCATCACACGGTGCTGGCCGATCTGGTCAGCGTGGGACCGGGGGCCACTCTGGCCGGGAACATCCATGTTGGTGCGGGATCGGTTATTGGCGCAGGCGCGGTTGTGCTGCCCAATGTCCGGATCGGTGCGGGAACGATTGTTTCGGCAGGCGCTGTGGTGCGCAAACACGTGCCCGATGGCGTGCTGGTGATTGGCAATCCGGCGGCCGAACGGCGTTTTAATCCGCGCCTTTCATCGCTTAATGTTGAAGACGGCGAATGACCTTGCGGGCGCTGTGGGACAATGCCCTGGCCGGCGGAAATGCCGATTGGATGGCGCTGCCCGATGGGCCGATCGGCTATGCCCAATTTGTCCAGATAGTGCGCCGCTGGTGCGCATGGTTCGATGCGGCGGGGCTTGCGCCGGGCGATCGGGTGCTGATCCGCACGGCAAATGATGTGGTGGCCGCCAGCGGCTTTATTGCGGCGATGCTGGATGGGCTGGTACCGGTACTTATGACCGGCGACACCCCCGATCTGCGCGCGCTGGCAGTGGCGCGCACGGTGGCCGCCAGGGGCTTTGCTGCCGATGCCGGGGCACTGCCGGAACTTGATCCAGGCTGCGGCGCAATCGAACTGGGCGGCGCTGCCGAAACGCGCGGCTGGTTTTCCCGCAAGGGCCCTGATCCGCTGCATGGCCTGCCCGATCCCGCTGCGCGCAATCCGCATTTGCCGGGTGATCCGGCGGGCCTTGCCTATATCCTGTTTACATCGGGCACCACCGCCAGCCCCAGCGGGGTGCAGATCACCCGCGGAAACCTGTTTGCCAATCTGGCCACGCTTTCGCGGCTGTTTGAATACGGGCCGCAATCGCGGATCTTCAACGATATGATTCTGGCCCATGCCGATGGGATGATCCAGGGCCCGGTGATGGCCTTGGCCAATCGCTGCGCAGTGATCCGATCGGGCGGGTTCACGATTGCCGGAATGGAAAGCTGGCTGGGCCGGGTGCGGCAAGCGCGCGCCAGCCATGTGATCACAGTGCCGACCATCTGGGCTATGATCGATGCCTATGCGGCCCATGATGATTATTTCGATGCACCGGAATGCACCAGCCTGCTGTCGGTTGCGGCCAAGCTGGACGCACATTTGTGGGAACGGCTGGAAACCCGGTTTTCCCGCCCGGTCTATAACCAGTACGGGCTGACCGAAACGGTTGCATCTGCGCTCTACGCCGGGCCGCAGGCAGAGATGGGGGCGTTTGGGACGGTGGGCAAGCCGGCCGATTGCGCGGCCCGGATCGATCCCGCGACAAGCGCAGCCGAGGGTGAGCTGCAACTGAAGGGAGCGCACATATTCGCAGGCTATTGGCAGGATCCGGATCGCACTGCGCAAAGCTTTACCGCTGATGGCTGGCTCAAGACCGGAGACCTGGCGCGGCTGAGCGCGGACGGCAGCTTTGAAGTGCTCGCCCGGATCAAATCGGTGATCATGATGGGCGGCTTCCTGATCCGCCCGGACGAAATCGACGAAGCGATGCTGCGCCACCCTGCGGTGCGCGAAAGCGTGACCGTGGGGATCGAAGACGCGATGTTTGATGAGGTGCCGGTTACCGCGGTGGTCTGTCATCATCCGATCGGCGAAGCCGCGCTCACCGCGCATGCCCGCACCTATCTGGAAGGGCAAAAGGTGCCCAAGCGGATCGTGGTGCTGGATGCGATCCCGCGCGGGGCAAGCGGCAAGGCGCAGCTGGCGGCATTGCGCGATCTGCTGGGCGCGGCCATCGGTATGCGCAGCGCTGCGCCGCCGCCGGATGGAAATCTGGAAAGCCAGGTTATCGCGCTTGCGGGTGAACTTTTTCGCACCGATCCGGCCGCAATCAGCCTGGCTTCGCGGCCCGGACAAGTGCCCGGATGGGACAGCTTTTCGCAGCTCAACTTTGTGATGGCGGCCGAAGACCGCTTTGGCGTGGCAGTGCCTGCTGCACTGGTCGCACAGATCGTCAGCATCGGCGATATGGTCAAGGCGATCCGGCAGTTGCAGGGATGACGTTGCGGCAGGTTATTCTGGCCTGGCTGCTCGTGCCAGCCGCGGTGCTGGCCGCATTGCTGGCCGAAGCCTGGCTGGCCCCGCACCCAGCCAGCCGGTTTGACGGCGCCGGGGTTGCGGTTATCGGATCTTCGCTGATGGCCCATGCGGTGCCCGAACGCGGCCAACTGCCCGATGGACGCAGGTTCCGCCGGTTTGGTATTGCGGTTCCGTCAGAAGAGCAGCTGCTGGCAGTGCTGAACGCCGCGATCGGCGAAAAGACCCCGCTGATCGTGATCGAGGTTGCCCCGTGGATTGTCGATTTCCGGTTTGAGGCTGAGCAGCAATGCACCGCGCCCGCCGCCGGGCTGCGCCGCGCGGTGCACAATGGGCAGGTGGCGCTGGTCGATCGGCTGCGCAATCTGTTTGGGCTGCGCGGCAGCCTGGATGGGATGGGAGAGCCGCATAATCTGGATCGCGGCCAGCTGATCAGCGAAGAATACATTGCCACTTTCTATCCACTGCGCTTCCATCCACCGTGCCAGCAAGGCGCTTTGCAATCCGCCGTGCAGCAGGCTCAGCGCCAGGGCAGCCAGATTGTGCTGGTGCTGATGCCGCGCGCGCGGGCAGGGGAAGCCGCGCTGGGCACGGCGCAGGCGCGGCAATTGGATGCGGCCGCGCAAACGCTGGCCAGATCGCTTGATGTGCGTTTGCTGGTTCCATCGGGCCCGTGGCGCGATACAGACTTTGCCGATCATGCGCATTTCGGCGCAGCTGGCCGGGCCCGGTTCATGGCGCAACTGGCGATGCTGCGATGATCACGCTGTCCACCATGATTGTCTTGGCCGCGCTGCTGGCGGTGCCGCTGGCCTGGCTGGTGCCGGGACCACGCGGGATCGATGCTGTGGCCGTTCTGGCGGCCATGGTGCTGGCCTGGGTATCGCCGCTTGGCGCGGCCTGGATCGCTGGATTTTCGATCCTGCTTCCCCCGGCGATGCGCTGGGCCGAACGGCACGGCGGACGCGGCTGGTTGGCGGCAGTGGCGGTTGGCCTGGCACTGGCCGTTTTCGCATCGGCGCAGCTCAGCCATGGCATCGCCTGGGTTGGGGGGGCATTTTTTACGCTGCGGCTGATCCATGTGATCGCCGAATGGTGGATGGAGAAAATCCCGGCGCCGGGCATCGCCGCACACTTGCGCTATCAACTGTTCCTTCCGGCATTGTTCGTTGGCCCGGTCCACCGCTTGCCGGCGTTTGAGCGGCAATGCGCCCGCCGCCGCTGGGATTGGCCGCAGTTTCTGAGCGGGGCCGAACGGGTGCTGCTGGGCGCCGTTTCGGCCGAGCTGATCGGCAATGTTCTGATCCAGCACGGGCGGGCGAATATTGATGCCGCGCTGCAGCAGGTATCGCCGTTCCTGCTCGATTGGGTGTTGTCCGCATTCGATTGGATCGCGCTCTATTTCACATTCGCCGGGATGAGCGCGATTGCGCTGGGCATCGCGGCGATGATGGGGATCGTGCTGGAGGAAAATTTTAACAAGCCATGGCGCGCGCGCGATCTGTTGGATTTCTGGTCACGCTGGCATATCAGCTTGACCAATTGGTGCCGCGATTATGTCTATCGGCCGATCATGGCGTTGACCCGCAACACCGCAATCGGGCTTGTCGCCGCGATGCTGGCAATTGGGTTGTGGCACGAGATTTCGGCCTATTATGTGCTGTGGTCGGTGTGGCAATCGCTGGGTGTGGTGCTAAGCCGCACTGTGCTGCCCAGATTGACCGTGCCGGTTTCGCCGCACCTGCGCGCAGTGCTTGCGCCTGTTGCAATCCTGGGCTGGCTGGCGCTGGCCCGGCCTGTGATCACCCTGCTGTTTAAGGCTGTGCAATGACCCCGCTGGCCAGGATCTTCGCCCGGTATCTGCCTGCGTCGCTGGTCGGCCCAGCGCTGGCACTGGCCTATGGGGCGATGACGATTGCCGTTCTGGTCGCCAGCAGCAATGGCACCGCGCCGATTATCTATATCGATGTCAGGGGCCAGTGATGGCGCGTTTGCTGGTTCTTGGTGCCAGTTATGGCTTGCTGCCGGGGGTCCGGCTGGCGCTGACCGGGCATCATGTGACCTTTGTTGGAAAGGCCGATGAAATTGCCGCAATGGCCAGGGCGCCGCTGCGGCTGCTGGTGCCCGATCGGCGCGGCCGGGCAGGTTTCGATCTGGAAGCTCCCGCGCCAAACATCACGCTGACAACGCCTGAACAGGCCGATCCTGTGGCTGCCGATCTGGTGCTGCTGGCGATGCAGGAACCGCACTATGCCGATCCAGCTATCGCAGCGCTGCTCAGCCGGATCGGGCAGACCGGGCGGCCCTGCCTGTCAATCATGAACCTTCCCCCGCCGCCATTCCTGGCCCGGCTGGGGATTGCCGCAGAGGCGCTGGACGGGGTCTTTTCCAGCGCGCTGGCCTGGACCCGGCTTGATCCCGATCAGCTTACCCTGGCCTGCCCGGATGCGCAGGCGCTGCGGCTTGATCCGGCCCGGCCCGGGGAACTTACGGTGACGCTGCCATCAAACTTCAAGGCTGCGCCGTTCGCCCGCGCGGCCGATCAGGCGCTGCTTGAAACGCTGGCGCGCGATTGGGCCGGGTTCAAGCATCACGATCTGCGTCCGCCGGTGCAATTGCTGGCCCAGCACAGCATCCATGCTCCGCTGGCCAAATGGCCGATGCTGATCGCCGGGAACTGCCGCTGCCTGACCGATCAGGGGCTGCGCTCAATCGGAGCGGCGGTGCACGGCGATCTGGCTGCCAGCGAAGCGCTTTACGAGGTGGTCTATAATCTGGCGCTTGCCTTGGGCGCGCGCGCGGCTGATCTGGTGCCGTTCAGCGCCTATGCCAAGGCCGCCCATGGGCTGACCCGGCCCAGCTCGTTGGCGCGCGCACTGGCGGGCGGGGCGATCCGGGTAGAACGGATTGATCTGCTGGTCTTGCGGCTGCTGGAACGCTGCGGGCTTGATCCTGCGCAATTGATCCCGATTGTCAGGGCAATCGATGCACGGCTGGCCGCAAACGCGCGTTAGCGATTGCACAATTTAATCGAACGGTTAAACAAGCTGGCGAGTCAATTGGCGAGGGAGCTTGCGTATGGCAATCAGGACGCGGATCACCGAAATGCTGGGGATCGAACACCCGGTGGTGCAAGGCGGCATGCAATGGGTGGGCGTAGCCGAAATGGCCAGCGCGGTATCCAATGCCGGCGGGCTTGGCATCCTGACCGGGCTGACCCAGCCCAACGCCGGGGCACTCGCCGCCGAAATCGAACGCTGCCGGGGGATGACCGACAAGCCGTTTGGCGTGAACATGACCGTTTTCCCAACGATCAATCCGCCCGATTACAAGGCCTATGCCCAGGCAATCATCGATTCAGGCGTAAAGATTGTCGAAACCGCGGGAACGCCTGCGGTGCGCGAGCTGTGGGAAATGATGCAGCCCCACGGCATCATGATCCTGCACAAATGCACCGCGGTGCGCCACGCGCTTTCGGCCGAACGCGCCGGGGTTGATGTGATCAGTATCGATGGGTTCGAATGCGCCGGGCACCCGGGAGAGGATGATATCCCAGGCCTGATCCTGATCCCGGCTGCGGCCGACAAGGTGAAAATCCCGATGCTGGCCAGCGGCGGGTTTGGCGATGGCCGGGGGCTTGCTGCGGCGTTGGCGCTGGGGGCCGATGGGATCAACATGGGCACACGCTTTACCGCGACGGTGGAGGCGCCGATCCATCAGGCCTTCAAGGATGCGATGGTGGCCGGCGATGAACGCTCTACCGATTTGATTTTCCGCACGTTCCGCAACACTGCGCGGGTCGCCCGAAACGCGATTTCGCAGGCGGTCGTTGCCGCCGAAGCCGAGGGCAAGGATTTTGCTGCCGTGGCCGATCTGGTCAAGGGTGTGCGCGGCCGCGAAGGTTTGCAAAGCGGCGATACCCAGCACGGGGTCTGGTCAGCCGGCATGATCCAGGGCCTGATCCACGATATCCCAACCTGCGAAGTATTGATCAGCCGGATTGTGGCTGACGCTGAAAGCATCATCCGCCAGCGCCTTGCCGGCATGCTGGCTTAACCGGAGAAAACCAATGGCCGAAGCCTATATCATCGATGCAGTCCGCACCCCGCGCGGGGTGGGCAAGCCCGGCAAGGGCGCGCTTTCGCACCTTCACCCGCAGCACCTTGCCGCAACCGTGCTGAAAGCGCTGAAAGATCGCAACAATCTTGATACCACCACAGTTGACGATGTGATCTGGTCAACCTCTACCCAAAAGGGCAAGCAGGGCGGCGATCTGGGCCGGATGGCCGCGCTGGCCGCCGGGTTCGATACCAGCGCCAGCGGAATGACGCTGGATCGGTTCTGCGGCGGCGGGATTACTTCGGTCAACCTCGCCACTGCGGCGGTGATGAGCGGCATGGAAGATTGCGTGATCGCCGGCGGCACCGAAATGATGAGCTACACCTCGGCAATGGGCGCAGAAGAAGCCAATGCCGGGATCAGGCCGCTGGGCATGGGTTCGGGCAATGCCGAGCTTGATGCGCTGCATCCGCAAAGCCATCAGGGTGTTTGCGGCGATGCGATCGCGGCGATGGAAGGGATTGACCGGCAGGCGCTCGACGCGCTGGCGCTGGTCAGCCAGGAACGTGCCGATCGCGCAATCCGCGAAGGCCGCTTCGATAAGTCGTTGATCACTGTTTACAACGAAGACGGCTCGGTCGCGCTCGATCATGAAGAATTTCCGCGCCCCGAAACCACCGCAGAGGGCCTTGCCGGGCTGCGCGCCAGCTTTGATGCGATCGCCGATTTCGATCTGGGCGGGACCACCTTCCGCAAGCAGATCCAGCGCCGCTATCCTGATCTTGAATGGAAGGGTGTGCATCACGCCGGCAATTCATCGGGCGTGGTTGATGGCGCGGGCGCGGTTCTGATCACCAGCAAAGGCTATGCCGATCAGCACGGGCTGAAGCCCCGCGGCAAGATCGTTGCCTATGTCAACTGCGGCGATGATCCCACCCTGATGCTCAACGCCCCGGTGCCGGCCGCGAAAAAGGTCCTGGCGAAAGCCGGGTTGAAGGTTGAGGATATCGACGTTTTCGAAATCAACGAAGCCTTCGCTGTGGTCACTGAAAAGTTTATCCGTGACCTCAATCTTGATCGCACCAAGGTGAACCCAAATGGCGGCGCAATGGCGCTGGGCCATCCGATTGGCGCAACCGGATCGATGCTAATTGGCACCGCGCTGGATGAGCTGGAACGGACGGGTGGCCGCTATGGCCTGATTACGATGTGCGCTGCGGGCGGGATGGCCCCGGCAATTATCATCGAACGGCTGGGCTGAATCACTTAACTTTGCGCTTTTCGCCCCGGCCGTAGCTGATACGGTCGGGGTGATTTGATTGGGGAGCGCGCGATGACCGATCTGATTGCGCAGATTGCCGGAATTGTCGGACCTCAGGGCTTGCTCACTGGCGCGGACGTTTCCGGCCGGGCCGCCGATTTCATGGGCTTCACCCACTGCCAGGCCAAGGCGATTGTTCGCCCGGCGAGCGCCCAGGAATTGAGCGCGGTGATGAAGCTGTGCCATGCGGCAGGCCAGACGGTTGTGGCAGCAGGCGGCAACACCGGGTTGGTCCAGGGCACGGTCTGCACCGCCGATGATCTCCAGATCTCGCTGGAACGGATGCGGGCCATTGGCGATATTGATCCGGTTGGCCGGACCATGGTGGTCGATGCCGGCTGCGTGGTCCAGACCGTGCAGGACGCCGCCGTGGAGCACGGGCTGAAGTTCGCGGTCGATTGGGGCGCGCGCGGCAGTGCCACGATTGGCGGCGGCATCGCAACCAATGCGGGCGGCAATTCCGTGGTTCGCTATGGCATGATGCGTGACAATGTGCTGGGCCTCGAAGCCGTGCTGGCCGACGGCACGATCATATCGAGCATGAATGTGCTGCTGAAGAACAATGCAGCCTATGATCTCAAGCAGCTGTTCATTGGCAGCGAGGGGACCCTGGGGATTGTGACCCGCGCCGTACTGAAACTGCAAAGCGCGCCGCTGACAACCCAGACCGCGATGCTGGCCTGCGCGGATTTTGCCGCGGTCCAGCGTTTGTTTGTTGAAATCGGGCGCCGGTTCGGTCCGGGGCTGACCGCGTTCGAAGTGATGTGGTCCAGCTTTTACGAGCCAATGGTCGCATCTGGAAAGCACACTGCGCCGCTGCCAGCTGGGCATGGCTGCTATGTGATCGCCGAAATGAGCGGCACCGATCCAGAGGGCGATCCGGTGCGGTTCGAAGAGGTTCTTGGCAGCTTGATCGAAGCCGGGGTTGTGGCCGATGCAGTGATCGCCGCCAGCCAGGCCCAGGCCGATCAGATCTGGGCAATCCGCGATGATATTCCCGGGCTGATGGCTTTCACCATGCCCAGCGTCACGTTTGATATCAGCCTGCCGGTCCGCGATATGGACCACTATGTTGCCGCGTTGACCAAGGCCGCCGAGGCCGAATTTGGCGAGACGCTGAAGCTGGTGGTGTTTGGCCATATCGGCGATGGCAATCTGCACATTTTGATGGGCGCGCAGCCCTTTACGCCCGAAACCAAGCACCGGATCGAGGATCTGGTCTATACCCCGCTCAAGGCACTGAACGGATCAGTCTCGGCCGAACACGGGATCGGCATCGACAAGCGCGATTGGCTGGCGATCAGCCGTTCCGCCCAGGAGATAGCCCTGATGAAAACCATTAAGGCGGCGCTTGATCCCAAGGGCATCCTCAACCCCGGAAAGGTCCTGCTATGAGCGATATGACCTATGCAGTGGCCGATCACATCGCCACGATTACCTTCAATCGGCCCGAACGGTTGAACACGATCTCGTCGGCGATGCTCGATGAATTGACCCGAACCCTGGTGCGGGCAAATGAAGACCGCGATGTGCGGGTGGTGGTGCTGACCGGCACCGGCCGTGCGTTTTGCGCCGGGCTTGATCTCAATGAAGCATCAAGCGGCACCGGGATCAGCGGCAAGGATCGCCGCCCGCCCGAAACGATTGACCTGCGCAACACCCCGCCAACCGTGCTCAATGCGATGGACAAGCCGGTGATCTGCGCCTTGAATGGTTCGGCGGCGGGCTATGGGATGGATCTGGCGCTGGGCTGCGATATCCGGATTATGGCTGACAATGCCAAGCTGGCCGCCGCCTTCGTCAAGCGCGGAGTAGTGCCCGAAAGCGGCGGAACCTGGTTTCTGCCGCGGATGCTGGGCTGGGCCAAGGCGGCGGAAATCATCTTCACCGGCCGCACGCTCAGCGCAGCGGAATGCCTGGCCGAAGGGCTGACCAACACGGTGGTTCCGGCCGATCAGGTGGCCGAAGCGGCCCGCGCGATGGCGCTGGAAATTGCGGCCAACGCCCCGCTGGCGGTGCGCGCATCAAAGCGGTTGATGCGGATGGGCCTTGAAGAAACTTTCGAAACCCACGTCCAGCACGTCTACCTGCAATTGCTGCCGCTGTTCGCCAGCGATGATTTCAAGGAGGGCGTAAACTCGTTCCTTGAAAAGCGCCCGGCCGAATTTTCAGGGCGTTAGATCAGAGCCGCCGACCCTGCGGACAAGGCGGCCCTGCACACACCGATCTTGCCCATGGCTTCAGGCGATAATCAAAGCATTGCTTCGATCAGCATCGGGCCCTTCTGGGCCATCGCAGTTTCCAGTGCCGCGCGAAATTCCTCTGCGGTTTCGCAGCGCGTTGCCGCAACGCCCATCCCTTCGGAAATCTGCGACCAGTTGATCGCCGGGTTGGTAAGATCGAGCATCGACAAGGCTTTGGGGCCCGGGTTCTGCACACCCACCCGCATCAGTTCGATGTTGAGGATCGCGTAAGATCCGTTGTTGAGGATGATGGTGGTCACATCCAGCTTTTCGCGGGCCATCGTCCACAGTGCCTGGTTGGTGTACATCGCCCCGCCATCGCCGTGCAGCGCGATCACCTTGCGGTCCGGGCAGGCTACCGCCGCACCCACTGCCAGCGGCAGACCCTGGCCGATCGAACCGCCGGTCAATTGCAGCCAATCATGCTTGGCCGCGCCCGCGCACATCAGCATCGAAGCACCGCCCTGGGTTGCACCTTCATCAGATACAATTGCATTTGCGGGAAGAAGCGCCGCCAGGATCGCGCCGACGCTGGCAGAGTTAAGTTTGCCGGGGGTAGCCTCGAAACTGGTCGGCTGCTGGACCAGCGCGGGTTCGGCCGGCGCGCCAAGCGCGCTGGCAAGGCCGGACAGTGCGTGGTTTGCATCCTCGCGCATGGACGCCAACCGCACCAGATTAGCCCCGTCAGGCGATAGCCAGCTGGGCTTGTCCGGATAGGCGAAGAACGAAACCGGCGGCTCGGTTCCGCAAAACACGATCGTCTTGAATTCGGCCAGAAAGGCCTGCGCCTGTTCGCCAAAATAGGGCAGCTTTTCCACCGCCACCCGGCCTGCGCCGCGCTGATGGCGGGTCGCAAAGGTTTCGGCGACAAGCCGGCAACCGGTGGCAGCGGCAATCCGCCCAGCTTCGCGCAGGGCATCCGCGCGCAGCGCCCGTCCGCCCAGGAACAGGCATATGGGCCCATCGCCGTTCAGCAGCACTTCGGCGGCCGCGGCGATTGCATCGGCTGAAACCTTGGGAGCGGGCGACAGGGCAAGCGGGGGAACTGCGGCAGAACCTTCGGTCCAGGCGTGGTTGGCCGGCACGATCACGGTGGCAACTTTGCCGGGATAGCTTTGCGCCACAGCAAACGCTTCGGCCCCGGCCTGGGCCAGATCGCGCTCTGAGGCAGAGGTTCGGACCCAGTCTGACATCGGCCGGGCCACGCCTTCGGTGTCCGAGGTTAGCGGGGCGTTGAAATGCTTGTGATAGGTGGCGTGCTCTCCCACCATGTTGACGATCGGCGATCCGGCTTTGCGGGCATTGTGCAGATTGGCCAAGCCATTGCCCAGTCCCGGACCCAGATGCAAAAGCGTCACCGCCGGCTTGTCAGCCATCCGGCCATATCCATCGGCTGCACCTGTCACCACGCCTTCAAACAGGCCCAGGATCGCGCGCATCCCGTGCTGGCGATCAACCGCGGCAACCAGCTGCATTTCAGATGTGCCGGGGTTGGCAAAGCAGACCTCTACGCCTGATGCCGCCAGCGTTTCGATGAAAGCTTCCGCACCGTTCATTGCAATTGATCCTCCGTTGTCTGCTGGTGGTAACGCGGCCTCTCGTTGGCGCAACAGGATTGTGCAGCGGCAGGCCTGCGCTATGGCAAAAATGCAGGAACAGGAGCGAATCGCGTGATCCATTACGATGCACTGATTGTTGGCGCTGGGCAGGGCGGTGCCTATGCCGCGATCCAGCTGCGCCAATTGGGCTTTGCAGGCAGCGTGGCTCTGATCGGGCGTGAGGGTGAGCCGCCCTATGAACGCCCGCCGCTGTCAAAGGAATATATGCTGGGCGACAAGGCCTGGGAACGCCTGCTGATCCGTCCGGCCGATTTCTGGGCCGGAAAGGGGATCGAACTTTTGCTGAATGCGGAAGTCGTCTCGGTTGATCCCAATGGACGTTCGGTCAGCCTGCATGATGGCCGCGTGATCGGTTTTGGCGAACTGATCTGGGCGACCGGCGGCGATCCACGCCCGCTGTCTTGCCCCGGGGCAGAACTCAACGGGGTACACGGCGTGCGAACCCGCGCCGATGCCGATGCGATCCTGGCCGAGCTGGCCGGCGTGGAGCGCGTGGCGATTGTGGGCGGCGGTTATATCGGGCTGGAAGCGGCCGCTGTGCTGCGCAAGCTGGGCAAGGAAGTTACCCTGCTGGAAGTGCTGCCGCGGGTGCTGGCACGGGTCGCAGGGCCACAATTGTCTGAATTCTATGAAAACGAACACCGCGAAAAAGGGGTCGATCTGCGCACCGGAACCGGGGTGGTCGAAATTCTGGGCAAAGATAAAGTCAGCGGCGTTCGGCTTTCGGATGATAGCGTCGTCGAATGCCAGATGGTGATCGTGGGGATTGGCATTATCCCGGCAGTCGGCCCCTTGCTGGCGGCTGGGGCTGCGGGCGGCAATGGGCTCGATGTCGATGAATACTGCCGCACGATCCTTCCGCATGTCTGGGCAATCGGCGATTGCGCCGCGCATTCAAACCGGTTTGCCGATGGCGCGGTAATCCGGCTGGAATCGGTCCAGAATGCCAACGACATGGCGAGCTGCGCCGCCAAGGCGATCACCGGCGATCCGGTGGCTTACGCGGCAACGCCCTGGTTCTGGTCGAACCAGTATGATCTGAAGCTGCAAACCGTGGGCCTTTCGGCAGGCCATGACCAAGCCGTGCTGCGCGGCGATCCGGCCGCGCGCAGCTTTTCGGTGTTGTACTTGCGGCAGGGCAAGCTGATCGCGTGTGATGCGGTCAATATGATCAAGGACTATGTCCAGGCCCGCAAACTGGTGGAGGAAGGCGCTATGATCGCGCCCGAAGATCTGGCCGATGCCAGCCGTCCGCTGAAAGAACTGGACCGGCTCTAGCCGCCCGCCCGCTGATAGCCGGGCAATGCCAGCCCGGTTGCAATCGCATATCCGCGCAGCGAAAATCCGCCCAGCATTGCCGCGCTCCAGGCAATCTCGCGCGGAAGGCCCAGCCATGCCCCTGCTGCGCAAAGCCCGGCGGCAAGCGCAGCGGCCGTAACATAGATTTCCGGCCGCATGATGATCGATGGTCGGCCCGCCAGGACATCGCGGATCACCCCGCCGACGCAGCCGGTGATCACTCCCATCAGCACCGCAGGGACTGGCGCGATGCCAAACGCCAGTGCCTTGGCCGTTCCCAGCACCGCATAGGCTGCAAGGCCTGCCGCATCGGCCCAGTCAAGCAACCGGCCCTCCCACCATTTGTGCGGGGTGAACCAGGCCAGCAGCGCCACCGCCATGCAGACCGGCGCCACCCACGGATCGCGCACCCAGAACACCGGCGCGCCGATCAGCAAATCGCGCACAGATCCGCCGCCAACCCCGGTGATCAGCGCGAAGAAAGCCATCGTCACGAAGGTCTGCCTAAGCCGCGAGGCCAGCACTGCGCCGGTCAGGGCGAAAACCGCAGTGCCGATCAGATCCAGCGCTGCCGGGATTTGGGGGAGGGTAACACTCATCGTGCAGCCTTGCGGCGGCGCAGCAGCAACGCAGTGCCGAACAGACTGGTGATCAGCGACAGCCCGCCCAGCAGCCAAAGCAGCGGGTGGCTGGTATCCTCGCGCCCGGCCGGGTCCATGATGTGCAGCCCCCACATGAAATCATAGGCCCGCCACCATTTGGTCCGCAGCGCCAGCACTTCGCCGGTTTCGGCATCAATATAGATATGGGTGCCATCTTCGAATGCGGCTTGCCAGCTGGGCCGCGGACGGCGCAGATCGAGCGGGGCCTGATCGGCGGTAAAGCGCCTGATCGCGGTCAGCCGCGCCGACCCGGCATAGGCTAGTTCAGCGAGCACCCGCGCCTCGGTCACGCCCACCGGGCCGAGCAGAGTGCCGCTGTCTGCGGAATAGCGCGACTGGACCTTGTCCGCCCCGGTCACCGCCCAGACCGCACGCGGTCCTTGCGGCACCAGCATCACGCGGGTGGCCGGGGCGTCGAGCCTGGGTGCGATCAATACTTGCGGCGCGAAGGGGGCGGGCTCGCGGCGCAGATCACCCCCGCGCACGTCCTCTATCGGGCGCAGCGTCATGAAGACACCGCTGATGATCCACAGCAACAAGGGGATCGCCACCAGCCAGCCCAGCCAGATATGCCAGCGCGCCAGGTTTTGCATTGGGGTTAGTTTGGCCATCTTCCAGATCCTCTCCATTTTTGGCGAAGGCCACAAATGGGGAGGTGGATGGGCCGTCAGGCCCAGACGGAGGGGCATAGACGCTGGCGTCCAGACCCCTCCGTCAGCCGCCTTTGGCGTCTGCCACCTCCCCATTTGCGCTAACGCGAAAATGGGGAGGATCAAGCAGTATCAAGCGATCAAATATGGATTGCTTTGCCGGTAACGCCCATCGCCGCTTCCTTCATCGCTTCGCTGTGCGTGGGATGGGCGTGGCAGGTGTAGGCGATGTCTTCCGATGTCGCGCCAAATTCCATGGCCAGTGCTGCCTCGGCGATCATCGTGCCGGCCACCGTGGCAATGGCCCAGACGCCCAGCACCTTGTCGGTCTTGGCGTCCGCAATCACTTTGACGAAGCCATCGGGCTCGTGATTGGTCTTGGCGCGGCTGTTGGCCATCATCGGGAACTTGCCGACCTTGATCTCGCCGCGCTCTTTTGCCTGTTCTTCGGTCAGGCCGACCCCGGCGAATTCGGGATTGGTATAGACCACGCCGGGGATCACTGCATGATTGACGATGCCAACCCCAGTGGCGATGTATTCGGCCACCGCGATGCCTTCGTCCTCGGCCTTGTGGGCCAGCATTGGCCCCGGAATGCAATCGCCGATTGCGCGCACGCCATCGACCGTGGTGCGAAAATCATGGCCGGTTTCGATCTGGCCGCGCGCATTAAGCCCCAGTCCGATTGCTTCGATATTGAGCCCTGCAACGTTCGGGCGCCGACCAATCGCGACCAACACGCAATCGGCCTCCAGCGTTTCTGCAGCGCCGCCCTTGGCGGGTTCCAGCGTCAGCGTGGCTTTCTTACCCTTGACGCTTGCGCCAGTGACTTTGGTGCCCAGCCGGATCTCCATTCCCTGCTTCCTGAAGATCTTGGCGGCGTCCCTGCGCACGTCCATGTCCATGCCCGGCAGCAGCGCATCGAGGAATTCCACCACGGTTACCCTGGCCCCCAGACGGCGCCAGACCGAGCCGAGCTCTAGCCCGATCACCCCGCCGCCGATCACCACCATGTGGGCAGGAACTTTGGCCAGCGCCAGCGCGCCGGTGGAATCGACAATGATGCCCCCATTCTTGTTATTTGGGTCGTTATCAACCTCAACGCCGGGCAGGGGCGTGACGCTGGACCCGGTGGCAATGACCACTTCCTTGGCAGTATAGGCCTTGCCCGCAACTTCAACCGTATGGGCATCCTTGAAACTGCCCTGGCCCTTCAGCCAATCGACCTTGTTCTTCTTGAACAGGAATTCGATCCCGCCGGTCAGGCCCTTGACCGCTTCGTCCTTGTCCGCCTGCAAGACAGCCAGATCAAGCTCAACCTTGCCAAGCTCTACCCCGTAGCGGGCCAGCGTGCCATCCGCCGCCTCGGCAAACTTTTCCGAACCATGCAGCAGCGCCTTGGAAGGAATGCAGCCAACGTTAAGGCAAGTCCCGCCCAGCGTTTCGCGGCTTTCCACGCAGGCCGTCTTCAGCCCCAGCTGCGCCGCGCGGATCGCGCCGACATAGCCGCCGGGACCGGCGCCGATGAAGATCACGTCATAATCGTATTCAGCCATCTTGCATTCCTTAGAGGTCGATGAGGAGCCGCGTCGGATCCTCGATCGCTTCCTTGATCGTCTTCAGCGCGGTCACCGCTTCGCGCCCGTCGATCAGGCGGTGGTCATAGCTGAGTGCCAGGTACATCATCGGGCGGATCACGATCTGGCCGTCGCGAACGACCGGGCGGTCTTCGATCCGGTGCAGGCCGAGCACGGCGCTCTGCGGGGGATTGATGATCGGGGTGGACATCAACCCGCCGAACACGCCGCCGTTGGAAATGGTGAAGGTGCCGCCCTGCATATCGGCCATGGTCAGGCTGCCGTCCTTGGCCTTTTTGCCCAGGCCTGCGATCGCCTTTTCGATGTCAGCAAAACCCATCGCCTGCACATCGCGAACCACCGGCACGACGAGGCCATTGGGGGCCGAAACCGCAACCGAAAGATCGACGTAGGGATGATAGACGATCTCATCGCCCTCAATCCGGGCGTTTACCGCGGGGAAATCCTTCAGCGCAAGGCAGGCCGCCTTGGCGAAAAAACTCATGAAGCCAAGCCGCACACCATGCTTTTTCTCAAAGCTTTCGCGGAAGGTATCGCGCGCTTTCATCACCGCGCTCATATCGCAATCGTTGAATGTGGTGAGCAAAGCAGCGGTATTCTGCGCCTCTTTCAGGCGGCGGGCGACAGTCTGGCGCAGGCGGGTCATCTTGACGCGTTCTTCGCCGCGCGAACCCGGCGCTGCAGCAGCGGCGGCGGCAGGCGCGGCGACTGCGGCGATCGCGGCCGGCGCGGCGCTTTTGGCGGCGGCTGCGGCCACCACATCTTCCTTGGTGATCCGGCCATCCTTGCCGGTGCCCGCGATCACGGCCGGATCGATCCCGTGCTCCAAAACAGCCCGGCGCACTGCGGGTGACAGGCTGGATGCTTCGGCGGGAACTGCTGCGGCAGCGGGGGCTGCTGCCGGGGTGGAGGCCACAGCCGGAGCGGCAGCTGCGCCCGATCCGGCTTCAATCGTGCCGATCACTGCGCCAACCAGTACTGTATCGCCCAGCTTGGCGATGTGCTGGCCCATCACACCGGCCACTGGCGCGGTCACTTCGATCGCAACCTTGTCAGTTTCCAGGCTGCACAACGGTTCATCCGCGGCAACGGCTTCCCCGGGCTGCTTGAGCCACTCACCGATGCTGGCTTCTGCTACCGATTCACCCAGAATGGGGACTTTAACTTCAGTTGACATCTATTTGTTCCTCAAGCCTTTTTACGGCGACGAATTTCATTGCGGATCGATGTGCCCAGCGCGTGGCTGATCAGCGCGCCCTGTTCGCTGGCGTGGCGGCTGGCCAGGCCGGTGGCCGGCGAAGCACTGGCCACGCGGCCGGCATAGCGGGCCCGCGTAACCCCGTTGGTTTTGGGCAGTTTGGCCGCGATCAGGGCTTCCTCGATCAAGCTTTCCACGAAGAACCACGATCCGTTGTTCTTGGGTTCTTCCTGGCACCAGACCACTTCTTCAAGCCCCGGCATGCGCGAAAAACGCAGCGCCAATGGCTCACCCGGGAAGGGATAAAGCTGCTCAAGCCGGATTACTTGGGTGTCAGTAATTCCGGCGGCATCGCGCGCTTCCATCAGATCATAGGCAACTTTGCCCGAACACAGGATCACACGCTTTGTATCCTTGTCCTCGGCGCCGCCGCGATCAGACAGGATCCGCTTGAAATGGGCGGCACCGATGAACTCGCTGCCATCGCTTTTGGCCATCGCGTGGCGCAGCAGCGATTTGGGGGTCATGATGACCAGCGGTTTGCGGAAGCCCCGGTGCATCTGGCGGCGCAACACGTGGAAATAATTGGCCGGGCTGGTGATGTTGCAGACCTGGATATTGTCCTGCGCGCAAAGCTGCAAAAAGCGTTCGGGCCGCGCAGAGGAGTGTTCCGGACCCTGGCCTTCATAGCCATGAGGCAGCAGCAGCACGAGGCCATTGGCGCGCAGCCATTTGGATTCCGAACTGGCGATATACTGATCGATCACGATCTGCGCGCCATTGGCAAAATCGCCAAACTGCGCTTCCCACAAGACCAGGCATTTGGGATCGGCGCTGGCATAGCCGTATTCGAAGCCCAGCACGCCATATTCGCTTAGCGTGCTGTCATGCACTTCAAACTTGCCGTGGGGCAGGGTGGTCAGCGGAATGTATTTGCGCTCGTCGGTTTGATCGACCCACACCGCATGACGCTGGCTGAATGTGCCGCGCCCCGAATCCTGACCTGACAGGCGCACCCCGAAACCTTCGGATACCAGGCTGCCATAGGCCAGTGCTTCGGCGGTGGCCCAATCGAAACCCTTGCCGCTGGCGAACATTTCGCGCTTGGCATCCAGCACGCGGGCCAGCGTCTTGTGGATCGTAAGATCGGCCGGAACCGTCGTCAGTGTCCGGCCCAGGCTGTCAAACAGCTTGGCCTCAATCCCGGTCGGCACATTGCGCCGTGCGGTTTCCGGGTCTGCGGGCGCGTGCAAGCCTTGCCAGCGGCCCCCAAACCAGTCGGCGTGGTTGCTTTTGTAACTCTTGGAAGCTTCAAATTCCTGTTCGAGCGCGGCGACGAACCGCATTTCGCTCTCTCCGGTCCAATCCTTGTCGATCACACCTTCGGCTTCGAGCCGGTTCGCAAAGACCCGGCTGACTGGCGGGTGCGCGCGGATTTTCTGGTACATCAGTGGCTGGGTAAAGCCGGGCTCATCGCCCTCGTTGTGGCCAAAGCGGCGATAGCACCACATATCGACCACCACATCGCGGCCAAAGGTCTGGCGGTAATCGGTGGCCAATTTGCAGGCGAACGTCACCGCTTCGGGATCATCGCCGTTAACGTGGATGATCGGTGCCTGGACGCCTTTGGCGACGTCTGAAGGATAGGGCGAACCACGGCTGAACTGCGGGCTGGTGGTAAAGCCGATCTGGTTGTTGATGATAAAGTGGATGCAGCCGCCGGTATTGTAACCGCGTACGCCTGAAAAGCCGAAGCATTCCCAGACGATCCCTTGCCCGGCAAAGGCCGCATCGCCGTGGATCAGCACCGGCAGCACGGTCTTGTGCTTGCCCGGACCAATATCGTCGCGGAAGGCCTGGTATGCGCGCACTTTGCCCAGCACCACCGGATCAACCGTTTCAAGGTGGCTTGGGTTGGGCATCAGGCTCATGTGGACCTTGGTGCCATCGAATTCGCGATCGGTGGAAGAACCAAGGTGATATTTCACATCGCCCGATCCGCCGACATCCTCAGGATTGGCGGTGCCGCCTGAAAATTCGTGGAAGATCACCCGGTATGGCTTGGCCATCACATTGGCGAGCACGTTCAGGCGGCCGCGATGGGCCATCCCGTAGACGATTTCCTTCACGCCGCGGCTGCCGCCATATTTGATCACGGCTTCCAGCGCCGGAATCATCGCTTCGCCGCCATCAAGCCCAAAGCGCTTTGTGCCGACATATTTGCGGCCGAGGAATTTTTCGTACTGTTCACCGCGGATCACCGCGCCAAGGATTGCCTTCTTGCCTTCAGGGGTGAAATCGATCGATTTGTCACCGCCTTCGATCCGGTCCTGGATAAAGCGGCGCTCCTCGACATCGGCAATGTGCATGTATTCATAGCCAAGCCTGCCGCAATAATTGCGCTTCAGCACATCGACCAGTTCGCGCACCGTGGCCCATTCAAGGCCGAGCGTGCCGCCAAGATATACCTTGCGGTCCAGCGCGGCGCCGGAAAATCCGTGATAGGCGGGATCAAGATCGGCTGGCAGATTCTGGTGCGAAAGGCCCAGCGGATCAAGGTCTGCACCCAGGTGCCCACGCACCCGGTAGGTGCGCACCAGCATCATCGCCCGGATCGAATCCGCGGCCGCTTCCTCAATCGCGCGCGGATCCATCGCCGCACCAGACTTGGCGGCAGCCGCCTTGACCGCCGCCTGCATCTGGGTGGGATCAAGCGCTGCTGTCAGGTCGTCGCTGGCGCTGCGCCAATCACCCCGTGCCCAGCTGGGGCCGGGTTGCTGTTCCTCAGAGAGGAAATCGTGGCTCTCGCTGCCCATTGTTGCAGCCCTTTCCGCTTCGTCTTTACCTGGGCCTTGAAGCGCTCCCGGGGAGGATAGCGCATGGCCCGAACATGGTTAGGGGCAGCATAGCGCGCCCCCACGCAATTCTACCTAGGCGAGCTGTTTGAGCACCGCGTCGAGGGTGACGCCCAATTCGCTGGGCGAAGGGGAAACGCGGATGCCCGCGGCTTCCATTGCTGCGATCTTGTCTTCGGCGCCGCCCTGTCCGCCCGATACAATTGCGCCGGCATGGCCCATCCGCCGACCCGGAGGGGCGGTCAGCCCGGCGATGAAGCCAACCATCGGCTTCTTGCGGCCGCGCCTTGCTTCGTCTGCGATGAACTGGGCGGCTTCTTCTTCAGCGCTGCCGCCGATTTCACCGATCATGATGATCGATTTGGTCGCATCATCGGCCAGGAACAGTTCAAGCATATCGATGAAATTGGTCCCGTTGACTGGATCGCCGCCGATCCCGACAGCCGTGGTCTGGCCCAGACCGATCTGGGTAGTCTGGAAGACCGCCTCATAAGTCAGGGTGCCCGAGCGGCTGACCACACCGACGCTCCCAGCCTTGAAGATGCTGCCGGGCATGATCCCGATCTTGCATTCATTTGGCGTCAGCACGCCGGGGCAGTTGGGGCCGATCAAGCGGCTGTTGGTGCCCGAAAGCGCGCGCTTCACGCGGACCATGTCAAGCACAGGGATGCCTTCGGTTATGCACACGATCAGTTCGATCCCGGCATCAATCGCCTCAAGGATCGCATCGGCTGCGCCCGGCGGCGGAACATAGATGCACGAAGCGGTGGCACCGGTTGCCGCTTTGGCTTCGGCCACACTGTCAAACTGCGGCAGGCCGATATGGGTGATTCCGCCCTTGCCGGGGGTGACGCCGGCCACCATCTGCGTGCCATAGGCCAGCGCCTGTTCGGTGTGGAACGTGCCGGTTGCACCGGTCATCCCTTGGGTGATGACCTTGGTATTCTTGTTGATCAGGATCGACATCGCGTGATGGCCTTAAGTTAATGATATGGATAAATAAAACGGGAAATTGCAGCTACCAGGATAGGCCGTAGCTGATGACAGTCAGCGGATTGCCCTCGTTTTCAAAGGTCTGCATCTGATAAAGCACCAGATATTCCAGTCCGCCGTTCTTGAAGGTCCATGAAAAGCCGCCTTCTTCATTCTCGATGTCGGCGGGGCGCGGGCTTAGCACCTTGATTGCAGCGGTGCGGGCCTGGGCATCGGAAGTTTCGCCGGGCGCACCTGTGGTGACGGCACAGATGTGCAGACCGGATTCGGTTTTGGTCAGCGTAACCTGCCAGGGAAACTTGTCATAATAGACCCGCTTGTCATCAGAATCCTTGCTTTTGACCAAGCTCCATGGGGCCGAAGTTGCGATCCGGGCCTGGGTCTTTTGATCGCCGGGATTGTCCAGACAGATAACCTTGAACGCGCGGGCGGTTTCCTCTGGTGTCGGCCAGGTTTGCTCAGCCAAAGCAGGTTGGGCGAGCGCCAGCATGGCTGCACCGGACAGCGCAATTGAAAGGGTGCGCAAAATGGACATCGATTGTCTCCTCAGCAAAGCCGTGCGGCCTATTTCATATCCACGCCGGAACCGATCAGGGCGCCGGGAATGCCGTCCTTGGTATTGCCGCTGCCATAGCCAACTGTGAACTTGTGATCAGGCTTGTCCAGCTCCCAGAACATGCGCTCGCCTTCGGTTTCGCTGGGCTTGCCGATCAGCGGCACCAACAGCGCTTCGCCATCGGCAGTGGTGACGGCCTGGGTCAGGTTTCCGGCTACCGCGCAGTAATGGTTCTTGGCCCCGCCAGAGATCCATACGAGCATTGCTTCGCCTTTGAACTCGCGGGTTCCATCTTCATCAGGTTCCCCCTCAACCACGCCGAACGGCGCGGATTTGGCAATCCGGATCTGGGCATCGGTATCAAACCTGTTGTCATAGCAGATTGCCTTCCAGGCGCTGAACAGTTCGGTCAGCGGTACCGGCCTGGTCGGCAGGACTTGCGCCTGTGCGGGGACGGTGATTGCACAAAGCGCCAGCATTGCGGCAGCGGCTCCGGCCTTCAGGTTTTGCATAGGCAGCATCTTGCGTTCTCCCAAGTTGTCCATTTGGCCGGGGGATACTAGTCCCGGTCCAGTCCAGATGCGAACAATACGAAAGCTTGGCCATCGGCGGCCGTGTTGCCGATAAAGGCAAAATGAACCTTGCCGTTTTCCCAGAACAGCCGCGTGCCATCTTGCTTGGATGGTGCGCCCGCGGTGGGTTCCAGCAACGCCTGTCCCGCTTCAAGATCAAGCGCGCCATCGATCGGGCCGCCAACCCCGCAATAGATCAGCTTTGGCTGATCCCTGACGATAATCACCATACCGCCGCTGTGCAGCCTGATCGTGCCATCTTCGCGCGTTGGCAATTCCTCCGCTTCAAAGGGCGCCGATTTCGCGGCGGCCAATTGCGCATCGGGATCGTTCAGGTGATCGAGGCAAATCGCCTTGAAGGCGCTGTGCAAGCTTTCCAGCGCTGCCGGTTGCCCGGCGCCTTCAGGCGCGGCGAGGGCGGGGGCGGCCCCCGCCATCAGCACAAGCAAGGCAAGCGCGGTGCGCATCAGCCCAGGCTCGGCTCGATGCCCTTGCAGGCCACCAGCAGTTCCTTGACTGCATCGACCGATACCGTGAAATTGGCCTGGGCTTCATCATCCAGCGCGATTTCGATCACTTCTTCGGCGCCGGCTGCGCCGATCATCACCGGCACGCCAACATAAAGCCCGTTCAGCCCATACTTGCCATCGACATACACCGCGCAGGGCATGATCCGCTTCTGGTCACCCAGATAGGCTTCGGCCATTGCGATCGCGCTGGTGGCGGGGGCGTAATAGGCTGAGCCCGTCTTGAGCAAGCCAACGATTTCACCGCCGCCGGCGCGGGTCCGGGCGACGATTTCGTCAAGCCGGGCCTTGCTGCTCTTGCCCAGCTTGACCAGATCGGTAACCGGAATGCCGCTGATGGTCGAATATTCGAGCACCGGCACCATGGTATCGCCGTGGCCGCCCAGCACGAAGGCGTTGACGTCTTTGACCGAGACGCCGAATTCCCAGGCCAGGAACGTGGCAAAGCGGGCACTATCGAGCACGCCGGCCATGCCGACCACCTTGTTGTGGGGGAGGCCCGAAAATTCGCGCAGCGCCCAGACCATCGCATCAAGCGGGTTGGTGATGCAGATCACGAACGCACCGGGTGCGTGGTTCTTGATACCTTCGCCCACGGCCTTCATCACGCTGAGGTTGATGCCCAGCAGATCGTCGCGGCTCATCCCGGGTTTGCGCGGCACCCCGGCGGTAACGATGATAACATCGGCCCCGGCGATATCGGCATAATCATTGGTGCCCTTGATGTTGCAATCAAAGCCTTCAACCGGGCCACACTGAGCCAGATCCAGCGCCTTGCCCTGGGGAATGCCTTCAGCGATGTCGAACAGGACGATATCGCCCAGTTCCTTCTTCGCGGCGAGGTGAGCCAGAGTGCCACCGATCATGCCGGCGCCAATGAGGGCGATCTTCTTGCGAGCCATAGAGCCTGGATGTCCTTTGCCTGGGTAAAGCGGGATCGATCGTTGGCTGTGGGTGAGGCCCTTCCATCCCGCGCAAAACGGGGCCGCCCAGTGTTCAACACCGGCCCTAAGCGTCTATTTTTGCGATTGCAAGGTGGTAAAAGGCCGTAGCGCCAACTATTTGCTGATAATAGTTCGCAATTGCAATAATGGTTTCAGCGAGGTGGATTCATCGCTCCGCGCCAGGGATAAGCCAAGCCATCTAGCGCGGCAGCGTGGCCAGCTTGCGGTGCATCGCAGCGGCGCGGCGCGGGTCTAGCGCGGCGCAAATCTGCAGCCAGTGGCGCAAATCCGCAGCATCGCCGCGGCCGTGCGCGATCCGTGCACGTTTTGCTGCGTCCTCAGCCGCGTTCAAGCCATAGGCGGCGAAGTGGCGTAGCGCCTCGCGCACCACCTGGTCCTGCCGGGCAAGGTCTGCGTTGTCATTGGCGGCGCGCGCTGCGATCCGTCCCAAGGCGCTGCGGGTCAGATGGACCGGGGTGCTGATGGGGCGGGCAGTGGCGAAACGGACTGTCATTCTGATTGCGACCCTTTGCGTCGTTGCGCTGTTAGGGACCTTCTAGGGATGCGCCGCTAAGCGTTGGTGTCGCTCTATGGTTGCCGGGAATTTAAGGATGATTTGGTCCGCACGGCAAACCGCAACGGGTTAGCCACCCGGCTGCTGGATCCACTGGCCCGATTGCTGGTATTCGGGCTTAACCCCCTGCGTGGTCGGCAGATTTTCACCCGAATATTGCTTGTCTCCGCCGCGCTGGCGCACTTCGGGGGCATAGTTGGGCGGCGGGGCGGCGCGCGCCGGGGCCTGGTCTGGTTCCGTTGGCTGCGCGCCGGTTTGAGCCTGGCTGAGCCCGGCATCGTATGAGCGTTGCAGGGCGAGCGGATCGAGCACCGGATCGGGCAATTTGTCTGCCGCCGGATTGCGGGCATGCGGCACGGCCATTGGCTCGCCAGCGGCATAGGCAAACCGGTATGTTCCGGCCTCCCCAGCGCGGCCTTTGAACCGGTAGAATCGGTGTGCGCCCACGGTGGTGATGTAATTCAGGCTGGGTGCCCAATAAGGGTGGATCGCCACCGTATGGTAGTGTGTCGCAAGGCCCACACTAGGTTCGACATAGCCAGAAAGCGCAGATTCGGCGACGCGCCGGGCGCGCTCCCAGAAGAATGGATTGGGCCGCCGGCCCAGCGCGCCATCGCAGGTAAAGCTGAACTGGCACCCGGTGATGCGTTCGCTGCCCTGATAGACCACGCCGCAAACGGTGTTTGGATAGCTGGGATGGGCCACCCGGTTCAGCACAACTTGTGCCACCGAACGCTGGCCCTGATCGGGTTCTGACGCGGCTTCATAGTATACCGCCGCGGTCAGGCATTCGATCGCGCGGGTCCGGTCAACGCCAGAAATGTCCATCCGCATCGCCCGCGCCACTGGCCCACCCGAAAAATCGGCCAGCTGCGCGCCGGCTGCATCGCTGGGGATGCCCGATGGATCGAGGCCAGCTGCAAGCTCTTCGGTTGCCGCAAGGTAATAGAAGGCGGATCCGGGGAAACTATCACCCGGGCGCTCAAACGGCATCGGATCCAGGGCAAAGCCATTGCCGGCCGCATCGCCGATGCCCAGCCGATCCCAGCCTTGCGGCGCAGCCAAAGCCGGAACCGCAACTGCCGCCAGCAGGATCAGCACGCGGCGGCCGCGGTGCTTGCGTTTGGCCCGCAGCCCTACCGTACTTGCCCGCGCGCGTCTGTACCGCGCGGCAAAATCGCGCGGTCTTGGCTCGAAGGGAAGGGTCAGGCTTTGGATCATGCTTTCTCTTGCTCTGCGCGGTACGCGCCTTCGCGCGTAAGCCCGAAGGGGTGCACAGCGCCAGCGCGGCTTCAGCGCCGTGCCGAAGCGGGACGGATCAAGGTCTTAGTCTTGAAGCCCTCAAAAAATGCTTACGCTGCATGAAAAAGCTGGAACTTGTGTATCAGCCCAGCTGCTCCTAAGGCGCTCATCGAGTCATAGGTTGTCTCGCCAATTCTCCGCGCAAGCGGAAAAGAACGCGGGGCCTAAGAGGGAAGCAGGTTCAACGCCTGCGCTGCCCCCGCAACTGTGACCGGGGAGTGAAGTGTCCCATATGCCACTGGTGTTACAACCGGGAAGGCGGGCACAAAGCATTGATCCGGGAGCCAGTAGACCTGCCCATGGCCGTCGTTCCGCAGCCGGGCGGGGTGTACCGGAATGCAGCGCAAGGCCCGCAATGGTGCGGGCGCTTTCGCCATGGACGGCTTGTTCATGACGGGAGAATTGCGCGTGAAATATCTGTTTTTGCTTGGAGCTTCGCTGGCTGTTGCAACGCCGGCGGTTGCGCAGGATGAGATGGAAGGTGATCCGACCAACGATATCGTTGGGGTCATGGCTCGGCTGCCTGATATCACCAGCGATGAGACGTTGACCGTTACCGCGACCGGTAATGACGCGCTGATAGCCGAAACCGGCCAGTCGATCTCGGTCCTCACGGTTTTGCAGATCGAATCAATCCAGGGCGCCGATCCGGTGCGCCTGCTTGAACGCTTTCCAGGCGTATCACTCTCACGCAGCGGCGGTTTGGGCAGCCAGACCGCGCTGTTCGTGCGCGGGGCCAATTCGCAGCAATTGCTGGTGATGATCGATGGCGTGCGGGTGGACGATCAGGCCGCGCCTTCGGGCGGGTTTGATTTTGGTACGCTGCTGAACGGCGGCGTGGGCCGGATTGAACTGCTGCGCGGTTCGAACAGCCTGGCCTGGGGATCTGACGCAATGGGCGGGGTGCTGGCCATCACCAGCGATGACCGGCCCGGTCTGCGCGCCGCCGCAGAATACGGCGCGAACAACACGGTTAGCGCCGAAGCTGGATACGGGCTCAATGGCCGGGGCTACTCGCTTGGCCTCTCGGGCGGATACCTGAACACCGATGGCATTTCGGCCAAGGCCGGCGGGGCAGAGGCTGATCCGTTCCGCCAGTGGCATCTGGGCGGGCGCGGCTCGTTTGCCCTGATGGATGGTCTGCGGCTAAGCGCGGTGGGCCGCTATGCCGATAGCGAAGTTCACTTCGATGGCTATCTGCCGCCGTTTTACGATGTATTCTCTGATACGCCTGAATATCAGACGACCAAACAGGGTTCGGGCCGGGCCGCGTTGGACTATTCCAGCGATGGCTTCGATCTGGGCGCAGGCATCGCCTTGTCGAGCACCAAGCGGGCCTATTTCGATCCGACTTATGGCGCTGCCCCCAATTTTGAAACCGACGGCCGCGGGGTTCATGCCGATCTTAAAGGGCGGGCCGGGCTTGGCGGCGCTTTCCGGCTTGATTTCGGGGCCGATGGCGATTGGGCGCGGTTTTCAACCAGTTTCGATCCGCGCCAGACCAGCCGCACGGTGGGCGCGCACGCCTTGCTCGGCTATCACGGAGACCGGTTGAGCCTGACTGCGGGCGGACGCGTGGATGATCATGACCGGTTCGGTAGCCACACCACACTTGGCGCCAATGCCAGCTTCAATCTCAGCGATGATTGGCGGCTGCGCGGATCGTGGGGACAGGGCTTCAAGGCTCCGTCGCTCAGCCAGCTTTATGGCTATGGCGGCAACACTGCGTTGCAGCCTGAACAGAGCGAGGCGTATGATCTTGGGCTGGAATACGGCAATCGCAGTGGTGGGCATTTTGGCGTAACACTGTTCCGGCGCAGTTCGACCAACCTGATCGATTACGTTTATCCCACCGGCTATTTCAATGTGGGCCGCGCCCGCGCACAAGGGATTGAGTTGGAAGGCGGGGTTTCGCTGGATGGCAATTTCACCGTCAGCGGCAACTACACCTACCTTGATGCCACCAATCTGGTGACCGGCAAGCAATTGCCACGCCGCGCTGGGCATTCGCTCAGCGCTTCGATTGATTGGACTACGCCGGCAGCCGGGTTAAAGCTGGGGGCCGATTTCCGCCTGGCTGGTGATCGGTTCGACGATGCTGGAAACTTCACAGCGCTGGATGGTTACGGCCTGATCACCTTGCGCGCTTCGGTGCCGATTGGCGATCGGTTCGAACTTTACGGGCGGGTCGAAAACGTCACCGATGCACGGTATGAAACTGTGTCCGGATACGGCACTTATGGCCGCTCGGCCTATGCCGGGGTCCGGCTTAAGTGGTGACAGACCTAAAGATCCTTCCCGTTTTGCGAAGCCAAATGGGGAGGTGGCGCGCCGAAGGCGTGACGGAGGGGTATCGACGTGAGCGTCCAAACCCCTCCGTCAGCGGCTTTGCGCCGCTGCCACCTCCCCATTTGTGGCCTTCGCCAAAAATGGGGAGGATCCTAGCTCTCGGTCTCACCCTCGTGCTCCCCGCTTGCGCCGCCCCATTCCCGAGCGCGGCCGCAAGCCCCACCATTGTCAGCATGAACCCTTGCACCGATGCGATCCTGGCCGAAGTGGCCGATCCGCAGCAATTGCTGGCCATATCAACCTATAGTCAGGATCCGGCATCCAGCTCGATGGATCTGGCCCGCGCGCAGGCCATCCGGGGCGTAAGCGGGACGGTTGAAGAAGTGCTGGCGCTGCATCCCGATGTGGTGGTCGGATCAAGCTTTACCGCGCCCGCCACGCAGATCGCGCTCCAGCGGTTGGGCTATCGGTTTGAAGCCTTCGGACTTGCTGGAACGGTTGCTGAAAGCAAAGCGCAAGTGCTTGCGCTGGCCGCCATTGCCGGCCACCCAGATCGCGGCGAGGCGATGGTAGCGCGGATCGATGCGGCGCTGGCAGCCGCTGCGCCGCCGCCGGGTCCGCCGGTGCCCACGGTGGTGTGGCAATCGGGTGGAATCGTGCCAGGCCAGGGAACCCTGATTACCGAACTTCTGGCCCGCACCGGCTTTATCAATTTTGCCGCCGCGCGCGGAATGCAGCAGGCCGATATGCTGCCGCTGGAAGTGATGCTGGCCGATCCGCCGCGCCTGATCTTGGCTGCCGGAAATCCGTATTCTGATGAAGATCGGCTGCTTTCCCATCCTGCGCTGTCCGGCTTGAAAAATACCCGGCGGGCGCGGCTTGATCCGGTGTTGCTGTGGTGCGGCGGCCCCAGCATTGTGAAGACGGCCGCTCGTTTGGCCCAAGTGCGGCGCGCGCTGTGAACCGCACCAACCTGTTTCTGCTGATCGGCATTGCAGTGGCCGTGCCGCTATCGCTTTTGGCCGGCCGGGTGTGGCTCGATCCGTTTGCAGATCTTTCCCCCAATGCGCTGATTATACTCACCGAACTGCGGCTGCCGCGCGCCGTTCTGGCAGTGGTTCTGGGCGGCGGGCTGGGCGCTGCCGGGGCGGCGATGCAAGGCTATTTGCGCAATCCGCTGGCCGATCCGGGCCTGTTCGGGATCGCACCCGGCGCGGCGCTGGGTGCGGTGCTCAGCTTTTGGACAGGCCTGGCCGGCACGCCCTGGATCCTGCCGCTGTTCGCGCTGTTTGGCGCGGCTGGGGCGATGGCACTGCTTGGGCTGATTGCCGGGCGGACCGGCTCGGCATTGCTGTTCACGCTGGCGGGTATGATTATTGCCAGCCTGGCCGGGGCCTTGATGAGCCTTGCGATCAGTCTATCGCCAACCCCCTTTGCGATGAGTGAAATCGTGACCTGGCTGATGGGGGCGCTAAGCGACCGATCATGGCGCGAGGTGTGGTTTGCCGCGCCGCTGACAATGGCGGGAATTTTGCTGCTGCTGCGCGCTGGAAAGGCGCTGGATGCGATGACTTTGGGAGAGGGCGCAGCGCGCTCGCTTGGGGTCGATCCGCGCCGCCTGCAATGGCTGATGATCGGCGGGGTTGGGCTTACCGTGGGCGCAGGCGTGGCGGCGGCCGGGATCATTGGTTTTGTCGGCCTGATCGTGCCGCATTTGCTGCGCCGCTATACCGACCGGCGGCCATCGCAGTTGATCGTGCCCAGTGCCTTGGCGGGCGCGCTGCTGTTGCTGGTGGCTGATTGCCTGTGCCGGGTGCTGCCACTGCAAAGCGAACTGCGGCTTGGGATCGCGCTGTCGCTGCTTGGCGCGCCGTTCTTTATGGCGCTGCTGATCGGCCTGCGCAAGGAACTGGCATGACCATCGCCGCACAAAACCTGCAACTAGGCGATCGTCTGCGCGGGGTTTCGCTGACCCTGCGGCAAGGAGAAGTCACGGCAATATGCGGCCCGAATGGCGCCGGCAAAAGCAGCCTGTTGACCGCACTGGCAGGGATCCTGGCGCCTGCCAGCGGGGCGGTGCGGCTTGATGGTGATCTGCTGGCTTCGCTGGCCCATGCAGACCGCGCACAGCGGCTGGGCTATTTGCCCCAGCAATCAGAGCTGGCCTGGGATCTTTCGGTTGAAGTGCTGGCCGGGCTGGGCCGCTTGCCATGGAACGCGGGCGCTGCGGCTGATCGTGCCGCGATTGACCGGGCATTGGCTGATATGCAGCTGATCGAACACCGCCAGCGGCCGCTTTCGCGCCTGTCTGGCGGCGAACGCGCCCGCGCGATGCTGGCGCGGGTTCTGGCTGGGGAGCCATGCTGGCTGCTGGCCGATGAACCACTGGCCAACCTTGATCTGGCCCACCAGCTGACTTTGCTGGCGCACTTTCGCAAGTTGGCCGGGCAAGGGCTGGGCGTTGCGCTGGTGCTGCACGATCTGGCCCAGGCTATGAACCATGCTGATCGGGTTGTGGTGCTGGAAAACGGCCAGATTGCCGCCGATGGCCCGCCGCAGCTGGCGCTTTCGGCTGAAGTGATCGCGCGGGTCTGGGGTGTCAAGGCGCGCTGGCTGGGAGAGGACCGCGCGCGCGCGCTGGTGGTTTGATCGGGCGGTCCTAAAACCGATCCTCCCCATTTGTGGCAGTCGCCAAAAATGGGGAGGACCTTTGTTTTCCTATTTCAGACCGCGGGCTTTCAGCATCGGCTCCACGCTGGGATTGCGCCCGGCGAAGCTGCGATACATCACGCTGTAATCCTGCGAGTGCCCCTTTGAGAGGATCGTATCGCGGATATGCTGGCCGTTGGCGCGGGTCATCCCGCCGTTTTCGGTGAACCAGGCATAGGCATCGTGATCGAGCATTTCGGTCCAGCTATAGGCATAATAGCCCGAAGCATAACCGCCGCCCCAGATGTGGCGGAAATAGCTGGTGCGATAACGGCTGGGAACGTGATCGACTTGCAGCCCCTTGGCAGCCATGCCGGCCATGATCGCGCCTTCATAGCCACCAACCGTGCCGAAATCGGTTCCGGCCGGGGCCGCGTGCCATTTCATATCCAGCATCGCCGCGGTCATCACTTCGCCCAGCGCATAGCCCTGGTTGAACTTGCTGGCCTTGTCGATCTTGGCGATCAGGCTGGCAGGCATCGCTGCGCCGGTTTTGTAATGCTTGGCAAAGTTGGCCAGCACTTTGGGCTCGGTCATGAAGTTTTCCATGAACTGGCTGGGGAATTCCACGAAATCGCGCGCCGTATTGGTGCCCGAGATCGAGGGATAGCGCTGGTTGGAAAGCATCCCGTGGAGCGCGTGGCCAAATTCGTGGAACATCGTGTTGGCATCGCTCCAGGTGATCAGCGCGGGCTGGCCGGGGGCGGGCTTGGTGTAATTTTCGACGTTGAAGATCACCGGCTTGGTCCCGGTCAGGCCGTTCTGGTCGATGAAGTTTGACATCCATGCCCCGCCCGACTTGTTATCGCGCTTCCACGGATCGAAATAGAACAGCGCCAGTTCGCTGCCGTCCTTGTCAAACACGGTGTAGACCGTCACGTCCGGGTGATAGACCGGGATATCGGTGCGCTTCTTGAAGGTCAGTCCGTAAAGCTCGCCCGCGGCAAAGAACACACCATTTTCGAGCACATTGGTGATCTCAAGATAGGGCTTCACCGCGTTCTGATCGAGCGCATATTTTTTGCGGCGCAGCTTTTCAGCATAGAAATCCCAATCGGCCGGGGTGACGGTGAATTGACCGCCTTCGGCCTTGATCATCGCGTTGATTTCAGCCGCATCGCGCTTTTGTGCGGCACCCAGCGCCGGGATGAAGCCTTCAAGCAGGCCCAGCGCGGCTTCGGGAGTCTTGGCCATCTGATCTGACAGGGCATAGGCACCAAAGCTGTCAAAACCCAGAAGCTTGGCCTTTTCAGCGCGCAGCGCGGCCAGTTGCAGGATGATGCTGCGGGTATCATTGGCATCGCCACGTTCGCTGCGGTTCCAGCTCTTTTCGAACAAGGCCTGGCGCGTCGCGCGGTTGGTCAACGAAGGCAACAACGGCTGCTGGGTGGTGTTCTGCAATGACAGTACATAGCTACCCTTGGGCAATCCGCGATCGGCTGCGGCCTTTTCCGCGGCCGCGATTGCCGCTGCATCAAGCCCGGCCAGCGCCGCCTTGCTTTTCACAACCAGCGCGCCGTCCTTGGTGCCCTTGGTCAGCTTCTGGCCGAATTCGGTTTGCAGGCTGGAAATCTGGCCGTTGATTTCAACCAGCCGGGCCTTGGCTGCGCCATCAAGATTGGCCCCGTTGCGCGCCATATCTTCGTATTGAATGGTCAACAGTTGCAGCTGATCGGGGGCCAGGTTCAGGCTGGCGCGGCTGTCATACAGCGCCTTGACGCGTGCAAAAAGTTTGGGGTTAAGTGTGAACGCATCGTTCATCGCGGTGATTTTGGGGCCGGTGCGGGTATCGATCCCGTCAAGATTGTCGTTGGTGTTGGCCGATGTCAGCGCGCTGAACACATAGATCACGCGGGTCAGCATCGCGCCCGAATTTTCCAGCGCAACCATGGTGTTTTCAAACGTCGGCGCAGCCGGGTTGTTGGCGATTGCCTCTGTTTCGGCCAGCTGGATGGCGATGCCTTGCTCGATTGCAGGCTCGTAATCGCTTTCACGGATCTTGCTGAAATCGGGGGCCTGGAACGGCAGGGTGGATGGCTGGGCGAAAATCCCGGTGCCCACCGGAATGACCGGCGCATAGGGGACTGGCGCGGGGGCAACGGTTTCAGCTGCGGGCATTTCTTCAACCTTGGCGGCAGATGCGGCGCAGCCGGCCAGCGCCAGCGCGGTCAGCGAAACCATAACGGTGTTACGCATGGGGGACGACTCCTTGAAAACAATCGGGGGCAGCGTTGCCGCTGCCCCCTGAGTAATGGCTGAACGCGATGCTTACCAGAGCCGCGCGCGTTGTTCGGGTGCGATGTAAAGTTTCTGGCCCGGCTGCACGTTGAAGGCGGCGTACCAGCCATCGATGTTGCGCAGCGGACCATAGGTGCGGAACCGGCCCGGGCTGTGCGGATCGGTGGTTACCTGGTTCTTCAGTGCATCATCACGCATCTTGATCCGCCAGACCTGGGCATAGGCCAGGAAGAAGCGCTGATCGCCGGTCAGCCCGTCGATCACCGGGGCTTCCTTGCCGCCCAGCGATGCGTGATAGGCATCCAGCGCCACCGCCACACCGGCCAGATCGGCGATGTTTTCGCCCATGGTCAGCTTTGGATTGACGAACATGCCCGGCACAACTTCAAACTTGGCATATTGCGATCCGAACAGTTCAGCCTGCTGTTCAAACCGCTTGCTGTCTTCGGGGGTCCACCAATCGCGAACTGCGCCGGTGGAATCGATCTTGCGGCCCTGATCATCGAAACCATGGCTGATTTCGTGCCCGATAACCGCGCCGATCGCGCCATAGTTGGCAGCATCATCGGCATTGGCATCAAAGAACGGGGCCTGCAGGATGCCGGCCGGGAACACGATCTTGTTTTCCAGCCCGCCATTATAGGCGTTCACCGTTTGCGGGTTCATCCCCCACAGCTTGCGGTCAACCGGCTTGCCCAGAAAGCTCATGGCGTAGGCAGCATTGAACGCGCCGGCGCGCTTTGCATTGCCGTAAAGATCGTTCGGATCAACCTTGAGCCCGGCGTAATCGCGCCACTTATCGGGATAGCCCACCATCACATCCATCTTGGACAGCTTTTCAAGCGCGGCAGACTTGGTGGCTTCGGCCATCCAGGCGTTGCCCTTGATCCGCCCGGCCATCGCGATTTTGAGATTGCCGACCAGCACTTCCATCTTGGCCTTGGAATTGGCGGGGAAGAAGCGGGCGACATAGTCCTGCCCGACCAGCTCGCCCAGTGAACCATCAACCATGCCCAGCGCCCGCTTCCAGCGCGGCCGCATCTGGGTGACGCCCGAAAGCTGCTTGGTATATTCAAACTGGCTATCGACCATCGCCTTGGTCAGGAAGCCTGAAGCCTGGCTGGAGATATGGAACGCCTGCCACAGCTTCAGCGTTTCCAGCGGGGTTTCGGCGAAGATCGCAGCGATGCCCTTTACGGCGGTGTTTTCACCCACGATCATCCGCTTTTGCACCGGGATCCGGGCACCTTGCCAATAGGCCTTCCAATCAATCCCAGGGGCATAGGCGGCCAACTGGGCCGTGCTCATCGGGTTGTTGACCTTGTCGATATCGCGGCGGGCATCGGCATCCCAGCTCTTGATTGCCAGGTTGGTTTCAAAATTGATGATCGTGGTGGCGGCGGCGGCTGGATCAGCATAGCCGATCGCCTTCATCGTCCGTTCGATATAGGCGCGATAGGCTTCGCGCTGCTTCTTGAAACTGTCCTCAAGATAATATTTGCGATCGGGCAGGCCCAGGCCCGATTGGCCCACATAGAGGATATTGATATTCGGATTGGCGGTATCGGGCCCCACCCCGAAATCAACCACCGAGCTGCCGAACTTGCCACTGGTATCGCCCATCAGGCGGGCAAACTGGCTTTTGGTCTTGATTGCTTTCAGCTTGGCCAGATCGGCCACCAGCGGGGCCAGGCCAACCTTTTCAACCTGATCTTCGTTCATGTAACTGGCATAAAGCGCGCCATACTTGCTGCCAGCCGGGGCATCGGTGATCAGCGATTTGCCCTGATCCTGGGTGCGTTCACGCAGATCGGAAAATGCGCCAACCGAGGTGCGATCATCGGGGATCGTGGTTGCGGCGAACCATTTGCCGCCGGCGTAGTCGAAGAAATCGTCGCCTGGCTTGATCGCGCTGTCACCGCCGGTCAGATCAACCCCCCAGGTGCCGATCTGGGCCTTGGCAGCAGCAACAGCCTGCGCGGCCAGCTGGCTGCCAGCAAACGGCGCGGCCAGCAGTGCAAGCGCAGCACTGGCAACAAGAAAACGGCTTTTCATCAGGCAAACTCCCTCAGCAAATCTGCGCAGGAGCTAAGCAAAACCAGCCCGCCCCCGCGCGCAAAACAGTGCAATCTGCCTCGCGCGCAGGGGCGGTTTAGTCAATGCCGTTCGCCGATGGGCGTGGGGTGTTGGTGGATGGCTAGCCGCCAAGGAAAGTAAATGGCGTGCCCACGAAGATTCCAAACTGGAAATCGCCCTTCTTGGAGTCATATGCCGCCCGCAATCCGCCGATCAATTTTCCATCTTTGGACGGGATCAAATAGATCGGGACTTCGACACCCCACGACCGATCATGGAAGTCGTAAGCTCCTGCAATTTCAATGCCGATCGGAAGAAGGTCGCCATGGCTTGTCGGGCTGATGCGAATCTTGCCTGAGACCTTGTAGTCGAGCTCTTCCTGTGGAGGGGCAAACACGCCGGTAGTGCATTTGACCGCTGGCAGCGTGGTGCTTGTGGGGCAGTAAGTCTCGATATCCGCCTCCGAATAGTCGCGCTTTGCCTGAAATGAGAGAATGAAGACCGTGGCCGAGTCAAGGTGAGGAAGGTAAGTAACCGATATTCCTCCAGAAAATGAGGATTTGGTCTGGCTCTGGGATGCGAGAGTTGAAGTGTCGAAATAGTCAAACTTCTGGACACCTATGGAGCCGGACACTCCGATCAGGGTGTATGACCGTTTTTTGATCTGATCGTAGGGGCTATTGAGAAGACCGTCCAATTCCACCAGTTCTGAACCCTCCAGGAAGGCGCGCGCGGGCTGCCCGGTCAGGCCTGCGCACTTCGATTCGCGTGCATCGGCGGTCAATGCCTGTGTAGAACTGGCGGTGCGGCAGGCCGTCTTTGCCTTGGTGAGCAATTCGCTAGCTCTGGCATCGGCCCACTCTCCGCCAGCCAGATTTATGAGGCTGTGATCGATCTTGAAACCAAGCGAATATTGCGAAGGCAAACCATCAACCGTGATGAATTGCGCACGCTTTGTCTTCTTTGACATTGGCGCCGAGAATGTCAGCGAAAGGTCGGTATTGGAAAATTCCGGCTGTCCGGCAATTGCCGTTCCTCCGTTGGCGTCTCGAGCTGATTCCAAGTGAAATGACAGCGTCAATTGCGCGGACGTATCGTCGGTACTCGCCAGAAACCTCGCCGAACTTTGTAGTCGCCCCCCATCGCTGGTCGAACTTTGGCTATCCAATCCGCGATCCTGTTTGACGCTAAGATCTTCTGCCTGATCGGCTGTGAGCGGCAGGACTTGCCCGAGAGCGGGGGTGGCCGAGGCGACAAGACCGATAGTGATTGCCGCCAGCAAGGGGCGATTGAAGTTGGGAAAAGTCATGTCGTTATCCTTGGATTTGGCCGAAGTTGTGCCAGAGAAGGCCGGACTGTTCTTGCTTTGAGCTGCCGGGATTTGGGCCCGGAGCAGGAATTTTGTCTTTGAATTTGGAAGAAAAGGTGACGCTGCCGTGCGCGTCGTACTGCCCTAAGAGGTATTCGACGCTTGCATCTTGATCGCCCAACATACGCCAGCTAAGCAAATAGGTGGCGCCGGGGACCAATTGGACCCTGGCAACCTGCCGAGTGACAGAGATTACTTGACCGGAATCTTGAACTTCACGGATCTTTGCGTCGACGAATTCAGGAAAAAGGACGATGTTGATCTCGATTCCCTGCGCATCGATGGCAGGGCCGTAGAATCGCGTCCCGATACTGCTTTTCCCGGACTTGTCGCGGCGTAGAAGTATCTCAGTCATGGTGTCACTCCAAAAGTACCACCGCCTTCATGGAGTTCATCCGCTTCCCCCGCCGTGACATCCGTCACGCCCCCCAAAGAAAACCGCCCGTCCCTTGCGGAACAGGCGGCCTATCGATCAAAACCAAACTAAATCAGCGACAAAAACCTATTTCGGCTTGCCGCACTTGCTGGTGTCACCAGCTTTGCAGGCCGCTGTATCGGCGCGCCATTGGGCCATGGCGGCATCGTATTCGGCTTTTTCGCGAGCAACTTTTGCGGCGTTGTCGCGGATTGACTGATCGTAGGCGGCCTGGGCGGCGGCGTTTTCGGCGGCTTGCTTTTGCGCGGCGGCGGCTTGTTCGGCGTTAAGCCGGGCCCGGGCCGCTTCGCTGCTTTCTTCTGTTGGCACAGGGCTGGGCGCTGCGGTTTGGACGGCAGCGGGCCTGGCCTTGCGCTTGCCTTTGGCATCGGCCGGTGCGGTGGCCATCGCGGCCGTCAAAAGCGCCAGCGCGGCCATGCCCGCGGCGTTGCGGATCCAATTCATCACAGCTCTCCTTTGCTCATCCAGCGGCCCCGGCCACAGCATAGCGCCGCAATCTGCGCCGGGGAAGGGTGCAGGCCTACTCAACACTGAGTGTCGTTGAATCGACCCGCTCTGGTGGAGGCGGAGGCGGCGTTTCAACCGCTGGCGCAGCAACCGGAGCCGGTGGCGGCGGCGGTGGCGGTGCCGGAGGAGGCGGTGGCGGAACCGGCGGGACCTCATACACCGGTGCAGCAA
>NZ_JBEBKB010000020.1:0-43944 GCF_040079535.1 Novosphingobium sp. | reverse complement strand
GTCCAGGCCCCAGCGCCGCCCGCCCCGCCCAAGGACGAACGCTTTGTGATCAAGCGTATCCTGCCGATCACCGGGCCGATCAAGTACGGTGAATGGCATTGGGATGAAAAGGGCGTGCCCGATGGTCCCATCGTTATCACGGTTGATCTTGATGCACGGGTGCTGTCGATCTTCAAGGGCGGCTATGAAATCGGCGCGACCGCCGTGCTGCTTGGAACCGGCGAGAAGCCTACGCCAACCGGGATCTTTCCGATCAAATGGAAGGATGCCGATCACTATTCATCGACCTACGATGGCGCGCCGATGCCCTTTACCATGAACCTGACAGAGGACGGCGTGGCGATCCATGGCACTCAGGTTGAAAAGGGCTATGCCAGCCACGGCTGCATCGGGGTGCCAACTGTGTTTGCCAAGAAGCTGTTTGGCATATCCCCGATCGGCACGCAGGTTTACGTGACCCGCGGCAAAACCGCCAAGCAGGGTGACTCGCTGATCTAGCCGTCGTTCCGAGTTTGGCCGCGTCCGACGCGCCAATCAGGCCAGCCCTTTATCGATCTGCCGCTGGGTGGCATCACCAAGCGAGCTGCCGCCGTCGATATCAAGCACGGTGCCGGTTACATATTTCGCAGCGTCCGAACACAGGAATACCGCACCCTCGGCGATCTCCTCGATATGGCCCCAGCGCTTCATCGCGATCCGATCGAAGTGCTTTTGTTTTGTCGATACATCGGGCGCCAGCCGGGCCATTCCTTCGGTGCCCTCGATCGGGCCGGGTGAAATCGCGTTGACCCGCACATGGGGGCCCCATTCCAGCGCCAGCACCCGAACTAGCTGGTTGATCCCGGCCTTGGCTGCGCAGGCATGGGCCTGAAGCTGCATCGGGTTCACCGCCTGCCCGGCCGTAATCGCGATCAACGAGGCGTTTTCGGCAAGCAGATCGTGGCAGCCGCGAAATACGTTGAAAGTGCCGAGCAGGTCAATATCGACCACGGTCTTGAAGGCGTTGGCGCTCATCCCCAGCACCGGGGCCAGGAAATTGCCCGCCGCGCCTGATACGACGACATCCATTGGCCCCAGCCGCCCCCGAACATCTTCCATCGCCGCCCGTATCGCGCCGAAATCGCGGACATCGGCAATCAGGCCCAATGCACCGTGGCCGATCTCTGCGGCCGCATTGGCAGCTTTTTCCGGATTGCGGCCCAGCACTGCAACCTTTGCGCCAAGCTGGGCAAAGCGCTTGGCGATGCCCAGATTGATCCCGCTGGTTCCGCCGGCCACGAACACAACCTTGCCTTCAAACAGGCCGTCCCTGAAAGGTGAATTCATCACGGTTACTCCTTAACGCGGGGCCATGCGGATCGCGCCATCAAGGCGGATGCACTGGCCGTTGAAATAACTGTTGCGGGCCAGTTCCATTGCCAGGCTGGCGAATTCTTCGGGCTTGCCCAGACGCTTGGGGAACGGCACGGAAGCGGCCAGACTATCCAGCACCTGCGGCTTGGCCCCCAGCATCAGCGGGGTGGCAAAGATCCCCGGCATGATCGAATTGACCCGGATCCCGATATCGGAAAGATCGCGCGCCATCGGCAATACCAGACCGTTGACCCCGGCCTTGGCCGATCCATAGATGATCTGGCCGATCTGCCCATCCTGCGCGGCAACCGATGCGGTCAATGTGATGCAGCCGCGCTCGCCATCTTCCAGTGGCTCAAGCGCGGCCATGCCCTCGGCCGAAATCGAGGCAATCCTGTAGCTTGCAACCAGAATGCCCTGCACACCGTATTCATAGTCCTCGGTTGGGGTGCGGCGCAGCTTGCCGGCCTCTTTATCAAAAGCCAGCGTCTTGCCGCGCTTGCTGGTCATCGCACAGTGGATGGTGATGCGTTCCTGCCCGTGCGCGGCGCGGGCCTTGGCAAAGCCATCAAGCACCGATTGTTCGCTGGTGATATCGACCTGGCAAAACAGCCCTCCGATCGCGCTGGCCACGGCCTCGCCCTTTTGGGTGTTCACATCGAAAATCGCAACTTTGACCCCCGCCGCAGCCAAAGCCTCTGCACTTGCCTGCCCCAGCCCTGATGCGCCGCCGGTTACCACCGCAGCCGTGTCCGAATCGAACTTCATTTGACTCTCCCTTTAATCGCGCGATTAATGACGCGCTGAAGCGAGGAAGGCAATGACCCACACCCTTGATCTCTATTGGAGCTTTCGCAGCCCCTATTCCTATATCGTCATGCCCCGTTTGCTTGAGCTGGAGCGGAATTTCGATGCCCGGGTAAATGTCAGGCCGGTTTTGCCGATCGCGGTGCGCCAGCCGGAATTTTTCGCCAATTCCGATCCCTTGTGGTTCAGCTATCTGTTTCGGGACAGCGTGCGCAGCGCGGAATTTGCCGGAATGCCGCTGCGCTGGCCGCGGCCCGATCCGGTGGCGATGGATTTCGCGACCCGGACCTATCCCAAGGAACAGCCCCATATCCACCGCCTGACGCGCCTTGGGCAACTGGCGGCAGAGCGCGGGCACGGCCTGGCCGTGCTGCGTGCGGTTAGCCATCTGATCTGGTCAGGCGAGGTTGATGGCTGGAATGAAGGCGATCACCTGGCCCTGGCCCTGGCCAAGGCCGGCTGCGATCTGGCCGAAATGGATGCGGCGCAGCAGGCCGAAGCCGCAAGGCTCGACGCAGCAATCGCCCAGAACGAAGCCGATCAGCGCACAGGAGGCCACTACGGTGTGCCGCTGATGGTCTATGATGGCGAGCCGTTCTTCGGGCAGGACCGCTATGACCAGCTGGTCTGGCGGATGCAGCAAAAGGGGATGGCTGCGCGCTAGGCGCGGCGTTTGGGCGCCTTGGTAAAGTTCCAGCCATCGATGCCGGATCGCGCCACCAGATTGCCAATTGAAGCCGGTTGGTGCGCCACCAGTGCATCGAACACCCGCGCTGCGGCGCTACCGCGCGGCGCTTCACCACCGAGTTCGGCCACGATCCGGGTGATCACCCGCAATGCCACCGCACGCGGGGCCTGCGGGCGATAGATCAGGCCCATCGGCGCCTTGGTCACGCATTCGGCCCACTCACGTTCGGCCGCCCAATCAAGCGCCGCATCGGCATCGGCCAGGTGTGCGGCGCTGGCGGCCAGCGCTGGCACATCAAGCCAGTTCGCCCCCGCAATCGCCTTGCGGATCCGCGCGCGATCGAAACGGTCGTCGGTGTTGGAAGGATCGGCCGCTGCGGCCAGTCCGGCGGCCTCCACCACACTGGCCAGTTCGGTCCGGCGGAATTGCAGCAATGGCCGCAGCAGCAGCTGGCGCGCACCGGGCACCAGCGCCCGCGCGCGGACCCCGGCAAGACCCGCCACCCCGCTTGCCCGGTTCAGCCGCAGCAGCATGGTTTCGGCCTGATCGTCGGCATGGTGCGCGGTGCACAGCGCGGCCAGATCCTCGCGCCGCATCCAATCTGCCAGCGCGGTGTAACGCGCAGCGCGGGCCTGGCTTTGCAGATTACCCGGATCGACCTGAACGCCTAGCACACTATGCGCAACGCCAAGCTGCGCGCAGGTGCGGGCGACACATTCAGCCTCTGCAGCGCTATCGGCGCGAAGCCCATGATCGACCGTAGCGGCGGCAATCCGGCCCGGCAGCAAGGCCTGAGCCAACAGCAGCAAGCCCAGACTGTCTGGCCCGCCTGAAACCGCCAGACCAAGCCGCCCCTCACCGTTCCACAATGCAGTCAGCGCGGCGCTGAACCGCTGGATCAGATCGGACGAAACGGGCCTATCAATTGCACTTCAGCCGCGCGCGCGTGGCGTCGTACTGCGGCTTGAGCCGCCCCGCCGCTTCGGCCGGATATTCGCTGCGGAACGAATCGATTGCCACGCAGGCGCGGTCCTTGTCGTTCAGTTGGCGCATTGCTTCGGCCAGGTTGAGCAAGCTATCCGGTCCGCGGGCACCTTTAGGTTCGGTCTTGTAGTTCTGCAGGAACCAGCCCGCAGCCTCACGCGGATTACCATCCTCCAGATAGGCCCGGCCAAGCAGGTTGCGGGCATAGCTGGTGCGGCTGTGCTTGGGGTATTTCTGCAGGAACAGCTTCAGTTGCTGCTGGCTTTCGGGATAGAAACTGGCCTCAAACAGACGGAAGCCATAGGAATATTCGTCATCGCCCGGATCCTGGGTCTTGGGCTTGGGCACCGCGCGCACTGCGGCCAGGCGTTTGGCCGATCCATCGGCGGTAGCCGGTTTGGCCTGTGCCGGCTTAGCCGAGGCAGCGCTGGATGTTGCCGCAGGTTTGGGCGCCGGGCTCGACGCAGCGGGGCCGCTCATCGCGGCAAGGTTGGTCTGGCTGGCTGCACCAGCGGCAGGGATTGCGGCGGGTGCCGCCTTGGCCCCGGCTTCAAGCGCGGCAAGGCGCGCTTCGGCTTTTTCCAGCCGGTTGTGATCTTCCTCGACTTGCGCGGTCAGCCGGGCAACCTGGCCTTCCAGCGCATCCATCCGCGCCAGCATATCAGCGCCCGGCGTCGTGGCTGGGGTTCCCGGAGCGCTGGCGGCCGGCTGGCCAGTTTGCAGCTGCGGGAAATAACGCGGATCGCCGCCCGGAAACACGGTGCGCTGGATCGCCGCCACTTCGGCTTCAAGCTTGCGCAGCCGGCCTTCAAGATCGGTGCCGCTTTGCGCCAGGGCTGGCGCCGCGATGACCATTGCGATCAGGGCAGCCAACGGGCGCTTTTTCGACAGGAGTTGCTTCATCATCATGCGTTCCATCCGGATGGTAAGGGCATTCCTGGCAGAACCAAGCATAACCCTAGCTTAACCGTGATTTAGCGCGCCAGGCCGGGTCCTGTCGAGCAAGAGCGCCACGTTTTGCGCAGCTTAGGTTGCGCTGGGCGCGGGCACCGGGGCGGGTATAGCCGGTGCGCTGGCGCTGGGCAGATCGGCCGGTGCTGGCGATGCTTCAACCCGGGGCCGTTCGGTCCGCTGGCGATCACGCTGCGATGCGGCGCGCTGGGTCTGCTGGCGCGGGGCAGGCGTTGCTACCGGCGCCGGAGTGCTGGCAACAGCAACCGGAACCGCCGTGCCGCGGGCCAGCAAGGCCGCTGCACTGACCGGGGCATTGCCGATCGTTTGCTGCACTTCTGCCAGTTTGGGCACACCTTGGCCGCCGATCGTGATGGCCAGCGCCTCAGGCCGCGCGGTGCGGATGAATACCTCGCCCTTGTCGGTCGGTACGGTGAAAATTTCACCCTTGGCCATTTCGGCCTGGAACAGCTGGTTGCCCGCTGCATCGGTGAATTTGACCCACACCGCAGCATCAAGCGCGGTGAACACCACAGGGCCAGTGGGGGCAGCAATCGCTGCAGCCGCGCCTTCGCTGGGCACCGCCGTCGGTGCTTCCTCAGCCAGGCTGGAGGCCAGCTTGCCGCCGGGGGCAAAGATCGATGGCCACACCACCAAAGCGCCGAAAATCACTGCCGCAATGGCTGCCGCAGCAATCCATGCCAGCCGTGCACTGGGCACGCGGGCAGGATCGCCGGGTTCGAAAGTCTGCACCGGGCGGCGCGATTCGGCTGGCGTGTGATCGGCCAGTTCGCGGCGCACGCTATCAGTAACCTCAAGCTCGTTCAGGCCCAGCATCCGGGCATAGGTGCGCGAAAAGCCGATCGCATAAGTGCGCCCGGGAAGCGCGGCATAGTCGCTATCTTCGATTGCCCTAAGCTGGCGCTCACCAATCCGGGTCTCGGCAGCCACCTGGGCCAGGCTCAGCCCGGCCCCTTCGCGCGCGCGGCGCAGCTGTGAACCAACCGTTTCCAGCGGCAGTTCTGCTTCTGCCGCCTCCATAATATCTTCTGACATGCCGACCCCAACTAAGGTATTGCCCGGGCTTGAACCCTGTTGGACGCGGACACTGGCGCGTTGCTTGCCAAAGTCAACGGGATTTGCGGTTTTTCGGCTTTCGAAACGATAGTCCGGGCTGGAATTAAGTCAGGACTGCTCAGGCCGTCTCAATCGACCTCAATTGCGCGTTCTTCCGCCCATGCCATCAGGGCTTCGCGCATGCTTGGCGGCGGGTTCGCCAGCCAGCCGTTCATCGCCCCGGCGATCTCGGCCAGATCGACCTTGCGGACCAGTTCCTTGATCGGGCCAACCCCGGCCGGGGTGATCGACAAGCGCCGGATTCCCAGCCCCATCAGCGCCAGCGCCTCTAGCCGCCGCCCGCCCATTTCGCCGCAGACCGTGACATCCACCTGATGCCCCGCAACCCCTTGCAAAACCCGCCGCAAAAAGCGCAGGATCGCCGGGCTAAGCCAATCATACCGCTCTGCCAGGCGCGGATTTGATCGATCCGCCGCGAACAGGAACTGGGTCAGATCGTTGGTGCCAATCGACAGGAACGAGAGCTTTGGAGCAAGGATATCCAGCGTTTCGGCCAGCGCCGGCACTTCAAGCATTGCCCCATACCGGATCGCTTCGGGCAACAGCTTCTTCTGGCCTTTGAGGTACTTGCGCTGGGCCTCAAACACATCGCGCGCGGCATCAAATTCCCACGGCTCGGAGACCATCGGGAACATAACGTTTAGCGTGCGTCCGGCCGCGGCTTCAAGCAACGCGCGGGCCTGAACCTTCAACAACCCATCACGGTCCAGCGCCACGCGCAGCGCGCGCCAGCCCATGGCCGGGTTTTCCTCATGCTCACCATCGTTGTGGCGCAGGTATGGCAGCACCTTGTCACCGCCGATATCGACCGTGCGAAATACCACCGGCTTGTCCCCTGCGGCATCAAGCACATCGCGGTAGAGCCGGGTCTGGCGTTCGCGCGCGGGCAAAGTCGCCGAGACCAGAAACTGGAACTCGGTCCTGAACAGCCCCACCCCATCGGCACCGGTCAATTGCAGGCCAGGCATGTCATCGCGCAGCCCGGCATTGATCATCACCTGAATGCGGGTGCCGCAGCGGGTGAACGGTTCCACATCGCGCAATTTGGCATAGGCCGCCTGGCGCTCGCGGCTTTTGGCAAAGCGGGCGTCGAAAGCTTCGGCCATAGCCGGGCTTGGCCGGACGGTAATGTGGCCCTGATCGGCATCGAGCAACAGCTCATCACCTTCGCGCAGCGCGCCTTTCAGCCCGTGAACCCGGCCCAGAACCGGAACCCCCATTGCGCGCGCTACTATCACCACGTGTGCGGTAAGCGACCCTTCTTCCAGCACCACACCCTTCAAGCGGCGCTTATCGTATTCAAGCAGTTCGGCTGGGCCCAGATTGCGGGCGATCAGGATCGTGTCCGATCGCAACCCCTGGCTGGCGGCTGTGCCCATCTGCCCCGAAACAATCCGCAGCAGCCGATTGGAGAGATCCTCCAGATCGTGCATCCGGTCAGCCAGCAACGGATCGTCGATCTGGCGCATCCGCATCCGGGTGCGCTGCTGGACCCGCTCAATCGCCGCCTCGGCAGTCAACCCGCTGTCGATAGCTTCGATAATCCGGCGGCTCCAACCTTCATCGTAAGCGAACATCTTGTAGGTTTCGAGCACCTCTTCATGTTCACCACCGACGCCAAATTCGGCCTGCGCCTGCATCCGCTCAATCTGCTCACGCATCTTGTCAAAGGCCAGATAGACGCGGCTCAATTCTGCGTCACGGTCTTCAGCCATGACGTGTTCGATCGTGATCCGCGGCTGATGGAACACAGCGTTGCCGGCCGCCAACCCCTTGACCAGTTTGAGCCCGGAAAGGTTTACCGGGCCGGTCTGGGCCGGGCCCAGGATTCCTTCTTCTTCATCGACCAGATCGGCATTGTGGATCAGTTCGGATAGAACCATCGCCACGGTTTGCAGCGCCTCGATCTCTACCTCTTCATAGCGGCGCGGATCGACATGCTGAACGCACAGCACACCCACGGCGCGCTCACGCCGCACGATCGGCACTCCGGCAAAGGAATGGTACTTGTCTTCCCCGGTTTCGGGCCGGTACGAAAAATCCGGGTGTGCGGTTGCCTCAGCCAGATTGAGCGTTTCGATATTGTCTGCGATCGTGCCGACCAGCCCTTCACCGATCCCCAGCCGGGTGACATGGACCGCCTCTTGCGCCAGGCCGCGGGTGGCGAACAACTCAAGCTGGCCTTCGCGCAGCAGGTATATCGAACAAACTTCGCTATCGAGCCCTTCGCCGATCACATCAACTACGGTGTTCAATTTGGCCTGCGCATTGCTGCGCGAAGCCATCACATCATGCAGACGGGTCAGAATGGTGCGGGCGGCTGAAACGGCGCTGGTGATTGGCATGTGCCATGACTACCCCAAAGCGCGCGCCAAGCAAACGCACATCAGCACAGGAAAATCGGATTGGGGCCGGCGTGCTGGTCCGGCTCACTCTGGTGGGCCCAGGTCTTTCGGTCCTTGCTGCCAGGCTGGCCTGCCGCGCTATTCGCGGACGCGAATAGCGCGACCGAGCAAGACTATCAGGCGCTGGTTAGTTCATCCTTGATTCGCAGCTTCTGCCGCTTCAGCAACTGGATCGCTTCAAGGTCAGGCAATGGGCGGCTCATTTCTTGTGCGATCCGGCGCTCTATACCGGCGTGCTTGAGCTGCAATGCACTGACATGCGACTGTTCCATAGGGGATTCTCCTTGTAATAGCCCCCTTCGGGCTGCGGATCCCTGATCAGTTCCCGACTCGGTTACCGACGGGTCTCGCGATTGTCATTCAATCATATTAATCCTATCTTGCAAGATGCTCAGGACAGGTCCTGCGACAATCCGCCACGCCGCCGCGACGAGCTGGCCAAAAAGGTGTTTTCGAGGTGAACGAAGAGGAACTGCGCAAGCGACTTGAAGTATTGCGCACCGAACACCGCGATCTTGATGCTGCGATTGACGCATTGACCGGCGCAGGCGCCACCGACCAACTGCAGATTGCCCGGCTGAAAAAGCGCAAACTGAAACTGAAAGACCAGATCGCGATGGTCGAGGATTACCTGATCCCGGATATTATTGCGTAGTGGCTTGGATGCGCTGATCGCCTCCGCGATCAGCTTGCAACACCGGCATGCATCGGATCAAAACGCCCCCATTCGGGACAGTCCCAAAATGGTGTGCAAAACCGGGTAACCCCCCGGTTGGCAGCGGGATCAAAGGACGCCTATCGCAGCTTTCATGGGGAAGCCGGCCAACATCAATCCGCGCATTGTCGAAGGGTTATACTGCGAAGCGCTCGTCCTTTCGGACGAGGTTCGCGCGGTATTTGCGCTTTCGGGCCGGCTTGATGCCGTGGGCGAAGAAGACGATGCGCGCCTTGCGCTTTCCTGCGAAGCGCTGCGCACCACAACCCGGATGATGCACAGCGTTGCCTGGCTGCTCAACCACCGGGCCTATTTCGCTGGTGAACTCAGCGAATTTCAGCTGCGCCGCTATGGCAAGCTGGCCGATTTCCCCGAAGGTGAAGCCGCCCGGCTGGCCCTGCTTGATAGCGATACCCGCGAACTGGTTCGCGCAACCGAGCGCTTTCACGCCCGGCTGAAGCGGCTCGACGCCGGCTGGCGCGAGCGTGATACCGCCGCGCCCAGCGCGATTGCCGCCTTGCGCGAACGGCTTGGCCAGCAGGTGCGCGGCTAGTTTTACTCGACTTGGGCGTTGCGGCTCCCCATATCCGCTGCCAATGGACATTCCTGCCAAACCCTGGCCCACCGGCCTCTCCGAACGCTGCGAACCGCTGGTCCGCCGGGTGTTGGCGCCCAATGCCTCGCACTACACCTTCACCGGAACGCAGACCTATATCGTTGGCGCAGCCGATCAGGTCGCGGTGATTGATCCGGGCCCGGCCGATGCCGCCGGGGAAAGCGAGCCATCGCCGTTCAAAGGCGCGGATACCAATGGCAAGGGCCATGTCGAAGCGATCCTGGCCGCTGTGGGCCCAGCCCGGATCGCCGCGATCATGTGTACCCACACCCACCGCGATCATTCCCCCGCCGCTGCCGTGCTCAAGGCCGCAACGGGCGCGCCGATCATCGGCTGTGCGCCGTTGACAATCAGTGACGATGGCCCGCGCGCCGATAGCGCGTTTGATCACAGCTATGCGCCGGACCGGGTGCTCAAGGATGGTGAGCGGCTGACCGGGCCGGACTGGACGATCGAAGCCGTGGCCACGCCGGGCCACACCAGCAACCATCTGTGCTACGGCCTGGTGGAAAGCCGCGCGCTATTTACCGGGGATCACGTGATGGCCTGGTCTACCAGCGTGGTTAGCCCGCCCGATGGTGATATGGCCGCCTATATGGCCAGCCTCGACAAGCTTTATGACCGCGGCGACACGGTGTTCTATCCCGCCCACGGCCCGGCCATCTTGAAGACCCGCCAGCTGGTCCGCGGAATGCTGGGGCATCGCCGCAGCCGCGAGGCCCAGATCCTGCGGCTGCTGGCGCAGGCCCCGCATGTCATTCCCGATATGGTTGCAGCGATGTACAAAGGGCTTGATCCGCGATTGACCGGCGCGGCCGGGCGTTCAGTTCTGGCTCACCTGATCGACCTTAGATCGCGCGGGCAAGTGAGCGACGAGGGCGAGCAATGGCGCGTGATCTCTTGAAGCCGGCTCCCGCCCAGCGTCTGCCATGGCTGATTGCCGGCGGAGCGATGGCGGTGGCAGCGCTGCTGGGCTGGCAGGTCTGGCGCGCAAACGATTCTGGCGATCCGGTTGCCACCAGCCTGGCCGCCTTTGAAAAGGCCAACCGGCTGACCGTGTTCTCGGCCCAGCTGGCCCCGGTGGTCAGCGCCGATGATGTGCGCGGCTATGGCTTGCTGAAAAGCCGCCAGATCGCAGTGATCCCGGCGCGGATTGATTATACGCTTGATCTGGCCCGGCTGGATGCCGCCCGGTTTCGTTGGGATCAGCCAGGCCGCCGCCTGATCGTTACCCTGCCGCCGCTGGAATTATCCGTGCCCAATCTTGATGAAGCGCGCGCGCAGTATCTGCGCGAAGGGGTATGGATCACCGGCCCGGCCCAGGCCAAGCTGACCCGCGACAACACGCTGCAAGCCCAGCGCCAGGCCGCCAAGCAGGCGCGCAACCCCGCCTTGCTGGAACTGGCGCGCGGATCAGCCCGTCAGGCTGTCGGACAAAATCTGTCGGTGCCGCTCAAGGTTGCGGGGCACGGCGATGTCACAGTAGAGGTGCGCTTCGAAGGGGAAAAGGGAACCCAATGACTATCCAGACCGAAAACCTTTCCGGCATCGATATCCGCGCCGAGATCGAACGCCTGCGCAAAGATCGCAATGCGGTGATCCTGGCGCATTATTACCAGAAACCCGAAATTCAGGATCTGGCCGACTATATCGGGGATAGCCTTGAGCTATCCAAAAAGGCCGCCACCACCGATGCCGAAGTGATCGCGTTCTGCGGGGTCAAATTCATGGCCGAAACCGCCAAGATCCTTGCTCCCCACAAGACTGTGATCCTGCCCGATCTGGATGCCGGGTGCAGCCTGGAAGATAGCTGCCCGCCCGAAAAGTTCGCCCAGTTCCGTGAACGCCATCCCGATCACATCGCGCTGACCTATATCAATTGCAGCACAGAGGTGAAGGCGCTGTCCGATATCATCGTCACCAGTTCCAGCGCCGAGACGATCCTGGCCCAGATTCCGGGGGACCAGAAAATCATCTTTGGCCCTGACCGGCACCTGGGCGGCTATCTATCGCGCAAGTTTGATCGCGAAATGCTGCTGTGGCCGGGCGTCTGCATTGTCCACGAGGCGTTCAGTGAAACCGAGCTGCTCAAGCTCAAGGCCCAGAACCCGGCCGCGCCGGTGGCCGCGCACCCCGAATGCCCACCGCACATAATCGATCATGCCGATTACGTCGGCAGCACCAGCGGCATCCTCAATTTCGCCAAGACCTTCCCCGGCGATACCCTGATCGTCGCCACCGAACCGCACATCATCCACCAGATGGAACTGGCAATCCCGAACAAGCACTTCATCGGCGCGCCCGGCGCCGACGGCCAGTGCGCCTGCAACATCTGCCCCTACATGGCGCTCAACACGCTGGAAAAACTATACCTCGCGCTGCGCGATCTGAAGCCGCAGATTGAGATCGAGGAAGGGCTGCGGCTGCAGGCCAAGAAGAGTCTCGACCGGATGCTGGAGATGGCTGGCGGGACTGTGGGGAAGGGTGATTTGGGGGCGCGGTGATGCTATTCCAAAGCCAGGGAAAACAGCGGGATGAATGCGGCGATGTCTTCATAGCTGATTGAGCGATCAAATTGAGCTGCTGCGGAAGTGTTTTCCGCGAGAAACGATGATGGTGCCATCAAGATCGTTTCGAAATCCCAGTAATTGAGCCAACTTGGATCGTTGGCTTTGAATGTTGCGCGGCGACGATAGGCCGCCGCCTGTTCAAATCGCAAATTTCCATCGCTCGGTTTATTCTCAATGTGAATTGCGAAGCGTCCAGTCTCGGTTTCGAATACAAGGAAAATGTCGGTTTCCCACGCAGATCCGTCAGGAAGTTTGCACCACCAATGCTTCCACCAGTGTTTTGCCTTGCGGGCAGACCGCTGATCATCAACGAGCAGTCGGGCGGTGTCAGCTACATGCCCAAACCGGCCACCATCCAGAAGAAATCTTTGAAGGACAGGATCAAGCTCAATCAATTCCGCAAATGCATGATCGAGTTCAGCCTCCGATATCCGCTTCACCCCGCCACAACCCGCTTCACCATCTCTGGCTCGGCCTCAATTACCTTGAGGTAGGCACGCACCGCAGGGGGCGGCATGTGGCGGCCGATTTCGTATTGGCGGATGCTGCTGGCGGCGATCCCGAAGGCGACGGCGAATTCCTGCTGGCTCATCCCCAAACGGTTACGCAGCTTGCGGATGCGGCGACCCATATGGGCGCGTTCGACCCCAGCGACCGAAACATCAAAATCTTCTGGATCGTTGGGATCAGCCGGGATCGCTATGGTAGTCTCTTTGTTCACTTGCATTGCTCCGCCTGACCGAAATCAGTCTGATTGCCTCACCGCGCCAGACATGGACTGCGGTGTAGAGTTTTCCCTCAACCAGTCCGACCGCCTTGTAGCGATCTTCGCCATCGATCGGTCTGTGCGACGAAGAGACGATGTGGTTCGGATCATCAAACACCCTTTGCCCAAATGCCAGCCGCAGCCGGTGCTTGAACAGATTGGCCTCATCCTTGATCTGATCCCATTCGAACTCCATGTCGCCAGACTATGTGAATCACATATAGCAGGCAACGCGAATTGGGTCCAATACGGAGTTACCCCTACCGCACCGCCTCCCCAAACATCAGCGCCCGCACGTATTTCACCGGGGGCGAGCCGAAGCTGAGCACGGTGTCGTTATAGCGGCGCAGCGTATAGTCCTTGCCCCAGGGCTGCTTCGCTTCCTCGCACAGGGCCTTCTTGGACACCGCGAACTTGAACGGCGGACCGCCCAGCCCTAGTCCTGCGCCGAGCGGGCAAGTGCCAATCCCGTGCCAACCATCACCATGCCCAGGAAATCGACCGGCACCAGCGCCTCGCCGAAGGCCAGCCAGCCCAGCGCCACGGCAATCGCCGGCTGGGTCAGCAAAGCCAAGCCGAACACCAGCGGGGTAAAGTGACGCATCGCATAGATCAGCAGGCCCTGCCCGGTAACTTGCCCCAGCAGGGCCAGCGCCACCAGCGGCCACCACAGCGTGGGCCAGACCGGTTCGCCCACCAGCAGCGCAGTTGCCAGCATAATCGGCGCGCCGGCCACGCTTGACCAGGCCACCAGCGACCAGCTGCCCAGATGCGCGCGCGGTTTTTGCAGCAGCAGGATATAGCCGGCATAGAGCAGCCCGGCGGTGATGCAGAACAGATCCCCCACCAAAGTAGTCCGCCCGATTTCCAGGCTGCGGCCCAGCAGCACTGCAGAGCCCGCAATTGCCAGCGCAAAGGCCAGCCATTCATTTCGGCGCGGCGTGCGATGCAAGGCATAGAGGCCCACCGCGATCACCACCAGGCTGCCCGAATTGCCGAACAGCGTGGCATTGGCCATCCGGGTCATGCCGATGCCGATGTGCCAACTGGCAATATCAAGCCCGAAGAACACCCCCGCCCCGGCGATCGCCAGCCAGGTCGATGGGCGATAGCCGATCACCTTCTCGCGGTTCCAAAATGCCAGTGCGAACAGCAGCGGCACCGCCAGCAGCAATCGCCAGAACCCGGCACTGACCGGCCCGCTATCGGCCTGGCGCACAAACCACGGCCCCACCGCCAGTGCGACATTGCCGCCCAACAGCGCGGCGAAATGCAAAGCGGTCCAGCGCGGCGCCGCTTGTTCTATTGCCCCCGTTGCATTCACCATGGCCATGCCTTAGCGCTCGCCAACGAATTGCAAAACGAAATCGATGGAGATCCTGCCTTGCACGATGCACTGTTCCAGCCGCTAAGCCTTGGCGCAATCGAAGCAAAGAACCGCATCCTGATGGCCCCGCTTACTCGCGGCCGGTCCGATCCAGGTTCGGTGCCGGGTGCGATGATGACCGAATATTACCGCCAGCGCAGCGGGGCCGGCCTGATCATCAGCGAGGCCACCGGGATCAGCGTTGAAGGGCTGGGCTGGCCAGCCGCGCCGGGCGTGTGGAGTGATGCGCAGACCCAGGGCTGGAAGCCTGTAACCGATGCAGTCCACGCAGCTGGCGGCAAGATCGTATTGCAGCTGTGGCATATGGGCCGGATCGTCCATCCCGATTTTCTGGGCGGAGAGCCCGGTGTATCGGCCAGCGCCACCACCGCGCCCGATCATGCCCACACCCCCACCGGGCGCAAGCCGCACGAACAGGCCCGCGCCGCGACCAAGGCCGATATTGTGCGGATTGCAGATGACTACGCCAGGGCCGCAGCCAACGCCAAGATTGCCGGGTTCGATGGGGTTCAGCTGCACGGCGCCAACGGCTATCTGGTCGATCAATTTCTGCGCAACGGCACCAACCTGCGCACCGACGAATACGGCGGCAGCCCCGAAAACCGCACCCGGTTCATGCGTGAAATGCTGGAAGCGATCATCGCAGTGTGGGGTGCAGACCGGGTTGGAATCCGGCTTTCGCCCAATGGCAATTCGCAGGGCTGTGATGATACCGATCCGGGTGCGGTTTTTGGTGCGGCGGCGAAGGTTTTGCAGGAACTCAAGGTTTCATGGCTGGAACTGCGCCAGCCCGGTCCCAATGGCACCTTCGGATCAACCGATGTGCCCAAGCAGGACGGCCTGATCCGGTCCGTCTACAAAGGCCCGGTTGTGCTCAATTCCGATTACACCGCCGCCGAAGCCGATGCAGATGTGGCATCGGGCCGGTGCGAAGCGATCAGCTTTGGCCGCCCCTACATTTCCAACCCCGATCTGGCCGAGCGAATTCACGCTGGTGCAGATTGGGCGCCCAATCTTAACGTTCCGAAAAGCTGGTATCTGCCAGGACCGGAAGGGTACATCGATTATCCGGCATTGGTGCCGGCCTGAACTGAAGAGGGGCCCGCTAAAATGGCTGTGCGTTCTTGGCTGTTTGTTCCCGGTGACAGCGAAAAGAAGCTGGATAAGGTCGCGGGCACTGCGGCTGATGTGGTGATCCTTGATCTGGAGGATTCGGTTGCCGCCGATAACAAGGCCAAGGCCCGGGCCATGGCCGGAACCTGGCTGGCAGCGCACCGCCCGCAGGTAACCGATGGCAAGCGGATGGGCCGCTGGGTGCGGATCAACGCGCTTGATAGCCGGCAGTGGCGTGATGATCTGGTGGCTGTGCTGCCCGGCGCGCCTGATGGCATCATGCTGCCCAAAAGCGCCGGTCCCGAATCAATCCAGCAGCTGGGCGCAGAGCTGTATGAGCTTGAACCGCGCGCGGGCCTGCAAGCCGGTTCTATCAGGATCCTGCCGCTGGTCAGCGAAACAGCGGCGGCGGCGGTTTCGATCCCGTCCTATGCCTCGGCCTCGTTGCCGCGGCTGGCCGGGCTAACCTGGGGCGCAGAAGACCTTTCGGCGGCAATCGGAGCAACCCGCAAGCGCGATAAGGATGGCCAATGGACCGACGCCTTCCGCTTTGCCCGAACCCAGACGCTGCTGACCGCCCATGCCCGCGGGATTATGGCGATCGATACGCTGCATGCCGATTTCGCCGACGACAAAGGCCTGAAGCGCGCCGCCGAAGCCGCGCGCGCTGATGGGTTTGCCGGCATGCTGGCCATTCACCCGGCACAAGTTGCGATTATCAACGCCGCCTTTTCCCCCAGCGAGGATGAACTGGCCGAAGCCCGCGCGATCGTCGATGCGTTCAAGAGCAATCCCGATGCCGGCACATTGCAGATCGATCAGCGGATGATTGACCGGCCACACTACAAATTGGCGCTAAGAGTGCTGGGGCTGGAAGAATAATCCGGCGGGCTATTCGCCGTCAGCCCCAGACACGGCAGTTTTGGGTTCTGGAGCATCGTCCGGTTCGGGCTGCGGCGCTGGTTTGGCGCTATCCTTGCCCGGTTTTACAGCGGCTTTGGCTCCGCTCTCAGCCTTGTCTGATCCTTCGGCCTTGGGCGCAAGCGGGGCCTGGCTTTTCACCGTATCGAGCGGCAGCATCGCATCGCTGACAGAACCGGGCAGAATTTCACCCGAGGCATTGCCCCCGGTGGCCTTCTTCTCCTCGCCCTGACAGGCCGCCAGCGCCAGGCCCAGACCGGCTATCATCATCCAGCTTCGCATCATGCCGCCCTCTCTCCACACGCTTGATCGAGCGCCGCCAGAAATTTTGGCGCGCGGGCCAGCAATGCTTGATCCCACATATCAAAATCAACCGAATGGCCCAACCTTGCAAGGCTGGTCACGCCAAATTCCTCGATCCCGCATGGCACAATTCCGCCGAAGTGCGAAAGATCGGGCGCGATATTGATCGAAAAACCGTGCATCGTCACCCACCGCCGGATCCGCACGCCGATAGCGCCAATTTTTGCCTCGCGCCCATCGATATCGCGGGTCCAGATCCCGATCCGGCCCTCGCTGCGCCAGCTTTCCACCCCGAAATGGCCCAGCGTATCGATCACCCAGCCTTCAAGCGCGTGGACAAACGCGCGCACATCGCGGCTGCGCCGCTTCAGATCGAGCAGGACATAGCCAACCCGCTGCCCCGGCCCGTGATAGGTATATCGTCCGCCGCGCCCGGCCTCGACCACTTCAAAACGCGCATCAAGCAATTCATCCGCCGCCGCGCTGGTCCCAGCCGTGTAAACCGGAGGGTGTTCCAGCAGCCAGAGCAATTCCTGGGCGCTGCCTTGCGCAATTGCGGAATTGCGCGCGGTCATGAAATCAAGCGCCTGCCGATAGGGCACCGGCGCGCCATCGCAGCGCAATTCAATTCCCGGGGCGACAAGGATTTCCATCGAATGTTTGCGTGGCGGCATTTGCTGTGGTTATCAAGGGGCATGAACGCAGCACCCCCGATCTCTCCGTTTGACAGCAACCATGCCTGGCAGGATGCGCTGTCCCTGATCAAAACCAACCGCGATCTGCTGATAGCGCTCGCCGGGGTCTTTCTGGTCTTGCCGGCCTTTGCAATCGCAGTCTTGCTGCCATTGCCCGAACCGGCAAAAGACGGTGATTTGATGGCCTTTGCGACCAGTCTTGGCGAATACTACCGTAACAACGCACCGGCGCTGGTGATTTCCGGGCTGATCCATACGGCCGGTACGCTGGCCATGTTGGCGCTGTTCACCGATCCATCGCGGCCCACCGTAGGGCAGGCAATCCGGCAGGGTTTTGCCCGGATGCCGACGGTGATTTTTGCCCAGATCATCATGTGCGCGGGCGTGGGGGCGATGTTGATCGTACCCGCCACCCTGGGCGGGATGCTGGGCAGCGCGGCGCTTTCATTCCTGGGTGCGGTGGCCGCGTTCGGTTTGGGGGTCTGGGCGCTAACCCGGCTTTCGCTGATCCCGGCGGTGGTTGTGGTGGAGCAGATGAGCAACCCACTCAAAGCCCTGAACCGCGCCTGGCTGCTAACCGAAGGGCACGCCTTGCGGCTGCTGGTGTTTTTCGCATTGCTGTTTGTGGCAACAATCGTGCTGACCCTGGTGGCATCGGGGCTGGTCAATGCCCTGCTGTCTGTGCTGATCGGCGGCGAGGCAGCGTTGCTGGGATCAACCCTGATCGCAACCAGTGTCCAGGCGGCGATGACTGTGTGCTTCAATGCGGTGTTTGCGGCCAGCTACCGCCAGTTGGCCGAAACCCCGATTGCGCCGGTGAACAGCACTTTTAATTGAGCCGCATCCGAAAGAATTCGAGAATTTCATCGCGGGCCTGCACGGTCGGCTGGCCAGCTTCATCGATCAGGTGGATCGTCACGACCGAATGCGGGTTCTTCATCATCGCCTTGGGATTGGCCGCGCTATCGGCCAGAACCCGGGCTTCAAACCGATCGCCCAATGCGTCGGCGTAGGCCGCGAAACGTTCGGCCTTGCAAAAGCTGTCGCCTTCAAACCGGTAGGCCCGCACGGTCAGATCTTCGGTCACCATCCGCGCCTTGATTGCGGCCAGTTCATCGGGCGCAATATGCATCCCACCGCTTTGGCCCAGCGGCAGACTGGGCTGCGCCAGCACCGGGGCCAGCACCGATGGCTCCAGCATCATCGACAATGCGAAATTGCCGGTGAAGCACATCCCGATCGCCCCCACGCCCTTGCCGCCGGATTCCTGATGGGCCTGCGCCGCCAGTGCCCGAAGCCACTGGGTGATCGGGCTTGAAGCATTGGCCGCGAAGGCGCGAAACTCACGGCTGATACAGGCTTTGGCGATGGTGGTGACGGCATAGAGTGCGCCTGGCGGTGCGCCGTCCTTGCCGAACAAGTGCGGCATATAGACCGTGAACCCGGCATCCCGGACCCAGCGGGCAAAGCGCGCTACATGCGGGCTGATCCCAGGCATCTCGGTCATCACCACCACCGCCGGGCCGCTGCCGGCAATATAGACCAGCCGTTCCTGATCGAGCAGGCTGATCCTGCGCCGGGCAAAATCGTCCAGCGGGTCCATCGTGTTCAGATTTGTCATCAGCTACTCCCCAAAAAATCCGGCAACCCTTGCTAAACCAGCAGCACGCCCGCGCCCATTGCGACCAGGCTGGCCAGCAGCGTCAGCAATCCGCCCATCCCCTTGCGCCCAGCCAGCCCCAACAGGGTTGCGCTTTTGAACAGGGTATTGAGCGCAACCGGCACGGCCAGCACCAGCGCAGCCAGGCGCGCGTCCAGCGTTCCGGGTGGCAGGTTGCCCATGGTGATTACCGCCGAATCGACATCAACCGTTCCCGCGATCGCCAGCACAGTCGCCAATCCGGCATCGCCGTAACGGGCCAAAACCCACTGCGCCGCCACGGTCAGCGCCATGGTCAGGATCACCAGCAGCAGCGCCGGTTTCAGCTCAAACGGATTGCGAACCGCAAGTTCGGCCGGCCGGGATTCCGGCTTGCTATCAGCCCTGCGCAGCAGCAGCACGGTGCCGATCAAACTGACCAGCATGCCCGGCAACGCAATCCGGACAAAGCCAGGCAATGCAAACGGCGCCAGCACCGCGCACAGCAGCATCACCCGCACAAACATCACCGCACTGGCCAGCGCGACAGCGCCGTTGAGAAGCGCGACGGCGCCGCCGAGAAGCACGGCAGCGCCGCCAGACCGCGCTGGATCATCCATTGCTTCGCGCAATTTTCCGCCCAGCGATGCCGTGACCGCGGTAGAGCTGACCATCGCGCCTGCCGCGGCCGTGGCCAGCACGCCCCGCGCCGGGCCAAGCAGCCTGACCCCGGCATATCCGGCAAACGAAAAGCCGGATACCAGCACCACCACCAGCCACAGCTGGCGCGGACGCCAGGCACCGAACGGGCCCATCGGGCTATCTGGAAGCAGTGGCAGGATAACCAGCGCGAGCAGGGCAAAGCGCGCAATGGCAGCCATTTCTGCGGCATCGATATGGCGCAGGGCGTGGTGCAGGCGCGCGCGCTGCGATAACAGCAGCACGGTCAGCCCGGTCAGCGCGCTGGCCAGGGCAAGCCCGCCGCTGCCGGCTAGATAGCCCGCCGCCAGGGTGATAAGCCCGCTGAGGCTGGCGGTGCCGCTGATCGATCTATTGCCGCGCGTACTGCGCCAATAGCCCAGCACCACCAGTGCGGCGGTGGCCGCCAGCAGCACAGCGGCCAGCACGCTGGCGCGATCCTGCAACAATCCGGCGATCCCGCCCGCCAACCCCAGCAGACCATAAGTGCGAATGCCGGCAAAGCGGCTGCCATCAGCCTGCCCCCGCATCGCCCAGCCGCGCTGCAAGCCGATCAGCAGCCCCAAGGCCAGGGCCAGCCCCAGCCGAAGCAGATCACCAGTTGCAAAGCTTTCCATTGGCCGGTTGTGGCAGGACGCGCCGCGCGGTGAAAGCGGCAATTGCTGGTGGCCGTTGCGATCAATGGGTGCAATGCTGTGGGCTATGGCTGGCGCGCTTCCTGTTGAATTGATCCAGTGGTTTGCCGGGCGCGGCTGGACCTTGCGCCGCCACCAGCGCGAAATGATCGCGGTTGCTGCCAGCGGGCGCCACGCGCTGCTGGTGGCCGATACTGGCGCGGGCAAGACGCTGGGCGGATTTCTGCCAACGCTGGCTGATTTTTGTCCATCGGGCGGGGCTGTGCCGGGCGAGGGATTGCACACACTTTATATCTCGCCGCTTAAGGCGCTGGCGCACGATGTGCAGCGCAACCTGCTGACCCCGGTGGAAGAGCTGGGATTGGCGATGCGGATCGAGGTCCGCAGCGGCGATACACCCAGCGAGCGCAAGGCCCGCCAGCGAGCGCACCCGCCACATGTGCTGTTGACCACCCCCGAATCGCTCTCGCTGCTGCTGTCTTACCCAGAAGCCGAAGGTCTGTTCGCTGGCCTGCGGCGGGTTGTCATTGATGAGGTTCACGCACTGGCCCCCAGCAAGCGCGGGCATCTGCTGGCCCTATCGCTGGCGCGGCTTCAGGCACTGGCCCCGGCGATGCAGCGGGTTGCGCTATCCGCAACGCTGGCCGACCCGGAGGACTTTCGGGCCTGGCTGGCGCCGGCCGGGCAGACCGATTGTGTTACCCTGGTTGAAGGCGAGGCCGGCGCGCCTGCCCAGCTGGAGATCCTTTTGCCGGTGGATGCCCGAGTGCCCTGGAGCGGCCACGCCGCCGCATGGGCCGTCCCGCAGCTGATCGAAGCAATCAGCCGCAATCGCACCACGCTGGTGTTTTGCAACACACGCTTTCTGGCCGAATTCATCTTTCAAAAGCTGTGGGAGGCCAACGACGCGAATCTGCCGATCGGAATCCATCATGGATCGCTTTCAAAGGAAGCGCGCCGCAAGGTGGAAGGCGCGATGGCCGATGGGCGTTTGCGGGCGCTGGTTTGCACCGCCAGCCTCGATCTGGGGATCGATTGGGGTGATGTCGATCTGGTCGTGCAGATGGGTGCGCCCAAGGGTTCCTCGCGGTTGCTGCAGCGCATCGGGCGTGCCGGACACCGGCTTGATGTACCCAGCCGCGCACTGATCGCGCCGGGCAACCGGTTTGAATTTCTGGAAGCCTTTGCGGCGGAACAGGCCGTGCAAGCCGGGCAGCGCGATGGGGAGGATTTGCGGCCCGGCGGACTTGATGTGTTGGCCCAGCACGTGATGGCGCGGGCCTGTTGCGGGCCGTTCGATGGCGATGCCTTATTTGCCGAAGTGCGCAGCGCCCAGCCCTATGCCTGGCTGGATTATGCGCGGTGGCAGCGGGTGCTCGATTTTGTTGCCAGCGGGGGCTACGCGCTCAGGGCATATGATCGCTTTCGGCGGATTGTGAAGGACAAGGCCGGCAAGGATGTTTGGCGCCTGACCCATCCCGAACACGCTGCGCGGTTCCGGCTAAATGCCGGGATCATCGTCGATAGCGAAATGATCGACGTGCGGTTCCGCAATGGCCGCGCCTTGGGCCGGGTGGAGGAGAATTTCGCAGCCTCGCTGAAGCCGGGGTCAACCTTTCGCTTCGCCGGCCTGGACCTTGAGGTTGAGGCGATGCGCGAAACCGAATTGCTGGTCCGCGCGGCCAAAAGGCCCGGCCAGATTCCAAGCTATATGGGCCAGCGTATTGCGCTAACCACGCACCTTTCCGGGCGAGTCCAGAGCTTGCTGGCGGACCGTTCCGGGTGGGCGAAGTTTCCCGACGACGTGCGCGAATGGCTTGAAGTGCAGGACTGGCGAAGTGAACTGCCGGGACCCGGCAAACTGCTGGTTGAAAGCTTTCCGCACGAAGCGCGTCATTACAGCGTGTTCTACACCTTCGAAGGCTGGCCCGCGAACCAATCATTGGGCATGCTGCTGACCCGGCGGATGGAGCAGCGCGGATTGATGCCGCTGGGGTTTGTTGCCAACGATTATTCGCTGGCGGTTTGGGGGCTTCAGGCGATCCCCGATCCTGCCGCGCTGTTGTCGCCCGATATCCTGGCCGGTGAGTTTTCCGATTGGGTTCAGGACAGCTATCTGCTGCGCCGCGCTTTCCGCGAGGTCGCGGTGATATCCGGGCTGATTGAGCGCCAGCTGCCGGGCAAGAAGAAGACCGGACGGCAAGTAACTTTTTCGACCGATCTGATCTACGATGTGCTGCGCAAATACGAGCCGGGCCATATCCTGATCGAGGCGGCCTGGGCCGATGCCCGCGCCAGGATGACTGATCTTGAACGGCTGGCGGGTTTGCTTGGCCGAGCTGGGCGTGAAATGCGGCATGTCAGGCTGGAGCGGGTAAGCCCGCTGGCGGTGCCGGTGTTGGTGATGATTGGGCGCGAGGGCTTGCCGCAAGGCCAGGCCGATGAAGCATTGCTGCTTGAGGCAGAAAGCTTGGCCGGGGTTGCGATGCGGATCGATCCGGCATTGGAGAGCGATTAGTGCAAATGGAAAAGGGGGCGGATTACTCCGCCCCCTTCAAACCAGGTGATGGTCAAACCAGATGATCGCTGGTTGGCCGGCCTCTATTGCTTCACGCCTGACGCGCCTGGCGCTTTGCCGAACGACTGGAACTGTTCGTTGCCAACAAATCCAAACGCCGAGACTCCCGAACCCTTGATGATGTTGAGAACTTTCGCAGCCGAATCATACGGCGCCGACGGATCGGGCTGAAACTGCAGTTCGGGTTCAGGCTTGATCTTGAGCGTTTCCTGAAGAAGCGAAACCAACTGGCCGTCAGTGATGACGGTATTGTTCCAGGTGATCTCGTTCGACGGGGTGATCGAAACCTTGTTCTTGTCGTGCTTTGGCGGCGGAACATTCGTCGGCGGCTGGGGAGCCGGCAGATCGATATTCACCGCATGGGTCGCAACCGGAATGGTGATGATGAACATGATGAGAAGAACGAGCATGACGTCGATAAGCGGCGTCGTGTTCATTTCCATCATCGGTTCGCCATCATCGCTGCCGCCTGACATTGACATGGGGGGTTACTCCTGAATTGGGCCAAAGATGGCCAAGGCCTGGGTTACGACTTAGCCGTTCGGATCGACCGGGGTCGAAATGAAGCCAACGGTCGGATAGCCAGCTACCTGAACATTGAAGATGGCACCGGCAACGCAGCGCCACGGGGCTTGCTGGTCACCACGGATGTGAACCTGCGGGATCAGTTCCGGATTGTTCTTGATCGCTTCAGGGCCGCCGGCCTTTTTCACGATCACATCGAGCCACGCGAAAGCCTTGTCATAAAGCTCTTGCGAATCGACCGGAGTGATATTGTTGAAATAGACCCGGCATTCCCCGCCCAGCGAGGCGCCTTCAAAACCCGGATCTCCTGCATTGCGGCCAGCCGCATCGGTGGTGCTGACTGTCAGCAGCAGGTTTTCAACCTTGTCCTTGGATTCCACTGTCGCAATGATCGGAATCTTCAGCTTCTGGATCGTCTGGATTGCGATCGGAACCGCGATGAGGAAGATGATCAGGAGCACCAGCATCACGTCCACGAGGGGAGTGGTGTTGATGTCCGACATCGGCTTCTCTTCGCCGCCGCCGCCAACTGCCATCGCCATGAGTCAAATCCTATCTGTTCTTGTCCGGGCCGGCTTGCTGCCCATTTGGGCAGTTGCCGTGACCCTGGTCCGGGCGTGATGCGGACGGTTCACCGTCCGCATCATGCTCAGCTCTGCGCTCAGGCCTTGGCGGCCGGGGCAGCGGCGGCGGGCTTGGCGGCCGGTGCAGCAGCCATAGCGGGCTTTACGGCACCCTTCGAGTTGATGTTGGCCAGCACGTCGGTCGAGAAGCCCGAGAGGTTCTCTGCGATGCGCTTGTTGCGGGCCTGCAGATAGTTGTAGGCGAGCACGGCCGGAACGGCCACCAGCAGACCGAGTGCGGTCATGATCAGCGCTTCACCAACCGGGCCAGCAACCTTGTCGATCGATGCCGAACCGGCAATGCCGATTGCGATCAGCGCGCGGTAGATGCCGACCACGGTACCAAACAGACCGATGAACGGCGAGGTTGCACCAACGGTCGCCAGGAACGGCAGGCCGCCAGCAAGACGAGCATTGATCGAAGCTTCCGAGCGGGCCAGCGAACCGTGCAGCCAATCGTGGGCTTCCATCGAATCGGTCATTTTGCTGTGCTGGTCTTCAGCGGTCAGGCCATCATCAACAATCTGGCGCCAGGCGCTGTTCTTGTCGAGCTTGGCAGCGCCTTCCTTGAGCGACGGTGCGCGCCAGAAGTTCGTGCGAGCAGCCTTGTACTGGCTGATGATCTTGTTCTGCTCAATCCACTTGGTGATCAGGATGAAGAACGAACCGAACGACATGACGCCCAGGATGATGACGGTGGCATAAGCGATGAAACCGCCCTGCTCCAGAGCTTCTGCGAAGCCAAACTTGTTCTGCGGAGCCGCGGCAGCGCCGGCAGCAAGAAGTTCAAAAACCATGCGATAGTCCTCTCAAAGAAGAAATTGAAACGTTGTACCCATTGGGATCCCGGCCGTTCGCCGGGCCCCGCCAAAACTTACTCTTCCGGGATAACCCAGCGGAAACGGCTGCTCCACGATCCACCGGTTGGCCTGCCATCTTCCATCCCGGGGACGAACCTGGCACGCCGCATCAGCAGTGAGCAAGCAGTTGAATCCAGATCCGGGCTGCCGCTTGAAGAGGTGATATCGCAGCTGGTTGGCCTGCCATCCGCGCCATAAGTCAACCGGAAACCAGTGGTTCCCTGCCGCTCTTCACGCATCGCCCGGGTCGGATAGTCGTCGTTGGTCACCCAGCCGCCCGGATTGCCCTTGGGCTTGCCTTGCACGGGGGGAGCCTTCGGCGGCTCTTTCGTTGCCACTGCTGTCGCAGTTGCCAGCGGCTCAAACGTCTGAGTTGGACGCACGGGAGCAGCTGACGTGACCGTTTGTATATTGGTCTGCGGCGGCGAAAGGTTGATCCGCGGCGGCGGCACAACGATTGGCGGAGGAGTCACATCCTTCTTGGGTGGAGGTGGCTTCTCTTCCTTTTTGGGTTCATCTTTTTTGATGTCGACGGTCGTCACCTTCTTCACCACAGCCTTGAACCCTTCATAGGCAAGGCCGGTAACCAGCGCATAGCCTAGGGCGAGGTGCAGAAGGGCGACTAGGACAAATGCGGCAATCCTGTTGCCGCTCATCTCTTGGTCAGCGTAGGCCATTCAGATGCATCACTCCATGACAATCCCCCCGGGCCAAGGCCCGGACCCAACGCCCACTCCTCCCGAAGGAAAGGGCAGGCGCCCCTAAAACGTTATTATCCACCCTGATGGGTCAATCCGGGATACTGCGGAATGCGCCCGACGCATCCATATCCAGATCGCGGGCCGTTGTTGTGTTTGGCCCGGTTATGACGAATCATTAGCTTCGTGATCGCTTTGGCGCAACGGTTTATCCGTTAACCTTCGATTCAACTGTGGTAATGTTGTGATGACCGGAAATGCCGCTGATTCCTGCGGTTGCAGCCGGCTCGGCAAGGTGGAGTAGCAATGACAGGTTCCGGATTGAAACGTAAGTTGGCCCGCCTGACTGCTGTTATCCTGTTGCTGATGGCGGCAAATCAGCCTGCTGCGGGCATTGCTGATTCGCCGATTCCCCCGCCCTTGCCGCCCAGCTATGCCGACCTGGCAGACCTTTCTGACCAGGCCCCACTGGTGATCCGCGCCAAAGTGCGCAAGGTCGCCTTGGTCGAACCCGCCCGCGCGCCGGGCCTGCGTCCGGGTTGGGCCCGGCTTTATATCGAAGCCAAAACCGAAGCCCTGATCGCCGGCAGCACCCCGGTGGGCGAAGCGCTGCGTTATCTGGTTGATGTTCCGCTTGATCCCAAGGGCAAGGTGCCCAAGCTCAAGAAGCGGGTCGTGATCCTGTTCGCCCGGCCGGTGCCATCCCGGCCCGGCGAGATTCAGTTGACTGCGCCCGACGCCCAATTGCTGTGGGATCCCGCGCTTGAACAGCGGGTAAAGGGCGTGCTGGGCGAGCTCTATAGTGCCGGCGCACCGCAGCGGATTAGCGGTGTGCGCGAGGCAATCCATGTTCCAGGCGATCTGGCCGGTGCCGGGGAGACCCAGATTTTCCTGACCGCCGCCAATGGCGAACCGGCCGCGATCACGGTGCGGCGGGCACCGGGGCAGGCCCCGCGCTGGGGGGTTTCGTTTTCTGAACTGGTCGCCAGCGATGGAGCGCCCGCGCGCGATACCTTGGGCTGGTATCGATTAGCCTGCTTCCTGCCGGCTGGCCTGCCGCAGCCTGCGAACATCTCTGATGCACCGGCTGACCGGGTGGCCGCAGCGCGTGACTATGCCTTTGTCATGGTCCAGCTGGGGCCGTGCCCCCGGATCCGCCGCTAGCTTTCAGGGCTTGCCCGCCGCACGGACGGTGCCTAAGGCCCGGCTCGCGAACAGGGAGCTTCCATGGCCGAGCCGCTTAAAATTGCACTTGCCGGATTGGGCACCGTTGGCCTTGGCGTGATCCGCCTGATCGAGGCCAACCGCGCCCTGATCGAGCGGCGCGCAGGGCGCCCGATCACAATCACCGTTGTTTCGGCCCGCGATCGCAGCCGCAACCGCGGGGTCGATCTATCGCCATATGCGTGGGAAGACGATATGGTGATCCTGGGCGAGCGCGGCGACGTTGACGTTGTGGTCGAAATGGTCGGCGGATCAGATGGCCCGGCGCTGGCGCTGGCGCGTACCACGATTGAGGCCGGCAAGGCGCTGGTCACCGCCAACAAGGCAATGATCGCCCACCATGGGCTGGAACTGGCCGGCAAGGCCGAGGAGCACAAGGTTGCCCTGAAGTTCGAAGCGGCGGTGGCTGGCGGGATCCCGGTGATCAAGGGCCTGCGCGAAGGTGCAGCGGCCAATGCGATCGAGCGGGTTTACGGAATCCTCAACGGAACCTGCAACTACATCCTTACCGTGATGGAAGATTCGGGCCGTGATTTCGCCGATGTTCTGTCCGAAACGCAGGCGCTGGGTTATGCTGAAACTGACCCGACCTTCGATGTCGAAGGGATCGACGCTGCCCACAAGCTTTCCATCCTGGCCGCTATCGCATTTGGCACGAGGCTTGATTTTGCCGGAGTGGCCGCTTCGGGGATCACGCGGCTGCGCGCCGCCGATATCGCCCAGGCCGATGCGCTGGGCTATGTGATCCGCCTGATCGGCATGGCCGAAGCTGGCGATGATGGTCTGTTTCAGCGGGTTCAACCGCACCTGGTGCCGATGGATCACCCGCTGGCCCATGTTGACGGGGCAACCAATGCGGTTGTGGCTGAGGGCAATTTTTCGGGCCGCTTGCTGTTCCAAGGTGCGGGCGCGGGCGATGGCCCAACCGCCAGCGCCGTGGTGGCCGATATCATCGACATCGCGCGCTCAATGATGCGCGGCGCTGAGGTGGACAATGCCTTCTCGGTTCCGGTTGGCGAACTGGAGGCCAAGCCCCCCGCCCCGACCGGACACCGGCTGAGCCGGGCCTACTTGCGCTTCATGGTCAAGGATCGCCCGGGCGTGCTGGCAGAAATCGCCGCCGCGCTGCGCGATGCCGGGGTTTCAATCGAAAGCCTTATTCAAAAGGGCCGCGCCGGGGATGCCGGCGAAGTGATGGTTGCCCTGGTAACCCACGAAGGGCCCGAAAGCGCGGTGAGCGAAGCGGTCAGGCTGCTTGAGGGATCAGAGAGCCTAAGCGAACCACCGCTGGTGCTGCATATTCTGGAAAACTAGGGCGCGGCGATTTCGCCCTTGGCAATCCTGTCTGCATCCGAACCTTCAGGGGCCTGCGGCAGCGCTGTGACATCGACGAAATAGGCTGGAACCGGGGCGCTTCCCATGTTTCCCCGGCAAACCCCGTCTGCGCCTTTGCGGCACCGGATTGAGCCAACAAAGGGAGCGCTGGGAATATTTCCATCAAGCGCGCGCCGGGCAGCCAGCGAATTGGGATCGGTTTGCGCGGTTGAAGCAACCCGCTGATCGCGGCCGCGATCAACACAGACGACAATTTCGTTGGGATCGGCCTGAGCGCAGCTTTGGCGTTGCGGTTCAGCTTCGCCAAAGGCCTGCCTGGACGTGTCGATCAGTTCATCGACCCGCCGGCCCGGATCAACCGGGCCTGAAGCTTGTTCGGCGATGGCAGGCGCGGCGGCCAACGCCAGCACCACAAAGCCAAACCGATAGCGCCGCATTACCACTCCCGTCCCTGCCCCGGTTAGGAGCAGGGACGGGTTTTTCGGTTAATCTTGGCTGAATAGATTTCAGCAGCCCTCAGGATCAGTAAGTATCCCGGGTCCCGCTGATTTCCTTTTCTTTTTCATCGGCCACACCGGCAACCAGATGAATCGCCTTTTCCAGTTCCTTGACGCTGGCGCCATCGTGAAGCTTCACGTTGAAAATCAGATAATCGCCTGAAATTTCATAGGCGCCGATCCGCAACCCGAAATTGTCACGCAGCAAATCCAGTGCCTTGCTCTTGATATTGTCATCTTCAACATTGGCGACCGGGCCAAAAACCTGGCGGATCATCAAAGGAGCTGCTTCTTCAACCTTGCCTGAGACAAACACCACCTGGGTGCGGTTGTCTTCGGAAAACTTGAAGGTCATTTTGAAATCGCCGTCTTTGTCGATTTCATACTTCTGGCCCATGCTATCCAGCTTGCGCTTGACCGAATTATCTTCGGCCTGGGTTACCGCCGGAGCCAGTGCAGCAGCCATCGCCACGCCCATCAGGCCGACGCGCGTGGCGCCGATCAACCTTGAAATCATTGGAACTCTCCTAATTCTAAAGCAGACGCCCGACCTGCTGCGCGCTATACCTTGCCCCGCAATTCTTGCAAGTAGCTAGCTACACTCGACATTGTCACAAGCCGCGTCTAAGCGCGCTTCACATACCTATGCACAGTCCCCTTCGTCAAAGGCGAGCCGATCAAGATGACATCTAACAAACCCGCAGCATCCAAAGTTCTTGACCGTGCGCTTGTGCTCGAAATGGTTCGGGTTACCGAAACTGCAGCGATCAGCGCCTCGAAGCTGATCGGGCGCGGCGATGAAAAGGCCGCTGATGCAGCTGCGGTTGAAGCCATGCGATTGGCGTTCGATGGGCTGGCGATCGACGGCACCGTGGTGATCGGCGAAGGCGAACGCGATGAAGCCCCGATGCTTTATATCGGTGAAAAGGTTGGCGGTGCGCAGGGCACCGGACCCAAGATCGACATTGCGCTCGATCCGCTGGAAGGCACCACGATCACGGCCAAGGCTGGCCCCAATGCGCTGGCGGTGCTGGCCTGCGCCGAAGAAGGCAACCTGCTGAACGCTCCGGATGTTTATATGGACAAGCTGGCGGTGGGGCCGGGCTATCCAGATGGGATTATCGATCTGGCCAAAAGCCCGACTGAAAACGTCCGCGCGGTGGCTGCGGCCAAAGGTGTGGAGCCGGGCGATATTATCGTTTGCGTTCTGGATCGGCCGCGCCATGCGGATTTGATCGCCGAGCTGCGCGCACTGGGCTGCGGGGTTGCCTTGATCCCTGATGGGGATGTGGCGGGCGTAATCGCGGTGACCAACGAAGATACCAATATCGATCTTTACATGGGTTCGGGCGGCGCCCCTGAAGGCGTTCTGGCGGCAGCCGCACTGCGCTGTGTCGGCGGGCAATTCAACGGCCGCCTGATCTTCCGCAACGATGATGAGCGGATGCGCGCCGCCAAGTGGGGGATTGAGGATCTGAACAAGATCTACAAACTGGAAGAGCTGGCAAAAGGTGATTGCATCTTCGCTGCAACCGGGGTCACCGATGGATCGCTGCTCAAAGGAGTGAAGCGCCACAAGGGTGGCGTGCTGACCACCAATTCGGTTGTGATGCGGGCCAGTTCGGGCACGGTCCGCTGGGTTTCGGGCGAACACCGCGCCAAGTAAACAGGCTGCTGGCGCGCTCTAGCCGGCGCGGCAATATCGCCTAACCGCGGCGTCGATATCCTGCGCAATCACAACCGACGCATCGGCGCGCAAGACACAGACTTGCTCGGCATCAACCCGCGCACCGCCGGGTGCAACCAGATAGCGTGCCAGCCGCGGGGTCTGAGCCACGCGCCCGCCTCCATTCTGGCTGAGCGCAAGGAAATTTGACAAGCTGAGAACCCAGGTCTGCCCCTTGGGGATCGCCTTGAAATCCTGCAGATAATCTGGCCACGGATTGACCACCATGGCATCGCGCATCGGCCGGGCCGTGGGGAAATCAAGCGCGCCAAACACCGCCGCATCGGCAAAAACCATGTCAGCGGCAGGGGCGCCTTCAACCGCGGTTCGGGCAATTGCGGTCAGTCCTGGCGAAAGCGGTACCGGCGCATAACGCGCGGCATAGTGCCCATTGAACGCCGCCAGAAAGACCAGAAGGCCAATTGGCATGACCGGCCAGGTTGCCAAGCGCGCCAAGCTTGCCCAGCCAGCGCCAATTGCCTGCGCATGCTTCAGCAGCGCCTGCCCGGTCAGTGCCAGCAGGAACAGCTGCCCCAGAGTATAGGCGATCCAGATCGAAGGGCGGCTGTGGGTTGCGACCGACAGCGCAAACCCGGTGGTCAGCAATACCGGCACCATGACATGCGCCGACATCACTTTTTCGCCCAGTGCCTTGATCCGGACCAGGCAGATAGCCGCGGTCATGATCACGCCCAACCCGAGTACACGCACCAGATTTTGCAGGAAATCCCCGCGCCCGCCGATCCCGACCCGGATCGAGCTGTACTTGTACATCGTGCGGGCAAGTCCGCCGACGTCGCCCTGACAGGCGAGGATCAGCACCAGGCAGGCCAGCGCAAGGCCGCCTCCAGCAAGCACCAGTTCGCGCGCGCTGATCCGCCGAACAAACAGCGCCAGGCTGGCCACAAGGCAGAAGGCCAGGAACGTTGGGGCAATAGTTGGTGTTACAAACAACAGAAAATAGCCCGGCCCGCGCCAGTGCGCTCGCCCGTTGCTGGTTAGCATCACGCCCCAAAAGAAAGTGGCAAAACCCAGAATCTCCATCCGGATGCCCGAATAAGCGACGCAGCCCAAGAGCAGCACGCAGGCGGCCGGAATGCCCCAGGATATCCGGCCCAGCCGCGATATGAGCGTGCCCAAGGCAATGCTTGCGGCGATACAGCATGCCGCCCAAAATAGCGCCAAGGCCTTTAGCGATTGGCCGAAAAGCGAAATCCAGCCCAGCAGTGCCCAGGAAAATGTCGGCGGATAAAACAGATAGGCCGGTTCTGGATAGAAGGCCCGGCTGAGGAAGACGTTATCGAGAAAACCGTGATCGCGCAGCCCCAGCGCGGGGCCAATCATGATCGCATCATCGGGATAGGCACGGGGGAAGCCGGCCAGTGCCAGCATCAACCAGAATACCGCCGCCACCGCGATGCCGACCCGTATTTGCCGCCTGGACTGGCCGCCCGGACCGCTATCCGGCACGGCCCGCCCTTTTGCCCTTGATCCGCGCCGTCAGGTCGATCCGCTCGGCCACATAGTCCAGCACCACCCGGCTAAGCACGGGCTGGATGTGAGCCCGCGAATTGAGCAGCATGAATGCCATCAGGATCGGCATCATCAGGGCCTGAAACGAAATGACAATTGCAAAGCCCAGCACCGTGGTGGCCCAATTGGGCAAGGCCATAGCCGTGAAGAATTTGAAGTAGAGCGCCAGTCCGGTGACCCCCATCGAAAGGGCCAGCATCACCGCGCTAACGATCAGAATGCGGATGAACACGGCCTCGGTAAAGACCGAGATTGCACCCAGGCCATGTGCGATCAGCGAAACGAAGTTCATTTTCGACTGGCCGACATAACGTGTCCCACGCCGGGTTGGCACGAACCGGATCGGAATCCGCGAACGCAGCAATGCGGCGGCAAAATGGTTCCACACATTCTGATCGCGCACTATCCGGCCAACCATCCCGGCGGGCAGGATCGCGAAATTGCCAAAGTTGATCCGCTGCCCGGTCAGATACCGGAACAGCCCCAGATAGATCCGGTAAAACAAGCGAAACAGGAACGACTCCGATCGCTGTGCGCGCTGCGCGACAAGCGCCACGGTCTGATCCTCCTGCGCCATGGTATACAGGCGGCGCAGCTCTGCCGGGCGATCTTCCCCGTCAGAATCCATTATCGCCACATGCCCGGTGGGTGAGTGGCTGGCGATCTCGGTCAAACCGATAGCGATCGCGCGCTGGTGGCCAACATTGCAGCCCAGCTTTAGGCAGGTGATTTTGCTGATCCGGGGGCCAGCCGGAATCGCCGCAGGCCCAGCCTGGATCGAACCATCATCAACCAGCACAGCTTCAATGGTGACCGCCTCATCCGCAAATTCGCGTTCGATATCGGCCAGCAGGAATTGTGCAGATTCCCAATCGTTGAAAACCGGCATTACAATCTGGAGCAAGCGTTGGTCCCCAGCGGTCATGCGCGAAGCACCATCTGGTCAATGAAGCATTGGATGCGCAGCATTCAGGACCCCCATAGTCGCCCAGCAATGCGGTGCCGCGCAGCAAAAATGCGATATTTCAGCGCTTGGCGAAGGTCAAGAGCGAGTTGGCAATGAAACTGAGAGGAGGATAGGTGACAGCAACAACAACAGCTGCCCACTTTGCAGAAAATCCGATGCTTAAAGCGATTAATTGAATCAAGAGACATAGTCCCATAATCGCAAAAGTTATAAATACAAATTGGGACCCAGTCCTGTAGTGGCTCTGGTTAGATTTAAAAGTGAAGAAATAATGCCCCAAATATGACGCAAGCGTACTAAAAATAAAAGCAACAATATTGCAGATTTGCGGATTTAATCCACGGTTCAGCAGCACGATCGACAGCGCTAGATACAGCCCTGTTGCACAAAGGCCAACGCCGATGAAGCGCAGCAGCGAACCCAGGGTTTGTGAAGGCGGCTGCTGCATCGCGCCTAGCCCGGCTTGCGCCAGACCAGCACCACGCTGCGCCCACAGCTGTGCCCCAGCAGCGGATCGATCAAGCGCGAAACCGGCACCATCAACCGGTCCCAGACTTTCACCTGATCAGCGCTTGGCAGTGATTGCTTGAGCAGCAACTTGTTCGCCAGCGAGGCCATCAATCCCACCGAATCCATATAGAACGCTGCCTCCTCGCTTAGCCCAGCAGGCAAAATCGCGCGCAGCATGGTTTTGGTATAGCGCCGATAGTGTCCCACCGCTTTGTCGAAAGGTGAGAACAGATAGTTGTATGCCGGTGCCAGGACCACAAGCCTACCGCCAGGCCGCAGCAGTTCTGCGGCAGCGCGCAGTTCGGCTGCATCGTGCTCAATATGTTCAAGCACATCGACATAGATCACCGTATCGGCGCGCGCTTCGGCGGGCATTTCACGCAGCGTTCCCGCCAGAACCGAAACTCCTTCGCCCAGCGCGCCGCTTGCGGCCAATGCCCCAATCTGCGCAGCCATCGCCGGATCCGGTTCGATGCAAAGCCAGCTTTCCAGATCGAGCCCAGGCCGCAATGTGCGCGCCGTTTCGCCCAACCCAGCTCCAACTTCAACCACCTGCCCGGCCAGGAACGGCGCCAACCGCGCTTTGACATAGCGCTTCCAGTTCAGCGCCAGCGCGAAATGCTCCAGCTCTGCGCCTTCATAGGCAAATGCATCGGAATTCATCGCGTGCCACCCTTCAGATCGCCGCGGCCATATCGCCAAGCCCGGCCTGCGAACAGCCAAAATTCCCCCTGGCCCAAGGCCATGCACAGTTTTGCGCCGCTGTTTCGCCTTCCCCGATTACAATCGCAAGGCCGCGCATTGAGAGCAGGTCGCAACAGATCTAGCAGGGAGCTTGGTCATGATGCTGCTGGCCGGAAATTCAAACCTGGCACGGGCGATCGCGGGCTATCATGAGCTGCCGTTGGCCAAATCGCGCCAAGGACAGTCCGCTAGGTTTCGGGCGAACACCGCAACCAGCAGTGAGCCGGGACTGACGATTTGCTGATGCCCCCTGCAATTCGCGCCGATTACCGGGCGGCTTTTTCCATGGCGCAGGCTCGCTTTGCGGCCAGCTTTGCTGTGGCCTTCGCCGTTCTAGCTTGCCGCTGGTTTGAATTGATTCCACCGCCGTCGTATGTCCAGCCTACTTGAACAGTCTTATTCTCCATATATTGCAGCTTTAGTTCCGATAGGGATAAATCAAACGAACCTGCCGCATGCTTGTAGTTTCGACACGCTTCCTTGTAATTCCCAGATTTCTCCGCGCTTACTGCTCGGTTGTATTCATCAATACCCCGAGAATACCAGAATCGAGCCTCATCGCCCGCTGCGGCGACTCTATCGGGCTGCGGAAAATATTCGAGAGACTGGGCCGAGGCGAAGATCGGAATTGCAAGCGATAGGGCAAGACCAGCGGCCAAGGCACGGAACGGTGCCAGGCGGCTTGTTGCCCTGGTGGATTCAGATTTGGTCATGTGCGATCCTCTCGTATTCACGCCCTTCCTACAAGCGAGCGACCATACGGTGTTGGATAAACGCGCCATATTTTTGAGTATCAAGATGGCAAATTGCGCCTGCACTTTGAAAAAGGCGCACTCCCCTCAAGGCGCGATTCCTTGGCGATGCGGGCAGTACAGGCAATTATTCACCACCCGCTGTTGTCCGCGCCGCGTTCTGCGCCACTCTTGCAATCACAGGAAGCCTCGCTAGAGCCGCTCACATCGCAGGGCACAACAAGGCACCTTTCATGAAACTCTTGGCCGGAAATTCAAACCTGCCGCTGGCACGGGCGATCGCGGGCTATCTTGAGCTGCCGCTGACCAATGCAGACGTACGCCGCTTTGCCGATGACGAAGTGTTTGTCGAAATTCACGAAAACGTGCGCGGCGAAGATGTCTTCGTGCTGCAATCGACTAGCGCACCGGCAAATGATAACCTGATGGAACTGCTGATCTGCATCGATGCTCTGCGCCGCTCTTCGGCCAAGCGGATCACCGCCGTGATTCCCTATTTTGGCTATGCCCGGCAAGACCGTAAACCGGGCCCGCGCACCCCGATTTCCGCCAAACTGGTCGCCAATCTGATCACCGAAGCCGGCGCTGACCGGGTGCTGGCGGTGGATCTGCACGCCGGGCAGATCCAGGGCTTTTTCGATATCCCAACCGACAACCTTTATGGCGCGCCAGTTATGGCGGCCGATATCCTGCAACGCAGCGGCGGCGAAAACCTGATGGTTGTATCGCCCGATGTCGGCGGTGTGGTCCGCGCTCGCGCGCTGGCCCGGCGGCTGGGCAATGCGCCGCTTTCGATCGTCGACAAGCGCCGTGACAAGCCGGGCAGCAGCGAAGTGATGAACATCATCGGCGATGTGAAAGGCTGGGATTGCATCCTGATAGATGACATCATCGATTCGGGCGGAACGCTGTGCAACGCCGCGCAGGCCTTGATGGATTCGGGCGCGAAATCGGTCACAGCCTATCTCACCCACGGTGTCCTTTCAGGCATCGCGGCCGAGCGGGTGCAGAAATCGGCGCTCAAGGAACTGGTGATCACCGATTCGATCCAACCGAGCGAGGCAACCCGGGCCGCCGCGAAGATCCGGACCATTTCAATCGCCCCGCTGATCGGCGAGGCGATCCACCGCATTGCTGAGGAAAGCTCGGTTTCGAGTTTGTGGGACTGATGGCCTATGACGCCGAACTCGCGCTGGCGAACCGCCTTGCTGATGCGGCGCGCGCTGTAATTCAGCCGCTGTTCCGCACGGGTACGCCCGGGGAGCGCAAGGCTGATCGTACGCCGGTGACCGAAGCCGATCGCGGCGCCGAACAGGCGATGCGCGCGCTGATCGAGGCTGCATTTCCGAATGATGCGATCCACGGCGAGGAGTTTGGCGCGACCACCGGCACATCGGGCCGGACCTGGGTGCTCGATCCGATCGACGGGACTACCGCGTTCATGGCCGGGCGCCCGATCTTTGGCACTTTGATTGCGCTGGTTCAGGAAGGCTGGCCGGTTATGGGGTTGATCGATCAGGCAATTCTGGGTGAGCGCTGGATCGGGATCACCGGCAAGCCAACCACCTTCAACGGTGTGCCAGTACGAACCCGCCCGTGTCCTAATCTGGCCGAGGCTGCGCTTGCCACCACCGGGCCACACTATTTTGACGATCATCAAGGCCAGCACTTCATGGCGCTAGCCGCAAAGACCGATCACAAGCGGATGGTGATGGGCGGCGATTGCTATAACTATGCGATGCTTGCCAGCGGGCACCTCGACCTTGTTTGTGAGGCAAACCTGAAGCTCCACGACTATGCCGCGCTAATCCCGGTGGTTGAAGGTGCCGGCGGGGTGATGTGCGATTGGAACGGCGATCCGCTGCACGCCGCCAGCGATGGCAATGTGCTGGCGCTGGGCGATCCGGCACGAGTTGAGGATGTGGTTGCGGCGCTGGCCTGCAATCACTGAGCCAGGCCCAGATCGGCCTGCAACCGTCGCAGCGTTGCCCGTCCGACTGCAGCGTGGCGGGGGTTATCGGCAAGGCCAGTTGAAAGCAGCACCGAGCCAAACGATATCGCCCATCCCATCGCCCGCACAATCATATCGGCATTGGCGCCATAGGAGGCCAGGCCCAATCGCCGAGCGGCAGGATCATCAAACAGAATCCACAATGACGCCAGATCGGTCGCCGGATCACCGCCGCAGATATCGCCCCAATCGATAATCGCGGTGAACGCGCCGGCTTGTACCAGCACGTTGGCATAGTGCAGATCGCCGTGCAGCCAGACGGGCTCAAAATCTGCCGGAGCCTGGCAGGCGCGCTCCCACAGCGCTGATAATTCCGGGGCAATTGGTTCGCCGCGCTTGGCCAGCACATCCCAGCCGCTGGTCATGGTTTCATGGCGCTGCCCCAATGCGACACCGCGATGGGCATTGTAAGGTGCCATGCCGCGGTGAGGCAAATGCAAGGCCAGCAGGAATTCTGCCAGCCGGGATGCCTGATCGGGCCGTGGCGGATCAAGATCCGCGTTATCGCCTCCAAACCTGTGCGCAATCAGCCAGGGCCAGCGATAGCTGGAATCCCCGGTTCCGCAAAACACCGGGACCGGGATCGGGATCGGCAGGCGCGGTGCCAGACCGGGCAGGCATTTGATTTCATGTTCCAGCAGCGCCACAGCAACTGCGCGGCGCGGCAGCCGAACGATATGCTGATCACCCAGCCGGAACAGCCAGTTGTCCCAGCCGTGCCCCAGCAATTCTACCGGGCGACCGGCCAATTCGGGGCACTGGCTGGCCACGAGCTGCGCAACCGTCTTCGAATCGACGATGATTTCTGGTTCGGGTGTGCGGGACATCGCGCCCGGCAATGGCGCAAGATTGGGCAGTTTGCAAAGCCGGTGTCAGGCCGCGCCGCAGCGCTGTTTCGGGCGGGCCTGAAATCAGTGCAAGCCAAACGCGCATTCTGTCTGTAAGGGCGCGCTCATCATGACTTTCCCAGATGTAACCCCGCTTCTTGCCGAAGCGCTTGCCGCGCATGGCTATACTGCCCTCACCCCTGTCCAGTCGGCGGTTATCGAGCCTGGCGCCAAAAGCCGCGATCTGGTGGTTTCGGCCCAGACCGGATCAGGCAAAACGGTCGCGTTTGGCCTCGCCATGGCCGATGAGCTGCTGGCCGAAGCCGCACTGGCGCCCGCTGCCGCGCCGCTCGCGCTGGTGATCGCCCCTACGCGAGAGCTGGCACTGCAGGTCAGCCGCGAACTGATCTGGCTCTATGCCAAGGCCGGAGCCCGGATCGCAACATGCGTGGGCGGGATGGATCCATCAAAGGAACGCCGCGCGCTCAGCCACGGCGCGCATATCGTGGTTGGCACACCGGGCCGGCTGCGCGATCACCTTGAACGCGGTGCGCTGAACCTAACCGGCTTGCGCAGCATCGTGCTCGATGAAGCCGACGAGATGCTTGACATGGGCTTTCGCGAGGATCTGGAAGAAATCCTCGATGCCACGCCCACCGGGCGCCGCACGCTGCTGTTTTCGGCCACGATGCCCAAGCCGATTGTCGCACTGGCGCGGCGCTATCAGAACGACGCAGTGCGGATCTCGACCGTGGGCGAGGATCGCGGTCACGGCGATATCGCCTATCAGGCGGTCATGGTCGCCCCGGCCCAGATCGAGCACGCAGTAATCAATCTGTTGCGCTTTCACGAAGCCGAAACCGCGATGCTGTTTTGCGCCACGCGTGACAATGTTCGCCACCTCCATGCCACGCTGATAGAGCGCGGTTTCGCCGCTGTCGCGCTTTCAGGCGAGCATAGCCAGTCTGAGCGCAACAACGCCTTGCAAGCCTTGCGCGATCGCCGCGCCCGGGTCTGTGTGGCAACCGACGTTGCCGCGCGCGGGATCGATCTGCCGACGCTAAGCCTGGTGGTCCATGTTGAAATCCCGCGCGATGCCGAAGCGCTCCAGCACCGCTCGGGCCGGACCGGTCGCGCTGGCAAAAAGGGCACGGCGGTGATCGTGGTCCCCTATCCGCGCCGCAAGCGGGTCGAATCGATGCTGCGCGGTGCACGGATCGAGGCTGAGTGGCGCGAAGCGCCAACCCCTGACGACATCCGCAAGAACGATCGCGAACGCCTGATCGCGGCGCTGCTTGCGCCGATCGAAGCCGACGATGAAGACCGCGAAATCGCCGCCCGGCTGCTGACCGAACGCAGCGCCGAAGACATTGCCGCCGCACTCGTGCGCGCGCACCGCGCCGCGATGCCCGCGCCCGAAGAACTGATCCCCGGCACCCACGAAGCCCAGCGCGCCGCGCAAGTGGAACGTCACCGCCCCGGCTTTGACGATGTGGTCTGGTTCCGCATGGACGTCGGCCGCAGGCAAAACGCCGACGCCCGCTGGATCCTGCCACTGCTGTGCCGCAGGGGCCACGTTACCCGGGGCGAAGTTGGCGCGATCCGGATCGGCCAGCACGAAACCCATTTTCAGGTTCCGTCAGCCGTCGCCCGTAAATTTGCCGACGCCGTGAAACGCACCGCCGGGATCGATGGCGACGATGAGAGCGGGATCACCATCGAGCAAAGCGAAAGCCCCCCGCAGCACGGCGCCCCGCACAAACCCCGCGGCGGCCCACCTCCCAAGCCGCACCGCGGCCAGGGCGGGCCAGGTAGCAAAGCTGGCAATGGCCCAAGGGTGTTTCACAAAGGCAAGCCGAAGGGGCCGCGCGGGTAATTAGATTGTGGTGCTTGCCACCACCTCAATCGCCCCCTCTTTCCCGCCAAAATCGAGCAAATCCCCCGCCTCGGCTCCCATCATCGCGCGGGCCAGTGGGGCGGTAAACGCCAGTTTTCCCGCAACTGGATCGGCTTCGTCATGCCCGACCAGTTCGATCACGCGGGGCTTGTCGTTCAGCAGCAGCTCTACCCGGCTGCCGAAGCCGACCACGCCCCCTGCCCGCGCTTCGGTCAGTTCGGCGGTGGCCAGCCGGGTGCGCCAATAGCGCAGTTCGCGCAGGTGCTTCTTGCGCTCGGCTTCTTCCGTGATCGCCGGCAGCGCGGCCTCCAGTTCGGCCACTTTCGCTTCGAGCAGGGTCAACCCGCGCGCGGTGACAAGATTGGGGCCAAGCGGGATCGGCAGCTCAAACTTGGGTTCGAGATGCTCCTCATCACTTTCACGGCGAAATGCGACGCTCATTGCGGCTTCATATCACGCCAGCGCAGCCTTCACAAAGCCGCCCGCGCGTTCGCCGATCATGATGCTGGGCGCGTTGGTATTGCCCGAGACGAGCCGCGGCATCACGCTGGCATCGGCCACCCACAGCCCTTCGATCCCGCGCGCCTTGAGCGTGGGATCGACAACTGCGGCTTCATCGCTGCCCATCCTGCAGGTGCCGACCGGGTGATAGATCGTATCAGAAGTTTCCCGGATACGGGCTTCAAGCGCTTTATCGTCATTGTAATCGATCGGATCGCGATCGCGCGCATCCAGCTGCGACAGCGGCGGGGTTTCAGCTATGCGGTACATCAGCCGGGCGGCATCGCGCAGCAGGGTAAGATCGCGCTCATCGGAGAGGAAGTTGGGATTGATCGCCGGGGCCATCGCCGGATCAGCTGATTTCAGCCTCACCCAGCCGCGGCTTTCGGGGCGCAGCACGCAGGCGTGGAGCGAGAAGCCGTGCTCCTTGGGCTTGTCGCGCCCGTGGTTCTGGATGATTGCCCGGATAAAGTGGTATTGCACGTCGGGTGCCGGGGCATCGGGACGGATTTTGACGAAACCTCCGCTTTCGGCGAAATTGGTGGTGAGCATACCGGTGCGTTTGAGACGGTGTTCGATAAACGCGCTGGCAACTTTCATCAGCCCGCGCAAGGAGCCTCCGAACAAGCTGAGGTCATCAAGATCATAGCCCACCAGAAAATCGCAGTGGTCCTGCAGATCTGCGCCAACCGCTGGCTTGTCGATCTGAACGCCGATCCCATGATCCCGCAAATGCGCTGCCGGTCCGATCCCGGACAGCATCAAGATCTGCGGGCTGCCGAGGGCCCCGGCCGATAGCACCACGCCGCCACTGGCCTTGATCACCGCCTGCCGGTTGCCTATCCGCACAGCGACCCCAGTGGCGCGCCCATTCTCGATCACGATCTTCTCGACCGTGGCGCCGGTCCGCACAGACAAATTTGGCTTGCCAGCCAAGGGATCGATAAAAGCCCGCGCGGCGGACCAGCGCTCGCCGTTGTGCTGGGTCACCTGGTAAAGCCCGAAGCCGTCCTGCTGCGCGCCGTTGAAATCATCGTTCAGCGGCATTTGCAGCCGGCTGGCGGCATCGACGAAAGCCTGGCCGACCGGGCTGGGGGCAATCTGGTCTGAGACGTGGAGCGCGCCGCCCGTCCCGTGATAGGCGTTGCCGCCGCGCTGGTTGTTTTCCTGACTTCGGAATACCGGCAACACATCCTGCCAGCCCCAGCCGGTGCAGCCCAACGCCGCCCAATTATCGTAATCCCACTGGTTGCCGCGGATATAGACCATGCCGTTGATCGCGCTTGATCCGCCCATCCCGCGGCCGCGCGGCTGATAGCCGATCCGGCCGTTCAGTCCCCCCATCGGTTCGGTATCATAGGCCCAGTTGCTGGCCTTGGGCGCAAAGCTGAGCAAGCCCGGTGTCCGGATCGCCAGATTGGTGTTGGCTCCGCCAGCCTCAAGCAGGCAGACCTTCAGCCTGCCATCAGCCGCCAATTTTGCAGCAGCAGCGCTGCCTGCGCTGCCGCCACCAATCACGATCACATCAAACTGATCCACGCACCTGACTCCATTGGTTATGGGGAGGATTTAAGCGCGCGGTTAAATCTGCGCAATGCTATTCGGCAGGCGCGTCGCCTTGCATGGCCAGCCACAGTGCCCGCAACGCGTCTGAGGTGTCGCGGCTGCCATCGTGAGTCCAGCCCGGAGGGCGCCAGATATAGCCCAGCTTTGATCCCCACGGCGCGCTCCAGACATCGCGGGCGATCCCGATCCATTCGTGGAATGCGGTCCACAGCAGATTGAAACTGCCCAGCTGTTTGACGATCCCATAGTGGATTCGCGTTCCTTCCAGCTCGCTCTGAAAGGTTCCGAACATCCGGTCCCAGATGATGAACACACCGGCATAGTTGCGGTCCAGATAAAGCGGGTTGGTGGCGTGATGCACCCTGTGGTGGCTGGGTGTGTTCATTACCGCCTCGAACCAGCGCGGGCATTTGTGAATGGCTTCGGTGTGGAACCAGAACTGGTAAATCAGGTTGATCCCGCCGCAGAAAAAAATCATCACTGGATGGAACCCGATCAGCAACAGCGGCATGCGGAACACAAACCCCAGCGCGATCGTGCCGGTCCAGGTTTGGCGCAGTGCAGTCGAAAGGTTGTAGTGCTGGCTTGAGTGGTGGTTGACATGGGCGGCCCACATCCAACGCACCCGGTGGGCAAACCGGTGGAACCAATAGTAAGCCAGGTCATCGAGCACGAAACAGGCGATCCAGGCCCACCATTGCCAACCGATATCAAGCAGCCTGAACTGCCAGGCCCAATAATACAGCGCCGTAATCAATCCGCCCATTAGCAGCCCCGTCACGTTGCTGCCCACGCCCATGCCAAGCGAGATCAGCGTATCGCGCGGCTCGTACTTATCAGGTGCCTTGCGCCAGGCCCAGACCATCTCGATCAGGACCAGCAGGATGAAGCCGGGCACGGCAAAATCGACGGGATTGAATTCAGGCACTGGCCGATCCCCCCAGATGGCGCAGGCTGCTGGCCCAGCTTTGGGCCTTTTCGCCCAGATCGAGCGTAACCCGGCCGAACTGGCTCTCGCTTGTGCCAAGGGTCAGGAAATTCCGGTCTAACCGGGCAAAGGCATGGCTATCCAGCTCTCGTGCCGCAAAATGAGCGCCGTGGCGGCGCAGCAGCATAACCCGCCCCTGCCCATCGCGCAGCAGCGCGCCGATCCCGGCCCGGTCCAGCGCCAGATCAATGGGTTCAAACCCGCACAGTGCATCGCGGGCCAGCTGACGGGCTTCAGCTTCGGAACCAATCCGAACATCGGCGCCAAGCCTCAGCTTCGAACACAACAGCCCCAGCAGCAACACCGCCGCGATTGAGCCCGCCAGCTGCAAGACCTGCCCCAGCATGGCCCCTAGCCCTGCCGCGCCGCAAGCATGTCCATGATCGCGCGCACCGGGGTGAGATCGTATCCCGCCCCGGCAGCAGCAGCGGTCAACGCGTGCGGGCTGGCACCGCGGCTGGCTTGTGCCAGTGCCCAAAGCAATGTCGATCGGGTTCCGGACCGGCAATAGGCCAGCACCGGCCCTTCGGTATCGGCCAGTGCCTTGGCCATGGCTTCGACCTGGGCGTCGGAGAAACCGACATGGGTTACCGGGATGGCAAGATAAGCGATGCCAGCGGCCCCGGCCGCGGCCGCGATTACGCTGCCAGGAGTCTGATCGTCAGACTCATCCTCTGGGCGATTGTTGACGATCAACTTCACCCCCAGCAACGCAGCTTTAGCCACGTCTTCAGGGCAAATCTGCGGGCTGGCAAAGACCCGGTCGGAAATTCTGGCGAACTGCGTCATGGCTGCCCTGTGCCAATTCGCCGCCCCGGTGGCAAGCGTCAGTCTGTCAGAAAACCTCGCAATTCCACCGATTACTCCCGGCATGACGGAAAGCCATGTGCAGAAATACAACAGTTGCAGGGTCACGTATTGGCTTTGGCGAATCCGTTCGCCATTGGCGGAAAACTTGGCTATGTGGATAAATGCAGAGGAGAGGGCTTTACAGCCGTTTGTCCTGTCGCCCGGTGCGTTTCGTCCGCGCCGCCGGGCAGTCTTGATTGGGGCGAAACGAAGGTAAGTTCGACTTTATGGGTTTTGATAGAGGGCGTCGTGGCCGTGGCCGCGACAAGCGCGACGGTTTCGGCGAAGATAATTTCGATCCGTTCGGTGGCGGCAGCAGTGGCGGTGGCGGCGGTGATCGCTTTGGCGG
>NZ_JBEBKB010000019.1:0-45016 GCF_040079535.1 Novosphingobium sp. | reverse complement strand
GGCCTGCGGCGCGGGGCTGGCCTGCGGCGCGGGGCTGGCCGGTTGGGCGCCAAGCTGTGGAGCAATCAGGCCGGCCGCGGCAAGCGCCGAAGCCAGCAGGGCTATTTTGATGAATCGCAAAGCCATAAGTGGCATGTGATGTCAGAACCGGACCGACTTGAAAAGGCGGCTGTTCGTTCAGCGCTGGCCCAGCACCAACACGTTGTTCTCGCGGATGATCGGCCGCGCGGTGCGCCTTGCCATCAGCGCGGTGCCACCGGTGGATTCAAGCAGCGCTGCAAGCCGGGCTGCGGCATCGCCCTGAAGCGTATCGGCGGCGGCCTGCGCGCGGGCCAGATGCCACAGCGAATGAACATGGCTGGCCCGGCGCATGGTCACCCCGCGCCAGTCATAGGCCACCATGCCGACATGCGGATGAACTTGCCGCGCGCCATCATGGGAAACCAGGGTGCCCGCAGCAGGATCGGTCAAGCCGGCCAGCCAGGCATCAAATTGCGCGGCGTCGGCGGTGAGCCCCGGGTTCCACAGCGCAAAGGCTAATTTCAGCACCGCAACCAGCGTTTCGGGGATCGCATCATCTGCCGGGAACGCGCCGCCTGGATCGGCATAATCATGATCTTCGATCGCAGCCACATTCATCCGCTCGGTCCAGCGCGCCACATTGGGAGCGCGGGTGCGTATCAGCATCGCTGGCACCGGATCGCGCGCCAGATGCGCATACAGCGGCGCCATCATCCCGAAATCAGCCACGCTGGGCCGCCCGCCCAGCAAATAGGGATATGCCTGGAAATGCAATTCCAGCACATCAAGCAGGTCAACATAGGCTTGCTCGATCGCCGCGAAAAATTCTGGCTGAACCCCAAGGTTGGGGAGGAACCCGGCGAATTTGTCCATCAGTTGCCCGGCAGTCTGCAATCGCTGCTCGTAAGGCAGCGAAGTGGGGATTGCGCGGGCAAATTCGGTTCGCAGGAACAGCTCCTGCTCAGCCCGAAAACTCCAGCGATAATGCATGGCGGCCGGCAGCAGATAGTTCGATCCGAATGCATCAAAAAACTGGGCGATCACTTGCTGGACCGGCCCGGCCGGGGTTAGCGCAACTTCGGCATGGCGCGCCTCAACATGATCGATGATAGCGGTGCAATCCTGGATCAGTTTTCCTTCGGGGCTTTGAACCACTGGCGCCACCCAATGGCCGACTTTGGGCACTACTTCGTTGGAAAAGTAAGGGTCGGAAACCGTCAGTTCGACAAACGCGATCTGCTTCTTGATCAGATAGCTGCGGGCCTTGCCAGTGTAGAGCGAATGCGGGGTTCCCCATAGCGTATAGTGGCCGGTCATGTTTCCTATCCTTCGCTTTGAAAGCCAAGCCGCCGGGCCGAAGCCTCAAGCCGCTCCATCCGGCCGGGCGCAAGCCGTGCGGCGCGGGCCTGATAGATGCCAACCAGATCGGCCCCGGCCTTGTCCGGACTGCCGCAATCAAACGGCGGAGCGGGATCGTATTCCAGTGCAAGTTGCACCGCGCGGGCGTGATCTTCGCCAGCAATCCGGGCCATAAGCGCCAGGGCAAAATCGATCCCGGCAGTTACCCCGCCGCCGGTTGCGCGGTTGCGATCAATCACATGGCGGGCCTTGACCGGCTCGGCGCCAAACAGCGCCAGCTTGTCATGCCAGGCCCAATGCGTGGTCGCTTTATAGCCTTCAAGCAGCCCCGCCGCGCCCAGGATCAGCGCGCCTGTGCAAACGCTGGTCACCCACTGGGCCTGGGCGCCCACCTGCCGCACCCAATCAAGCGCTGCGCTGTGATCGATCACATCGGCAATGCCCATTCCGCCCGGCACGCACAGCAGATCGGCGCGCGGCACATCGGCGAAGGTTGCGGTGGGCATGATCGCAAAGCCGGCATCGGTTGGCACCGGGGCTATTGCATTCCAGACCAGATCGACCCTGGCATCGGGCAGCCGTGAAAGAAACTGGGCCGGGCCGGTCAGATCCAGCTGGGTGACGCCGGGGAACAGCAGGAAGGCAATGTGCATAACGCGCACTCTATGCGCAAATCAGTTGAACCTACAACCTTGCCGCCGCGCCCTGGCTGAAATAGCGAGAGCGCAAGAGGGAGAGAGCATGGCACACTATATCGGCGCAATCGATCAGGGCACCACCAGCACCCGCTTCATCGTGTTCGATGCTGGCGGCAATACCGTGGCGGTGGACCAGATCGAGCATGCCCAGATCATGCCGCAACCCGGCTGGGTAGAGCACGATGCCGTTGAAATCTGGGCCAATACCCAAAAAGTGATTGCCGGCGCACTGGCCAAGGGCGGATTGGCCGCAGCCGATCTGGCGGCGGTGGGGATCACCAACCAGCGCGAAACCACATTGCTGTGGGACAAAGCCAGTGGCCAGCCGGTCCACAATGCGCTGGTCTGGATGGATACCCGCACCGCCGATCTGGTCGGGCAGTTGACGGCGACCGGCGGCCAGGACCGGCTGCGCGCCAAAACCGGGCTGCCGCTGGCAACCTATTTTTCGGGGCTGAAACTGCGCTGGCTGCTGGATAGCGTGCCCGGCGCCCAGGCCCGGGCAGAGGCCGGTGAGCTGTTGTTCGGCAATATCGATACCTGGCTGGCCTGGCAGCTGACCGGACTGCACATCACCGATGTTACCAATGCATCACGCACCCAGCTGATGAACCTTGAAACGCTCGATTGGGATCTGGAAATCCTGGCGCTGCTGAATATCCCGCGCGGCTGCTTGCCCGAAGTGCGATCTTCCAGCGAGGTTTATGGCACCTGCAGCGGGGTGCTGGATGGCGTGCCGCTGGCGGGCATTCTGGGCGATCAGCAGGCCGCGCTGTTCGGGCAGGCCTGCCTTGCCCCGGGCGAGGCCAAGAACACCTATGGCACCGGCTGCTTCATGCTGATGAATACGGGGGAGCAGCCGTTTGCCTCAAGCAACGGCTTGCTGACCACGCTGGGCTACAAGCTGGGCGATGCACCGGCTGTCTATGCACTGGAAGGATCGATCTCGATCGCGGGCGCGCTGGTTCAATGGCTGCGCGATAATCTCGGCCTGATCAACGATGCCGCTGAGATCGAGGCGCTGGCTCGCAGCGTGGAAGACAACGGCGATGTCTATATCGTTCCGGCGTTTTCCGGGCTCTATGCTCCCCACTGGGATGATAGCGCGCGCGGTGTGATCGCGGGGCTGACCCGGTTCGCCAGCAAGGGCCATTTCGCCCGCGCCGCCCTGGAAGCTGTGGCATTTCAGACCGGCGAAGTAATCAGCGCGATGACGGCGGATTCTGGCGTGGCGATTACAGAGCTTAGAACCGATGGCGGGATGGTGGTCAACGAACTGCTGATGCAGTTCCAGTCCGATATTCTGGGCGTGCCGGTGGTGCGCCCCAAAGTGATTGAAACCACCGCACTTGGCGCGGCCTATGCCGCCGGGCTGGCGGTGGGATACTGGCAAAGCACCGCCGATATCAGCGCCAACTGGGGCGTGGACAAGCGCTGGGTTCCTGCGATGCCCGAAGATCGCCGCGCCGCGCTGTTTGAAAAATGGAACAAGGCCGTGGCGATGAGCCGCGGATGGGTGGGTTAGGCCAATGGCAAAAGGCTTCTCGATGTCTGCGACCAACCGCACCCGCACAGATATTCTGATGCGGCTGGAACCTTATTGGAAGATGGAAGCCGCCAATGCGATTTTGATGCCGGTGATGATCCTCTTTTTAAGCAAGGGACAAGTCAGCTGGATCAGTCTGGTACCTATGGCAGCGATGGTCCTACTGCTGGTGATCGGTGCGCTCTATTGGCGGGGCAAGGTTCGTCAGCTCAAGGGGCAGACCAAGGGCTGGTCTTGCCTGCTGATGGCGATTGCGCGGTTGAAGTTGCCGGCATTGGTTTTGGTTTTGGCGGGTTGCATGACCGCGCTGGCAGGCTGGATCGGAGCGGATCTGCCCATTGGTACGGCAGACCGGTGGGCGGCCACCGGCAGCGCCGCGCTCGCTGTGCTGGAATACGTCAACTATTATCATCGCCAGGTTCAGCATTTTGATAACAAGGCCGATTTCAAGCGGATGATGGCTGGCAAGGGCTTTCGTCCATCGTGGATGGCGCGTGACCTGGCTGATCTGCGCCGCAAAGGCTGATCACCGCATCAGCAAAATCGAAATCCGCCGGTTCCTTGGGTCGCCGGGATTGTCGCGCACCAGAGGCTCGCGGTCGGCGACGCCTTCGATCTTGCGGAAGCGGCTTTCAGCAATGCCTTTGGCCATCAGTGCCTGACGGGTCGCTTCGGCGCGGCCAGCCGATAGGGACCAGTTGTTTGCGCCCAAACCTGCTCCATCGGGTCCGCCGTTCCACGGCAAGCTATCGGTATGGCCGCGGATAGAAAGCCCGCCCAGTTCCTGGCCCAGCATATCGCCGATCGCGCTCAGCAGATCGGCTGCTTCAGGGGTCAGCACTGTGGTGCCAAGCTGGAACATCGAGAAATCAGCGTCATCGACCAGATCGATCCTGATCCCTTCAGCGGTATCGATCATCCGCACCTGCTTGGCCAAACGGGCCAGGCGCGGATTGCCCGCAAGTTTGCTGGCCAGCCGCTGCTGCATCGATTGCATCTTCTTGATCTTGTCTGCACCTTCCTTGGGCCCGCCGGTGGTATCGCGCGGGATTGTCATCGATTTGGTCCCGGTTTGTCCGGCGCGGTTAGGATAGTTATCGACATCGGTAATCGAGCTGCCGCCCAGCATACCGTTGGATCCCGCGCTTTCCTGCCGCAGCTTGACCAGCGTGGGCGTGAAATAATCGGCAATCCCCTTGCGCTGCTTTTCGGTGGTGGCGCCCAGCAGCCACAGCAGCAGGAAGAAGGCCATCATCGCGGTGACGAAGTCTGCATAGGCCACTTTCCAGGCGCCGCCGTGGTGGCCGCCAGCGACAATGGTGATTTTCTTGACGATGACTGGGGGCAGATCAACCTTGCCCTTTTTGGCGGCGGCCATGGCTTAGCGGCCACGCAAGGCGTCGAGCAGTTCACTCAATCCCGGACGGAAGGCATGTCCTAGCCCCGAACGCGCGCCTTCGACGACCAGCGGCTGCGGCCAGCCGTGCAGACTGGCGATCACCACCTGCTTGACCGCGTGAAAGATCTGCACGTCGGCGTCGATGATCTGTTTCAGCCGCCCGGCCATCGGCGCGACTAGGCCATAGGCGAGCAACACGCCAAGAAAGGTGCCGACCAGCGCCGAGCCGATCATCCCGCCCAGCACACTCGGCGGCTTGTCGATCGAACCCATGGTCTTGACGATGCCCAGCACAGCGGCGACGATGCCAAGCGCAGGCAGGCCGTCCGCCAGCGTGGTCAGGGCGTGTTGCGGCTCGTGGAATTCGTGAAAGATCTGCTTCATCGCATTGTCCATCACCTCTTCCACGGCATGAACTTCAAGCGTGCCCGATGATACCACGATCAACGTCAGCGTATCGCAGATCAGTGCGGTCAGTGCCTTGTTGGCCAGCAGCCGCGGAAATTCTGCGAAAATTGCCGAATTCTGCGGCTCGGTCACGTGGCTTTCCAGTGCCACCGGGCCTTCGGCGCGCAGCAGCTTCATCAATTTGGTGGTCAGGATGATCGCGTCGATGTGATCCTGCTTGTTGTGTTTGGGGCCCTTGAACACTTTGACGAAGCCGCCGCCGATGGCTTTCAGCTCGTGCATCGAATTGCCGATCACGGTTGCGCCCACCGCCGCCCCGCCGATGATCAGCATTTCGTGCGGCAGCGCGTGCATAACCGGGCCCAGCGCCCCGCCGGTGATGGCAAAACCGCCAAACACCATGACGATAAGAACAACGATACCTATCGCGACGAACATTTTAACCCCCTGAAATAACTTAAACTTCTATCAACGCAGCACATCGAACAGCGAAAGCGATGCAAGCCGGGCAAAACTGGCCTGGCTGGCTTCAAGCACGGTCATGGTCTGCTGCAATTGCGATACCGCCAGTGACAGATCGGTTCCGCCGACGCTGGCTTCCTCCTCGGCGCGCAGCTGCCCGGTCTGGATCCGGCGTTCGGTGTTTAGATCGATCCAGTTGAGCCTTGCGCCCACCACGGTTTGCTGGGTGGTGATGTTTTCAAGACCGGCATCAAGCACACCAAGCGCGTCGCGTGCGGCCTGGGCCGGATCGGCAACAGCGCCTTTCAGCGCGTCGCTAAGCGATTTGACTGCCGCAAACAGATCGGTCGCGCCGGCTGGGCCGGTGAAGTTGAAAATCTCGGGCCCGGTCAGGCCGCGGGTCACGCTTTGGCCATCACCCAGCGGCAGATCACTGGCGCTTGCTGTGCCGACATAGCCCGGAACGCCAGCGGCAACGATATAGGCTGCTCCTGGTGTATCGCCGCCAAACAGCGCATGCCCGGCGCTGTCCTGGGTATTGGCCAGGCGGACCAGTTCATCGCGGATCTGATCAAGTTCGGTTGCGATCCCGGCCCGCTGGCCGGGGCTGAGCACCCCGTTGGCGGCCTGCGTTGCCAATTCCTGGACCCGGATGACCGAGCCTGCGACGAATGACAGCGCATTGTCGGTCAGCGTCAGATCGCTGCTGGCGCGGGCCGCCACCGAAGTATCGATCGCCGCCACGCTGTCTGATCGCAGCAACGTGCGCAGCCGCGATGCCGCGACCGGATCGTCAGACGACCGGGTCAGCCGCTGCCCGCTGCCGATCGAGGCCTGCAACGCATCGGCGCGGGCCCGCAAGGCAGACAGACTCTGGTTCGAACGGTCATAAAAGGCACTGGTTGAGATGCTGGTCATGGTCGTGTTCCTTGGGCTCAGCGGATCGCAAGCAGGGTGTCGAACAGATCAGAGGCAATCTGGATCGCCTTGCTGCTGGCCTGGAAGGCCTGCTGAAAGCGCACCAGATTGACGGCTTCCTCATCCAGATTGACCCCGGCCTGGCTATCGAAGGCAAGCTTTGCCGCGGCTGCGATTGTATCCAGCGCATCGCTGGTGGTGCGCCGGCCCTGGGCCGCATTGGATACGGTGAACAGCAGGCCGCTGAGCTGGCCCGAAATGTCGGCACCGGCCATCGCATTGCGGAAGACGGAAAGGTTTGCCGGATCCCGGCTGCCCGCCGGTGCACCGGCCGGGGCAGTGGCGATGCCCGCACCGGAAGCCAGCGCCAGCGCAATGCCGGCCGCGCCGCTACCCGAGAACAGCGGTTGGCCAGGCGTGCCATCAAGCGCGACGCCCGATCCCTGGGCTGCATTTGCGGTGGCGATCAGATTGTTGGCCACCGCATCCAGTCCAGCCTTGCTATCGCGTACCATGACCAGCCCTTGCGCGGCCCCGGCCAGCGATCCTGCCGCCAGTGTTACCGCGCCGCCCGCTGCCAGGGCGAATGAAACCGTGCCATCGCCGGCTGTGGTCATCGCCAGCGTATCGGCGGCCACGCCGCTGACCAGCTGCGGGCCGGTGCTGCCGCCGATCCGCACGGTCACGGTCTGATCGGCGGCAAAATCGGTATCGATATCGGCAAAGCCTGAAAGCGATTTGAGCACCCCGTCGCGGCGGTCCATCAGCGCCGCCTGATCGGCGCTACCGGGCTGCGCACGGACCAATTGGACGTTGATCTGGCCCAGTTGGCCGGCCAGCAGGTTAACCTGGCCCACCCCGGCCGCCGCATCAAAGCGCAGCCCTTCGCCCACCGTATCCAGCCCGTTAGAGGCAATCCCGAAAGTTCGGGACAAAGTCCGGCCCTGTTCAAGCACAGCCGTGCGCAGCGACGGATCAACCGGATCAGTTGCAAGCTGCTGCAGCGCATTTTCAAATGCAGTCAGCGATGGAAACGCCTGCGATTGTTCCAGCGCGGCTTCGATGTTTTCATAGGCGGCCAGTTCGATCCCGGCGCGGGTCGCATCGCTGCCGGTGCGGCGCACTTCGCTTTGGCGAAAGGCATCGGCGTTGCGGGTCAGCCCGTCGATCCGCACCCCGGACATCGAAAATTCGCCGATCCGCCCAAACCCGCCGCCCAGCGCCACTTCGCTAAGGCGAATCGTGCGGCGGATATAGCCATCGGTCGATGCGTTGGAGATGTTCTGGCTGGTCACATTCAACGCGGCGCGTGCGGCACGCACCCCGCTGGCGGCGATCTGGAGCATGTCGCTGGCCATCAGCTTGTGCTCCCTGTGCCGGCAAGACCAAGCTGGGCGGCCAGCTGGGTTTCGATCATTCTGGCCAGGCCAAACGCGCCGCGTGTCGCCGCCAGATCGGCAACATGCTCATCCTGCATCTTACGGAACGTGCCCAGCGCGCTGTCGGGATTGCCTTCGCCAAACATATCGCCGCCAAAGTGACTTTTGCGAGCTTCGGCCAGCACCTGACGCAGGAAGATCGCCTCAAACTGGCGGGCCGCATCGGCCAGGCGTTCGCGCGGGCTGCCATGGTTCTGGACCAGGCTGCCAGTTGCGAGCAAGGGGGCGGAAATCGGGGTCATATCACCTCGATCTCCGCTTTCAGCGCGCCGGCCTCTTTCAGGGCCTCAAGGATTGCGACCAGATCCGATGGGCTGACCCCAAGCATGTTGAGCGCATCGACCACTTTGGCCAGCGAGGCACCGGGCTTGAACAGCACCACGCTGCGGCCGTCTTCTTCGGCTGAAAGCTGGCTGTCTTGCTGGACCGCAGTCTGGCCGCGGCTGAACGGGGCGGGCTGCACCACTTGCGGGTTCTCATCGATCCGCACCGTCAGCTTGCCGTGACTGATTGCAGCGGGATAAAGCCGCACTGCCGAATTGATCACCACGGTGCCGGTACGCGAATTTACCACCACTTTTGCAGGCGATTCGGCCGGGTTCACTTCGATCATCTCAATCGCAGCCATTAAGCTGGCGCGATCATTGGCACCGGCCGGCAAACGCAGGGCCACGGTCATCCCATCATCAATCGTGGCCATGCCGGGCCAGCGCTGATTGATAGCATCACGGACCCGCGTGGCGGTGAGGAAATCTGATTGATAGAGGTTCCAGCGCAACATTTCGCCATTATCGAACCCGGTGGAAACGCCGCGCTCAACACTGGCGCCATCGGCGATCCGGCCCACGGTTGGAACATTGACCGTCAGCTTCGATCCGTCTGCACCCGATATGCCCAGTCCGCCCACGGCCAGGTTGCCCTGGGCCATGGCATAGACCTGGCCATCCGCCCCATACAGTGGGGTCATGATCAGGGCTCCGCCGCGCAGGCTTTTGGCTTTGCCGATCGCAGAGACGGTCACGTCGATCCGCTGGCCAGGTTTGGAAAAAGCGGGAAGATCGGCGGTAATAATCACAGCAGCGGCGTTCTTGAGCGCCGGATTGACGCCGGGCGGCAATTGCACACCAACCCGGCCAGAAACCCCGTGCATCGCCTGGGTCAGGTATTCAAGGCTGTCATCGCCAGTGCCTGAAAGGCCCACGACCACGCCATAGCCGGTCAGCTGGTTGGTGCGCACACCCTGGAACGTGCCAAGATCGCGCAGCCGTTCGGCATGGGCCGGCAGCGGGGCAATCAGCGCCGCAATCAAGGCCAGACGCAAGAAGATCCGGATCATCGCGCGAGCCCCTTCAAAACGGACTGACAGCGCTGAAGAAGCGCGAAAGCCAGCCTTCGCGGCTGGCCCGGCCAACCGCGCCGTTGCCCGAATATTCGATGTGTGCATCGGCCACGCGGCTGGAAGAAATGCGGTTATCGGCATCAATATCGGCCAGCCGGATAATCCCGGTCACTTGCACCCATTCCTCGCCCTGGCTCAGTAACAAGCGCTTTTCTCCGCGAATCAGCGCGGTGCCATTGGACCGCACTTCGACAATGGTGACCGACAGTTCGCCAGTGAGCGTGCTCGACTGATTGGCGTTGCCGTCTCCCTTGAACGACGAAGTGCCGCTGGCATTAAGGCTGCTGGGATTGATGAAGCTAAGCGGTCCGGTGGCCGGCGGGGTTATGCCAAAGCTGCCGCTGCGCCCAGTTTTGGAACCGGCGGTTTTGGTTGAACTGATATTTTCAGTCAGCGTGATCGTAACCGGATCGCCAACGGCACGGGCGCGGTGGCCGGTGTAGAGCGGGGCATAGCCGCCACCTGCATTGAAGATCGCGCCGTCGGCCAGCTTGGGTGCGGCAGGCGGCGGCGGCGGCAATGCGGCGGCAAAGCCGGGTTTGGGCTGGGGGCCAGTGCAGGCAGCAGCGGCCGCAATGGCCAGCAGCATTGGCAAGGATTTTGCTTTCATGATGTCCCTCACAGCGTTTGATTGGCGTTGCGCAGCATTTCATCGACCGCGCTGATCATCTTGGAATTGATTTCGTAGGCGCGCTGGCATTCGATCATGTCGACCAGTTCCTCGACCACGTTGACGTTGGATCCTTCCAGCATCCCTTGCCGGATCGACCCGCGCACACCGTCTCCGGCCGCGCCGATCTGGGCGGCGCCGCTGGCGCCGGTTTCGGCCAGGAAGTTATCGCCCAGCGCTTGCAGCCCCGAAGGGTTGGTGAAGCTGGCGATGGTGATCTGGCCAATTTCGGTGGGCGTGGCGCTGGCCGCGGTTGTCACCGATACGGTGCCATCATTGGCGACGGTGATTGAAGCGGCATCTTCGGGCACCTGAATTGCCGGCTGCAAGGCATAGCCCTGTGCGGTAACCAGCTGGCCATCGGCAGAACGGCTGAAATTGCCGGCGCGGGTATAGGCCAGCTTGCCGCCGGGCAGCTGGACCTGAAAATAGCCCTCGCCATCCAGCGCCAGATCAAGGCTGTTGCCGGTACTGGTCAAGGTGCCCTGGGTGGTGATCGCGGTGGTGGAAAGCACCGAAACCCCGGTGCCCAGGTTCAGTCCGGTGGCATAGGCGGTCTCGTTTGAGCTTTGCTGGCCGGCCACGCGCTCATCCTGATAGGATAGCGTGGCAAAATTGACCCGATCGCGTTTGTATCCGGTGGTGCCGATGTTCGCCAGATTGTTGGCGATCACCCGCATCCGCGCGTCTTGCGCTTCAAGCCCGGTCCGGGCGACGTGGAGTGCAGAAGTGGGCATTGGTTACTCCTTCATCGGTCAGCCCAGCCGCATCAGGCTGGCGCCGCCTTCATCAAGTTCCTTGGCGGTGGCGATAAGTTTGGTGCGCATGTCATAAAGGCGTTGCGCCTCGACCATTTCGATCAGCACTTGGGCGGGTTTGACGTTCGATCCTTCAAGGGTCCCTGATATCAACGCGGCGTTCTGGTCTTGCGGCAGAACGCCGCCGCCCACCACGCGGAACAACCCATCAAGCCCTTTGGCAATTCTGGTGCCGCGCCATGAAACCAGCTTGAGCCGATCGACCTGCTGCGGCGGGGCAGCCGGATCGCCGCCTTGCGCCTTGGCCAAAACGGTGCCTTCCGGGGTGATCGTAACCTCGCTGCCGGGCGGCACGCTGATCGGGCCGTTTTCGCCGATCATCGGATAACCCTCTCCGTTGACCAGCAGCCCGCTGGGCGAGACCGAAAGATCGCCGCGCCGGGAATAGGCCTCTTCGCCATCGGCACTCTGAACGCTCAGCAAGGCTTCACCCTGAACCGCCACGTCCAGTGCGCGCCCGGTGCCCACGAAAGTGCCGGCATCCATCTGCGCGCCATAGACGCTGGCGTCGGTCATCGAGCGAACTTCCAGGCTTTGCCCATCAAGCGTCATCGGCGTGTTGGCCATCACTTCGGCCCGGAAACCGGGAGTCTGGGTGTTGGCCATGTTGTTGGCGATCATCCGCTGGCGCGCCATCGACGCGTTCATTCCGGATACTGCGGTCCAGATCAGGCGGTCCATCTGGCTACCCTCAGGTTCTGAGGTTGATGACGGTTTGCGAAAGCTGGGTGGCGGTATCGATCGCTTTGGCATTGGCCTGGAAATAGCGCTGGGCAGTAATCAGCCCGACCATCTCTTCGGCAATATCGACGTTCGATTGCTCAAGGCTGCCAGACATGATGTTGCCAAACCGCGCTGCGCCAGGCTGGTTGTATGTGGCCGTGCCCGAAATGCCGGTTGAGGCCCAATCCTGATTGCCCAGTTGCAGCAATCCGCCCGGCGCCACGAACGCGGCCAGCGCCACCTTGCCGATCGATTGGGTGGTGCCATCGGCATATGATGCCATGATCGAACCGTCGTTGGTTACTGTCACCCCGATAAAGTCCGAACCCGCGCCATTGGTCAGCGGGGCAATCGCATCCTGCGGGGTAAGCGAAGTGACGGTGTTGGTGGCATCAACCGGCAGGATCTGCATCCGATCCCCGCTGGAATCAGTGATGAAGCCGCCGCCATCAAGGCTGAAATTGCCGTTGCGGGTATAAAAGGTCTTGCCCGAAACCGGGTTCACCTTGGTGAAGAAACCTTCGCCATCAATCGCCAGATCCAGCGCCGCGCCGGTTTGCTGAACCGGGCCAAGCGAGAAATTCTGATCGATCGATTGCACTGTCGATCCCAGGCCCTTGACCAGTTTTGGGTTGGTAGAGGCCGATGAGGAAACAATATCCGAAAAGTTGATCCGGCTCTTCTTGAACCCGGTGGTTTCGGCATTGGCTAGATTGTTGGCGATCACCGATAGTTCGGTCTGGGCATTTTTCAGGCCGTTTAACGAGGTGTAGAATGACATGGAACTTCTCCTAGGCTGAGGTCTGGGCCGGGTTCTGATCGCGCATCACCCGATCAAGCTGGGCTGAAATTGCTTTCAGCGTCGAATTGATGTTCTCGATCCCCGAGAGCGAAGAGAACTGCGCCATCTGGGCGATCATCTCCTTGTTATCGACCGGTTCGAGCGGATCCTGCATCCGCATCTGGGTGGTCATCAGCCGGATGAAATCGGCTTGGCCAAGGGTCTGTTTCTGGGCCGCGGTTGCGGCCGAAGTGGTTGCCGTCTGGGCGGCGAGATTGGCTGGAGTGATCATCATTTCATCCTCATCGTTTCAAGCATCAGCTGCTTTGCGGTGGACAGCGCCTCAACCAGGTTCTGGTACTGGCGCGAGGCATCGAGCATCTCGACCATCTCGGCATTTTCATCGACTGGAGCGGTCCAGATATCGCCATTGGCATCGGCCAGCGGATGATTGGGGCTGTGCTCCTTGACCGGCGCGGCATTGGACCGGACCACGGCCGAAACGTTGACCGTGGACAGCCCGCTGGCGGCATCGAACTGCTGGGTGAAGACCGGACGGATCGGGCGGTATGATCCAGCTTCGGTGCTGGAAACCGATCCGGCGTTGGCCAGGTTTGAGCTGGCCGCGTTCATCCGAACGAGCTGCGCCGACATGCCGCGCTGGGCAACTCCGAACAGGGTAAGCGGCTGTTGGATCGGGCGCGGCATGGCTATTCACCCTTCAGCGCGCGGGTCAGGTTTTCCACCCGGCCGCGAATGAAGCTGAGCGTCGCCTGATAGGCCACCGCGTTTTCGGCAAAGGCGGTCTGCTCGGTGGCCATTTCCACCGTGTTGCCATCCATGCTGGGCATTACGGGAACGCGAAACCGGATTGCACCGGCGGCGGCCCGATCTGTGCCTGCCCCGCGCTCGCTGGCTGAAAGCGCAGCAGAGAAATCGATGTCGCGGGCCTTGTAACCCGGGGTGCCGGCATTGGCGATGTTTGAGGTAATCAGCCCCATCCGCTGCGATCGCAGTTCTAGTGCTTTTCCGTGAATTCCAAACAGGCTCTGGCTCATGGCTTTGCTCCCGCAGTTGCGTCGCCAGGTATTCAGCAAGCGCCGTGCCAACCGGCGAAAATGGCCAATTTCGGAGAATTTGGCGGATCAGGGCGGCACGGCCTTGCCGCCAACCGGCAAACATCTGCCGCCCCTTCAAAAGCCCGCTGGCATTGCCGTTCTTGGCTTTGAGAAAAACCGGGATGGGGCCGGGAAGGGAGCGCCGATGAACCTGCTTAACCTGATTGACGGGCCGTCTGCACTGATCGTGCTGGGCGGTACATTCGTTGCCACGGTGCTGCGCGCCGGGCGCAGCGATTGCGCGGCCGTGCTGACCAAGCTGGCACAGCTGGGCGGCGATCGGTTTGATGCCAAAGGGGCGCGGGCCGAGCTTGGCCGGCAGATCCAGGAGATCCACAAGGACGGGCTGTACCGTGCCCATCCGCACCAGTTTGGCGACCGTGAATTTGATGAGGCAGCCGAGGCGCTGATCCAGCAACGCTCGATCCCGGCGCTGCTTGCCGCGCACGAAGCCCACAAGACTCGCCGCCTGGGCGAGGCTGAGCGCGCGGTGCGCACGCTGGCCCAGGCGGCAGAGCTGGCGCCGGTGTTCGGGCTGGCCGGAACACTGATCTCGCTAAGCCAGCTGCCCAGTGACGGGATTGCGCGCGGGGCATTTGCCGGGGCAATTTCGATGGCGGTGATTACCACGCTTTATGGGTTGTTGGCCGCCAACCTGCTGCTGGCCCCGCTAGCCCGCGTGGTAGAGCGCAAGGCTTTGGCGGAAGAAGCCGAACGCCAGGAGATGATCGATTGGCTGGCCCAGCAGATCGCCAAGGATATGCCGCCGGACCGGCGCACCGGATTGGCCGCAGTCTCGGCCGAAGCAGTATGATCGCGCGCGCCGGCAGCGGCTGGCAAACGGTGCTGGCCGATCTATCGCTGATCCTGTTCATGACCACGGCCGCTGCGGTAAGCGAAGCTCCGTTGCAATCCGCGCCAAGGCCAGCCGCCAACCCGCAAAGCGCCAGCTTGCCGGCATTGGCCCAGCCGGTTGCGGTCTGGACTGCCGCAGCTGGCGGACCGGAAATCGGCGTCTGGCTTTCCACTGCTGGCGGCGATCCGCGGTTGCGGCTGACGATCCTGGCACCCGCGGCTGCTTCGGCGCAGGCGCTGGCCCTGGCATCGAAGGCTGGCCGGCCAGCCCGGATCGTGCTTGATCCCGATCGCAGCGGGCCGGTGCAGGCGATGCTGGGCTATGACCAGTCTGGCTTGGCACAGACATTGCACAACACCGGGCAGACCAATCTGTCTCAGGAGTTTGCCCGATGATCCGTCCATTTGCCGCTTTGCTAAGTGTTGGCATTGCCGCCCCCGCGCTGGCCCAGGCCACCGCCGATCTGACCGCAGTGGACCGCGCCGTGGCGCAATTTACCGGCGCAGCGCAGGGCCAGCCTGGCGGCGCTGCCATGCCAGTGGACCGGCGGCTGCGATTGGCGCCGTGCCGGGCGCCGCTGGCGCTGGGCTGGCATGGGTTGCGACGCGAAAGAGTGGAAGTGATCTGCCCGATGGCAGGCGGCTGGAAGCTGTATGTCCCGATTTCCGGATCTGGTCCCGCCTTGGCCCAAGCCGATGTAATCAGCCGGGGTGATGCCGTATCGGTAATCGTGATGGGCGATGGTTTTGCGGTTAGCCAGGGCGGTGAAGCGCTGGAAAGCGGGCCGATCGGCAGCTGGATCAAGGTCCGTACCCAAACCCCCGGGTCCCCGGTTTTGCGCGCAAAAGTGCTGCGCCCGGGCGCAGTCGGCATCGATCTGCCGTGATCCGGCAGGGCTTTGCCGCTGCCCCTTAATCCCATTTTGACTCTGCCGTTCTTCAGCTTTGACAAGCAATCAAGGAGCGGCACCATGCCTCCGATCGAAATAGGACCAGGCGGACCCCACGCGCCGCGCGCCATAGGACCGGCAACTGCGCGGCCGGCAGGCGGCCGGCCCGTTGCAAACGATACAGCCCGCAGCCACGCTTCCGATCAATCGGCAGTGGTGCGCAGCCAGGCGCTTGATCCCGGCCCCCAGCCGATTGACACCGATCGCGTTGCCAAGATCCGCAAGGCGATTGAGGAAGATCGCTATCCGGTGCTGCCGATGAAAGTCAGCGATGCGATTATCGCGGCAGGATTTTTGCTGAGGAGCGGGAAATGACGGGCACCGCCGATATGCGCGAAACCTTGCGGCAGATGATTGCCGTGTTGCAGGCCGAACGGCAGGCGCTTGCCGGGCTTGATCTGGATGCGATCATGGGCTGCGCGGCAGACAAGATTGCGCTGTGCGGCACGCTGGACAGCAGCGGGCCATTTGAATCGGACTTTCCACTGGGCGAAGAATGCCGCGGGCTGCTTGATGCCGCGCGGCGGCTTAACGAGGTAAACCGCCAGGTTCGCAACCTGATTGCGGCCAATGTCGCGGCCCGGCTTGATGCCCTGACCGGCAGCCCCGCGCTGTATCGCAGCGGCCTGGCCGCCAACCCCGCCTACGCCTACGCAGCACCGCACAGCTGATTTGGCACGGCCCTTGCTGAAACCACTGCAACGACCAACCGTTGCAGGAGTTTCGCTTGAGCGAGGCCAGATCAATCGGCGCTGCGGCGCATCAGTCCAATCCTCAGGCCGAGGCCGCAATCCTGCGTGCTGCGCAGGCGACCGGGGTGGATTTTGCCTATCTGCTGGGTGAAGCACGGCTTGAATCGAGCCTGGACCCCAATGCCCGGGCCGGCACATCCAGTGCGGCCGGGCTGTTTCAATTTACCCAAGGAACCTGGCTGGCCACGCTGGATCAGCACGGCGCGCAGTATGGCTATGGCTGGGCCAATGATCCGGCCAAGCGCGGCCAGGCGCTGGAACTGCGGTTTGATCCGCAAGCATCGGCGCTTATGGCGGCAGAGCTGGCCAACGACAACCGCGACCACTTGCACGGTGTGCTGGGGCGTGATCCCGATCCGTCAGAGCTGTATCTAGCCCATTTTCTGGGCGCAGACGGTGCCGGAAAGTTTCTTTCAGCGCTGGCCGCCAACCCCGGGCAAAGCGCGGCCGCGCTGTTTCCCAAAGCGGCAGCAGCCAACCGGGCAATCTTCTTTGCCGGCAATGGTCAGCCGCGGACATTGGCCGCGGTGATGGATCTGATCCGCACCAAGATGACCCATGCGATGGACGGGGCAGCTATGCCGTTTGCGCCCAATGGGTCGCAAGGCTGGGGCGAAGCAGGCTGGCCCGAACCAGGTTGGGAAGCGGGCTTTCAGGGCACGCCGGGCGCGCCGCAGGATGGCTATGATCCAGGCCCGCCAGCCGCCGCGCCGCCGCGCCCATCGATGGCCGAAACACTGGCTTCGGCCTTTGGCGGATCGCCCGATGCCATGCCTGGCCACGTCCGCACCGCCTATGGCAAGTTGCAGGCGTTTGGATTGTGAACTTCTGGCTACCCAAATTCCGCGCCGGGGCGCTGGCCATGCCGGCCGGAATTCTCACGGTTATCTGCCTGATGATCGTGCCGACGCCGGCGGTGCTGCTCGACGTGTTCTTCGTGCTCAACATCGCGCTTTCGGTCGCTGTCCTGATGACCGCGATCAATGCCGGCAAGCCGCTTGATTTCTCATCGTTCCCATCGGTCCTGCTGTTCACCACGCTGCTGCGGCTTGCGCTTAATGTGGCATCAACCCGGGTGGTGCTGGTCAACGGGCATCAGGGCGGGGCGGCAGCCGGGCACGTGATCGAGGCGTTCGGCGCGTTCCTGGTTGCGGGCAATTTTGCGGTTGGGCTGTTTGTATTCATGATCCTGGTGATCATCAACCTAGTGGTCGTGACCAAGGGCGCGGGCCGCGTTTCCGAAGTTTCCGCGCGCTTTACGCTGGATGCCCTGCCCGGCAAACAGATGGCAATCGACGCCGATCTGGCCGCCGGTCTACTCACTGCGGACGAGGCCAAGGCGCGCCGCCGCGAAGTGGCGACCGAGGCTGATTTCTATGGATCGATGGATGGTGCCAGCAAGTTCGTGAAGGGCGATGCGATTGCGGCGCTGTTGATCCTGGGGGTCAATATCATCGCCGGTTTCGCATTGGGGATGATCAGCCACGGGCTGAGCGCCAGCGATGCGGCGCAGAAATACATTACGTTGGCGGTGGGAGATGCGCTGGTTGCGCAGGTCCCCGCGTTGCTGCTTTCGATCGCCGCTGCGGTGATCGTTACCCGCGTGGCCGATAGCCGCGAAGGGCAGGATGGCGATCTTGCCGGGCAGATTGGCGGGCAGCTTGCCAGCCCGTCCACCTGGCTGCCGGTCACCGTGATCCTTGGCGCAATCGGGATGATCCCGGCGATGCCGCAAACGATCTTTCTGCCCGCCGCCGCCCTTGCCGGATGGCTGTGGCACACTTTGGGCAAGCGCGCCGCCCGCCCGCCCGCTCCGCCGCCAGCCGAGGCGCCGGCCGATCCGGGGCGGATCCTGCTTGAGGACGTATCCGATCACACATTGGTTACGGTGGAGCTGGGCTATGGCCTGGTTCACCTGGTCGATCAGAAACGCGGTGCGCCGCTGGTTTCGCGGATCACCGGAGTGCGCAAACAGCTAAGCCAGGCATTCGGTTTCATTGTCCCGCAGTTCCGGGTCCGCGATAGCCTTGATCTGGCACCGGGCGATTACCGGATCGTGCTGGGCGGGGTGCCGCTGGGTGCGGGCATGGTCAGACCCGACCGGGTCCTGGCGATTGATGCTGGAGAGGTGCGTGACGGCGCCCGGATTGATGGCGAAGCCACAGTCGATCCCAGCTTTGGCTGCCCGGCCGTGTGGATCGCGCCAGCGCAGCGCGATCTGGCGATTGCCGAGGGCTATCTGACGGTTGACGCCTCTACCGTAATCGCAACGCAACTGAACCAGCTGATCGCCGATCGGGCGCAAGTGCTGTTTGGCCCGGATGAATTGAAGGCCATTCTTGATGCGGTGAAAGAGCAATCGGCCGGATTGGTCGAAGCGGTTTATCCCACCCCGCTGGCGCTGGGCGCGCTGACCCGGATTTTCCGCGATCTGCTGGCTGATGGCGTCTCGATTGCGCACCCGGTGCCGATCCTTGCCGCGCTGGCACAAGGCGTGCAGCAAACGCTTGATCACGAGCGGCTGGTTGAAATGATCCGGGCTGAACTGGGGCCGTTGCTGGTCGGCAGGGTCTGCCCGCCGGGTGCCCGGCTGCCGGTGGTTACGCTGGATGTCAGCCTTGAAAGCGCAATCGTCCAGGGGCTGTCCGATCCCGTCACGGGTCAGCCGGTGGTAGAGCCTGATCTGGCCCGCGCGATCGGCGAACATGTTGCCGATCTGATCGCCGAGCGCGGCGGCGATGCAGCGCCAATCGCGATGGTGGTTCAGCCGCGTGCCCGCCGGGCCCTGACCGCTTTGCTGCGGCTGCGCGCGCCTTCGTGCCTGGTACTGTCGATTGCCGAACTTCCGCTCAGTCAGCCGATCGAGGTGATCTCGATCATTGGCGGACAAGGCGCGCCCGCCGCGCTGCCCGCGCCAGACCCTACTGCCCATCAACCGGAGCCCGTCCTCGCATGATTCACGATCAAAAATCCCTCTCCGCCGCCGCGCGCAGCGCCGCAGCCGCCTATCGCGGCCAGATTGCCGATCGAATCCAGCGGTTCGTGCCGATGGTTCGGCGGCTGGCCTGGCAGGTTCATGGCGGCGGCCGGCAGGGGATCGAACTGGAAGATCTGATGCAGGCCGGAATGGTTGCCCTGACCGAGGCCGCGCAGCGCCACAACGGCCCCGGCGAAGATGGCTTTGCCGCTTATGCCAAGTTGCGGGTGCGCGGGGCGATGGTTGATCTGATCCGGCGGCATGTCCCGCTCAGCCGCGGCGGGGTGGAGCGCCGCCGCCAGATTCGTGAGGCTGAACTTGCGCTGCGCGGCGAGCTGGGCCGCGATCCGGGGCCGGGCGAACTGGCATTGGCGATGGGGATCAGCGAAAACGAGCTGCAGGCCATGCGGCTGGCCAGTGAACCGATGCGGTTTGAACCGATCGACGATGCGTATTCCGATGCCGATATGGCCTTTGCCGATGATCGGCCGGATAGCTTTGCCATGTTGGCCGATCAGGAGCTGCGCGAAACAGTGGCCGGGGCCATTGCCGAACTGCCCGAGCGATTGCAGCTGATCGTTCAGCTCTACTTCGTCGAAGAACTCAATCTTGCCGAAATTGCCGAAGCATTGCAGGTCTCGGTTCCGCGGGTCCACCAGCTCAAGGCCCAGGCGCTTGAGAAGCTGCGCACCGCGCTGGAAGGGGTTGCGGACATCATCTAACTTGCGCTTTGCCCCGCGCCGCGCCATTGCGATGGGCATGTCGGCCTGTGACACCTGCCTTGTTCGCAATCGTGCGATTTGCTCTGCGCTTGATGGTGAAGAGATCAAGGCGCTTAACATCATCGGACGTCGGCGCACACTGGAACCGGGCGAATCGCTGATGTGGGAGGGGGAAGATTCGGTCCTCGTCGCCAACGTGGTCGAAGGCGTGCTGAAGCTTTCGACCGGAACCGAGGACGGACGCGAACAGATTGTTGGCGTGGTCTATCCATCGGATTTCATCGGCCGCCCATTTGGCGCAACATCTGGCCACGGCGTTACCGCATTGACCCAGGCCCGGGTCTGCGTGTTCAGCCGCCGCGATTTCGATGCGTTTGCGCGCGAACATCCCGCGCTGGAACACAAGCTGTTGCAGCGCACTCTGGCAGAACTTGATCGCACCCGGCGCTGGATGCTGCTGTTGGGGCGCAAGTCTGCGGGCGAGCGGCTGGCCTCATTCCTGCTCGAAATGTCCGAACGACTGGTCGAACCGGGTTGTCAGGTTGCACCGGACCAGCCGCTGAACCGGTTTGCCTTGCCCTTTTCGCGCCAGCAGGTGGCCGATGTGCTGGGGCTGACGATTGAAACGGTCAGCCGCCAGTTTACCCGGCTCAAGGCTGATGGCCTGATCGATCTGCCATCGCGGCGCGAGGTGGAAATCCTCGATCGCGGGGCCTTGCTGGCCGAAGCTGGATAGCGGGCCGGTGTTGCAAGGCCAGACCCGAAAGCCTGGCCTTGCACAAATCAGAAGCGGAAATACACCCCGCCCGAAAGCACCCATGGATCCAGCTTGTGATCGGTAGAGAGCACCTCGGTGGTCCCGGCATAAAAGTGGGTCGTGGTCTTCATGAAGTACTTCTTGGCATCAAATGAGATGCCCATGCCGCTGTTGCTGACCGGCACATCAAACCCGGCCTGAACCGCAAAGCCCAGCTTGTTGTCCATCTTGAGGCTGGTTGCCCCCAGCGAAACCGGGACCGTGCCCGGCTTTTCATCGAAGTAGAAAAACATCGACGGCCCGGCCCCGACATAGGGCTTGATCGGGCCCAGATCGGCATGCAGCTTGAAAGTGACCGTGGCGGGAAGGATCAGCACGTGGTTGGCGATATTTGCCCCGGCGATTGATCCGGTGCCGGTCACGTGATGCTGGGTGAAGCAGCAGATCGTTTCGATCGAAACGGTGGGGCTCATGTAGTATTCGATCGCCAGGGTCGGCACCACATTGTCATCGGCGACTGTTCCGGGGGTTGTGCCAAGCGCGGTTGCTACCGCCGGTGCGGCAACGTTTATCCGGTCAATCTTGCCGTCTGGCAGGACGCCGGTTGCCAGCAATTTGATTTCGATCTTGCCGTCGGCGCCAGCCAGGGCAGGGGTCGCGCAGAACGTTGCAGCGACCAGTGCGGCCGCAAGGGTCAGCTTTTTCATAAATCCCTCATTTTGCGCCGCAGCGGCTACCCGATGTAGCCCAGGGTTATTGCAGCGCCGCAATGCCTGTGCGCCCATACCGCAGTTGCAAACATTGATCGCGCGCAATTTTTGGCTGTTTTTTGGGTATTTTTGTTTCAGCGCACGCAATTTGATCCGCATCAATGCCGCACTGCGGCAATGGGTTGAAATGCAGGTTCAACAGGTATATTAGTGGTATCTGATTTAAATGTGCATGAGGGGGGAACGAACTCATGGAATCCTTGGTAACACGATCCGGTCGGTGGCTGGTGCTCTTCATCCTGGCGATCTTCCTGTTCGCCAACGCGGTGGACACTGGCTATGCCGTGCACATGGCGATCTTTGCCATGGCCGCACTGGCGGCGATGATTATCAATCTGCGCAAGACGGATTACAACGCGCTTGCAACCGCGGGCGGGGCAGCCCCGCCAGATCAAAGCCGCTATGACGATGATCTGATCCGGGCGGGCGTTATTCTGACCACATTCTGGGGCGTCGTCGGGTTTCTGGTGGGGCTCTATATTGCCTTGCAGCTGGCGTTTCCGGTGCTCAATCTGGGCCTGGAATACAGCACCTTCGGGCGGCTGCGCCCGCTTCATACATCGGCGGTGATCTTCGCTTTTGGCGGCACTGCGCTGGTTACGACCAGCTTCTATATCGTTCAGCGCACCTGCCGCACGCGGCTGGCGCTGCCTGGTCTGGCCCGGTTCGTGTTCTGGGGCTATCAGCTGTTCATCGTGCTGGCGGCCACCGGCTATGTTATGGGCGTGACCCAGGGCAAGGAATATGCCGAGCCGGAATGGTATGTTGATCTGTGGCTGACCTTGGTCTGGGTGGCGTATCTGGCGGTTTTCGTCGGCACGATCATGAAGCGCAAAGAGCCGCATATCTATGTGGCGAACTGGTTCTTCCTGAGCTTCATTATTACCGTCGCCTTGCTGCACCTGGTCAACAATGCCAACATCCCGGTAAGCCCGTTTGGCTCAAGAAGCTATCCGGTCTGGGCCGGGGTGCAGGGCGCGCTGGTGCAGTGGTGGTATGGCCACAATGCGGTTGGTTTTTTCCTGACCGCAGGCTTCCTGGCGATGATGTACTACTTCGTGCCCAAACAGGCCGAACGCCCGGTATACAGCTACCGGCTGTCAATCATCCACTTCTGGTCGCTGATCTTCCTCTATATCTGGGCGGGTCCGCATCACTTGCACTACACCGCGCTGCCCGATTGGGCGCAAACGCTTGGTATGGTTTTCTCGGTCATGCTGTGGATGCCCAGCTGGGGCGGGATGATCAACGGGTTGATGACGCTGAACGGTGCCTGGGACAAGGTCCGCACCGATCCGATCATCCGCATGATGGTGTTGAGCCTGGCGTTCTATGGCATGTCGACCTTCGAAGGCCCGATGATGTCAATCAAGGCGGTCAATTCGCTTTCACACTATACCGATTGGACGATCGGCCACGTGCATTCGGGCGCGCTCGGCTGGAACGGGATGATCACGTTTTCGGCGATCTACTATCTTGCCCCGCGCCTATGGGAGCGCAGCCGGATGTATTCGCTGCGGATGATCAACTGGCACTTCTGGCTCGCCACACTGGGGATCGTTTTCTACGCCTCCTCAATGTGGGTCACAGGCATCATGGAAGGTCTGATGTGGCGCGAATACGGCTCTGACGGCTATCTGCTCTACAGCTTTGTGGAAACTGTTGCCGCCAAGCACGCGATGTACCTGATGCGCGCCTTTGGCGGGATCCTGTACCTGAGCGGCGGCATCATCATGGCCTACAACGTCTGGCAAACGGTTCGCGGCAATCTGCGGCAGGAAGAACCCCTGCGCAGTGCCCACTATGATCCCGCCGCCGACAAGCCGCTTACCGCGGTTCCGGCAGAATAAGGGGGACTTTTCATGACTACTGAAACCACCAAAGTACCCGCCGCCAAGGAACCGTGGGCCCGCCACAAGCGGCTTGAAAAGAACGTGGCGCTGCTGGGTCTGTTCGCTTTTGGCGCGGTGATTGTCGGCGGCATTGTTGAAATCGCGCCGCTGTTCTGGATCGATAACACGATCGAGAAAGTGGACGGCATGCGGCCCTATACGCCGCTGGAGCAAGCCGGGCGCGATATCTATGTGCGCGAAGGCTGCTATGTCTGCCACAGCCAAATGATCCGCCCGTTCCGCGACGAGGTTGAACGCTATGGCCACTACAGCCTGGCCGCAGAATCGATGTACGATCATCCGTTCCAGTGGGGATCAAAGCGCACTGGCCCGGATCTGGCCCGGGTTGGCCTGAAGTATTCTGATGAATGGCATGTCCAGCACTTGATTCATCCGCAATCGGTGGTGCAGGATTCGGTGATGCCGCCCTATGCCTTTCTGGCGCAGCGCGATCTTGATCCGGGCGATATGGGGGCTGCGCTGACCGCGCTGAACCGGGTCGGGGTGCCCTATACCCAGACGGATATCGACAAGGCCAATGTCGATCTGGCTGCCCAGGCCGGCGCAGGCGGCGATGCTGCTGATCTGCAAAAGCGCTATCCCAAGGCCCAGGTTCGCGATTTCGATGGCAATCCTGACAAGCTGACTGAAATGGACGCGCTGGTTGCCTACCTTCAGGTGCTGGGGACCATGGTCGATGTGGGCGGCGCCAAGGCTCAGGAAACGCTCAAGCAGGAGCAGGGCCGGTGATCCAGCATTCAACATACGAAACGCTGCGGCATTTTGCCGATAGCTGGGGGCTGGCCGCGATGGTGGTTACGTTCCTGATCCTGTGTGCCTGGCCATTCCGGCCGGGCGCCAGGCGGGATAACGAAGCGGCAGCAAACATGATCTTCAGCGAAGATCGCGATTGGGGTGACGACAATGTCCAATAAGCGCATTGACGAACCGACCGGCGTTGAAACCGTTGGTCATGAATGGGATGGGATCGAAGAGCTCAACAATCCGCTGCCGCGCTGGTGGCTGATTATTCTGGCCATGTGTGTGGTGTTTTCGATTGGCTATGTTGTGGTTTATCCGGCCATCCCGATGCTGAACAGCGGCACCAAGGGGCTTTGGGGCTGGTCAAGCCGCGGGCAACTGGCCGATGAAATGGCGCAGGCTCAGGCCGATCGCCTGCCGGTGCTGACGGCAATCGGCGGTGCCAGTTATGAAGCGATCATGGCTGATCAGAAACTGCTGAGCCAGGCCAAGGCCGGCGGCAAGGCGGCCTTCAAGCAAAACTGCGCGCAGTGCCACGGGTCTGACGGCGCCGGCTCGTTAGGCTACCCCAACCTCAAGGACAGCGACTGGCTGTGGGGCGGCGATGTTGCTTCGATCGAAACCACACTGCTGCACGGCATCCGTTCACCCGATGATGCCGCCACCCGCACCGCGCTGATGCCCAGTTTCGGCAAGGACGGGATCCTGCAAAGCGGACAGATCACCGATGTTACCGCCCATGTCCGCTCGCTGTCCGCCGCAGCCCCGGTTGATGCGGCTGCCCAGCGCGGCGCACCGCTGTTCGCGGCCAATTGCGCGGTTTGCCACGGCGCCGATGGCAAGGGCAACCGCCAGCTTGGCGCGCCCAATCTGGCCGATCAGGTATGGCTCTATGGCGGCAATCAAGGTCAGGTGGCATCAAGCGTAACCCGCGCGCATGCCGGGGTTATGCCAGCCTGGTCGAACAAGCTTGATCCGGTGACGATCAAGATGCTGACCATCTATGTGCACTCGCTGGGGGGCGGTGAAAAGTTTGCGGCACCGGCTGCGCCAGCCCCAGTCAGCGGAACCGGAAATGCCAAACCCTGAAGCCAAGCTGGTTCGGTTCGAAACGCGCAAGGCCGTCTTCCCCAAAGCGGTGGACGGCCGCTTTCGGCGCTTCAAATGGGCGGTGATGATCCTGACATTGGGGATCTACTACATCACCCCTTGGCTGCGCTGGGATCGCGGGCCCTATGCACCGGATCAGGCGGTGTTGCTGGATCTGGCGCACCGGCGGTTCTACATGTTCGGGATCGAGATCTGGCCGCAGGAATTCTATTTCGTGGCTGGCCTGCTGATCATGGCCGGGATCGGACTGTTCGTGATCACCAGCGCGGTGGGCCGGGCCTGGTGCGGCTATGCCTGCCCCCAAACGGTCTGGACCGATCTGTTCCAGCATGTTGATCGGTTCGTTGATGGCGATCGGAACGCCCAGATGAAGTTGCAGGCCGCGCCGTGGGGGCCAGCCAAGATTGCCCGGCGCGCGTTCAAGTGGTCGATCTATCTGTTCATCAGTTTCTGGACCGGCGGGGCATGGATCATGTACTTTGCCGATGCCCCCACCCTGACGGTCCAATTCTGGACCGGGCAGGCTGCCATGGTGGCCTATGCCACTGTCGCCGTGCTGACCGCCACCACGTTTGTGCTGGGCGGATTTTTCCGCGAGCAGATCTGCATCTATATGTGCCCATGGCCGCGGATCCAGACCGCAATGCTCGATGAAAAGAGCCTGATTGTTACATACAAGGACTGGCGCGGCGAACCGCGGGGCAGCGTAAAGCAGGCGGCGAAAGGGCCGGACCAGATCGGTGACTGCATTGATTGCAACGGCTGCGTCAATGTTTGCCCGACTGGATATGACATCCGAAACGGACCCGATATTCAGTGCATCACCTGCGCGCTGTGCATTGATGAATGTGACAAGGTGATGCAGCAGATCGGCCGCCCGCGCGGGCTGATCGATTATGCTACACTAGAAGACTGCAAGCTGGAGGCCGAAGGCGGCCAGCCGCGCCCGATCAGCAAGGCGCTGTTTCACACCCGCACACTGGTTTACGTTGGCGTCTGGGCTGCGATCGGCTTTGCCTTGTTGTTTGCGCTGGGTGCGCGCAAACACATCGATGTTTCCGTGCAGAAGGATCGCAACCCGCCATTTACAATCCAGCCTGATGGTGCAGTGCGCAATGATTACACGGTCAAGTTGCTTAACATGGAAGGGCGGGTTCGGCCGATGCAAATCAGCCTGAAGGGCCTGCCCGGTGCCGTGATGTGGAGCGATGATATGCCACGCGAGGCCGCTGCGCGGGTGCTTGAATTCTCAGCCCCGGCGGATCAGGTCTTGCCGGTGCGGATCTATATTGCGGCGCCGCGCGGCACGGCTGAGCAGAAGTTTGAATTCGTGCTTACCGCCACCGATGCCGAAGGCGGCGGCGATACCAACGAAGAACGGTTTGATGCCCCCGATGCGGGCGAGGAAGGGGACCAGCAATGATCCGTGCATTCACAAGCGGCCCATTTACCGGGCGGCACTTCACCATAATCATCGTCGCGTTTTTCGCGGTGGTGGTCACGGTCAACGTGATCATGGCCCGCGCTGCCAGCCGCACTTTTGGCGGGGTTGTGGTTGAAAACTCATACGTCGCCAGCCAAAAATTCAATGGCTGGCTGCGCGAAGCCGATCGCCAGAAGGCCTTGGGCTGGAGCGCGGCGTCCCACCGCCGCAGCGATGGCCGGGTGGTGATCGTGCTGGCCGGGCTGCCTCAGGGCGAAGTGATTGTTCAAGGCGATGCCCGCCATCCGCTGGGCCGGATGGCCGATCAGCCGCTGACGTTCAAACGCGGCGGCGATGGAAGCTATGTCTCGGCCCAGCCGCTGGCGGCTGGGCGCTGGTACTTGCGGCTTGCCGTGCGGGCTGGCGGGCAAGTGTGGCGGAGCGATCAGGAACTCAAGTGAGCAGCGCCCCGCTTCGATCTGCGGATGCTGCCACGGCCAGCACCGTTTTGGTGGTTCCCGCCATGCATTGCGCCGGCTGCATGGCCAAGGTTGAACGCGCACTGACAGCGGTTTGCGGCGTCACATCGGCGCGGGTCAATCTGACCGCGCGGCAGGTGCGGGTAGATCATGATGCCGGATTAGCCCAGCCGCAGCTGATCGAAGCACTAAGCCTGGCGGGATTTGCCAGCCAGCCGCGCGGCGATGATCTGGCCGCGCCGCCATCGGCGGTAAAGCCGTTGCTGGCCCCGCTGGCCGTGGCGGGCTTTGCCTGTATGAACGTGATGCTGCTGTCGGTCAGCATCTGGTCGGGCGCAGAAGGGCCCACCAAGGAATTGTTCCACTATCTTTCGGCAGCGATCGGGGTGCCGGCGATCCTCTATTCGGGCCGTCCGTTTTTCACCTCGGCCTGGGGCGCGCTAAAGCGCCGCACGACCAATATGGATGTGCCGATTTCGATCGGGGTTTCGCTGGCCACCGGGCTTTCGCTGTATGAAACAATGAACCACGGGCAGGACGCCTGGTTTGATGGCACCTTGATGCTGCTGCTGTTCTTGCTGGCCGGGCGCGCGCTGGATGCGATGATGCGTGATCGCGCGCGGGCCGGGGTGGATGGCCTGCTGCGCCAGGCCGCTGCCGGGGCGATGGTGGTGGGCCGGGAAGGCACCGTGCAATGGCTTGGCGCAGCCGATCTTGTGCCCGGCATGGTGATGCGGGTTGCCGCTGGTGAACGGCTGGCGGCAGATGGGGAAGTGATCAGCGGAGCCAGCCGCTTTGATCAATCGCTGCTGACCGGGGAAAGCAAACCGATTGCGCTGACTGCTGGCGATCCGGCGCTGGCCGGTACGCTTAACCTTGAAGCCCCGGTCGATGTCAAGGTGACAGCAACTGGCACCGGCACCGCGCTGGCCGAAATTGCCCGGCTGATGGAAGCGTCGGGCCAGGTCCGCAGCGCCTATGTGCGGATCGCGGACCGCGCCTCAAGGCTCTATGCGCCAGCTGTCCATTCGCTTGCGGCGCTGACTTTCGTGGGCTGGATGGCGGCTGGGGCCGGCATTCACCAATCGCTGGTCTATGCGATTGCTGTGCTGATCATCACTTGCCCCTGCGCGCTGGGTCTGGCGGTGCCGGTGGCACAGGTGGTGGCCTGTAGCGCATTGTTGAAGCGCGGAGTGATGGTCAAGGACGGCGCGGCGCTGGAACGGCTCGCCGCGGTGGATCGCGCGCTGCTTGACAAGACTGGCACGCTCACCCTGGGCAGGCCGCTGCCCGATCCGCTGGTGCTGGAAGCTCTGCCGCGCCACTGCGCTGAAGTGGCGCTGGGGCTGGCATCGCACAGCCGGCATCCAATTTCACGCGGGCTGGCTGAAGCGCTGATGGCGCGCGGTGTTTTGGCAGCTACGTTGAGCGATGTCAGCGAAACGCCGGGGCTGGGTGTGCGCGCACTGTGGCAAGGCAGGGCGGTATCGCTGCGCCGGCCCGATGCAGCCAGCGGCATCGCCACCACGCTTGACGTGGCAGGAGAGCCGACCTGGCTGATCCCCTTTGCCGATCGGCTACGCCCCGATGCCGTCGCCGCGCTGGCAGATTTGCGAAAACTGGGGATCGAAGCCTCGATCCTTTCGGGCGACAATCGCGCCGCGGTGGACGAAGTGGCGCGCGAACTGGGCCTTGCCGCGCAAGCCGGGCTTACCCCGCAAGAAAAACAGGCCGCCATCGCCGCGCTTCAGGCGCAGGGCCACAAGGTGTTGATGGCGGGCGATGGACTTAACGATGGCCCGGCACTGGCCGCAGCAAATGCTTCGATCGCGCCGGGCAGCGCCAGCGATGTCGGGCGGCAGGCGGCCGATCTGGTGTTTTTGGGCGATGGCCTGGCGGTGATCCCGGCCGCAGTGCGCAGCGCGCGGCGGACCATGGCGGTGGTGAAACAGAACTTCGCCCTGGCGATCGGCTACAACTTGTTGGCAGTCCCGCTGGCGATGGCCGGGTTGATTACACCGCTGCTGGCCGCTGCGGCGATGTCCACCAGCTCGCTGATCGTGATCGCCAATTCACTGCGGTTGGCAAGGGCTGCGCGGTGAACGGTCTGGCGATCCTGATTCCGGTGGCGCTGGGGCTGGGAGCATTGGGGCTGGCGGCGTTCTTCTGGTCGTTAAGGCGCGGACAGTTTGATGATCTGGATGGGGCCGCGGCGCGGATCCTGATCGATGATGACGAGGATAGACCGGCATGAGCAGATCCAGCATGCTTGGCCTGATCGCATTGCTTCCGCTGGCGCTCAACGTTTCGGCGCCTGCTGCGGGCACGATCCTGATGCCGATGTGCAGCGGCGATGGACAGGTGTTGCTGGTGCCAGTTCCCGGCGGCAGTCAGGCCCCTGCAAGCAGTGAGAACGGCTGCTGTATCAAGGGTTGCCATGCCGGTTCCAGCCGCAAAAGGTTGCTAAAGGAAATTGAGCCTGCGCAATGAATCGGTGATTGTGCCAGCTATTGAATACCACGATGTGGAACTATTACCCCGATCTGCTGGCCCGGCCGGTGCCGCGTTATACCAGCTTTCCAACTGCCGCTGAATTTCGTCCGGATCTGGGCAGCGGCGATCTTGATGCAGCGCTGCGGCGCGCAACCGGCGACGTTTCGCTTTATCTGCATATCCCGTTTTGCGAGCAGATCTGCTGGTACTGCGGCTGCAACACCGCCGCCAACAACAAGGCCCACCGGCTGTCCAGCTATCTTGATGCGCTGCACCGCGAAATAGCGCTGAGCGGCGTCCGGCTGGAACAATCGGTGGCAGTGCGCCGGGTGGCCTTTGGCGGGGGCAGTCCCAATGCGATTGCGCCCACCGATTTCGTCCGGTTGATCGATGCGTTGACGCTGCACATGCCGCTGGAAAATCCGGATTGGTCAATCGAACTCGATCCGCGCACTTTGACCGAGGAATGGGGGCAGGTGCTGGGCTGGATCGGGGTGCGTTTTGCCAGCCTTGGGGTTCAGACTTTTGACCCTGATCTGCAGGCCGCAATCGGCCGGGTTCAGCCCGATGCCGATCTGGCCAGGGCCACCGATCTGCTGCGCCGCAGCGGCATTTCATCGCTCAACTTCGATCTGATGTACGGGCTTCCGGGCCAAACGCTGGACCAGCTTGAAGCAACCCTGGCCCGCACTGTTGAACTTGGCGCAGACCGGATTGCGCTGTTCGGATATGCCCATGTGCCGCACCTGCTGCCGCGCCAGCGCCGGATCGATGGCAGTCAGCTGCCCGATCAAGCCGCGCGCTTTGCCATGGCGGCGTTTGGCTATCGCTATCTGACCGGGGCCGGATATGTCGCGGTGGGTTTTGATCACTTTGCCAAGCCGCAAGATCCGCTGGCCCAGGCGGCTTCCCAGCAGCGGCTGCGGCGCAACTTTCAGGGTTTTACCGACGATCAGGCCCAGACCCTGATCGGACTTGGCGCCTCGGCGATTGGCAATTTCCCTGATCTGCTGATCCAGAACGAGAAAAACGCCGGGCGCTACCGGATGCTGCTTTCGCAAGATCAGCTGCCTGCCGCGCATGGTATCCGCCGCAGCGCAGACGATCAACGGCGCGGCGCGGTGATCGAGGCTTTGCTGTGCCAGGGGGAGGCGAGGATTGAGGCTGACCTGCAGCACGAAGTGAGTGCAGCGCTGGCCCCCTTTGCGAAAAGCGGACTGGTAGAGCGCGATGGGGATTTGCTGCGGATAAGGCCACAAGGCCTGCCTTATGCCCGCACCATTGCCGCGCTGTTTGATCCGTATCGCCAGGATTCGGCGCGGCGGTTCAGCTCTGCCGTTTGAATTTCGGGGGCGCTGCGCGGAAAAAAAGAGCGGCTGTCCGTTAGGATCAGCCGCCCCAGGTGGGGAGAATTGGCCAAGGCGGCGCCAATCGGGGTCGCGTGATTGTCACCGTCTTGTTGCTGTTTGATCGCATAGCCCTTGCCGCACTGCCTTGACCGCGATCAAACTTGATAAAATCAGCACGAAAATTGCGGAGAGGATCGGCGCGCGCTTTATTTATGGCGCGGCGCCCGCCATGCTGGCGATCCATGGCAAGGGGCAGTGGCATAATGGCGAGACAAATGGCGGGGCGGATAGTCCTGATTACCGGTGCATCATCGGGCTTTGGAGCGCATTTCGCGCGGTTGTTTGCGGCCCACGGCGCGCGGGTGGTGATTGGTGCGCGGCGGGTGGACCGGCTTGCCGAACTGGGGACGGAATTGGGCGATGCCGCGCTGGCGGTGGCCATGGATGTGACGGATGAGGGATCGATCAAGGCGGCCTATGACGCTGCCGAAGCGAAATGGGGCACGGTCGATACCGTAATCGCCAATGCCGGTATCGCCGTGGCCGGGCGTTCGATCGATCTGGCCGTGGCTGATGTGGCCAGCGTGGTGAACACCAATTTCATCGGGCTTTATCTGACCGCGCGTGAGGGCGCCCGCCGGATGATCGCGGCGGAGTTCAAGGCGAATGGACGCGGACGGGTTGTATTAATTGGATCGATCACCGCTGAAATGACCGGGCAGGGCGATGCCGCCTATGCCGCAACCAAGGCCGGGGTTGCCCATCTGGGCCGCCAGTTTGCACGCGAATGGGTGCGCCAGGGGATCAACGTCAATACCATCCAGCCGGGCTATATCCGCACCGAAATTGGCGGTGATTGGTTCGATAGCGATGGCGGAAAGGCGCAAGTTGCTGCGTTTCACCGCAAACGGATGTGCCCGATCACCGCGCTGGATGCACCGCTGCTGCTGCTGGCTTCGGATGCTGCGGCGCATATCACTGGTGCGGTGCTGACGGTTGATGATGGGCAGGTGCTGTGATGGACGATAGAACGCCGGTTATCATCGGGGCCGGGCAGGTTTCCGAACGCGTTGGAGAGCCGGGCTATCTTGAACGATCGCCGATGGATCTGGCGGGTGATGCGCTGAAGGCTGCGATGGCCGATGCCCATGCCAAAAAGAGCCTAGCACCGGCGCTGGATACTGTCGCCGCAATCCGCCAGTTTGAAATTTCGGCCACGCGCTATACCGCGCCGTTCGGCCATTCAAACAATACACCGCGTTCAGCCGCGCGCCGGGCCGGGGCCAATCCGGATCGGGCAATCCTGGAAGTGGTTGGCGGACAGGGGCCGCAGCGGCTGGTGGGCGAGCTGGCCAGCGAGATTGCGGCCGGGCGCAGCAAGATGGCGGCGATTGTCGGATCAGAGGCGATCTCGACCATGCGGGCGCTGCTGGCCCGCGGCGAAACCCGCGATTGGTCTGAAACCCGGCGCGGCAGCCTGGAAGATCGCGGATCAGGCTATGAAGGCGTGGTGGACATGACCGCGATCCGACACGGTGTGGCGGCCCCGATCGGCGGCTATGCCCTGGCCGAAAATGTCCGGCGTGAGCGGCTGGGGCTAAGTCTGGCAGACTATCGCACCGAGATTGGCAAGCTGTTCGCCCCTTTCACTCAAGTGGCCGCACGCAACCCGCACAGCGCCGCGCCAACCGCCCGGACAGTGGCCGAGCTGGCCGAGCTGACCGAGCGTAACCGGCTGATCGCAGAACCATACGGGCGGCTGGTGGTATCGCGCGATCAGGTCAACCAAGGCGCAGCGATCATTCTGGCCAGTGTTGCTGAAGCGCGCCGGCTGGGTGTGCCCGAAGACCGCTGGGTCCATATCCACGGCGTGGCGGACTGCGCCGAACCGGCAATGCTGACCCGCGCCAGTATCGAGCAGAGTCCGGCGGCCGTTGCGGCAATATCAACTGCACTTGAGGTTTCTGGTGTGAGCTGGGAAAATATAACCGCAACAGATCTTTATTCGTGCTTTGCAATCCCCGTTTTCAACTTGCTGGATGCCTTTGGGTTGGACCGCGATGATCCGCGCGGCTGGACCTTGACTGGGGGGCTGCCGTTTTTTGGCGGGGCCGGGAACAATTATGTTGGCCATTCGATCGCTGAAGCGGTTGCGCGTTGCCGGGCCAATCCGGGCGGCATGGTGCTGGTTGGTGCCAATGGCGGGATTATGAGCAAATATGCCGCCGGGGTTTATTCGACAGCGCCTGCGGATTGGCGGACAAGCCGCTGGCAGAGCCTGGAAAAGATCAAGCCGCAATGGCGGGTGCTGGATACGCTGGATGGAGAGGCGGCGGCTGAAACGTTCACGATCCAGCCGGGCAAGGGCGGCGAGGTAGCCACGCTGGTGGCGCGGGCCGGAGATGCGCGGGTGATGGCCAACAGCAGCGATCCAGCGATCTGTGCTGCGCTGCGCGGGGGCAAGGTTGCTGGCCGTCCGGTCAGGATCGAGGATGACGAGAGCGGGGTTAATCGCTTCTGGTTTTTGTAGCCAATCCGGCCAACAGGGCCGGGGTCAACACCTGCGGCAGTTGCTGCGGTGCGCCGCCGCCAGCAGGATACCAGATATACAGCGGAACACCGGCAGCGCCGCGCGCTGTAAGATAGCGAGTGATTGCCGGATCGCGCCGGGTCCAATCGCCGCGCAACACCACAACGCCAGACTTTTCAAATGCAGCGCGGGTTTCCTCAAGCTCGATCGCGGCGGCCTCGTTAACCTTGCAGGTCAGGCACCAGTCGGCGGTGAAATAAGCGAAGACCGGCTTACCGCTGGTCCGGGCCTTGGCCAGCGAGGCTTCGCTGAAGGGCTGTGCGTTCAGCACACCGGCATTGGCCGCGCTGCCCTGGCGGACCATGCCCGGCATGCCAAATGCGAAGGCGGCGGCCAGCGCGGCCAGTCCCAGCCAGATCGGCATTCCGGCAGCCAGGCCGCTACGCTGGCGGCGTCCCACCACGATCAGCAGTGCGATCAGAATGAAAGCCAGCAGCCCACCAGCCAAAGCAAAGCCGCTGCCCGCCACCCGGCTGGCCAGCCACAGCAGGGCCAGCACGGTCAGCCCCATCGGCACCGCCATCACTTTGCGGAACCAGACCATCCAGACGCCCGGTTTGGGCAGCATGCGGCGCAGTGCCGGGGCAAAGGCCAGCAGCAGAAACGGCAACGCAAGCCCCAGCCCAAGTGCGGCAAACAGCGCCAGCGCCGGGGCCACCGGCAGCAGCAACGCCGCGCCCATCGCTGCGGCCATGAACGGCCCGGTGCAGGGCGTGGCGACGAATGCCGCCAACAGCCCGGTGGCAAATGCCCCCCAGGTTCCGGTTTGCGGCGAACCCGCATCAGCAAATCCTGGCACCGCGAATTCAAACAGCCCGGCAAGGTTGGCGGTGATCGCGGCTGCCAGCAGTAGCAACCCGGCCACCACCAGCGGTTCCTGCAGCTGGAATGCCCAGCCAACTTGTTCGCCGCCTGCGCGAAGGGCCAGCAGCAAGCCGCCCAATGCCAGGCAGGCCAGCATGACGCCTGCGGTATAGGCCAGCCCTTCGGCCCGGGCCTGCGCTTCGCTTTCACCAGCGCGCGCCAGACTTAGCGCTTTGAGGCTTAGGATCGGGAAAACGCAGGGCATCACGTTTAGCAGCAGCCCGCCCAGCAGTGCGGATAGCAACAGCCAGCCCAGCGCCGGGCCCTGGCTGAGCGGGGTTCCGCCGGCCGGGACCGGTCCAGGCTGCGCCGCAATGGTGAGGCCATCTGGCCCGCTACCCAGCCGAAGCACGGCACCAAGCGCGCCAAGCGGCGGGGCGTTGGCGGCGCGCTCCAGCTCCACAACCAGCAGATCGCCGTCGCGGGTGTACCGTTGCTGCGCAGCATATTTGATCTGGCCTTCGCTGGCCACGAACAGATGCGGCTGATCGATCACTACCGAGGCCGGCAGCGGGATCGCCACGCGCAGCTTTTGTCCGGCAACAGCATAGCTGGCCTTGCTACCCAGCGGTGCCGGCAGGGCGGCGCGCCAGGTGTCAAAGCGGGGGTCAAGCGCACCGACCTTGGTGCTGACAGCAATCCCGCCATCAAGCGAAAGCCGGGCCATTTCGGGTACGCAAATCTTGTCAGTGCAGGCCAGCCAGCGGGCGGTGATTGCCAAGGGATAGGCCCCATCCGCCTTGCGATCAGCCATCACTGGGACCAGCACGACATATTCGCCGTAATAGACGTGGTTCATCAGCCCCTGGACAATCAGCGTTTTGGGAACCGGGTATTGCAGCGGGCCAACCGAAAACGAACGTTTCAGGGCACTGGAATCGAGCGATAGCTCTATCCCCAGGCCGGCATCGCCGGGGTTCTGCCAATAACCATGCCAGCCCGTCTCGGGCGTCATCCTGATTGCCAGCAGCAGTGTGCCGCCGGGCGCAACATAGCGCGATTCGCCGATCAGCTCGGCCTTGATATGGGTGGACTGCGGGGGGGCCGGCGGCAGTTCCTGCGCAGCAGCCGGAACCGCAACAAGCAGGGCAAGCAAGTGCAGCAGGGCGGTAACAAACCGGCGATAGCGCTGCATGCCGAAGACACTCCATTTTCACTGCCAGCGCTATTGCCTATCGCGCGCGCCAAGGCCATCAGGGCTGTGCCCATATTGGCCGCAAAATTCAAGGAATGCTGATGCGTCGTCCGATTGTTCCGCTTGTTCTTGCCATCACCACTGCATTTGGCCTGGTTTCGGTGCAGGGCCTGGCCAAGCCGGCCCCGGCAATGTCGGCCCAGCCGCCCAAGCTGATTGTGGCGATTTCGGTCGATCAGTATTCGGCCGATCTGTTTGCTGAATATCGCAGCAGCTATCGCCGCGGGCTGGCCCGGCTTCAGCAAGGCGCGGTGTTTCCATCGGGCTATCAAGCCCATGCGGCAACCGAAACCTGCCCCGGCCATTCAACCTTGTTGACCGGCGTTCGCCCGGCGCGCAGCGGGATCATCGCCAACACCTGGTTTGAACCCGATGGCCCGCGCGGCAGTAAGCCAATCTACTGCGCCGAGGATGAGCGCGATCCGGCTTCCAGTCCGAAAAATCCAGTGGTTTCGGCCTACCACCTCAAGGTGCCGACCCTGGGGGAATACCTCAAAGCCGCCAACCCGGCGAGCCGCAACGTGGCAGTTTCGGCCAAGGATCGTTCGGTTGTGATGATGGGTGGGCACAAAATCGATGCTGGCTACTGGTGGAAGGGCGCCGGCTTTGCCACGTTCAAGGGCGGCACGCTTTCTCCCGCCGCGACGCGTGAAAATGCGGCTATCACCAAGCTGCTGGCCAAAGGCGCCAAACCATTTGCGCTGCCGGACAATTGCCAACCCACCAATCAGGCGATCGCTGTGGGCAAAAGCGCAGTCGGGACCGGCGCGTTCGCGCTGCCAAAGGGCAAGCCCGATCTGTTTCGCGCATCACCGCGAATGGATAGCGCCACGGTCAATCTGGCCAATGCGCTGGTCGATGAAATGGCGCTGGGCCAGGGCGCAGCCACCGATGTGCTTTCGGTCAGCCTTTCGGCAACCGACTACATCGGCCACGCCACTGGCACCGAAGGTCTGGAAATGTGCATCCAGATGGCCGAGCTGGACAAGACAATCGGGCGCCTTCTGAACCACCTTGATCAACGCGGGATCGATTATCTGGTGGTGCTTTCGGCCGATCACGGCGGCCTTGATACCCCTGAACGCGCCGATTTGCAGGCCTATCCCGGCGCGGTCAGGGTGGACGCATCGCTGGGCCCCAAGGAGCTGTCCAACGCCGTTGCAGCGCGAACCGGCCTGATCGTTACTGATGCCACGCTGGTTTTTGGCGAAGGCGGTGATTATTTTGTCAACCGCGCGCTTAGCCCGGCCGACCGGACCCGCGCAATCGACGCGCTGCTGGCAGTGGTGCGGGCCAATCCGCAGGTTGCCGCCGCCTATAGTTCAAAAGAGCTGGCCCAGACCCCGCTACCCAGCGGTAACCCCCAGGACTGGAACCTGAAGGACCGCGCCCGCGCATCGTGGGATCCGGTCCGGTCGGGCGATGTGGTGATCCTGCTGGCGCGCGGGATTACGCCGATCCCCGAACCGATGCCGGGATCCTATATTGCTACGCATGGTAGCCCGTGGGACTATGATCGGCGGGTGCCGATGCTGTTCTGGCGCAAGGGGATTGCCCGGTTTGAGCAGCCCCAGCCGGTCGAAACCATAGACATCGCCCCAACGCTGGCGGCGATCCTGGGCCTTGGGGTGACCGACGGCAGTTTTGATGGACGCTGCCTGGATATCGATGGCGGTGCGCGCAACACCTGCGCGAATTGAGGACGAGCCATGGCTGAAAAACGCGATCTGGTTATTCTTGGCGGCGGCCTGGTTGGGATGACCCTGGCACTTGCTGCGGCAAAGCAGGGGATTACCAGCCATGTGGTTGATAAGGCCAAGCCAGAAGAGTTGACAGCAGAGGGCGTCGATGGCCGCGCGTCTGCAATCTCCACCGCCAGTTGGAACCTGTTTGGCAACATCGGACTGAAAGACCGGCTTGATCCGCTTGGCTGTCCGATCGAAGCAATTGCGGTAACCGATGGGATGAAACCGGGCCGGATCGATTTCAAACCCGGCGCGGGCGATGGCACGTTGGGCCGGATGTACGCCAACCGCGATATTCGCATGGCCCTGTTTGAAGCCGCGCGCGAAGAATCGGCGATTGCCTGGGCCAGCGGAGTGGAACCGGTGGAGCGCGAGCGCGGCGATCACGGTGTTTCCGTAACCCTCAGCGATGGCCGCATGCTTGAAGGCGCGTTGCTGATCGGGGCCGAAGGACGCCAATCCCCCACCCGGCTAGAGGCCGGGCTTTCCAGCGCCAAGTGGGACTATCATCACCGCGCGATGGTTACCGCGATCACCCACGAGCAGCCGCACGGCGGGGTGGCTTGGGAAATCTTCTTTCCGGCTGGCCCGCTGGCCCTGCTGCCGCTGTTGGATCTGCCCGATGGCCGGCACCGGTCAGCCGTGGTCTGGACCGTCGATGAAAAGGACGCCAAGGGCGTGATCGCGCTTAGCGATGCGCAGTTTCTGAGTGAGATTTCCGGGCGGATGGAAGGCATTTTCGGCAAGATACAGTTGGCCGCCCCGCGCATGAGCTATCCGCTGAATTTTCACCATGCACCCCGGATCGTGGATCACCGGCTGGCGCTGGTGGGCGATGCCGCGCATGGAATGCACCCGATCGCCGGGCAGGGGCTGAACCTGGGGCTACGCGATGTGGGCTGCCTGGTTGAAGTGCTGGCCGATGGCATGCGCCTGGGGCTTGAACCCGGCGACGCGCAGCTACTAGCCAGATATGAACGCTGGCGCAGTCTGGATAGCACGACCGTGATGGCCACCACCGATGCGCTGGTGCGCGTGTTTGGCATTCCCGGCCGGATCCCCAGCGCAATCCGGCGGCTGGGCATGGGGGTGATTCAGCGCACCGGATTGCTCAAACGGCTGTTCATGGATGAAGCGCGCGGGATGTCCGGCGATTTGCCGCAGTTGCTCAGGGCATAAGGCTTAAGGCTTGGGCGTTTCCATAGCAGGCGGGGTTGAGGATGCCTCAAGCCCCGGTTGCTGGACCATTTCCCCTTCGCCGCTTTTAAGCAGCGCAGGCTCATCCAGTGCGGCCTGTTCGATCTGGGCCAGTGCGGCCTGGGCTGCGGCATAGCGCCGGGCTTTCTCGATCCAGCCGTTTGCCGCTGAACTGCCGGGCAATTGTGAAATCTGCCGGATCGCTTCTTCGATCCGGCCGCTGCGCAACAGCAGCCGGGCCTGTTCCATGCGCTGCTCGGCCGGACGTGCGGCACCATCGCTGTGCTGGACCACAAACAGGTTGGAGATGGTCCGGGCAAATTTCTGCCACGAACTTTCATCGTGCGCTTCGCCCAGCAATGCCGGGCCCAGATCGTCCAGTTGGGCAGCCAACATATCAAGCGTTACCGGGTTTTTGGCGGCGGCGATCACCACTTTGATGGCATCGGGCCGGGCCGCGCCAAACCGGGTGGTAAGCTGGCTTTCCAGATAGCCCAGCGGCTGGCCTTGCTCAATCGCGCGGCGTGTCGCCAGCGCCACCAGCAAGCTTTCGGCGCGGACCGAGCTGCCACCGAATGCGGCGGCCTGCAGATCAAGCCGGGCAAGCCGCTGTTCCAGCGTGGCAATATGCTGATCGATCGCGGCCGGTGCGGCGGTGCTGGCACTTGGTGCTGCAGCAGCGCCGGGGCCTGCGGCAACCTGCGGGGCGGTATTATTTTGCCCAAGTTGCAGATCGCCGTCCCAAACCAGATATCCGATCAGCGCCGCGCCGCCAGCAAAGGACAGCAATCCTGCCAGCATCATGGCTTTAAGCGAGGGGCCTGAGCGCACAGCGCGCGAGGTGTAATAGTCTTCTGGCATGCGTGCTTTGCAATTAACTTCAGACAGTGCGACCCGCCGGCCATGGGTCTTGGCACATTTGCCCGGCCAGCGCCAGCAGTGCCTTGTCTTCGGGATAAGACGCCACGGCCACTTCGCCCCAGCCATCGCCAGCAGCCGCTGCAATCCGCTGTGAAAGGACGGCCAGCCGCAGCCGCGCGCGTTTGATGCCGTGGGTAACGCACTGTGCCGCCAGATGCCGGGCGGCTTCTGCCGAATGCAGGGCGATAATCGCCGGCCCAGCCAGCATTTGGGCCAGTTCGGGCGGCAAAGGCGCAGCCTTGGCCTGATACACCACCCGTTCTTCGATCCGGACGTTTTTGGGTGGCTGCAGCGTGATCCGATCTTCCCCGGTCAGGCGCAGCAGGCGGCGATGGCCCGGTGCGATTGATCCTAGCAGCGCCTGCATGCTGCCTTCGCCAACCGCTGCAACCACAAAACCTGCGGCCCGCGCGGCTTCAGCAGTGGTATCGCCCACGGCATAGACTGGAACATTTTTCAGGCCGGCCAACCCGGTCCCGCCCAGCCGGAATACTTGCCCGCTGCCGATCAGCAACGCGTCGTGCTGGCCGGGGATTGCCGCTTCCCAGCTTTTCGGTATCATTTCAAACAGCGCAAACCCGTGCGCTTCCATCCGCAATCGCTGTGCCGCCGCCACCGTTGCGGCATTGCCGGGCTGGGGGCGGATGACGATCAGCGGGACCATGGCTTTACCCCTTCTGCGGTGGATCGAAGTGAGCGCGGATCGCGGGGCCGGCCTGGGCCAGCAATTGATCGGCCAGCGCGCGCGGACCGTGGCTGTCGCGGGCCGGAAAACTGATCCGGGCCTCAACCTTTTCAGCACCATCGGGGCTAAGCAAGGCGGCACGCATGGCGATTGTATTGCCGACCAGTTCGCTCAGCACGGCGATCGGGCTGTGGCAATTACCGCCCAGCGCCGCCAGCAATGCACGTTCGGCCTCAACCACATGGCGCGTGGGCTGGTGATCGATCGCGGCCAGCAGCGCGCGGGTTTGCGGATCATTGGCCCGTGCTTCGATTGCAATCGCGCCCTGGCCAGGGGCGGGCAGCCAATCGCGCGGATTAAGCGGCGTGCCCAGTTCAGCCCGGCCCAACCGATTAAGCCCGGCCAGCGCCAGCAAGGTGACATCGGCCTCTCCTGCCGCCAATTTGGCCAGGCGGGTCTGAACATTGCCGCGGATCCCCACCACCACGCAATCAGGCCGAAGGTTAAGCGCCTGTGCGGCACGGCGCGGGGCGCTGGTGCCAATCCGGGCACCGGGCGGCAAATCGGCCAGCGATGCTGCCCCCACCAGGCAATCGCGCACATCCTCACGCGGGAGGACCGCCGCGATCACGATTTGCGCCGGGCGCAGCGTTTCAACATCCTTCAGCGAATGCACCGCAAGATCGATCTCACCGGCGATCAGCCAGGAATCAAGCTCTTTGGTCCACAGCGCCTTTCCGCCGATATCGGCCAGCGGCCTATCAAGCACCTTGTCGCCGCTGGCCACCACGGGAACAAGTTCAACTTCAAGTCCGGGGTGCGCGGAAATCAGACGTTCACGGGCCTCCATCGCCTGGGCCATGGCGAGCGGGGAGTTGCGGGTACCAAGCTTTAGGAGACGTTGCGGCATGGCTGCTTGTGCTAGTGCGCAATGTCACTAAGGAAAAGTGGGAATGGGCATTGTTCTGGGCATTGAATCGTCGTGCGACGAAACGGCAGCGGCGCTGGTGGACAGTAACCGGCGGATCATCGCGCAGCGGATCGCCTCGCAGGATGAATTCCATCGTCCCTACGGCGGGGTGGTCCCCGAAATTGCCGCCCGCGCGCATGCGGATCGGCTGGCCCCGCTGATCGCAGCCACGCTGGACGATGCCGGAATGAAGCTGGCGCAGGTTGATGCAGTGGCGGCCACCGCCGGGCCGGGGTTGATCGGCGGCGTGATGGTGGGGCTGGTTACGGCCAAGGCGTTGGCCATGGCATCGGACAAGCCGCTGATCGCGATCAATCATCTTGAAGGCCATGCGCTATCGCCCCGGCTTGCCGATGCTTCGCTGCAATTTCCATATTTGTTGCTGCTGGTTTCTGGCGGGCATTGCCAGCTTCTGTTGGTCAAGGCGGTAGGGCAATATCGCCGCCTTGCGACCACGATTGACGATGCCCTGGGCGAGGCTTTTGACAAGACCGCCAAGATCCTGGGGCTGGGTTATCCCGGCGGGCCGGCAGTCGAACGGCTGGCGCGGCTGGGCGATCCGCGCAGGGTAAAGCTGCCGCGTCCGCTGCTGGGCACGGCGGAACCCCATTTCAGCTTTGCCGGCCTTAAAAGCGCGGTGCTGCGGGCAAAGGAAACCGCGCTTCATGCCGATGCCGATCTGGCGGCCTCGTTTCAGCAGGCGGCGCTCGATTGTGTGCTGGATCGTACGGCCAAGGCGCTTGGTTCGATTGATAAACCAGCCGCGCTGGTGGTGGCTGGCGGGGTTGCCGCCAACCAGACGATCCGCGCCGGATTGCAATCTCTGGCAGCGCAGCACGGCCTGCCTTTCGTGGCCCCGCCACTTTCGCTGTGCACCGATAACGCAGCGATGATCGCCTGGGCGGGGATTGAACGGCTGGGCCAAAATGACCCGCTCGATTTTCTGGCCCGCCCGCGCTGGCCGCTCGATCCCGATGCCGCGCCGGTTCGCGGTGCAGGGATAAAGGCATGAGCCGTACAATCGGAATTGTCGGGGCGGGTGCCTGGGGTACGGCCTTGGCGCAGGCGATGGCCAGCGATGGCTCCGACGTGTTGATCTGGGCCCACGAACCCGATCTGGTTGAGCAGATCAACACGCTGCATTCCAACAGCCTGTTCCTGCCCAGCGCAAGCTTGAACCCGCTGATCCGGGCCACGACCCAGCTGGGCGATCTTGCCGGGCTGTCTGCGGTGCTGGTGGTCTGCCCGGCGCAGCATCTGGCCCGCGTGCTGGGCGGTCTGCCAGCTGGGACCAGCGATCTGGTTTTGTGTGCAAAGGGGATTGAGGCCGGAACCGGGCGGCTGATGGCCGATGTTGCTGCCGCTGCGGTTCCAGGTGCGCAACTGGCTGTCCTATCGGGTCCAACCTTTGCCCACGAAGTGGCAGCCGGCCTGCCAACCGCAGTAACGCTGGCCTGCGCAGGGGGCGAAGCGCAGTGGGATCGGATCGCCCCAATACTCTCGCGACCTGCGCTTCGGCCCTACTATTCGGACGATGTCATTGGCGCAGAGATTGGCGGCGCAGTCAAAAACGTGCTGGCAATCGCATGCGGCGTGGTTGAAGGCCTTGGCCTTGGACAGAACGCCCGCGCTGCCCTGATCGCGCGCGGCTATGCCGAAATGCTGCGCTTCGGGCTGGCTCGGGGCGGCCGCGCCGAAACGCTGGCGGGGCTGTGTGGGCTGGGTGATCTGGTGCTGACCTGCTCTTCCACGGCAAGCCGGAATTTCTCGCTTGGCAAAGCGCTGGGAGAAGGATTTTCTGCGGCGCAGGCGCTTGAAGGCAAGAATTCGGTTGCCGAAGGCGCGCATACCGCGCCGGTGCTGGATGAACTGGCCCAAAAGGCCGGGATTGATATGCCAATTGTTGCGGCGGTTGCCCGGCTGCTGAGGGGTGCAGCGCCGGCCAGGCAAGTTGTTGCCGATCTGCTGTCGCGTCCGCTCAAGGCCGAAGGGACAGCTTTGTGACCGATCGGGCGCAGCAGGATATTCAGGCGCTGGCCAAAGGCGGGCGGACCAATTTCCTGGGCTTTGTGCTGCGGTTGGGCGGCACAGCGCCGCTGCTGTTCATTACCGGACAGCTATATGGGCTTGAAAAAGCAGGAATATACGCTTCGGCTCTGGTGTTTGTAGAGCTGGCCGCACAGCTTTGTGCGCTGGGCCAACGCCGCGGAATTGCCCAGCGTCTGTCCGAAGATCCGCGCGATGGTTCGCACGTGGTTGCCGATGGTCTGGTGTTGACGTTGCTGCTGTCCCTGGTGGTGGGCGGGCTGCTCTACCTGCTCCCGGTGCTGATGTTTCCCAGTGGCAAATATTCCGAACTTGGCCGGCTGATCCCGCTTGCAGTGCTGCCCAACGCGCTGACCGAGGTGGCCCTGGCGGCGCTGGCCTGCCGTTTTGATATCGGCGCCACAGTGCGCGCACGATCACTGGTTGAGCCGTGGGTGCAAACGCTGGCTGCGCTGGTTTTGCTCTATCTGGTCCCTGAAAGCGGGCTGATCCTGTCATACATTCTGGCCAAATATGCTGCCGCGCTAACGGCATTTGTGCCTTTGGTCCGCACCTTCGGCCTGCCGCGCGGCTGGCAGCCGCATCCCTTGCGGATCGGACGCATGGCGCTGAATTCCTTGCCACTTGCCGGTGCGGATCTGGTTGAATGGGGCACACGGCGGCTGGATATCGCGATCCTGGGGTTCCTGACCACGCCGGCCGCAGTAGGGGTCTATTTCGCGGCCCAGCAAGTCGCTTCGCTGCCGCAGAAACTGAAGTCCAGCTTTGAACCGATTTTGGGGCCGGTGATCACCCGCAACCTCAAGGAAGGCAATTATGCAGCGATCGCGGCGCAGGTTTGCCAGGTTGGCTTCTGGATCATCGCGATGCAGGCCGGGATCGCACTGGCGCTGGGTATTCCCGGGCCCGATGTGATGCGGCTGGTGGGTCAGGATTTCGTTGGCGGCACCGGGGCGTTGGGCTTTTTGCTGGCGGCTGAAGTGGCGGCGGCCACGGCGGTGGTTAGCGAAGCCGCGCTGGTCTATCTGGCCCGCTTGCCCAACTTGCTGATTTCATTGTTCACCATCGCTTTGCAGGGTCTGCTGACTTGGGGCGGCATCTGGTTGATGGCTGATCTGGGTTATAGCGACCGATTTCAGGCTGCGGCTGCGGCGATGGCCCTGGCGGTCTCGCTTGGGGTCGCCTCGGTGCTGAAGGCGCGGATGCTGGGACGAATTTTGGGGGCCAGGATCAACAATTGGCGCTGGCCCTTGGTCTGGGCTGCCGCTGCGGCGGTTCCGGTGGGCTGGCTGACCCAGCAAATTCACCCCTGGTGGCTATCGTTGCTGGTCGGGATCCCGCTGATCCTGTTGGCCTATGGCACCGTGATCTGGCACAAGGGTTTTGGCCCGGAAGATCGGGTGCTGTTTCGCAAGAACGTCGGTGCATAACGAAGGGGCAATGGGATGATCGACACGGTTCAGGCTAATTGGGCGGTGTTTGCCGGTGCGGTGCTGGCCGTGCTGCTGATCGGTTGGTGGCTGTTCGCCCGCGCCAGCAAGGGCGCGCGCCAACGCGAATTCAAGCCCGATGTGCTTGACGAAGGCGTAGGCCCGGCCCAGCGCAACCAGGCGCTGATCGACGCCGCCCCGGCGGCGCACGTGGTGCTGCCGCCGCTCGCGTCCAGTGCGCTGGGCGGTGTAGGCGAAATCGTAGCCGTGGCCGCGCAGGACCAGATTGAGGAACTGAAAGCCGAGGTCGCTCCGCCGCCACC